>JBKBTF010000069.1:0-15716 GCA_046291395.1 Blastomonas sp. | reverse complement strand
GCCGACGCCTGCGACCACGCGGGTGGTGCAGATCGAACCGGGGCCGATGCCGACCTTGATGCCGTCGGCGCCCGCATCGATCAGCGCGCGGGTGGCGCCGGCGGTGGCGACATTGCCCGCGATCACCTGCACCTTGCTCGAATATTTCTTGATCGCCTCGACCGCGACCGCGACCATCTTGGAGTGGCCATGCGCGGTATCGACCACGATGACATCGCATTCGGCATCGATCAGCGCCTTGCTGCGCTCGCAGCCGGCCTCGCCGACGGTCGAGGCGGCGGCGACGCGCAGACGGCCTGCGGCATCCTTGGTCGCATCGGGGTTCATCACCGCCTTTTCGATGTCCTTGACCGTGATCAGGCCGATGCAGTGATAGTTGGCGTCCACCACCAGCAATTTCTCGATCCGGCGCTGGTGCAGCAGGCGGCGCGCGTCTTCCTGGCCGACATCGGCGGGGACGGTGGCAAGGTTCTCCGAGGTCATCAACTCGCGCACCGGCTGGTTGGGGTTTTCGGCAAAGCGCACGTCGCGGTTGGTGAGGATGCCCGCGAGACGGCCCGATTCCTCGACCACCGGGATTCCCGAGATCGAATGCAGCCGCATCAGCGCCTGCGCCTCTGCAAGCGGGGCATCCGGGGTGATGGTGATCGGGTTGACCACCATGCCGCTTTCGAAGCGCTTGACCTGACGCACCGCGGCGATCTGTTCCTCGATGCTGAGGTTGCGGTGGAGCACGCCGATGCCGCCCAACTGCGCCATCACGATCGCCATCCGCGCCTCGGTCACGGTGTCCATCGCCGAGGACAGCACCGGAATGTTCAGCCGGATCGATTTGGTCAGATACGTCGCGGTATCGGCCTGGCTGGGCACGATTTCCGATGCCGCAGGCCGCAGCAGGACATCATCAAAGGTAAGGCCGAGGGGGATGTCCATGCGGAATGCCACTTTCTTGATCCGAATCTGGTTTCTGGTGGCGGCCCATGTAACCAAGCTGCGCGTCAATCGCCAGTGGCTGCGGGGGTATATTTCGCTTCATCGGCAAAATGGCGGACCAGATCGACGTGCAGATTGGCGTCGTCGGCGGCTCCGCCCAGCGGCGTGGCATCGGTCAGCTCGTCATCGGGCTGGTGATAGACCGTTGTGAGAAACGCCTGCAGCAGTTTCATGTCGGCGAACGATCCGCCCGCCATGATCGATTTGACTCCCTTGGCGGCCAGCGCCCAGCCATCCTGGCGGCGGATGAAGGCGTTGGCCTCGGTCCCTGTCTCCACCGTGCGCCCGCCAGCGATCGCGATCCGATCGACGATCTCGTCGAGCCCGGTCTCGCCGCGCCCGACGATCGCCACCGGAGCCCCCCTGGGTGCGATCGCCACGGTGTCGATGTTCAGCGCGATCAGGATCTGGTCGAGCGGCACGACCGGATTGTCCGCGAAATGATAGGCGCCCAGCAGCCCGCGCTCTTCTGCGGTGGTGCCCATGAAATAGACGTCGCGGTCGAGCGGCGCGCCCGCCTCAGCACTGCGCGCCAGCCGTTCGGCAATGGTCAGCAGCACTGCCATGCCGCTGGCATTGTCGACCGCTCCGTTGCAGATGCGGTCCTCGGCCTCCTCGCTGCGGCAGATGCCGAAATGGTCCCAGTGCCCCAGCAGCAGCACCGCGCCCGATCCTGGCGTCTTGCCCGGCAGCTTGGCGATGACGTTGTGGCTTTCGAACGCGCGCACGCTGGTGGTCGCCGCCAGATCGAGCGTCACCGGCAGGCTGACCGGCTTGAAGCCGGGATCGCCCGCCATCCGCATCGCCGCTGTCGGCGACAGTCCGGCGGGCTTGAGCAGCGCCTTGACCGCATCTGCGCGCAGCAGACCGCTGATCGGCGGCGCGGCATCGTCGCTCGCCCGCCGCATCGATCCGCTGCCCAGAGCGGTGCGCGCGCTGCCCCAGGACATGCCATCGGGCGCAGTCAGCAGCACCGCCGCCGCGCCTGCTTCAGCCATCAGTTTCTCGCGCTCGCGCCGGCCCGGCAGCTTGGCGGTGCCTTCGAACTTCGGTTCGGCCGAGAGCATGATGACGATGCGTCCTGCGACATCGGCGTTGAGCTTGCCGTCCGCACCGACGCCAAAACCGACGAACAACGGTTCTCCGCTGGCCCGGCCTTGCGTGTCCCTGCTCGCGAGGATCACGGCGTCGCTGTCGATCCGGATCGCCCGGGTGCCGCGCATCGCGCTGAAACTGTGGGCATAAGGCTTGCGCTCGACCAGCGGCACCGGCTGGAACCAGGGCGTGCCCGCGTCATTGGTACCCGAAACCAGCCCGTAGGATGCCCATGTCTTCGCCAGATAATCGAGCGTCTTGGTCTCGCCCGAAGTGCCGGGCGCGCGGCCTTCGAAATTGTCGCTCGCCAGCACCGCGATATGCTCGCGCACCTCGGATTCGCTGATCGGGGCGGGCTTGTCCTGCGCGACGGCGGCCAGGGGTGAGACAGCGGCCGCCAGGGCCAGAACGGAGATGGCGCGACGCCTCAAGCATGTGATCATGCCATCGTCATGGCGCAAAGCAGCGCGGTGGTGCAAGAGGAACCATGCCCAGCACCCGCCTCAGCATCTGCCAGCGCAAGCGCCGCTATGCCAGCGAGGCAGAGGCCATTGCCGCAGCGCTGGCGGCGGACGTCGATCTGCGCCCCTATGCCTGCGACCGCTGCGGGCGGTATCACCTGACCAGCCGGCTGAAGGGGAAGAGGCGGTTGCGGGGGGAATAAAGCCCTCTCCCCTTCAGGGAGAGAGCGAACCACTCACCCCTGCTGCGCCAGCACCTCATAGGCCATCACTGCGCCAGCCACCGCGGCATTGAGGCTGTCGGCCTTGCCCAGCATCGGGATTTTCACCAGCAGGTCGCACTCGGCCTCGTACGCCTCGGGCAGTCCCTGCGCCTCGTTGCCGATCAGCAGGAATGTGGGGCTGGCATAAGCGGCGCCGCGATAGTCGTGGTCGGTGTTGAGGCTGGTCCCGACCAGCTGCCCCGCCCCGGCGCGCAGCCAGGTGAGGAACTCGCCCCAGTCGGCCTGCGCCAGCGGCACGGTAAACACCGCGCCCATGCTCGCGCGCACCGCCTCGACCGAGAACGGATCGACGCACTGGTCGACAAGGATCAGCCCGCCCGCCCCCACCGCATCGCAGGTGCGCAGCATGGTGCCAAGGTTGCCCGGATCGCGCATCGCCTGCGCCACCAGCCAGATGCCCGACCGGCTGCGGTCGAGCCCGGCCAGTGATGCCGGAAGGTCCGCGAACACGCCGAGCACGGTCTGCGGGTTGTCCTTGCCCGATATCTTGGAGAGAATGTCGGTGCTTGTCTCGTAGATCGTGCCGCCCGCCTGCGTCACCGCCTGCTCGAGCGCATCGACCAGCGGGTGCGGGTCGCGGTTCTGGCCCAGCCACAGCGCTTCAGGCACGATTCCCGCCTCGCGCGCCTCGGTGAGCAGCCGCAAGCCTTCGGCGAGGAAGCGGCCCTCGCGCTTGCGGTGCTTCTTCTCGCGCAACGCCCGCGCAGCCTTGACCGCGGGGTTGGAAAAGCCGGTGATGATGTGCCGATCGGTTGTCATGGCAAAACAGGCGGGACGATCAGTCCTCGCCGAAACCGTCCATCACCAGCCCGACAAGCTTCTTGAGCGCGGCATCGGCGCCCTCGCCCTCGACGCTGATGATGATGCTGTCGCCACGCGCCGCGCCCAGCATCATCAGCCCCATGATCGAGGTGCCGGTGACGACATTGTCATCCTTGCTGACGTGCACCTTCACCGTTTCGGGCAGGCGCGCAACCGCGGTGACGAACTTGGCGCTGGCGCGGGCATGGAGGCCCCGCGCGTTGGTGATCATCACCGTTCGCGTATTCATTGCGCGCTTTCCTGCCCCAGCAGGTCAGAGGCAACGCTGATATATTTCTGACCGGCATCGCGAGCAGCGGCAACCGCCTCGCGCACGTTCATTGATCGGCGTGCACCTTCCAGCCGGATCAGCATCGGCAGGTTCACGCCCGCGATCACCTCGACCCGGCCCGCATCGAGCAGCGAGATGGCAAGGTTCGACGGCGTGCCCCCGAACAGGTCGGTCAGCACGATCACCCCCTGGCCGCTGTCCACCTTGGCGATGGCGGTTGCGATGTCCGCGCGGCGCTGTTCCATGTCATCGTTCGGACCGATGGCGATGGTTTCGATGTTCTGCTGTTTGCCGACCACATGTTCCATCGCGACCAGAAACTCCTGCGCGAGCCGTCCATGGGTGACGAGAATAAGACCTATCATAGGGGATGCTTGTACCAATATGCCTGTATCTGAGCCAAGTTGCTTGGTTCTTGACGATGTCTCGGTCTGACCCTGAGCCGAATGCCTGAACTCTCTCCTTGCCCACTTTTCCGCCATCAAACGGGCGGCTGCAGGGGGCTACCTTCTATGGCATCGACGGGTCTTGACGTCAGGTTGCGATGTTGGACAGTGGGACAAAAGCCTGCTGCTTGCAAGCGTTTGGTTATTTCCTCGGCGACGAACACCGACCGGTGTCTCCCCCCGGTACAGCCGATCGCGATATGAACATAGGCCTTTGCCCCCACCTGATATCGCGGCAGCAGAAACGTCAGCAGATCGACGATCCGGTCGATGGCGCCCTGATAGGCCGGGTCCTCCATCACGAACGCGCCCACGGGTGCATCGAGCCCGGTCAGCGGGCGCAGATCGCGGTCCCAGTGCGGGTTGCGCAGGAAGCGCATGTCGAACACCAGATCGGCGCTGGGCGGCATGCCGCGCGCAAAGCCGAAGCTGGTGACGATGATGCTGGTGGGCGATTGCTCGAGCGCGAAGCGGCGGCGGATTTCCTGCTGCAGATCGGACATCGGCATGTCGGTGGTGTCGATGACATTCTCGGACCAGCGGCGCAGCGGCTGCAGCCATTCGCGCTCCTCGGCGATTCCCGCTTCGGCCGATCGGTCCTGCGCCATCGGGTGACGCCGCCGGGTCTCGGCATAGCGGCGCTGCAGCTCGCGCCCCGCGCAGTCGAGGAACAAGGTGCTCACCACATAGTCCGGGTGCTTTTCCAGCTCGCGCACCTGCCGCACGATCGATGCCGGATCGAAGCCGCGGGTGCGCGTGTCGAAGCCGATCGCCAGCGGCCGGCCCATCTCGTGCCGACCGGCCGATTGCGGCGTGTCCATCAGCAGGGGCAGCAGCCGGATCGGAAAGTTGTCGATCGCCTCCCAGCCCAGATCCTCCAGCGTCTTGAGCGCGGTGGTCTTGCCCGCACCCGACAGCCCGGTGACCAGCATCACCCGCTGCGGCGCGGGCCCCGGGTCGACACCGGGCGACTGATCAATGTTGGAACCGGTCATATCGCCACCCCTGGCGCGGCACGCAACGCGCCGCAACTCGATGGCAGACCTAGCGCTTCAGGCCATAAGCTTGCAACGCCATTTCCGCCTTGATCGCCAGCACCGCACTGTCGGGTGTCAGCATGATCTGCGGAATGGCAACGCCCAGGATCGCCCGCCGGTCGCAATGCTCGATCCAGCGCGGCGCGGTGCGGTTGAGCTCGATCAGCAGCGCCACCGGGCAATCCGGTCCTGGCGGCATCGACATCAGCCCCAGATTGCGCACCTCGATCTGGCCTGCGATGTTCTGCGCAGGGGATGCCACCAGCCATTCACCCTCGCAGCGCAGTGTCACCTGATCATCGCTGATCAGCCGCGCGCCGCGATCGATCAGCGCCAGCGCCAGTTCCGATTTGCCTATTCCCGACTCGCCGGTGATCAGCACAGCCGCCCCGCCGATGCTGACACAGCTTGCCGGATAGGTGCATTGTCCTGGTGGCCGCCCCATCTCCTCCCCCTTTTCCTGCCGTTCCCCGCGCCCTTTGCGGGGCATCAGGCCGGTGATATCGGCAGCCCCGCCGGGTCTATCCCCGGCAACCGGATTTCGAAACACGCCCCGGGCATGCCGTCGTCGCGGTCATCGACGCTGATCGTGCCATGATGCCCCTCGATGATCGTCCGCGCAATCGCCAGGCCCAGCCCGCTGTGCTGGCCAAAGGCCTCGCCTTCGGGTCGGGCGCTGTGGAAGCGGCGAAAGATCTCCTCGCGTTCGCTGGGCTCTACCCCCGGCCCCTCGTCGATCACCCGCACCAGCACCCGCGCCTGCTCCTCGATGCGGACCTGCGTCGCCTCGATCCGCACCAGCCCGCCGGGCGGGGAGAACGACACCGCATTGTCGAGCAGGTTGGAGATCACCCGCTCAAGCCTGGTCCCTTCGCCCATCACCACCGCGACCCCGCGCCGGGGCCGGGCAAAGACAATTTCGCGCCCCTGGTTGAGCCCGCGCTCGCGGCGCTGATCGAGCAGGTTCTCGATCATCTCGCCCAGATCGACGGGTTCGAACCGGGTGCGGGTAAGCTGCGCATCGACGCGCGAGGCTTCCGAAATATCGGTGATCAGCCGGTCGAGCCGCTGCACGTCGCTGCATGCGATATCGAACAATTGCGCGCGCAGGCCCTCGTCCTTGACGCTGCCCAGCCCCTCGAGCGCAGAGCGCAACGACGCGAGCGGGTTCTTGAGTTCGTGGCTGACATCGGCAGCGAACGCCTCGGTTGCATCGATCTTCTGCCGCAAGGCCAGGCTCATGTCCGACAGCGACCGAGCCAGCAGACCGATCTCGTCGCCGCGCGAGGGCAGCCGCGGCACCACCACCTCGCGTGCGCGGCCCAGCCGCACCCGCACCGCAGCGCTCGCCAGCCGCCGCAACGGCTGGACGATGGTGCGCGCCAGAAACAGCGAAAACAGCACAGACACCAGCGCCGTCGCGAGCACGATCAGCGCCAGGTTGTAGCGCTCCTCGCGCACGATGCGGGTGATGTCGCGGGCGTTGTAGCTGGTGAACAGCACGCCCGAGCCCTCCGGCAGCGCGATCGCGGCGCTGATCATCGGGGTGCGGTCGGCGGCATAGCGCATCCGCGCGTGCGCAGACCCACTGCCGCGCGCGGCGACCGCCTCGGCCCAGTTGGTCAGGCGGTCGGGCTGCCGTTCGGCGAACCTGTCCACCCGCTCGGCATCGACCAGCCAGTCGAAGCCCTGATCGAGCAGCCGCGCGGCATGGCGCTGCCAGGGTTCGTCATCGGGATTGCGAAGCTGATAGGTGGGCGGGGCAAGCCTGAAACTGTCGAGCTGCAACGCGCCAGTTTCCGCGTACAGCCTGACGCGCGATCCATAGCGCGCGCCCACTGCGGTCATCATCGCGATCCGGTCGGCTTCGTCGAGCCGTTCCAGCGCATGGGCCAGCAGCCAGATGCTCTGCTGCTCCTGCTCCAGCCGCTCCTGGATGATCTGCTCGCGATAGCTGTCGAGATACAACAGCCCGCCGCCGAGCATGGCGATGGCGAAGATGTTGACCGCCAGAATCCGCCAGGTCAGCGAAACCCGCCGCGTCCAGCTCATGCGCTGCACGGGCGGGTTATTCGCCCGAGAAACGGTAGCCGGCGCCATACAGGGTATCGATTGCGGAAAATTCGGGGTCGACTTCGCGGAACTTGCGCCGCAGCCGCTTGATATGGCTGTCGATGGTGCGGTCATCGACATAGACGTCGTCCTGATAGGCCGCATCCATCAGCTGGTTACGGCTCTTGACCACGCCGGGCCGCGCCGCCAGCGCCTCGAGGATCAGGAATTCGGTGACGGTCAGCGTCACGCGCCGGCCGTCCCAGCTCACCATATGCCGTGCCGGATCGATCTCCAGCCGACCGCGCACGATCGGCTCTGCGGCAGGCTCGTCGCTGGCAGCATCGGGGGTGCGCATCAGTTCGGACCGGCGCAGGATCGCCTTGATCCGCGCGATCAGCAGCCGCTGTGAGAACGGCTTGGAGATATAGTCGTCCGCGCCCATCGCCAGGCCCAGCGCCTCGTCGAGTTCCTCGTCCTTGGAGGTCAGGAAGATCACCGGCACGGCACTGTGCTCGCGCACCCGGCGCAGCAGCTCCAGCCCGTCCATCCGCGGCATCTTGATGTCGAACAGGCACAGGTCGGGCGGCGTCTCGATGATCGCCTTGAGCGCGGTCTCGCCGTCCGAATACAGGCGCGTGACAAAGCCTTCCGCCTGCAGCGCAATCGATACCGATGTCAGAATGTTGCGGTCGTCATCGACCAGCGCAATCACTGCTGCCATGCCAGGGATGGAACCTCCTCGATCAACTTGCCTGCCGGTCGCATATCGCGGCCTCAGGAACAACCGCTTTATGCATCGCGCCTGTTTGAGCCGGCTGCGCAACTGCAGGCACAGGCACAGCGATTAGCCTACCCAGGTTATGACACCGGTAGCAGCTATTGACAGACCTGCGGCCAGTGGTCTTGGACGAATACAGACGACAGATGATCAACGCGAGTCGCCTCAAAAAAGCACGAGGCTGGTCGAGGGGCGCACGCCCGGCCATCGGCGACCGCGACATGGGAGAATTGTTTCAGTGGCTAAATTTTCGAAAGTCTCGCTTGCCGATCAGGGCTTTACCGCAACCGACGACCAGAAATGGAACCTCGGAACGGAAGCTCTGGTTGAAGAGGCGCTGCGCAATGGTGAAGGTTCGCTCGCCGCTGGCGGTGCTCTGGTGGTCGCCACCGGCAAGCACACCGGCCGCAGCGCCACCGACAAGTTCATCGTGCGCGATGCCGAGACCGAGAATTCGGTATGGTGGGGCAAGACCAACGTCGCGATGAGCCCCGAACATTTTGCCGCGCTGAAGGAGGATTTCCTCAGCTTTCTCGCCACCAAGCCGAAACTCTATGTGCAGGACCTGTTCGGCGGATCGCAGAGCGAATACCGCGTCAACGTCCGCGTCATCAACGAATTCGCCTGGCACAGCCAGTTCATCCGCACGCTGCTGGTGCGCCCCACGGCTGACGAGCTCGCCGATTTTGCGCCCGAATACACTATCATCGATCTGCCCAGCTTCCGCGCCAATCCGGCCAGGCACGGCACGCGCAGCGAGACCGTGATCGCGGTCAACCTCACCGAAAAGCTGATCCTGATCGGCGGCACGGCCTATGCCGGCGAAATGAAGAAGTCGGTGTTCGGCATTCTCAACTATCTGCTGCCCACCAAGGGCGTGATGCCGATGCACTGCTCGGCCAACATCAGCCCCGAGGGCGAAACCGCGGTGTTCTTCGGGCTTTCGGGCACCGGCAAGACCACGCTGAGCGCCGATGCCAGCCGCACGCTGATCGGCGATGACGAGCATGGCTGGTCGGACACCGCGGTGTTCAACTTCGAGGGCGGTTGCTACGCCAAGATGATCAACCTCTCGCCCGAGGCCGAGCCCGAGATCTACGCCACCACCCAGCGGTTCGGCACCGTGCTCGAAAACGTGGTCATGGACCCCGACACCCGCACGCTCGATTTCGCCGACAACACGCTGGCTGAAAACAGCCGCGGTTCGTATCCGATCGACTTCATCCCCAACACCTCGGCGGAAAATCTGGGCCCTGTGCCCAAGAACATCATCTTCCTCACCGCCGATGCCTATGGCGTGCTGCCCCCGATCGCGCGGCTGACCCCCGAACAGGCGATGTATCACTTCCTCTCGGGCTATACCGCGCGCGTTGCCGGCACCGAAATCGGGGTGACCGAACCGTCGGCGACCTTCTCGACATGCTTCGGCGCGCCGTTCATGCCGCGCCACCCATCGGTCTATGGCAACCTGCTGAAAGAGCGGATCGCCAAGGGCAATGTCACCTGCTGGCTGGTCAATACCGGCTGGACCGGCGGCAAATACGGCGTCGGCAGCCGCATGCCGATCAAGGCGACCCGCGCCTTGCTCAATGCGGCGCTCGACGGCAGCCTGGGCAACACCGAGTTCCGCAAGGACCCGAACTTCGGCTTTGAGGTTCCGGTGAGCGTTCCCGGCGTCGACAGTGCGATCCTCGATCCGCGCGGCACCTGGGCGGACAAGGCGGATTACGACGCCACCGCGCAGAAGCTGGTCGGCCAGTTCATCGACAACTTCGCGCAATTCGAGGACCATGTCGACGAAGCGGTCCGCGCCGCAGCCCCCCAACGCCAGGCCGTCGCTGCCTGATTGCCCGGACATCATCGGGCGCTTCGATACGAAAGCCCGATCATGACCGGACATACGATACGATATTTTGAAACCTCATCAGCCGTTCGCCTTATGGGCGAGCGGCTGGTTGCTTCCAGCCTGGCGCGAACCGAATGGACGCACGAGGCGCATGTCGCCGCCTGCCTGTGGCTGATCGCCGAGCGCCCCGACCTGGATGCGGCGCGCGACTTGCCGCAGATCATCCGGCGGCATAATGTCTCTGTAGGCACGCCCAACACCGACAGCAGCGGCTTCCATGCCACGATCACGCATTGCTATGCCGTGGGCATCGCCGCGTTCCTGGCGCGGATCGATGCCGCATTGCCGCTGGTTGCCAAGGTCAACGCGCTGCTCGATGCGCCCGAAGGCGCGCGCGACTGGCCATTGCGCTTCTATTCGCGCGACCGGCTGTTTTCGGTGGAAGCGCGGCGTGCGGCGATTTTACCAGATTTGGCCATGTTGCCGGCGTGACGGGCGTGACAATCCGTGTTTGCCGGTGATAGCCTGGGCGGGTTTCCGGCCTTCGCCGGTAAAGGCAACGAGCGACGGGAGCACGTGTTCATGGATTTCCTCAACAACATCGTCGGCCAACTCGGCGGCACCGACAGGATCGCCAGCCTCGCCAAACAGGTGGGCCTGAGCGAAGCGCAGGTGCAATCGGCGATGGCAGCATTGGGCAGGGCCGCACCTCAGCCCGGCGACACCGTGACCACCGCCGCGCAATCCACCGGCCTGCCGATGGACAAGTTGCAGGACCTGCTCGCCCAGGTCGGCGGCGAGGACGCCCTGAAAAAGGTCACCGGCTTTCTCGATCGCGACGGCGACGGCAACCCGATGAACGACATCATGGGCTTCGCGAAAAAATTCACGGGGAAGTGACATTAAAAAGCCCTCCTGCCGGATGGCGAGGCCCCCTTTCGCCTCTCCCTTGATGGGAGAGGCAGCGAGACTTGGCAGTCCTGAGCTTGTCGAAGGACTGCCTTTGTCGCAGCGGTGAGGGTGATGGTGCGTCTGGGCACCGGCTAACAATCCGGAGAGATGACCCCCACCCAACCCACCCCCATCGAGGGGGAGGGCTTTGGCAGCGTTCGCGCAAGCGGGAGGGGAGAGGATTTGACCAATGCACCGCATCTTGCGCAGCGCCCCCACTCGTCGTCACCCCGGGCTTGAACCGGGGCCCAGGGTCAAGTGCGTGGAGGATCCGGCTCCGGGTCCCGGATCACGTCCGGGATGACGGCGGATGCGCGGGGTGGCGGATTTACTCCGCCGCGTCCTTCACCTCTGCATCCGTCTCGACCAGTGCGGCGTCGCCATAGCGCGGCAGCGCCTCGATTTCCGCGATCGGTTCGAGTTCGCGTTTTCCGGTCTCGATATTGAGCTTCTCGAACTTGCGTCCGGTGACCATCAACCTGCCCTCGAAGCTGTTGGCAAAGCCGTTATAGGCCGACACCGCCTTGCCCAGATTGGCGCCGACCTTCTTGAGGTCTTCGGCAGCTTTGGCGAGGCGTTCGTGCATTTCCTTGCCCAGATCGGCGATCTCGCGTGCGTTCTTGGCAAGCGCTTCCTGCTGCCAGACGCTCGAGACGGTGCGCGCGATCGCCACCAGGTTGGTGGGCGTCGCAATCAGCACCTTGCGCGAAAAGGCAAAATCCCAAAGCGACGAGTCATGGTCGAGCGCCGCCGACAGGAAATGTTCGCCGGGGACGAACATGATCACGTAATCGGGCGCATCGCCAAACTGGGTCTGATAGGCCTTGCCACCGAGCAGGTTGACGTGAGTCTTCATCGACTGGCAATGCCGCGCCATCGCGGTGGACTTGGCGAGGTCGTCGCCCGCCTCGAACGCATCCTGATAGTCGTTGAGCGACACCTTGGCATCGACGATCAAAGACCGGCCGCCCGGGATGCGGATGACCGCATCGGGCCGCATCCGCATGCCTTCGTCGGTCTCGATGCTGACCTCCATCAGGAAGTCGGTGTGCTCGGCTAGCCCGCAGTTTTCGAGCACGTTGCGCAACTGCTGCTCGCCCCAGCGACCCCGCGCCTTGGGGGCGTTGCGCAAGCTGTTGACCAGCCGCGCGGTCTCGTCGCGCACCTGTTGCTGCCCGGTGCGCATCTGGTCCATCAGCCCTTTGAGGTCGCCATAAGCCTCGGTGCGCGACTGCTCGATCTTGTCGACCTGTTCGCGATATTCCTTGAGCCGCTCGCCCACCGGCGCCAGCAGCGTCTTGATCTTTTCCTCGTGCCGCTCTTCGGACTGGATAAAGCGCTGGTCGGCGCGCTCGAGAAACGCCTTTTGCGCCTCGCCCAGCAATTTATTGCCGACCTCGCCGAACTGCTGCGTCAGTTGCTCGCGTGCCTCGACCAGCAGACGAATTTGCTTTTCGTGGTTGGCGGCGTCGGCCTTCATCGTGGCGAGTTCGCGCGCAGCGGCGGCGTGGTCGGCGCGCAGCGCGTCGAGGCGCGCGGCAAGCTCGTCGGCCTGGCGCGCGCGCTCGGCGGCAGCGGCGAGCTGGCCCGAGAGCGCGGCGTTGTCGGTGCGCACGGCCTCCAGCCGCAGCGACAGATCATCGGCGAGCTTGGCGCGTTCGCTCGCGCCCGCCAGATCGCGGATCGCGGCGTTGAAGCGTTCCTGCAGATCCTTGAGCGCGGCCTGCGCTTCCTCGCGCTCGACGCGGACATCGGCGATCGGGCGTCCGCCCAGCCACCAGCCGATGGCAAGGCCTGCGATCAAGGCAATGACGATAAAGGCTGCGACCCCCAGGTCCATGAAAACTCCCCGCACGATGAAAAGGAACGAAAAGCGAACCTAAAGCGCAGGGACGGGGTTGGCAATGGGGCAATGCCACCGCGCTGGGGACAACTGCCGACCCCTTCTACGCTCCCCCGAGAAGGCGGGGATCCAGCTGCGGATGGTGCATCTGGTGGCGAGTGCAGGAGATGGGCCGCTGCCTGCGCAGGAGAGCGGATTTGGGCAGCGAACGCGTAGCGTTCAAGCCGCCTTGCGCAGCTTCTCCAGCCTTTTCAGCACCATCTGGCGCTTGAGCCGCGAGAGGTGGTCGATGAAGAGGACGCCTTCGAGATGGTCCATCTCGTGCTGGAGGCAGGTCGCCATCAGCCCGTCCATCGCCTCTTCGTGCACCTTGCCGTCGAGGTCCTGCCAGCGGGCGCGGATCGTCGAGGGGCGCTCGACCTCGGCGTACTGGTCGGGGACCGACAGGCAACCCTCGTTGTACAGCGTATGCTCGTCGGACGGATCGAGGATTTCGGGGTTGATGAACACCCTCGGGGTGCGCACCGGCTCGCCGTCCTCGCCCTCGTTCTGCAGGTCGATCACCAGCACGCGCTTGGGCACGCCGATCTGGATCGCGGCGAGGCCAATGCCAGGCGCGTCGTACATCGTCTCCAACATGTCGGCGACGAGACTGCGCAGGTCGTCATCGAACGTCTCCACACGGGTGGAGACGGTCTTCAACCGCGGATCGGGCACTTCAAGGATGGGACGGATAGCCATTCCGCCCAGATATGACTGCTATCCGGCCCGGTCAAGAGACCCGCGCGGTGGAATGCGGGAAGGTCAGCCGCGCCCGAAGCTGCGCTGTGCGCCCATGACGGAGGCTGGGCCCGGGCTGCGGCGGCCGAAGCTGCGCCGTTCGACCAGGGGGTTGGCTTCTTTTTCCAGCGCCGTCAGCGACAGGCGGAACACATCGCTCAGGCCGACGATATCCTCGAGCAGCTCGTCGGGCTCCTGCTGGGTCTCGACGCAATGCCGCGCGATCATCTCGATCTTTTCGGCCAGCATCGCCAGCTTCTCCGCGCCGAACTGCCATGATTCGCCCTTGAGCGTGTGCGCGGGCAGGACCAGGCGGGCCGCGCTCTTATCGCGCATCGCCGCCTCGATGGCATCGACCGACTTGGTCCCGTCCTCGCGAAAATAGCCCAGGATCCGGACGAAGTCGGTCCCCAGCGTCGCGCGCGCTTCGGCAAAGGTCGACCAGTTGATCAACGGTGCCTCCAGATAGGACATGATGCAATCTCCCGCCGTGCCCCAAAGCACTCCGGGTCTAATTTAGGCGCGCAGTGGTAAACGAAGTCTTGCGCTGTACGAATAACCTTTCGGTATTCGGCGCAATACAGCCATTTTGGAGCCGATCATGCCTAACCCTTGGCGAACGGGTTCTTGGGCGCACGATAGGTCAGGCGCACCGGCACCGCACCGAAGTCCAGGTCACGTCGCAGACTGTTGATCAGATAGCGCGAATAGCTTTCTGGAAGCTCGTCGACACGGGTGCCGAAGATGATGAAGCCGGGCGGACGCACCTTGGCCTGGGTGATATAGCGCAGCTTGATCCGCTTGCCACCGGGCGCGGGTGGCGGGTTGGTCTCGACCGCCATTTCGAACCAGCGGTTGAGCTGGCCGGTAGAGACGCGGCGCGACCATGCGGTGCGGGTCTCGAACGCCACCTTCAGCAGCACGTCGATACCCTTGCCGGTGATCCCCGATATGGTCAGCACCGGCACGCCCTTGAGCTGCGCCAGACCTTCGTCGAGCGCGGCCTTGATGCCGTTGAACAGGCTCGAGGCCTCCTCGGCGACATCCCATTTGTTGATCGCGATGATCAGTGCGCGGCCTTCCTTGAGCACGTTGTCGGCGATCTTGAGTTCCTGCAGCTCGAGCCCGCGGGTGGCGTCGAGCAGCAGCACGACGACCTCGGCATAATCGATCGCGCGCTTGGCATCGGCGACCGAGAGCTTTTCGAGCTTGTCGACCACCTTGGCGCGCTTGCGCATCCCCGCGGTATCGATCAGCCGCACCGGTCGTGATGGCGCGCCGTCGGCAGGATTCCAGGTCCAGTCGATGGCGATCGAATCGCGGGTGATCCCGGCCTCGGGCCCGGTGATCAGCCGGTCCTCGCCCAGGATGGTGTTGATCAGCGTCGATTTGCCCGCATTGGGGCGCCCGACGATGGCAAGCTGCAGCGGTGCGGCTTCGAGCGCGCTTTCGTCGACCGATTCGGCATCCAGGTTGACTGCGGGCATCTGCGTGCCGTCATCGTTGCCCTCGTCCCAGTCCTCGATCAGCGGACGCAGCGCGTCGAACAGCTCGGCCATGCCCACGCCGTGTTCGGCGCTGAACGCGATCGGCTCGCCCAGCCCCAGCGAATAGGATTCCATCAGGCCACCGTCAGCCGCGCGGCCTTCGGCCTTGTTGCCCATCAGGATGATCGGGGTGCGGGTGGTGCGCAGCCAGCGGGCGATTTCCTCGTCCAGCGGCGTAATTCCGGCGCGTGCATCGAACACGAACAGGGCGGCGCGGGCGGTGGCGACCGCCTGCTCGGTCTGCTTGCGCATCCGGCCCGGAAGCGTCTCCGGGTCCTCGTCCTCATAGCCTGCGGTATCGACGATCTGGAAATGCAGGCCGAGCAGCTCCGCCTTGCCCAGACGGCGGTCGCGCGTCACGCCGGGCTGGTCGTCGACCAGCGCCAGCTTCTTGCCGACCAGACGGTTGAACAGGGTGGACTTGCCGACATTGGGCCGGCCGATGATGACGATTTCAGGTAACATGTTAGGGTCCAAACTCAGTCAGGGCGCGGTCGAGGCGTCCAA
>JBKBTF010000068.1:0-15793 GCA_046291395.1 Blastomonas sp. | reverse complement strand
CGTCCAGAAACGCACCTGACTCCCCGATGAACTGACTGCCCCGTTCCATGCACCAAGAGATAGTGCAAAATCCCAACACATGGCAATCCTAACCAACAGGCGCCGCGGCAGATTTTTCTAACTTGTTGCTATTACTGTGTTTTTCGAATTGGCACGCACCCTGCAATGCTTCTGGCAACACCGACACACAGCGGTAAAAGGGAGAAAGCCAGTGCGTTACGCGAACCAGACCAACGATCAGACGACGCAGGAAGACGGTGTCTTCAAGTCCACGCTGATCACCACGGTCGCCGCGCTCATGCTGGTCACCACCCTGTTTGTCACCGCCTTCGCCAGCATCGAGGCCGTCGCCTCGCCCGCCCCTCGCGGGGTGGATGCCGGCAAAATGGTTTCCGTCCGGTACCTTGCCTGACGGATTTGGCCGGGACGCTTACCCCCCCTTGCCCCGTCCCGGCCAATCTCTTTTATTCACCCAGCAAAAGGGGGTATGTTGGATCCTGATCAGATCGACTGACCTTTAGAAGAACGGAGTTTTCGCCATGGGAATTTTCTCTCGAACCCGCGACATCATTGCCGCCAATGTTACCGAGCTGCTCGACAAGGCCGAAGACCCGGCAAAGATGATCCGGATGATCATCCTCGAGATGGAGGAAACCCTGGTCGAAGTCCGCGCCTCTGCCGCGCGCACCATCGCTGACCAGAAGGAAATGAAGCGCCACGTCAGCAAGCTGGAACAGCTCCAGGCCGACTGGACCGACAAGGCCGAACTTGCGCTTTCCAAGGACCGCGAAGACCTCGCCCGCGCCGCTTTGCTCGAAAAGAAGAAAGCCGCCGATATGGCCGATCAGCTCAATGTCGAAATCAACGTGCTCGATGACGCACTGCGCGCCTCGGAGCAGGACATCGCCAAGCTGCAGGCCAAGTTGCGCGAAGCGCGGATGCGCCAGAACAACATCATGAGCCGGCTGGAAAGCGCAGAGAACCGCGTCAAGCTGCGCACGATGTACAATGGCGACAAGGTCCGCGAAGCCTTCAGCCGCTTTGACCTGCTCGAACGCCGCGTCGACATGGCCGAGGGCCGCGCCGATGCGCTGGGCATGGCCGAGGACGAACGCAAGGTACTGGGCCAGCGCAACCTCGACGACGAGTTTGCCGCGCTCGCAGGGTCCGACAAGGTCGACGAAGAGCTCGAGGCGATGAAGCGCGCCCTGAAGAAGGAAGGTTGATCCGATGGAAGATATCCTCGTCCCCATCTTCGTCGTCGGCATGCTGTTCATCGGCCTGCCCTGGATCATCTTTCACTACATCACCAAGTGGAAGACCGCCGCGACGCTCACCAGCTCGGATGAGAACCTGCTGGAAGAGCTGCACGCGATGGCGCGCCGCCTGGATGACCGCATGGATACGGTCGAGCGGATCATCTCCGCCGACAACCCCGACTGGCGCCCGGCGCGGCTCACCAGCTCGGATGACCAGGACGATTATGGCCTGGAACAGGTTGAGCGCCTGCTGAAGGAAAGGGTAAAAAAATGAGCCGGCTGGACAAATACAGGTACGAGGCGCCCGCACCGCGCAAGACCAAGTTCTATCGCAACAAGCAGAACGGCAAGGTGATGGGCGTGTGCGCCGGCATCGCCGACTATACCGGGATCGACGTTGTCTGGATCCGTGTCGCTGCGATACTGCTGACGCTGATGACCGGATGGGCTTTGCTGGGCTATATCGCAATGGGCTTCCTCGCCGAGAAAAAGCCTGCGCATCTGTACACCGATGATCAGGACCAGAAGTTCTGGCAGGGCGTGCGCCAGTCGCCGACCCGCACCGCGCGCGACGTCAAGGCCCGGTTCCGTGAGATCGACCGCCGCCTGGCCGATGTCGAGCTGTTCTACACCGCCAAGAACACGCGGTTGGCCGACGAGATCGAAAGCCTGCGCTGACAGGCGAAACGCACAAGCAGGTTTGAGGAGAGCATCATGAGCTGGGGTGGACCAGGGTTTGTAATCGCGATTGTCATGCTGTCGATGAGCGCATGGGTGTTCACCACCTGGATCCGCGCCAAGCATGGCTATCCGCTCGAAGATCAGTGGACCGGTAAAGTCATTGAACGAACCGATCCCGACGCTGATCGAAAAATATCGCTGCTCACCAACGAAAACGAGCAGTTAACCGGCAAGATCGGACGGTTGGAAGAACGCATCGCGGTGCTGGAACGCATCGCCACCGACGCCAACAGCTCTAGCAGCCGCCTTGCCGACGAAATCGACCGGCTGAGAATTGAGAAGGACCGAGCATGAGTGACAAGATTGCACTGTTTCAAGCCTTGGGCCCGATGATCTCGATCATCGTCGCCATCGGCACCGCCGGCTGGGTCGCCAACACCTGGCTCCGCATCAAGAACGGCTATCCGCTCGAAAGCAGCTGGGGCAAGGCCATCTATCCCAGGACCGACCTCGAATCGGTCGAGCGGATCAAGCTGCTGAGCCAGGAGAATGCCCAGCTGCGCGCCGAACTCGGATCGATCAAGGACAGGCTTGGCAACGTCGAGCGCATCGTCACCGATGACGCGCACCGGCTGACCCACGAGATCGAGGCCCTGCGCGACAAGCGCGCAAACTGATGGGGCGCGACAAGCGGACCAACTGACACACTGACCTCTGGGGGCACACCATGTTCGATTTCGGTTTCCTTTACGCCTTCATTCCGCTGGCACCCTTCATGGTCGGCGGACTGGCAATCTGGACCCATCACAAGCGCAAGACGCTGCAGCTGGAACTGGAAATCGCCAAGGCCCGCGCAATGGAACGGCCGCCGGCGAACGACAGGCTCGAACAGCGCGTCCGCACTCTGGAGCGCATCATCACCGATGGCCGCAGCCGCGACGATCTGGCCCAGCAGATCGAGGATCTGCGCGAGAAGCAACCGAGCTGATTACGGAGTAACGCACGATGTTCGACAACCCCTTTTCCATGGTCGTAGCCATAGTTTTCATGGTGATGGCAGCGAGCGTCCTGAAAGCGCGTTACAAGGCGCAGCACGGCATCGTGGAGGACGAGGACGGCAACGAGCGGCTCGCCAGGCCCGCCGAAACCGCCGAGGCGGCGCGGCTGCGCGAGGATGTCCGACTGCTCAAGGAGCGGGTGCACGTGCTGGAGCGCGTGATCACCGATCAGCGCCAGACCAGCGACCTCAGCCTCGAAATCGAAAAACTGCGCGACCGCTGATGCGGCGCATGAACCTTCAACCGGGCGGCGGGGGCCGTAAAGGGTAATATCATGGAAAGCGCCTATCTCTATCTGACGATAGCCACATCGGCCTTGCTGGCCATTGCCTTGGTCTCATCCACCGCGCTGCGCGGCTGGCGCGACTGGCTGGCGTTCAAGCGCCACGAAATGGAGGCGCGCAGCCACCCGCTGAGCGACGGCGGATCGCCCTCGACGCATTCGCGCATCGAGATCGCCGATCTCAAGGAACGCATCCGCAAGCTCGAGGCGATCGCCGCCGGGGTCGAGCTTTAAGAAAATCCCGGCCGCGGCGGGGTGACTTTGCACGCCCGCGTCGCTATCTGCGCTGGCATGAGCAGCACAGCCCCCACCCCGGCCCCAAGCCTGGCCGAACTGGCCGAAGAATATGAATTCCTCGACGCCGACGACCGCTATCGGCTGATCATCGATCTGGGGCGCACGCTCGATCCGATGCCCGACGCGCTCAAGACCGACGCGACTTTGGTTCGCGGCTGCTCCGCCTCGGTCTGGGTCTATCCCACCCGCACCGACGACGGGTCGCTGCACTTCCTCGCCGACAGCAACGCCGCGATCACCAAGGGCATCATCGCGCTGGTGCTGCTGAGCGTGCAGGACAAGGCTCCGGCAGAGGTTGCGGGCGCAGACATCGAAGGCGCGCTCGCCCCGTTCGATCTGAAGAATCAGCTTTCCTCCAACCGCACCCAAGGCATCCCCAACATGATCGCGCTGATCAGGGAGACGGCGGGAAGGTATACGGGGTAAAATGCGCGAAAAGCAGAATATTTCCACGAATTGTTGGTCATACGCTCAGATGTCAGAATTTGGGTTGAAGGTTCCTGCACCAAATTTTACACTGCATCGATGAGTTATGCCTCACGCGTGCACAAGCTAAACCGAACTCTCGCGCATGTGGGGCGCGCGTTCATCATTTTTTGGATCGGCATCGTAGCCATATTCACATGTTCGGCCGCTGCTGATGCTGCATTTCATCTTGGATGGGGATACAGTTGGAACGATGCCTTGCTTGGTCTAGCAATGGTTGTGTTCGGGTTCATGTTCTGGCTTTTCTGGGGCTTTATGGTGGCGCTGATCGGCGGGCTAAACGAAATCTTTTTCGGCCCTGACCCTAGCAACGAAAACCAGCCGCGAGATTGAAGCCAATGCTGGGTTGGTCCTTTGCCAAATGCAATTTCCAAAGCCCACCCCCCGCTAAGCCCGAGCTTGGCGAACGCCCTGCGCCGAGAGTCGCCCTCAAGCGCCACCGTGTTCCGGCGAACGCCGGAATCCAGGGCGACTGTAGTGCTATCCAACCCCTGGGCCCCGGCGTCCGCCGCAGCACGACGTAGGCAAACCGCCGCGCCTTCATAAAGCTGAACGCTGCGTCCGCGCGACCAAGCTTATTCGAATTATACCACCAAAGGACGTGAACCAAGTCCCGGTCCGTGTATTGATGGGTCACATGAAAAACTTGGCAGCGATCTGGTTCGGCATTCCCCTGTGGCAGCGTATTCTGGCCGCGCTCGTGCTGGGCGCGCTGACCGGCTGGCTGATGGGGCCGGCGGCCGCACAGCTGCAATGGATCGGCGATCTCTTCATCCGGCTGATCCGCATGCTGATCGTCCCTTTGGTGTTCGTGACCCTGGTTTCGGGGGTCGCGTCGATGGCGGCCCCGGCCAAGCTGGGCTCGATCGGGCTCAGATCAATGGTCCTGTATATGGCGACGACGTTCGTTGCGATCCTGTTCGGGCTGGCGGGCGCGCTGATCCTTCAGCCCGGGCGCGGTGTTACGCTTGATGCTGTCGCGACCTCCGACGCGCCGGATGCGCCGATGCCGCTCGGCGAACGCCTGATGGCGATTGTTCCCGAAAATGTCTTTGCCGCCTTTGCCGCAGGCGACATCCTGGCGATCATATTCTTCGGCGTGCTGCTGGGCGCGGGACTGCTGATGGCGGGCGAGCCAGCAAAGCCGCTCACCCGGCTGTTCGCCGCGGGGTCGGCCGCGATGCTCAAGGTCACGCATATCGTCATGGAGGTAGCACCGATCGGCGTGTTCGCGCTGGTCGCATCGGTGATGGGCAGCGAGGGCGTCTCGGCGTTTGTCACCGTGCTCTCGCTGGTGCTGGTGATCTATCTGGGCGGCGCTGCGCACATGATCGTAATTCATGGCGGGATGGTGCGGTTGTTTGCGGGTCGCTCGCCTTTGGCCTTTTTCACGGCCGCGCGCGCGCCCCAGCTTCTGGCCTTTTCGACCAGCTCGAGCGCAGCAACCTTGCCCGTCACGCTTACTGCCGCCAAGGAAGGCCTGCACATCCGCCCGGCGGTCGCATCCTCGGTGATACCCCTGGGGGCGACGATCAACATGGATGGCACCGCACTCTATGTGGCGGCGGTAGCGGTGTTTGCCGCGCAGATCTTTGGCGTGCCGCTCACCATCGGCGACTATGCCACGATTGCGCTGACCACGGTGCTGGTCTCGATCGGCACGGCATCGGTGCCCTCGGCGTCGCTGTTCCTGATGGCCGCGGTGCTCGACGTCATCGGCATCACGCCGGGCCAGACAGCGCTGGTCATCGGCTTCCTGCTGCCGTTCGACCGCATTCTTGACATGTGGCGCACGGTTATCAACGTCACCGGCGACCTGGCGGTGGCCACCAGCGTCGCGGCCATGGAGGGTGAACTGGACGACGAACCTCTGGCCGACGTCGCGCAGCAAGGGTGATTCAGAGACCAGCGGCACTGCCGGGTTTGACGCGCACCCTTGCCCACACCATATAGCGGCGCATGACATCGCCCTTCGAAGCCCTGCCCGTCCATTTCACCCTTCCCGCCCGCGATGCGCGCGGCCGCTTCGTGCGGTTGGACAGCGTGCTGCGCCAGATCCTTGCCGCGCATGATTACCCGACCTGCATCAAGCTGGTGCTGGCCGAGGCGATCACGCTGGCCGCGCTGATCGGGTCGCTGATGAAGCAGGATGGCGGCCAGGTGACAATCCAGGCGCAGACCGAGGGCGGCATCGTCGAGTTGCTGGTGGTCGATTATCGCGGCGGCGAGCTACGCGGGCATGTCCGCTTCGATGCCGAGCGGCTTGCCCGGCTGGGCGCCAACCCCTCCTTGTTCGCGCTATTCGGCAAGGGATACCTCGCAATGACCTTTGACCAGAGCTTCGGCAAGGGTCGCTATCAGGGCATCGTGCCGCTGGACGGGGATTCGCTGTCGCAGGCGTGCGAGAGCTATTTCACCCAGTCCGAACAGGTGCCGACGCTGATCCGAATCGCGATCGAGAGCGACGCCACCGGCTGCCGCAGCGCGGGCTATCTGGTCCAGCACCTGCCCGAGGGCGAGGAAGGCCGCGAGCGGCTGCACGTCCGGCTCGACCATCCCCAGTGGGAGCATGTTTCCATCCTGTCGAGCACCCTGACCCATTCCGAACTGCTCGATCCTTCGGTCGACGGGCGCGACCTGCTGTGGCGGCTGTTCCACGAAGAGGACGAGGTGCGTGCGGAGGATGGCGCGGCGCTGGTCAAGGGATGCCGCTGCAATCTCGACCATATCCGCGATGTCATCGGCCGGTTTCCGCCCGAGGAGCAGGCCGAGATGGTCGGCGATACCGGCACCATCGTTGTCGACTGCGCGTTCTGCTCGCGCGCCTTCCACATCGATCCGCCGGCGGCTGCGCAATAACAGCCCGCCCGGAATGTCCCGTTTCGGGCCGCAAACCCGCCACATTTACCAGATGATTTGGCCATGATTGATGGATAATAGCCCATCATTGCCTGGGGCAAGAAACCTGTATCGGGTCGCACACACATGACAGTTCCTGCCGGTCTTTTGGGGCAGGAATGAACGATAAGGTTACACCAGATGACGATTTTTCCCTTCCGCTGGAAATTCCTGGCCGTTGTTGCAGCAGCGACGGGACTGGCCTGCGTCCCCGCTCCCGCACAGGGTCCCGAGCTTGCCATGCTGAACAAGGTGCAGCCCGGGCTGTGGAAACTTCAGGAACGCGGCAGCCCCGATGCAGCCAGCAAAATGTGTGTGCGCGATCCTCGCAAGCTGCTCCAGCTTCGTCACAAGGATGTCCAGTGCAACCGCTTTGTCGTCTCGGACGAGCCCGATGAGGTCACCGTGACCTATCGCTGCCCCAGCGGAGGATCGGGCCGGACGACAATCAAGTATGAAGGCCGCGGGCTGATCCAGATCGAATCCCAGGGCATCGCGCAGAACGCGCCTTTCGCCTTCGCGATGGAAGGCCGGTACGCCGGCGCCTGTTGAGGCTGATACGACACGCGCATCGCGGTGCACGCTTTCTTAACCACATCACATCTAAGGTGGCCCGGTGCCGGACTCGGTACGCTTTCCTCCATTCAGGTCTTAACGACCTCACTGGGCCGCCGGACATGTCCGCGCGGCCCGATTTTTTGGTTTGCGGGCCGCGCCTTCGCACAATATGCGCAATCCAATGACCCAGCCTCAGAAAACCGCCGTCGTCCTTCTCTCGGGCGGGCTCGATTCCATGGTGTCGGCTGCGCGCGCGATCGAGCAGGGCTTTGCCGTTGCCGCGCTGACCATCGACTACAACCAGCGCCACCGGATCGAGATCGAGGCCGCGCGCATGATCGCCGCGCATATCGGCGCGGTACGGCACATTATACTGCCGCTTGACCTGCGCCAGTTCGGCGGATCGGCGCTGACTGACGATATCGACGTTCCGAAGGCCGGTGTGGGCAGCGACATTCCGGTGACCTATGTACCCGCGCGCAACCTCATTTTCCTGTCATTGACGTTGGGATGGGCCGAGGCGCTGGGTGCGCGCGACATCTTTATCGGAGTCAACGCGCTCGATTATTCGGGCTATCCCGACTGCCGGCCCGAGTTCATCCAGGGCTTCGAGCGCTTGGCGGACCTCGCCACCAAGGCCGGCGACCAGGGCCAGCCGTTCACCATCCACGCGCCGCTGCAGTTCCTGGGCAAGGCCGAAATCGCCGCCGAAGCCGCACGGCTGGGACTTGATCCAGGGATGAGCTGGTCGTGCTATGACCCTGCGCCGGAGGGCAAGGCCTGTGGCCTGTGCGACAGTTGCCGCCTGCGCAAGGCGGGATTTGCCGATGCCGGGCTGGTCGATCCGACAGTGTACGTGGCCTAAGACAGACGCGTTCTGGCAGTCGCCGGAAAAGCGCTACTCGGCAATCGACCCCTCAAGCGCAGGTTCCGATGGTGCGCGCACGGGCGCGGGAGCCTCAGAAGCGCCAGGCGGCGCGGGCGCGGCGGGTGCAGTCGCCCCGGGCACACCAGGAACCGGGGGCAAATCGGCAGGGTTGGCGAGCGGCGCATCGTTTGGCAGCAGATCCAGATTGGGCAGTTCATCGCTGATCGTGCCCTCCGGTGCGCGCCCCTGCGCAACCCCGGCACCATCAGCAGCCTTCTTCTCGCACGCGCCCAGTGTCAGGGCTGCCACTGCGAGCGACGTCCCCAGAAGGATATGCCTCAATCTCATCGTGATGTCTCCTGTGCTGCCAAGCCTTGGCACGTCGGGCCCAGCGCTGCAAGAAAGCGCGGGGCATGAGCCGCCAGCGCGGCATCCAGATCCGCCATCGTGGCCTTGATTGCGAGATCGGCGAGACTGGTAACCGGATATTCGGCAATGCCGCAGGGGACGATGCCGCCGAAATGCGTGAGGTCCGGGTTCACGTTTACCGCGAAGCCATGCATGGTCACCCAGCGGCGCACCCGCACGCCGATCGCCCCGATCTTGGCCTCCTGCCCGGCGGGCGTATCGGTCCAGATACCGATGCGCCCCTCTGCCCTGCGCGCGGATACGCCCAGATCGCCGAGGGCTGCGATCACCCAGTCTTCCAGCGCATGCACGAAGCAGCGTACGTCCCTTCCGCGCTGACGCAGATCCAGCAGCACATAGCCCACCCGCTGGCCCGGGCCATGATAGGTGTAACGCCCGCCACGCCCGGTGTCATAGACCGGAAACTGCCGGCTGAGCAGCTCTGCCGGGTCCGCGCTGGTGCCTGCGGTGTACAGCGGCGGATGCTCGATCAGCCAGATCAGTTCGCTGGCTTCCCCCGCCTCGATCCGGCGGTTCCGGTCTTCCATCACGCCGAGCGCCTGCGGATAAGGCAGCAGGCCCGGATCGACCCGCCATTCGGGTTGCGGCGGCCCTTCTGCCTGTGATGTTGAATCGCTCACTGCCATGGTGCCCTTGCCTTGTGACCCGAAGCGGCCCGGACCGGAACGCCAAATGCCTTGCGCCTTGACCCCGTGCCGTTTAGCGCAGCGCTTTAATCGCTTTAGGCAGTGAGGCCAATCCCGCCATGACCCGCAAGCTTGATCTTTCCGCCTGCTGGAACGACGTGATGCACCTGTTGCGGACCAATCGCGATCTGCTGCTCAGCGTCGCCGGGGTCTTCATCCTGCTTCCCGGGCTTGCCTTCGCCTTTTTCGTGCCGACGCCGGTGACACCCCCAGAGGCCACGCTGGAGACCATCTATCTGGGCATGCAGCAATTCTATACCAGCAACCTGTTGTGGATCTTGCTGATC
Source organism: Blastomonas sp. (assembly GCA_046291395.1). Taxonomy (GTDB): domain Bacteria; phylum Pseudomonadota; class Alphaproteobacteria; order Sphingomonadales; family Sphingomonadaceae; genus Blastomonas. The sequence goes on along the minus strand of JBKBTF010000068.1, from coordinate 6,003 downwards.
GGCCTTGCCAATGGCTTTGCCAGCGTGGTGATGCTGGTGCTGATCCTCGACCGCGGCCAGCCATCGGTAAGCGAGGCAATGCGGCGCGGCCTGTCGATCCTGCTGCCCTATTACGCGATGGGAATACTGAGCGGCGTGATGGTGTTCCTCGGCTCGCTCGCTTTCGTGCTCCCCGGCATCTACCTGTTCATCAAGCTGGTGGTTGCAGGCCCGGCGATGGTGGCAGAGCGCAACGCCAATGTGATCGCCGCCTTGCGCCGGTCATGGGCGCTGACCAAGGGCAACAGCGGCCGGATACTGCTGTTCCTGATCGTCGTCGCGGTAACCGCGTTCTTCGTCTATCTGACCTCGGTCACCATCATCGGGCTGGTGGTCCGCTTGGCGGTAGAAGACGCGCTCGCCACCACGCTCACTACCCTGGTCGATTCGGTGCTCAGCATGTTCATCACCGTGTTGATGGTATGCATTTATGCGGCGCTCTACCGACAACTGGCTGGGCCGGCTCCAGCAGACGTCGCAGAAACTTTCAGCTAAGGCTCGATCACCGGCACATGCGGCGCAGCATCGCGCGGGATGAGGCCGGTCAGACGCGGGTCGTCGAGCACTTCGATCTCGCGCGCTGTAGGCGCAAAGCCATGGGCGATGTAGAAGCCCAGCGCGCGCGGATCGTCGAGCGTGCAGGTGTGCACCCAAACCCGTTCGACCCCGGCGCGCCACGCCAGGCCTAGCGCCTGTGCCATCAGCCAGCCGCCAAAGCCCTGTCCGGTCAGCGTCGGGATCAGCCCAAAAAACGCGATTTCGCACGCGGCAGTCTGGCGAAAATCCAGTTCCAGCAGACCGACCTCTATCCCCTGCGGATCGAGCACCGCGAAGATCTCAACCTTCGGATCATGGATGATCTCGGTCAGTGTCCCGTCCGTCATAGTCAGCCGCGAAAACCACAGCCAGGGCTCCCCCACCCGACGATAGAGCAGCCGGTACTTGTCCGCAGATGGCGCCGCCCAGCGCTTTAACCTGAGTGGCACGGCCTTGAGAGGTCGCGGGCGCGGGCGCTCGACCATCTCGAGATGGGTGACGATGGTCGCCAGCTTTCCGGCGGGAATGGGTGTGAATTGCGATGTCATGACGATGCTCTAGCGATCTCGGCCGTGGCTTGCCAGCAAGGGGCTTGATGGGGTGCCGGGTCCGTAAGCTGCACAATAGGCTCGGGATGAGCCAAGACGAGGTCGCCCGCGCCTTTGGCATTTCGCTGGCCAACATCCGGCGGTACGATATCGGGCGGGCCATGCCGCCGCCCGTCGCGCGCGCTTATCTGAAGGCCATCGCAGCCCAGCCCGAGCTTGCAGCCAAGGCCTGGTCGATCAGCGGAACACGCAGTTCACGCCTGACCAAAGGTTGGTCACCTTGGCATTCTCGCCCTTGCCGTCGAGAATGCCCGATAGCCCTGCCGCGTTGAACTCCGTGCCAAGCGACGTTTGCTCGATCTTGGCGTCATACACATCGATCAGTTGCGCACGGGTGGAGCCGATCCCGATGCCGCTGATCGTGGTCAGCCGCGCTGGCGGTTTTCCGTTCACCGCGGCTTTTGCTGCTGGCGATGGTACACCGCTTTCATCCAGCGCCCATCCGGCAAACAGCCCGTCGAGCGAATAGAGCGTCAGGCCGTCGTCCCAGCTCAGATAAGCGAGCGGCCCGGCGCCGCATTCGGTGTTGCGGCCGACACTCGCCGGACCTTTTAATTTTTCGGCGACCAGCTTCAATTGCGCTTGCTGCACCCCGAAAGGCAAAAGCCGGGTAGACCCACTTTTGGGATCGACCAGCCGCAGCCCCTCACCATCCAGGCTGATGACCGGGGGGTGGCCCGATGCAGAGTGGCTCGTTTCCGCGGTGCCTTTGCCCGGCATGCTGATCTCCGGGTGGCCGGGCGGCAACTCCAATCCCTGATTCGCTTCGCCCTGCACCGCTGCCTGTTTCTGAGGCTCGGCCTGGCAAGCAGCAAGAAGCATGGCGGCCATCAAGGGCAGCGCGGTAAGGATCGGGCGATGAAATGTCATGGGCAGCATGATTACGCGGCCCGTATACTTTGGCATAGCGGCTTTTTGCATCGCCGCCGGTTTGCCTCGGTCAGTTGGAAAGCAACAGCGCCGGGCGGTCCTCGCTGGCGACAGCGACACTGGCCAGCGCGGGTGCCTTTGCCAGACCACCCTTGCTCTTGTGCCGGAACTGGCCATCCACATGGCCACCCTGTTCGATCGTGATCGTCTCGTAACTGACATCTCCGGTCACGCGCGCGCTGGCGGTGATCACCAGTTCACGTGCATTGACAGAGCCATCAACCGTCCCGGCGAGGCGGGCGGTTTCAGCCGTGATTGCGCCGTGGATCGCGCTCGATTCGCCTTGCACCAGCGAAGCGCATGCGATGTCGCCTTCAACCCGGCCGTCGATATGCAGATCGACCTTGGCGGATATGTTGCCGGTGATCACCACATCGGCGCCAATCACGGAAAAGGTGGAATTGCCGACCATGCTGGATCCTGACTTGGCTGAGCGGGCGCTAGCGGGAGGAGTCGTCGGTCCGCTGTTCGGCGACGGCTTGGATCTTGAGAACATCACGATTGGCCTCCAGAAACGGGCGGGGGTTCATTGCGCGGTCGTTATGGCGGACCTCGAAGTGCAGATGGGTGCCGGTCGAACGCCCGGTGCTGCCCATGCCACCCAAGCGCTCGCCCTTTTCGACCCGCTGGCCAGCGCGGACGCCGATCGATGACAAATGGGCATAGCGCGTCACGAGGCCATTGCCGTGTGCCACTTCCACCGATTTGCCATAGCCATTCTTGACTCCCGCGAAGACGACCTTGCCCTGGGCTGCCGCCAGAATGGCCGATCCATGGGCGCCCTTGAAATCGATGCCGCTGTGCAGCGCGGCGGCGCCGGTGAACGGGTCTCGGCGATAGCCAAAGCCGCTGGTGATGGCGGGGGCGAGCGCAGGCGCTCCCGACGGAATGGCAACCAGGCCGCGCTCGAGAGCATCCATGCGCGCCAGCGTGTGGCCGAGCGCCGTGAACCGCCGATCGAGTTGAAGCTTGCCCGAGCCCTTGAGAGGAATGAACGGACCACCCTGCGCTGCGGCGCTGGCGCGTGCGACGCTGTCGGGGTTGAGGCCAAATTTGCGGATCGCCTGCTCGGCATTGGTGGCGCGAACGGATGCTGCCCGGGTCAGTTGCTCGACAAATGCGATCTGGCGCGCTTCCATCCGGGCAAGACCTGCAGCTTCGGGAACCAGGGCGCTGATCTTGCTGGCGGTCTTGGCAGCTTCATCGCTGGCAGCCGCTTCGCCTACGACAGCGCTTGCATCTTCGCTGGCGGCCTGCTCGCCGATATAGCTTGTCACGATGTCTTCGAGGAACGCCTGACGCTTCTCAAGGTCCGCAGCGACATCATTCACCGACGAGCGGTAAGCGGCGACGCGGCTGGCGGAGCTTTCCACCTGAGCCTGCTGGCGCACCAGCGCGAGCCGCTCGGCCGAAATGCTGTACTGGCTGATCAGCATGGTCAGCGTGACCAGCAGCCACACCAATACCGCAGCTACCACCGCGCTGGCGATGGTCATCTGCAACCGGCTTGAGACCTTTACGAATTTGATCTGTCCCTGAGACCGCATAAAAAATTCGCGGTCAGGGAACCAAAGCGCAAGCGTATCGGTAACACGCTTACGCATTCCTGAAATGTGCACGACCCAATAGACCCTAAAGTTAACCCCGAAGCGCGGCTAGCAAAGCGCATGGGGCTTGGCGAATCGAGTCCGCAGCGATTGCCACGAGTCGGACGACGCGTGCGATGAGCCGCATTTTGTCGTGATTTTTTTGCAATTCTCGCGTCACTGCAGCTGACAGAACCCTGATGCAATCGGTTGCGAGTCGTTTTTTTCCTATCATAGGTTAGTTTCGAGTCGTGTCTTGGAGTGCCTGGCTGTGACTGGTAGAGGCATGCCATGTTGACCAACGCCCCCTCTCCGCCCGATCCAACCCCTGCACAATTGATCGATCATGGCTGTCGGATCGCCCGCAACGCTTCGCACAGCCTTCGCCGCATGGACGATGAGACCAAGGCAGCCGCTCTGCGCGCCGCGGCGGTCGCGCTGCGTTCAGACGCCGAGGAAATCCTGGCCGCAAATGAGAAAGACTGCCAGGCTGGTGCCGCAAGAGGACTTTCGGCTGCGCTGCTGGACCGACTTCGGGTGGATCATGCGCGTCTTGCCACGATTGCGGACAGTGTCGATGCCATCGCCGGTCTGGCTGACCCCGTTGGCGAGGAGATTGACCGGCGGGTGGCGCCCGCAGGGATGGTCCTGCGGCGGGTCCGAGTGCCGATCGGCGTCATCGGGATCATCTACGAAAGTCGACCGAACGTGACGATCGATGCGGCCGCGCTGTGCGTGCGGTCGGGCAATGCCGTCATCCTGCGCGGCGGCAGCGAGGCGGTCCACAGCAACCGAGCGCTGCATGCCAGCTTTACCCGCGGACTGGCCAGCGCGGGAATGGACCCGAAGGCGGTGCAACTCGTCCCCACGCAGGACCGCGATGCCGTCGGCGCCATGCTGGCTGCAAGCGGCGGGATCGACCTCATTATCCCGCGCGGCGGCAAGTCGCTGGTCGCACGGGTGCAGGCCGATGCGCGGGTGCCCGTACTCGCTCACCTTGACGGAATTTGTCACAGCTTCGTTCACGCCGCCGCCGATCCCGGCATGGCCGAGGCGATCGTCGTCAACGCCAAGCTGCGCCGGACCGGCATCTGTGGTGCGATGGAAACGCTGCTGATCGACCGCAACTATCCCCATGCGGCCAAGCTGCTGGCTGCGCTCGTCGACGGCGGCTGCGAAGTCCGTGGCGACGACATGGTACTGGAACTCGAGCCCCGCGCCGTATCGGCCAGTCAAGAGGACTGGGATACCGAATATCTCGACGCGATCGTCTCGGTCGCGGTTGTCGACGGGCTGGATGGCGCGCTGACGCACATCGCGCGGCACAGTTCGGGCCATACCGACGCGATCGTCACCAATGATGCCGCTGCCGCAGCGCGCTTCCAGGCCGAGGTCGACAGCGCAATCGTGATGGTCAACGCCTCCAGCCAGTTCGCCGATGGCGGCGAATTCGGATTGGGCGCTGAAATCGGCATCGCCACCGGACGTCTGCACGCCCGCGGGCCCGTCGCGCTCGAAGGGCTGACCACCTACAAGTGGCTGGTCGACGGCACAGGCCAGGTTCGCACGTGACCGCCGCCTGTCCACGCGACGTATCCACTGCGCACTGGCAGCGACTGCGCGTCCACCGCGACCGCCAGGTCTGGAGCCTGGGCGAATGAACAATCGCCCCGTCCGCACCGGACTGCTCGGCGGATCGTTCAACCCCGCGCATCGCGGCCATCGCGCAATCAGCCTGTTCGCGATGAAGGCGCTGGGGCTGGACGAGATCTGGTGGATGGTCAGCCCGGGCAACCCGCTGAAGGCGAACGCTGCCGACATGGCCAGCCTCGCTGCACGGCTGGCATCGGCTCGAAGCATGGCCCGCCGCAGCCGGATTCGCGCGACAGCTATCGAGTCGGAATTGGGTACGCGCTTTACGGTTGATACGCTCGCCAAACTGCAGCGGCGGCACTCAAGACGCGATTTCATCTGGATCATGGGCGCGGACAATCTGGCCAATTTCCACCAGTGGCACCGGTGGCGCGACATAGCGCGGCAAATGCCGATTGCAGTCGTCGCCCGGCCGGGATATGATGGGACTGCCATTTCGGCCCCCGCAATGGCCTGGTTCGGGCATCGTGTCCGTCCCCGGGACCAGGCAAGTGACTGGACACGATGGAGTATGCCGGCGCTCGTGCTGCTGCGCTTTCGTCCCGATCCGCGATCTGCAACCGCATTACGCAGGAGCGATCCTGACTGGTTTCTGGATCACGCCGGCATGCCGGTGCGCGATCCGGTGACCCGGCGGATTGTTGCGTGAC
>JBKBTF010000067.1:0-16389 GCA_046291395.1 Blastomonas sp. | reverse complement strand
GACGCCGTATATCCTTGAAAACTACGCCACCCACTACCAGACCGGAGAACCGATCCCGGCGGAACTGGTCAAGAAGATCAACGCCAGCGAGACCTTCAATCAGGGCTTCTCGACGGTCGAGTATCTCGCATCGGCCATCGTCGACATGAAACTGCACTATCGCACCGATCCGGTTGCCGATCCGCGCGCATTCGAGAAGGCGACCCTCGCCGAAATCGGCATGCCCAGCGAGCTGGTGATGCGTCACCGCCTGCCGCAGTTCGGGCATCTGTTCTCGTCAGACAGCTATTCGGCGGGCTATTACAGCTATCTGTGGTCTGAAACCATGGACGCCGACACCTGGGCGGCGTTCGAGGAATCGGGCGACGTGTGGAATCGCGAAATTGCCGACCGCTTCCGCAAGACGCTGCTGTCCACCGGCAACGAAACCGAGCGGGTCGAGGCGTATCGCGCCTTCCGGGGCCGCGATCCGGACGTCAACGCGCTGCTCAAGCGGCGCGGCTTCCCGACCGGAGCTGCGGCCCCCGCCGCCGACCACGATTGAAAATGGGCGGGGCCTGGTGGGAAGCGAAGCGCCCCCGCCAGGCCCGGCTGCCAGCGCCATGACAGCATCCTGCTTGCCCCTCCGGCAGCGCACGCCTATCTATGCCGCGATGAACACCACAGCCAGCACGCTCGACCTGATCGGAAACACCCCGCTTGTGCGGCTCGCAGGGCCCAGCGAGGCGGCAGGTTGCGACATCTTCGGCAAATGCGAATATACCAATCCGGGCGCTTCGGTGAAGGACCGCGCCGCGCTGTATATCGTGCGCGATGCCGAGGAGCGCGGCACTCTGCTGCCGGGCGGTACGATCGTCGAGGGCACTGCGGGCAATACCGGAATCGGCATCGCATTGGTCGCCAACGCCAAGGGCTACAAGACGATCATCGTCATGCCCGAAACCCAGTCCAAGGAAAAGATGGACACGCTGCGCGCTCTGGGGGCCGAGCTGGTGCTGGTTCCGGCCGCGCCTTATTCCAACCCTGGCCATTTCGTTCACACCTCGCGCCGCCTGGCCGAAGAGACGCCGGGCGCGGTCTGGGCACAGCAGTTCGATAACATCGCCAACCGCCGCGCGCATATCGAGGGGACGGCCGAGGAAATCTGGGCGCAGATGGAGGGCCGAATCGATGGCTTTACCTGCGCGGCGGGCACCGGTGGCACGATCGCGGGCGTGGGCATGGGGCTGAAGGCCAAGGACGAGAACGTCACGATCGCGCTCACCGATCCACACGGCGCGGCGTTGTTCAATTATTATGCGAACGGGGAACTGAAAGCGGAAGGTTCATCGGTCGCCGAGGGCATCGGGCAGGGCCGCATCACCGGCAATCTGGAAGATGCCCCGATCGATACGCAGTTCCGCATTTCCGATGAGGTCGGGCTGTACTGGGTGCAGCGTCTGCTCAAGGAAGAGGGGCTTTGCCTGGGGCTGTCCTCGGGGATCAACGTCGCCGGTGCCGTCGAACTCGGGCGGACATTGGGCCCGGGCGCGCGCATCGTCACAATCCTGTGCGACACCGGCTTTCGCTATCTGTCGACGCTGTACAATCCCGAATGGCTGCGCGCCAAGGGATTGCCGGTCTTCCCCTGGCTGGCGGATTGACCTATATTGACCCGCATGGTCGCTGAAAGAGCCCGCAACTCCGTCCGCAATCCAGCGGGCAACCCGATCATGCATCGCCTGCAGATCGGCATCGCCGGCATCTTTGCGGTGCTGGTGACGGTCGCGCTGGCCGATATGCTGTTGCAACGCGCAGGCGGTGACGTTCCCGTGGAAGATGTCGCGGCAACGACGCCGCCCGGTATGCTCGAGCCCACCGCACCTCCGGTGGTCCAGGCCCCGGCGGCAAGCGAGCCGCTGGTCGATCTGGGCGTCGTTCCCGATCTGCCCGCCGAAGGCACGCAGCACAGCGCGAGCGGCCAGACTCCGGTGGTGGGCGAACTTCAACCCGATCCGCAATCCCGCCCCCGGCCTGCCCCGCAACCGTGACCAGCCGGCGGCTCGCCGCATGGATGGCGGTAGCTTTGGCGACAGGCTGTTCTGCTGCTCCGCCTGCGGAAACCGACAGAGAAGCGGAAACAGAGTCTGCCACGCCACTGGTCCCCGATCTTCCCCGAATGCGCGTCGTCCTGATGAGCAGCCTGCCGCTGGTGCATGGCGATGGGGTGGACATGGCCGCGATACTGGCGGGGCAGAGCAAACCGCATCCGCTGCACGAAGAGTTGAACGCGGCGCATGATCTGGTGGTCGCCGATGCGATCGACGAGGATGTGCTGACAGGTGCGGATCTGGCGATCCTGGTGCAGCCCCGGGCCTTGCCTCCCGAAGCTTTGGTCGCGCTTGACGATTATGTCCGGCGTGGCGGCAGGCTGCTGCTGTTCACCGATCCGATGCTCGAATGGCATGGCGGCAGGGGGATTGGCGACCCGTTAGGACCGCAGCGTACCGGGCTGCTTTCGCCGCTGCTGGGCCATTGGGGACTCGTGCTGGTCGATCCCGAGCTCGAATTGGTGCGGCTGAAGCCATCGGGGGCGGTCCTGGTCCATCCCGGGGTTTTCACGCCCGCGCAGGGGAATACTGGGGACGGGGCCTGTTGCATCGAGGCCGAAGGTCATGTCGCGCAATGCCGACCCGGCCAGGGGAGGGCCACCCTGGTGGGCGATGCCGATCTTCTCGACCCAGCGATGATCCGCGAATCCGGCGATTGGGTCCACGCCAACCGGCGTTTCGTATCCGCCCTGATCGGCGACCTGATGCGCAAGGATACATCATGATAAAAGGCAACGCGGTATCTTCGGTTCGTCCCGGAATTGAAGTAATGACCCCTCGAATGCGGGTCTAACCCCAAAAAAACCCTTTCATCCCCAAATTTCCCCTGTTATGTATGTCCTTAATCGGGGTTCATATCATTTGTTATGCCTGACTGGCCTGCAGCGCGTGCGCGCCGCGGGTGGCTGATGCCTTTGTCCTTCTCCGGCGTGCCGGTGGGCAAACGTCAGGGTCAGGCGAGTGATCCACAACCCCGAAACGGTCAGGGAAACGCAACGGCGCGGCACAAGGGGTTCATTTACAAGTGGCGGAAATCAGTGCCTTTCTCGGTTCTGCACTGACGACCATCGACCCAAAGGGCCGGATGGCCATTCCTGCCAGCTTCCGGAATCCCCTCATTCATGGCAGCAAGGGCGAAAGCGTTGCCGTGCTCAGCTTCAACGCCGAGGGCCAGTGCCTGCAGGGATGCGGCACCGCGCGGCTCGATTCGCTGCTGGCGCAGATGCAGCACCGAGAGGAACTGGCGAACGAGCAGGGCGAGGAATTCCGCACCGAAGTATTCGGCGGAGCGCGCTTCAACACCACCTTCCGCATCACTTTCGATGGCAGCGGCCGCCTGATCCTTCCCAAACTGCTGGTGGCGATGGCGCGGATCGACAAGCACGTGTTCTTCAGCGGCAACGGCACCGATTTCAGCGTCTGGGGTGTCGAGCACCTGCTGTCGATCGATGATAGCCGCCTCGCCTCGCAGCAATATATCGCCCGCTTCATGATGGACGAGCTGGGGGGCAAGATCTGATGGCCCGGCGCGACACCCCGCAAACCCCTGAAACTTCCGCGCCGCACGTCCCGGTGCTGCTCGCCGAGGTTCTGGAAGGCCTTTCGATCACCGAGGGCGAAGTGCATGTCGATGCGACCTTCGGCGCGGGCGGTTACAGCCGCGCGATGCTGGCCGCCGGCGCGCATGTCCACGGGCTGGACCGCGATCCCGATGCGGCGCCTGCAGGCACCGCGCTGGAAGCCGAGAGCGGGGGCAAGTTCGCCTTTCACGCCGCGCGCTTTTCCCAGCTCGCGCATGTCCTGCGCGCAGCCGGTGTTACCCAGGTCGATGGCATCGTCTTCGACATCGGCGTGTCGTCGATGCAGCTCGATCAGGCAGGCCGGGGCTTCTCGTTCCAGTCGGACGGCCCTCTCGACATGCGCATGGGGCAGGACGGGCTGAGCGCCGCGGACTTCGTCAACACCGCCGAAGAAGCCGATATCGCCGATATTCTCTATCTCTATGGCGAGGAGCGCCAGTCGCGGCGCATCGCCCGCGCCATCGTCGCCGCGCGCCCGCTGGGGCGCACGCTGGAGCTCGCGGCCGTGGTCCGCAAGGCTCTGGGCTATCGCCCCGGCGCGCCCAAGGACCCTGCGACCCGCACCTTCCAGGCGATCCGTATCCATGTGAACGGCGAGCTCGACGAGCTGCGCGAAGGGCTGGTCGCAGCCGAGGCTATGCTCGCACCCGGTGGCAGGCTCGCCGTGGTCAGCTTTCACAGCCTCGAGGACCGCATCGTCAAGCGCTTCCTGAAGCTGCGCAGCGGCAGCGAAGGCGCCGGATCGCGTCACTTGCCAGACATGTCCGGCCAGCGCCGGACCCCCAGTTTCGAGAAACCCGCCAGGCCGACCCGGGCGGGCGAGGCCGAATGCGCGCGTAACCCCCGCGCGCGTTCGGCCACCTTGCGGGTCGCGGTTCGCAGCGATGCTCCGGCCTGGGGCCGTGATGACGACGCTGAAAGGCGGGCGGCATGATCCTCGCTGTCAAGCGCCTCAAGACCATCGGCTGGATCGCGCTGATCTTCATCGTCGCGATCGCGCTGTATCCGCTGTCGCTCAGCGTCGCGACGCTGCGCAGCGACCTCACGCGCACCGAACGCGAGATCCTGCGCACCCGCGCTGAGATCCGTTACCTGGAAACCGAGTTCGCCACCCGTGCCAGCCTGACCCAGCTCGCGATGTGGAACGATCTTGAATATGGCTATGAAGCGCCCAGCGCCGCGCAATATCTTGATGGCGAACGCGAGCTTGCCAATCTGGGCGATGACATGCGCCAGCTCGACAAGCCGGTGCGGGTCGCCGCGATGACGATCAAGCCTCAGGCCGAGCCCGAAGCCATCAAGCCGTCCGAGCTGGCTGCGAACACCGTCAAGACCCCCGAACCTCTGTCGGTTGCCGCCAGCGTCGCGATCATCAGTCCGGCGCGCGCCGCCACCGCGGCCTCGACCTCGCCCAAGGTCGCGATGAGCGGCGCAGGCACAACCGAAGCCAAGACCGAAGGCCGACGCCTGCTCGACGATCGGCTGCTCGATCGGATCAACAGGCAGGCCGAGGCCGAGCTGAAGAAAACGGGGGGCCAATGACCGCGCTCGCATCCGGCAGCCACAGGGTCCGCCTTGCCAGCAAGCGCCAGCATATGACGCTGACCGCGCAAGTGCGGCTGGTCGCCGTGCTCGCCCTGTTCGGCATCGGTGTTGGCGCGATCCTGCTGAGGTTGACGTTCATCGGCGTGTTCGGCGAACAGGCCCAGGCCGCCACCCGGTCGGCTCTGGTCGATCCGGGCCGCGGCGACATTGTCGATCGCAACGGGGTGCCCCTGGCCCGCACGATCGATGGCTATGCCATCCGCGTGGTGCCCGAACGGCTGATCGGTGATCGCAAGGTGCTCGCAGGAAAGCTGGCGCAGATTTTTCCCGACACCAGCGAGGCACGCTTCTTTGAGCTGCTGGGCCGCAAGAAGCCGACCTATCTGCGTCACCGCGCCGTGCCCGAAGAGGTCAACCGCGTCCACGCGCTGGGCGAGGTGGGTATCGAGTTTCCGCGCGAAAAGGAGCGCTTCTACCCGCAGTTGCAGCTTGCTGCGCATGTGCTGGGCTATGTCCACCCCGACGGCCATGGCGTCTCCGGCATGGAGCGCGCGATGGACAAGGAACTGCTCGATCCCAAACTGCGGCTGACCCCGTCCGCCCTTTCGATCGATATCCGGGTGCAGGCAGCGCTCGAGGACGAGCTGGGCCGTGCGATGAAATCCTATGATGCCAAGGCTGCGGCGGGTGTCGTGATGGATGTGGAAACGGGCGAGGTGATGGCGATGACCTCGCTGCCCAGCTTCAACCCCAACCAGTTTGATGCCAGAAGCGCTGCGTTCGAGGCGAACCAGGTGACCTACCGTTTCTTTGAGCTGGGGTCGACGTTCAAGCCGCTGACCGTCGCTGCCGCGATCGACGCGGGCACCGTGACCAATCTTGCGCGCCGTTATGATGCCAGCCGCCCGCTCAGGGTCGGTGGCTTCCAGATCCGCGATTCACACTCGTCCGGCCGCTGGCTCAACGTGCCCGAGACCCTGGTCCACAGTTCGAACATCGTCACTGCGCAGATCGCAGATGAGCTGGGCCCCGAGCGGCTGCAGGCGGTGATGCGCAAGCTGCACTTCGATCGCCCGGCCGAGATCAATCTGAGAGAGCGTGCCAAGCCCTTGTGGCCCGCAAGCTGGGGCAGGCTGACCAACATGACCGTCAGCTACGGCCACGGTATTGCCGTCACCCCGCTGCATCTGGCCAGCGCCTATGCGACGATGGTCAACGGCGGCGTGTATCGCCCGGCCACGCTGGTCAAGCTCAAGCAGAGCGAGATTCCGCGCGGTAAACGGGTGTTCAAGGCATCGACCAGCGCGCGGATGAACCAGTTGCTGCGGATGATCGTGCGCGACGGTACCGGCCGCAAGGCCGAAGCCCCGGGCTTCCGTGTCGGGGGCAAGACCGGTTCTGCTGAAAAGCCCGGTGCTGGCGGGTACAAGCGCAGCTCGGTGGTGGCGACATTCGCGGCCGTGTTCCCGATGGATGCCCCGCGTTTTGTCGTGCTGATCATGATCGATGAGCCTGCGGGCAACCAGGCATCGTCGTTCCAGCGCACCGCCGGATGGACGGCAGCGCCGGTGGTGGCGCGTCTGGTCCCGCGTATCGGTCCGATGCTGGGCATCATCCCCGATGACCGCCGTGATGTCGATGTGTCCGAGCTGATGCCCCTGCTTTGGAAGGCGCCGGTCAAGGCCGCTGCTCCGGCCAAGGCACAGGATCCGGCTTAGGCGATTATACAATCTGACCCGCAGCAGGGGTCTTGCATCTGCGCCGGGCAGACATAGAGGAGGCAGGAATTTACAGGGTCGAACAAAGGGCACGGAAATGAAACTGGGTGAACTGGCTCCCGGCCTGTCCGGCGCGGATGGCGCGCAGACGGTCACCGGATTTGCCATCGATCACCGCAAGGTCGCCCCCGGTACCGTGTTCGGTGCGTTTGCCGGGGCGCGGTTCAACGGCGAGGATTTCATTGCCGATGCCATCGCTGCCGGCGCCGTCGCCATTGTCGCTGCACCCGATGCAACGGTGGTCGGCGCGGTGCATATCGCGGATGCTGAACCTCGCCGCGCCTTCGCCCGGATCGCCGCGCGCTTCTTCACCCCCTTTCCTGCCCATGTCGCTGCCGTCACCGGCACCAACGGCAAGACCTCGACCGCTGAAATGACGCGTCAGCTTTGGCGCATGGCTGGGCACAATGCCGCCTCGATCGGTACGCTGGGCGTCACCACTTCGGTCGATCAGGCCTCCACCGGGCTGACCACGCCCGACATCGTGACTTTCCTCGGCAATATGTCGGGGCTGGCACGCGAGGGCGTGACTCATGCAATCTTCGAGGCCTCCAGTCACGGCCTGTCGCAGTTCCGCACCGAGGGGCTGCCGGTGCAGGTGGCTGCATTCACCAACCTCAGCCGCGACCATCTCGACTATCACGGCACGATGGAAGCCTATTTCGAGGCCAAGATGCGGCTGGTCGACGAGGTCGTCGTAGAGGGCGGTCATTTTGTCATCTGGGCCGATGATGCCTGGTCCGCCAAGGTGATTGCTCGCGCCAAGGCGCGTGGCCTCGATGTCATGACAGTGGGCGCAGCGGGCGAGGCGATCCGGCTGATCAGCCGCACCCCGACCCAGCTCGGCCAGCAGTTGCTGATCGCGCATCAGGGCAGGGAGGTGAAGATCACGTTGCCGCTGATCGGCGCGTACCAGGCCGCCAATGCGCTGGTGTCCGGTGCGATCGTCATCGCCGCGAGCGGCGACCCGAAACAGGTGTTCGACCATATGGGCCGGTTGCAGCCGGTGCGCGGGCGGCTCGAGCGCGCGGTGATCACGCGCGCGGGGGCGCCGGTCTATGTCGATTATGCCCACACCCCCGATGGCCTGCAGGCCGCGATCGAGGCGCTGCGCCCGCACGTTACCGGCAGGCTGATCACCTTGTTCGGCGCGGGCGGCGACCGCGACACCGGCAAGCGCCCCGAAATGGGCCAGGTGGCGAGCGACCTGTCCGATGTCGTGATCGTCACCGATGACAATCCGCGTTCCGAAAACCCGGCCAGCATCCGTGCAGCGATCATGGCGGCCGCGCCGAATGCTACCGAGATCGGAGGACGGCGCGAGGCGATTGCGGCGGCGGTGGCGATGGCAGGCCCGAACGATATCGTGCTGCTCGCGGGCAAGGGCCACGAACAGGGCCAGATCGTCGGAGACCGCGTGCTGCCTTTCGACGATGTTCAGGTTGCACGGGAATGTGCGGCATGAGTGCTCCCCGCTCCAACTTTTCCTCTCCCTTGACGGGGTGGACAGAGGCACGTGACTCTGTCCACGGTTGCGCAGACTTGGCAGCTCTGCTGCCTAGTCGAAGCTGGGAGAGGGTGAAGGCGGTCGGGCGCAAATGTCGTGTTTCGTTCGCTCCCCCCTCTCCAAGACTTGCCAGGCAGAAAGCTGCCAGGCCAAGTCTTTCCTCTCCCGCAAGGGGAGAGGAGTTTTGACTCTCTGGACCTCTCAGGAAATCGCCTTAGCGACCGGCGGCACGGCTAGCGCTGACTTCACCGTGACCGGGGTCGCGTTCGACTCGCGCGAGATTGTGCCCGGTGACCTTTTCATCGCGATGCGCGGCGAGGAGACGGATGGGCACCGGTTTATGGGCCGCGCGGTGGCGGCAGGTGCTGCAGGCATGATCGCCGAGCAGCCGATCGACCATCCGCACGTTCTGGTGGCTGACAGCGCTGCGGCGCTGACCGCGCTGGGACGCGCCGCGCGCGACCGGAGCCACGCGACGATCATCGGTGTCACCGGTTCCGCTGGCAAGACCGGCACCAAGGAGGCCCTGTTCCACGCGCTCGACCGGATGGCCCCGGGCAGCGCCCACCGCTCGGTCAAGAGTTACAACAATCACGTTGGCGTGCCCTTGAGCCTTGCCCGGATGCCGCGCGACGCACGCTTTGGCGTGTTCGAGATGGGGATGAACCATTCAGGCGAGCTTGCCGTGCTGACCCGCATCGTGCGCCCGCATATTGCCATCATCACCACCATCGCGCCCGCACATATCGGCAACTTCGCCAATGGCGAGGAAGGCATCGCCGATGCCAAGGCCGAGATATTCCAGGGGCTGGAGCCCGGCGGCACAGCCATTCTTCCGCACGACAACCGCCATTTCCCTCGCCTCCATGCTGCAGCCAAAGCGTGCACCGACACGATTGTCCGCTTCGGCAGCCAGCCGGACAGCGAAGCCCGGCTGATCGACAGCATATCCGCGATCGAGGGAGGGTCCCTCGTCACCGCACAGATCGGCGAGGCACGGCTGTGCTTCCGCATCGCCGCGCCGGGCGAACACTGGGTGATGAATGCATTGGCGGTGATGGCCGCGGTCGATGCAGCAGGCGGCGACCTTGCCATTGCCGGTCTTGCGCTCGCCAACCTGCCTGGTCTTTCGGGACGCGGCGAGCGGCTGAGGATTGCAACCCCCGACGGCGGCAGCGCGCTGCTGATCGACGAGGCCTATAACGCCAACCCCGCCTCTATGGCCGCGACGCTTGCGCAACTGGCGAGCGAAACCGCGCCGCGCCGCATCGCCGTGCTGGGCGCGATGAAGGAGATGGGCGCGACCTCGGACCATTATCATGCAGCGCTGGCAGCCCCTGTCATTGCAGCCAACATCGCCGCGCTCATTCTGGTCGGCGATGAAATGGCACCCCTTGCCGATGCGCTCACCAATTCGCTTGAGTGGCACGGAACAATCGCGCATGTGCCCGCCGCCGATGCGGCGCTTGCAGCGTTGCAGGCACAACTGACCGATGGCGATGCGGTGCTCGTCAAGGGGTCCAATTCCGTGGGATTATCTGCGCTGGTGCGCGCGCTGGCACAGCCGCCGGCAGGCGCCGCTTTGGCGCAGAAGGGGGTCTGATGCTGTATCTTCTGGCGCAATATCTGGAGTTTGAGGGGCCGCTGAACCTCATCCGCTATTTGAGCTTCCGCTCGGGTGCGGCGATACTCACCGCTTTGCTTATCGGGCTGATCATTGGCCCGCGCTTCATCCTGATGCTGCGCACCCGTCAGGGCAAGGGTCAGCCGATCCGCACCGATGGGCCGCAGACCCATCTCGCCAAACGCGGGACGCCCACGATGGGCGGGCTGATGATCTTGATCGCGCTGAGCATTTCGGTGCTGTTATGGATGGACCTGACCAGCAGCTTCGTCTGGGCGTGCCTTGCGGTGACATTGGGCTTCGGCCTGATCGGGTTTCTCGACGACTTCGACAAGGTGCGCAAGGCCAGCCACAAGGGCGTGTCGGGCAAGGTCAGGTTGCTGGGCGAGTTCGTCATCGCAGGCGTTGCCAGCTGGATCATCCTGCGGGAGACGGGAACGCTGCTGTATGTGCCGTTTATCAACTATCCGCCTTTCGACCTCGGGCTGTTCTACATCCCGTTCGCCGCGTTCACGATCGTCGCGTTCGGCAATGCGGTGAACCTGACCGACGGGCTTGACGGGCTGGCCACCTTTCCGGTGATCATCGCCAGCCTCACCTTCCTGCTGATCGTCTACATGGTCGGCAACGCCAGGTTCGCGGCCTATCTCGGCATTCCACACGTCCCGGGCGCGGGCGAGCTGGCGATCTATTGCGGCTGCATCATCGGTGCATGTCTTGCTTTCCTGTGGTTCAACGCCCCGCCGGCCGCGGTGTTCATGGGCGATACCGGATCTCTTGCTCTGGGCGGCGCGCTGGGCGCCATCGCGGTCGCCTCGCATCACGAGATCGTGCTGGGGATCGTCGGCGGGCTGTTCGTTGTCGAGGCGATGTCGGTGATTATTCAGGTGTTCTTCTTCAAGCGCACCGGCAAGCGCGTGTTCCGCATGGCGCCGATCCACCACCATTTCGAACAGCTTGGTTGGCCCGAATCGACTGTGGTGGTGCGCTTCTGGATCATCGCCCTGGTGCTGGCGCTCGTCGGTCTTGCGACGTTGAAGATCCGTTGATCGTCTCGCCCGCCTTTGCCGCGAAACGCTATTGCATCCTGGGGCTGGCGCGCTCGGGTCTGGCGACGCTCGATGCGCTGATGGCTTCGGGCGCGCGGTGCACCGTCTGGGACAACCGTGAGGAAGCGCGCGAGACCGCGATCGCCAGCCATCCTGATGTCGTGATCGGCGATCCGATGGAGATCGACCTTTCAGGCTTTGACGGGCTGATCGTATCGCCCGGGGTTCCGCTCAACCGCCACCCGGTGGCGGACCGCGCGCGCGCTGCCGGTGTGCCCATCATCGGCGATATCGAACTGTTCGCGCTCGCCCGTGGCAGCCTGCCGCCACACCGCGTGGTCGGCATCACCGGCACCAACGGCAAGTCCACCACCACCGCGCTCATCCACCATATCCTGATCGAGGCCGGAGTGCCTGCGATCATGGGCGGCAATATCGGCCTGCCGATCCTGTCCCAGCCGCCGTTGCCTGAAGGCGGCGTCTATGTGCTCGAACTGTCGAGCTATCAGATCGACCTGACCTTCAGCCTCGATTGCGATGTTGCGGTGCTGCTCAACATCACCCCCGACCATCTCGATCGCTATGATGGCTTTGCCGGCTATTGCGCCGCCAAGGCGCGGCTGTTTGCGATGCAGAGCGACGCACACGTCGCGGTGATTGCCACCGACGACGCACCCACCCGCGCCATTGCCGCCACCCTGTCCGCTCCGATCGAGGTTCACGCCGCCGACATTCCCGCAGCCGACCAGACAGCCTGGCCGACGCTGCAGGGCCCGCACAACGCGCAGAACGTCGCGGTGGCACTGGCGGTTGCGGGGGCACTGGGACTGGACGAGGGGCAGACCCGCCGGTCGCTCGCCACCTATTCCAGCCTGCCGCACCGCATGGAGCAGATCGCCCGGCACAAGGGCGTGCTGTATGTCAATGACAGCAAGGCGACCAACCCCGCTTCGACCGCGCCGGCGCTCGGCGCCTTCGCGCGTATTCACTGGATCGTCGGCGGGCTGCCCAAGGGTGACAGCCTGGAGGATTGCGCCGAGCATTTCGGCCATGTCGTTCACGCCTATACCATCGGCGAGGCTGGCCCTGTCTTTGCCGACCAGCTTGAAAAGGTCATGCCGGTCACCCGTGCCGAGATGATGGCCAATGCGGTCCGCAGCGCGATGGAGAATGCGCAAGACGGCGATGTCGTGCTGCTTTCGCCGGCCTGCGCCTCGTTCGACCAGTTCCGCGATTTCGAAGCGCGCGGCGACTGCTTCCGTCAGATCGTCGACGCGCTGATCGCCAATGATATCAACCAGCAGGAGGAAGCCACGCAATGAGCGACCTGGCCGCCACAGCTCCCGCCGTCGCACCTTCGGGCCCACGCGCCTACAAGCTGCCGCGCAATCTCAGTCGCAGGCTGGGACGCAGCGACCGGTCGCAGCTGGCAATCTGGTTCTGGGAGCTCGACCGCATGTTGCTCGCGCTGATCCTGATGCTGATCGCCATCGGGCTGATCGCGGTGCAGGCGGCATCGCCTGCCACCGCACGCCGCCTGTCCACCGCGACCGAAATCTTGAGCCCGCTGTACTTCTTCTACCGCCAGCTCGGCTGGGTGATCGTGGGGCTTGGCTTCATGTTCGTGGTTTCGATGCTGCCCAAGCGCGAGGCGCGGCGGCTGGCGATCATCGTCGCATGCGTCTGTCTGGTGCTGCTGATGCTCGTGCCGATCTTTGGCAATACGGTAAACGGGGCCAAGCGCTGGATCGGCTATGGCATCGGCATCCAGCCGTCGGAGTTCCTGAAGCCCGCCTTCGCGGTAACTTTGGCGTGGATCATCTCGCTTCGGATCAAGGATCCGACACTCCCGGTGCTGCGCTTGTCGGCGCTGCTCACCGGGATCATCGCCTTCCTGCTGATGCGCCAGCCCGACCTTGGCCAGACGATCATGTTCATCGGCATCTGGTTCACGCTGATGCTGCTGGCCGGTCTGTCGATGCAGGTGGTGGCGGCCGGTATCGGGGCCGGCGCGCTGGGCATGACGGCCGCCTATTTCTTCTATCCGGTCGCGACCCAGCGGATCAACGGCTGGCTGTTCGGCGCCGGCGAATACGACCAGGTGATGTTCGCGCACAAGACGCTGACCGGCGGCGGACTGATCGGCACCGGGCCGGGGCTGGGCACGCACAAGTTCAACCTTCCCGAGGCGCATACCGATTACATCTTCTCGGTGATCGGCGAGGAGTTCGGTCTGCTCGCGTGCGCGGCGATCGCCTTGGTCTATTTCGCGATCATCGTGCGGGTGTGCATGCGGCTGCTTGACGAACGCGATCTGTTCACCATTCTGGCGGTGACCGGCCTGACCGCGCAACTGGGCGGGCAGGCATTCATCAACATCGCGGTGAACCTGCAGCTCTTTCCGTCCAAGGGCATGACCTTGCCGTTCATCAGCTATGGCGGGTCCTCGATGATCGCGCTCAGCATCGGCGCGGGATTGCTGTTGTCGCTCACCCGGCGTAACCCGTTCGAGGACCGTACCTTGCTCGGGCAGGACTGGAGCCGCAAATGACCGTTTCACGCCATTATGTGCTCGCCGCAGGCGGCACCGGCGGACACCTGATTCCCGCCTTCGCCCTCGCCCGCGAGCTGCAGCAGCGCGGCCACCGCATCGCTCTGGTGACCGATGACCGCGGCGCCAAGATCCCCGGGATCTTCGAAGGCGATCAGGTCCACATCCTGCCGCCGGGACGGATCGCGGGTGGGCCCTTGGGCTGGCTCCGCGGCATGAAGGGCATCTGGGCCGGGCGCGCCATGGCGCTCAACCTGTTCGAGACCTTCCAGCCGACCGCCGTGGTCGGATTTGGTGGCTACCCTGCTTTGCCGACGCTGCTGGCGGCACAGTCTGCGGCGATACCCACGGTGGTTCACGAGCAGAACGCCGTGCTGGGCCGGGTAAACCGGTTCATGGCTGGCCGGGTCAACGCGATTGCCACCGCCTATAAGCAGGTCGACCGGCTGAATCCGAAATATGCCGACCGGGTCCACCTCGTCGGCAATCCGGTGCGCGAGGAAGTGCTGGCGCTGCGCGGCGAGAATTACCCGCCGCTGCTCGAAGACGGCGTGTTCCGGGTGCTCGTCACCGGTGGCAGCCAGGGTGCGCGCGTCCTTTCCGAAGTGGTTCCCGATGGCCTGGCGATGCTGCCGGTCAATTTGCGCCGCCGGTTGCAGGTCGTCCAGCAGTGCCGCGAGGAAGATATCGAGATCGTCCGCGCCAAATATGCCGAGCATGGCATCCCGGCGGAGCTGGCCACCTATATCGATGACATTCCCGGCAAACTGGGCTGGTCGCACCTGTTCATCGGCCGCGCCGGCGCCTCGACGATCGCCGAACTGACGGCTGCCGGTCGCCCTGCGATCCTGGTGCCGCTGCCCAGCGCGATGGACGATCATCAGACCGCCAATGCGCGCGAAATGGTCAAGGCGGGCGGCGCGCGTTCGATCCGGCAGGACGTGTTCACCCCCAAGGAGCTCGCCAAGCAGATCCAGAAGATGGCACTCGACCCGCACGCGCTGGAGAACGCCGCGCTCGCCGCGCACAAATGCGGTTATCCGCATGCGGTGCGCGATCTGGCGGATCTGGTCGAAAGTTTTGGCGGCGCGCCGCTGGTCGATGTGATCCGGGTGGCACCTGCCGCCAAGGGCCATGCCATCGGCGGCGAGGCGCTCGCGCGCGATACGGAAAGAGCAGAAGCATGAAGGGCGTCGGCGTCGACATCGGGACCATCCATTTCATCGGCATCGGCGGCATCGGCATGTCCGGCATCGCCGAGGTGATGGCCAATCTGGGCTACAAGGTGCAGGGTTCCGACATCGCAGAAAGCTATGTGATCGATGGCCTGCGCAAGCGCGGCATCAAGGTGATGATCGGCCACAAGGCGGAGAACCTGGGCGATGCGGCGGTGGTGGTGACCTCGACCGCGATCAAGCGCGGCAACCCCGAAGTCGATCTCGCGCTCGAGACCCGCGTCCCCGTGGTCCGCCGCGCCGAGATGCTCGCCGAGCTGATGCGGCTGAAGTCCACCGTCGCGGTGGCAGGCACGCACGGCAAGACCACGACGACCTCGATGATCGCCGCGATGCTCGATGCCGGCGGCATCGACCCCACCGTGATCAACGGCGGCATCATCAACAGCTATGGTTCCAACGCACGCCTGGGCGCCAGCGAATGGATGGTGGTTGAGGCCGACGAGAGCGACGGTAGCTTCCTGCGTCTCGACGGCACGATCGCGGTTGTCACCAATATCGATCCCGAACATCTCGACCATTACGGCAACTTCGATGCGGTCAAGAACGCGTTCGTCGAGTTCGTCGAGAACGTGCCGTTCTATGGCGCAGCGATCCTGTGTCTCGACCATCCCGAGGTCCAGGCCATCCTGCCGCGGGTCAAGGACCGGCGGATCGTCACCTACGGCTTTTCCGCGCAGGCCGATATCCGCGGCGACAATGTCGTCTCGATCCCCGGCGGCAACCGCTTCGACGTGACGGTGCGCGAGCGCGACGGTTCGGTCCGGCAGATCACCGGGATCGAGCTGCCGATGCCCGGCCGCCACAATGTGCAGAATGCCATTGCCGCGATCGCAGTCGGTCTGCAGATGGGCATGGAGGACAATGACATCGTCACCGGCTTTGCCAAGTTCGGCGGGGTCAAGCGGCGCTTCACGAACGTGGGCACCGTTGATGGCGTGACGATTATCGATGATTACGGGCATCACCCGGTGGAAATCCGTGCTGTGCTGGCAGCGGCACGCGAGGGTGTGCAGAACCGCATCATCGCGGTGGTCCAGCCGCACCGTTATTCGCGTCTCGGCGATCTGATGGACGAGTTCCAGCAGGCGTTCAACGATGCCGATATTGTCTATGTCGCGCCGGTCTATGCCGCGGGCGAGGAGCCAGTCGAGGGCGTCAGTTCCGAGGCGCTTGCCAGCGGATTGAAAGCACGCGGCCATCGCCAGGCGCGCACGATCAGCGGTCCCGAAGAGCTCGCCGATCTGCTGGCCGCCGAGGCGCAGGATGGCGACATGGTCGTCTGCCTCGGCGCGGGCGACATCACCAAATGGGCGGCAGGCCTTGCCGATGCGATCGGGTCGCGGAGGGTGCCTGCGTGAGTCTGTCCCAATCTCCGTTTGTCCCGAGCGAAGTCGAGGGACCTGCGCGCCACGTCCCTCGACTTCGCT
>JBKBTF010000066.1:0-16446 GCA_046291395.1 Blastomonas sp. | reverse complement strand
CGTTGAGCAGCAGCGGCATTCCGCAGGCCGCCGCCGCCTGTTTGTCGCGCAGGCCTGCGGTCGCGGGGGTGAGCCCGATCATCTTCATGCCCAGCGAAACCGCACCGGACGAACACAGGATTACTTCGTACCCTCTTGCCGTCAAAACTCCAATATCTTCCATCAGTCTTTGAAGAAATGCCCATCTTGGAACAAGCTTGTTCCGATCGGTTAAAAGACTGGATCCAACCTTTATGACAATACGCGGTGTTTTACTCACGATATACTCAACTCTTTTATTAAAGGAATGGCGCATAGGGATTTTCGACAAACACACCCTTTGCTGTGAATCGGTCAGCGGTTTGACACCGGAGACCAACTTTGACATAGGGGCGTATATCCATGACATTAACATATGGCAACCCGGAGTTGCTCCGAGCGTGGATGCAGGTCATCGCGGTCTGTTTCCCTCAGCGGCAGCCCCGGGCTCCGGGTTTTCACAGTCAGCGCGGTGCTGTCGATGGCGGATGAATGAAACAGAAGGTGATGAGTTTGCGTATTGCATTGGTTGGACACGGTAAAATGGGAGGTGCGTTGCTCACCCAGTGGCGCGCTGTGGCTGAACGGGACTTTCCCGACACACGATTTTTTGTCATCGACCCCATGGCCGATCCCGACCGTTCGGACGGTTCGGACAGGGTTGCTTATCTGCGTGAGCCGCCGCCGGTGGACGAGTGCGCGTTCGACCTGGTGATCGTCGCGGTGAAGCCGCAGGTGGTGTCCGAGGTTCTGCCCGATTATGCCGGGCGCTTGACCCCGGACGGGTTCGTCGCATCGATCGCGGCGGGCTGCTCGATCGAGCGGCTGCGCGCGCTGTCCGGCGGCGCGCCGGTGGTGCGGGTGATGCCCAATCTGCCTTCGGCGATCGGAGCAGGCGTCAGCGGGCTGTGCGCCGACGAAAGAGCTACCGATCAGCAGCGTGCGACGATCGAGTCGCTGATGGCTGCGGCGGGCAGCACTTTGTGGGTGAACAACGAGGACATGCTCGACCGGTTGACCGCGATTGCCGGATCGGGTCCGGGCTATGTCTTCGAGATTGCGCGCGCTTATGTCGAGGCGGCGACCGAGCTGGGCTTTGCGCCCGACGAGGCCCGGCAACTGGTGCTCGGCACGATGGCGGGCACCATCGCCATGGCGCAGGGGTCGTCTTCGAGCCTCGAGGAACTGCGGACCAGCGTCACCAGCAAGAACGGCACCACCGCCGCCGGCCTGGATGCCCTCAACGGCGATGGCGCGCTTGACCAGCGGTTGCAGGCGACGCTGGCTGCCGCCTATGACCGCGCGGTAGAGCTGCGCTGACCGCCCTACACGACAATGGCCGCGATGGCCGGAAAGACGAATCATGACCGTTATGCAACCGATCGAGAAAACCTCGGGCGATGTCGGCGCCCATGTCGCCGCGCTGTGTGCATCCGCAAAGGCCGCCGCGCGCCAGCTCGCCGCCGCGGACACCGCGACCAAGAACACCGCACTGCGCGCCGCTGCCCGTGCGCTGCGCATCGCGAGCGCCGATCTGATCACGGCGAATGAAGCGGATATCGCGAGCCTGGGTGACAGCAAACCTGCATCGTTCATCGACCGGCTGCGGCTGGACGAAGGCCGGGTCGCGGCGCTGGCCGACGCGCTGGATGCCATCGCCGACCTGCCCGACCCGGTGGGACGCGAGCTTGCACGGTTCGATCGCCCCAACGGCCTCGATATCCGCCGGGTCGCGGTGCCCATTGGCGTGATCGCGATGATCTATGAATCGCGCCCCAATGTTGGCGCGGATGCCAGCGCCCTGTGCATCAAGTCGGGCAATGCGATCATCCTGCGCGGCGGATCGGAAAGCATCCGCTCGACCGCCGCCATCGTCGGCTGCATGCAGGCGGGGCTCGTCGAGGCCGGTCTGTCGCCCGATTGCGTGCAGACCGTCGGCACCACCGACCGGTCCGCGGTGACAGAACTGCTGCATGCGGTCGATCAAGTCGATCTCGTCATTCCGAGGGGCGGGCGTGGGCTGGTCGAACTGGTCCGGCGCGAGGCACGGGTGCCGACGCTGCTGCATCTCGATGGCAACTGCCACAGCTATGTCCATGCCGATGCGGATATCGACCAGGCGGTCCGGATCATCCGCAACGCCAAGTTGCGCCGCACCGGCGTGTGCGGCGCAACCGAGAGCATCGTCATCGACCGCCAGATTGCAGCCAAGGTGCTGCCCGCATTGGTCGACGCCCTGCCGGATTGCGAACTGCGCGGCGATGAAGATGCGATCGCCATCGAACCGCGGCTGTCGTGCGCCAGCGATGAGGATTGGAACACCGAGTATCTTGATGCCATCGCTTCGGTAAAGCTGGTCGACGGGCTCGATGCTGCCATCGACTTTATTGCCGAACATTCCTCGGGACATACCGATGCAATTCTCACCCGCAATGACGATGCCGCCCGTAGGTTCATGGTGGCGATCGACAGCGCGGTGGTGATGCACAATGCATCAACCCAGTTTTCGGACGGCGGCGAATTCGGCATGGGCGCGGAGATCGGCATCGCGACGGGAAAAATGCACGCGCGCGGGCCCGTCGGTCTCGAACAGCTTACCAGCTTCAAGTATCTCGTCCATGGTGACGGGCAGATTCGCGATTGATCCGGTCCCCCCGCACCTCAACCCCATGCCGAACGGAATACTGCCATGAATTCGGAAACCGCCGTCTCGCTGGGTGTCTATTTTGTGCTGATGATCGGCATCGGGCTGTATGCCTGGCGCAAGTCGACGAGCAATGTTTCGGAGTTCATGCTGGGCGGGCGCAACCTGCCGCCTGCGGTCGCAGCTCTTTCTGCCGGCGCTTCCGACATGAGCGGCTGGATGCTGATGGGGCTTCCAGGTGCGGTCTATCTCGGCGGCTTCAGCGCGGTGTGGATCGCGGTCGGGCTGACCATCGGGGCATGGGCCAATTATCGTCTCGTCGCACCGCGGCTGCGCGCCTATACCGAAATCGCCGACGATGCTGTCACCATTCCCGATTATCTCGAAAAGCGCTTCGATGATCGCAGCCGCAGCCTGAGGGTCATCGCGTCGCTGGTGATCGTGATCTTCTTCACCTTGTATACCTCTGCGGGTCTGGTCGCAGGGGGCAAGTTGTTCGAGGCTTCGTTCGGCTATGATTACCGCTTCGGGCTGGTGCTGACTGCCTCGGTCGTCGTGCTCTATACCCTGTTCGGCGGCTTTCTGGCGGTGAGCCTCACCGATTTCGTCCAGGGCTGCATCATGTTCATCGCGCTGGTTCTCGTGCCGATCGTGGCGATTGCCGCAGTGGGCGGCTGGTCGGGGACCCAGGCCGCAACCACTGCCATCGATCCGGCCTATTTCGACTGGTTTGCCGGTATCGGCACCCTGGGCATCGTCTCGAGCCTCGCCTGGGGGCTGGGCTATTTCGGCCAGCCGCACATTATCGTGCGGTTCATGGCGGTGCGGTCGGTCAAGGATATGCCCGCCATGCGCCGCATCGGCATGTCGTGGATGATCGTCACCGTCATCGGTGCGGTGCTGTGCGGCATCGGCGGGCTCGCCTATGTCGCGCAGAACGGTATCGCGCTGGCCGACGCCGAGACGATCTTCATCGTCCTGTCACAGACATTGTTCCATCCGTACATCGCCGGCTTCCTGTTGGCAGCGATCCTGGCGGCGATCATGAGCACGATCTCGTCGCAGCTTCTGGTCTCGTCGAGCTCGCTGACCGAGGATTTCTACAAGACCTTCTACCGCAAATCGGCCAGCCAGACCGAACTGGTCATGGTCGGCAGGGTGGCGACGCTCGCGGTGGCCCTGGTTGCGGTGTTTCTGGCGCTTGACCGGTCGAACAGCATCCTTTCGCTGGTGGGCAATGCATGGGCGGGCTTCGGCGCAGCCTTCGGCCCTGTCATCCTGCTCAGCCTGCACTGGCGGCGCATGACCCGCCAAGGCGCGCTGGCAGGTATCGTCGGCGGCGCGGCCACGGTGCTGATCTGGCTCTACGCTCCGTTCACCATCGCCGGCCGGGGCCCGAGCGAAGTGATCTACGAGATCGTGCCCGGCTTCATCGTCAGCCTGATCGCGGCAGTGGCCGTCAGCCGGTTCGGCAAACCCGCGCCGGACACGCTGGAGAAGAACTTCAGCGCGATGCTCGCCGAGCAATGACCCGTGCCGGCGCAACAGGCTGCGCCGCAAGGACTCGCTCAGGGAACTGCGCATCGGCGCACGCGTAGCCCTGCTACCAATGAGCGGGGAACATCCATGATCGACAGATTACGCAGGCTCGAAACATTTGCCCGGGCCGGATGGTTTGCGCGCGGCGTGGTCTACTGCCTCCTGGCCTATTTCGCCATCACCGGCGCGGGGTCTTCGCAAGCGAGCCCGCAAGGCGTGTTCCGCGCTGTGCGCGATACACAGGGCGGGACCTTGCTGCTGATCCTGCTGGCGGCTGGACTGGCACTCTATGGTGCCTATCGGCTTTACGGCGCAGCATTGGACAGCGAGGGCAAGGGCGACGATGCCAAGGGGATTGCAGTCCGCATCGGCTATGCGGCAAGCGGTCTTGCGCATTTCCTGATGGCCTATGCCGCCGTTCGCCTCGCGACGGGTCAGTCCGGGCAAGGTGACGGCGATCAGGAACAGGCCGCCGGCAGCATGATGCTCGATATGCCGCTCGGCGATACGGTGCTCGGGGCCGTGGGCCTGTGCTTTCTTGCCGCGGCAGCGCATCAGGCGATCAAGGCCTGGAAGGTCGATTTCATGCAAGGCGTGGCTGCGCACGCGCCGCGATGGGTGGTACCCGTCGGGCGAGCGGGTCTGGCCGCCAGGGCGGTGGTGTTCGCAGTCATCGGCGTGTCGCTGCTGCGCGCGGGCTGGTTCGGATCGGCGTCCGAGGTCAAGGGCTTGGGCGATGCGTTGTCTTCGCTGAACGAATATCCCGAACTCTACATTCTCGTGTCGGCCGGCCTGTTCCTGTTCGGCGTGCACAGCTTTGTCGATGCGCGCTGGCGTCGCATCCGCGACGAGGATGTGATCGCCCGGCTGAAATCGATGGGCTGAGCCGGTAAGGCTGAGCCTGTCGCAGCCTTATATTGGCTGTGTTCACACCATGTTAGGCACGGTTCTCCATATTGACGGGCAGCGGGGGCGGCTTGTCTCGATGGGAGAGGACAATGGCGCAAGATAGCGACGACCAGACCGTGCTGGAACTGATCGCCCGGTATTCGAGCGACGTGATCGCACAGGTCCGCCCCGACATGACCTTCAGCTACATCTCTCCCTCGGCGGAACGACTCTTCGGCCTTCCGACGTCGCAGATCATCGGTCGTCACATCGCGGAGTTCGTTGCGCCCGACGATCTTGGCCTGATTACCGAGGCCACCAGGCAGGTCGTTTCAGGAAAGGTCGATGACACGGTCGTCACGGTTCGCGTGATCCGGGAGGACGGGGGCACCATGTGGGTCGAGATCGCGTCCCGGCTGATGGGGCAGCGGATCGACGGCGACCCCGGCCACCGCGCGGTGATCATCAGGGACGTGTCCGATCGCAAGGCACTCGAGGATGCTCTGCGGACGATGGCGATGAAGGACGGGCTGACAGGCCTTGCCAACCGCCGGGCGTTCGATGAGGTCCTGCTCGAATCCTGGCAGCAGACCTTGCGCCTGGCCACGCAGATGTCGCTGCTGCTGGTCGACATCGACCAGTTCAAGCAGTTCAACGATTCCCATGGCCATCAGGTGGGTGACGATTGCCTGCGCAGCGTCGCGCTCGCGCTGAAGGCAGCGGTTCACCGGCCTGCAGATGTCGTGGCACGATATGGCGGCGAGGAGCTTGGCATCATCCTGCCAGAGGCCGACGCGCGTGCGGCCGCGATCGTGTCGGAAAGGGTCCGCAAGGCGGTTGCCGATCTGCGAATCCTGCATGGCGGCATCGATGGCCAGCCGATTACCGTGAGCATCGGCATGGCGACCGCGATGGCGCGCGACGGCGGATCGGCGACCATGCCGCAGGCCCTGCTCAGCGCTGCGGACCGGGCTCTCTACGCCGCCAAGGCGGCGGGCAGAAACTGCTGCAGGTCGGCGGTGCTGTTGGCGAGGGCCTGACGCCCGGCCGGCTCAGCCAGCCGTCAGCGGGACGGTCTGCTGATGCTGCACCACGCGCCACACGTCATGCTCGAGCCTGCGCAGGGTGGTCGTGCAATAGGCTGTATAGACCTCGTCCGAACGGATGGCCCTGGCCTTGTAGGCGAGCACGATCAGCCCCTCCTGGGGCCGGGCGACGTGCTGCTGGGTGAAGCTTACCTCGGACCAGCGCGGCGTTTTTTGCACGGCCTCGATGGCTTGCGTACCGGTGTAGACATAATCCTGTTCGGGCAGCACCATCAGGCATTCGGGATCGATCAGCTCCTGATAGCGCTCCGCATCGCCGGTCCACAGGCTGCTTTCAAACTCCCAGACGCGCGCATCTTCCATGGATCGACTCCTTTTGCCTGAAGAATCAAACCCATGCCGCCAGCTATCGTTCCGCATATCCTTGCCGAACGAGCCATCGGGCCAGCGCCCTGCCCGCCTGCCAGCAATGCCGAGCGGATTTGGCGGTGTGGTGCCATGGCAGGCGCGGGATCGAATCCGGCGCACTGTTGCCCGGTCATGGCGTTGCTTGGGGTTTTGATGGACAGGGGAGCGGGCGCCGCGAGCGTGCCGCTCGCGAGGGGGTGGTGTGCTGCGCTTTCGCGGCCCTTTCGGTGCGCAGGTTGAGGATCAGCTAAGCAGATAGCCAAGCATGCGCAGCGCCGCCAACAACAGCAAGACACCCAGAAGCGCATACCCGAACCTCTGCGGCAAAAAGTCTCTCCAAACCAGCCGGTTCGCCGCCGCTTTTGGACAACGTGGCCCCCACTTTGGCCCCCAAAAGCGGGTGGCAATGTGTGAACGCCTATGAACGCAACCAGCCTTGTGATGGCGAGAATACTGGGATTTACGGGGTTTTCCTAGACGAAAGCGGCCGATGCTGGTCAGGAAATGGAGCGGGTAGAGGGAATCGAACCCTCATAGCCAGCTTGGAAGGCTGGAGCTTTACCACTAAGCTATACCCGCGCTCAGGTCGCGTGTGCGATGCGAAGGCGCTCATGCCACTTGGCAAGGGGAGCGTCAATATCTGGTTTGGCCGTAAAGCGCCCAGCCGAGCGATCCGCCGCTCGCTTTATTGCGCGTCCAGCCAGTGTTTGAGCAAATCGTGCGCGATCGCGAACGGCGGCGGGGCGATGAACGGGGCGGACTCATCGCCTGCCATCGCGGCGCGAACTTCGCCGACGCTGAACCAGCCGGCCTCTTCGATCTCGGTGGTGTCGAGGGTGAGTTCATCGTTCAGCGCCTCGCTGGTGCAGGCGATCATCAGCGATGACGGGAACGGCCAGGGCTGGCTGGCGACATAGCGCACGTTGCGCACCCGAATGCCCGCCTCTTCCCACAGCTCGCGGGCAACCGCTTCCTCGATGCTTTCCCCCGGCTCGACGAACCCCGCGAGCGCCGACAGGCGGCGTGCCGGAAAGCGCGGCTGGCGTCCGAGCAGCACCTTGCCGTTGAACTCCGACAGCATGATCGTCACCGGATCCACTCGGGGAAAATGCTCTGCGCCGCAGCTGGAACAGGTGCGCGACCAGCCGCCCTTGGTCATCGTGCTTCCCGCACCGCACAGCGAGCAGAAGCGGTGGCGGGCATGCCAGTCGACCAGTGTGCGCGCGCCGCCATAGAGTGCGAGCTCGTCGGCAGGCAGGCTGGCAAGCATCTGCCAGACGCGCGGGTTGTAGTGCAGGCCGGACCCCGGTTCGCTGCGCTTCAGCTCGGCAAAATGCGCCTTGCCGTCCATCAGCCCCAGAAAGATCAGCTCGCTTTCGGGCGCGGCATCGGCGAGGCTGTGCCACACCAGTCGGCCATCGATGCCGATCTCCGGCTCCAAACCGTTAAGCGTGAGAAGTCGCGCCTTCCAGTTCATGTATCCGGCCAGCTGCTCGGGATCGACGCGGACCTGATCGGCACGGTCGATCCGGCCGCCGGTCAGCGCCGGGGCGATCAGCGACAAGGACATGGCTGTTCCTTCCGGCCCGATCAGTTCATCGCCTGGAGCTGGTCATAGACCATCTTACCGAACTCGCGCTGAAAGGGATAGGTTTCTGCCGGCATATACTGGGTATAGCCAGATGCGCGGAAGCCGCGGATGTGGTCGACAAACGCCACCGTTCCGGCGGCGCCGCCCCAGCCATAGGTCCCTGCCGGCCCCTTGGCGTTGCCGAGGCCCACGCGTCCGCCCGCGCCGAAGCCCTGGTCTTCCACCCAGGTGCCCTTGGTCACGGCCGTGTCCGGCAACAGGTTGGACATGCCCATCAGCGCGGTGCGCTCGGACATCACGCGGGTGCCGTCCAGCTGGCCCCTGCCCACCAGCATGGCGAGGAAGCGGTCGTAATCGCGCGCGCTGCTGACAAGACCCGAACCGCCGAACGGGAAGGCAGGCGGCGTGGTAAAGATGCTGTCCTGCGCCGGATCGACCGGAATCAGCGCGCCTGAAAAGGGCACGTAATTGGTGCTGAGCCGGGGCACTTCGCTTTGCGGGACCGTCCAGTAGCTGCTTGTCATTCCCAGCGGATCGAACAGGTTCTTGCGCATATAGGCGCCAAGCTCCATGCCGCTGGCGACCTGGATGACATAGCCCAGCAGATCGAGACCGATCGAATAGCTCCAGATCGTGCCCGGCTCCGCGATCAGCGGTAGCGAAGCGACGCGGCGCGCGAATTCGTCGATCGGCGGGGTGGGAGCGGGCATCGGAAAGCCAGGGATCGGCGTCTTGCTGACCGCGGCGGGGTTGATGCCCAGCCGGTTATATTCCTCGAGCAGCGGCCCCTTGGTGACGATGTTATAGCCAAGGCCTGCGGTGTGCGTCATCAGGTGGCGTGGGGTGATCTGCGTCCGGGCGGGGGTTGCATCCAGGCTGTTGGCAGGGTCGGTCAGCACCTTCATATTGGCAAACTCGGGGATGAAGTCGGCAATCGGCCGGTCGAGCCCGAGCTTGCCCTGCTCGATGAGCATCATCGCGGCCATGCCCGCAATCGGCTTGGTCATCGAATAGACGCGCCACAGCGAATCGGCGTCGACCGGAGTGGGAATGTCGAGCGCCAGCGTGCCTGAACCGATCAGCGCAGGGGTCTGCGTGCCGAAGCCCAGAGAAACCAGCATTCCCGCGACCTTCTTCGAAGAGACATAGTCCTCCACTTGCTTGCGGATGAGCGCGTAGTCGCCGTTCGCCATGGCACGCGCATAGCCCGGCATCGCGGCGAACAGCCCGAGCAGCCCCGCAGACCCCAGCACATGACGGCGGCTGAGATTGGGCATCTGGTTCAAAAGCTTCGACATCATCTACTCCAGGTCATTGGTTGCCGCGTCCTTGAGCCGCGCGGCTTTATCGGTGCTGAATGGCTGCGCGCGCAGCCTTGGCGAACAAGGTCGGCAATCCCGCTTCGTCAATCCGTTCGACCGGCCACCAGCAGGCACCGCTCAGGTTTTCGAGGGCAACCTTATCGATTTGGGGGCCGCGATAAAGCGCCAATGACAGGTCGAGCGAAAAATGTGTGAAGACATGCGTCACCGCGGCTTCGAGGTGCGTCCACTGGCCTGCGAGCGGTGCGCCTGCATTGCCGTTACGGCTTGCTGACCAGCCATCGTCGGGCAGCGCCCGCATTCCGCCCAGCATGCCCTTTTCGGCGCGCTGGACCAGCAGCACATGGCCTTGCCGCTCGATCCACCAGGCGGTGCCGGTCCGGTGCGGCCGGACCTTTTTGGCCGGCTTGACCGGCAGCGATTCGGCGATGCCCAGCGCCCGGGCCTCGCAACGGTCGGCCAACGGGCACGGCAGGCAGGAGGGGTTTCGCGGCGTGCACAGGGTGGCGCCCAGGTCCATCACGGCCTGGGCAAAATCGCCCGGCCGATCCGGAGGGAGCATTTGCGCGACCCTCGCCCGGATCGCCGCCTTCGCACCGGGCAGCGGCGTTTGAATTGCAAACAGCCTTGCGGTCACCCGTTCGACATTGGCATCGACCACCGCCGCGTCCCGTTCGAAGGCGCTCGCCGCGACCGCCGCTGCGGTGTAATCGCCGACGCCAGGGAGCAGGCGCAACCCCGCTTCGGTGTCGGGGAAGCGCCCGCCATGTTCGATTGCGACCGCGCGCGCGCAAGCGATGAGATTGCGCGCGCGGGCGTAATAGCCAAGCCCGGCCCAAGCGGCGAGGACATCCTCGGCAGGCGCCGCTGCCAGCGATTCCACGGTCGGCCAGCGCGCGGTGAAGACATTGAAATAGCGAGTGACGGCGGCGACGGTCGTCTGCTGCAGCATCACCTCGGACAGCCACACCCGGTATGGATCGGGCCGCACGCCCAGTTTGCGCTGCTGCGGCGATATGCGCCAGGCGAGCACCCGCGCAAGGTTATCATAATGCGCAAGCAGCGCCGAAGCGATCTGCGAACGCCCCTGCTCATCCACAATTTTCTCGCGACACTCGACGGGCATGGCCCGGCTATGCCATGGTCGGAGGCGATATGGAACGCGATAAGCCCCTTGCGGTCAAACCGCGCAAAAAGACCGCAGCGGTACCGGCGCGTGCGGCGCGCAGGCGTGGCGGCGAGGCGCGCGGAATCGCCGATCTGATCCCGGCGATCGGCGAGACCAGCTTTCGCCGGTTCGGCTTTGTCCAGAGCACGCTCGTCAGCCGCTGGGCAGAGATTGCCGGGCCCCGCTATGCGTTGATGGCCAGCCCCGAATCGATCGCCTTTCCGCGCGGCCAGAAGGCGCAAGGCACGCTCAACCTGGTCGTCACCAGCGCGACCGCGATCTTCATGCAGCATGCCGAGCCCGAGATCATATCGCGGGTGAACCGCTTCTTCGGCTATGAGGCGGTGGTCCGGGTCAAATACCGGCACGGCGCGCTCAGCCGTCCGCTGCGGCCCGAGCCGCGCCCCGCCGCGCCGCCCTCGCTCAAACCGATCATGATCGCGCCCGCCGATGGGCTCAAGCCGATCGGTGACCCCGAACTGCAGACCGTGCTCGAATCGCTGGCGCGCAGTATGGCGGAGAAAGAAGCGCGCGAGGATGCCGCGGCGCAGGCGTCTCGTGCAGCCCCGGTTCAGCTAAAAAGCGACAATCTGAAACCCGTGCGCCTGTTTGCGCCCCCACCATCCGACGAGGCCCATTGATGAAAGCGCCCCTGCGCCCCCTGCTCGCTTTTGCCGCGCTGGCGACCGCAACCCTGTCTGCCGCTGTGCTTTCATCCGGCATCGCGCAGACCGCCACCGCAGCCTGGACCGAGAAGGTCAGCCAGTCGGATGTCGGCGGTCATGTGCTGGGCAACACCGCCGCGCCGCAGAAGATCGTGGAATATATGAGCTACACCTGCCCGCATTGCGCGGCATTTGAGCAGGATTCCAACCCGAGGCTGGCGAGCGGTTTCATCGCCAACGGCCAGACCAGCCTGGAGGTGCGCAACTTCATCCGCGACCCTGTAGACCTCACCGTCGCGCTGCTCGCGCGCTGCGGCGAGCCACGCAGCTTCTTCCGCCGGCACAAGGGCCTGCTTGCCAGCCAGAAGACCTGGCTGGGCAAGGCGGGCAGCATGGGCCGCGATGGCCAGGCGGCCTGGTATCAGGGCGACACCAACACGCGGTTGCAACGCATTGCCAGCGATCTTGGCCTGTACGACGAACTGCGCCGTCACGCGCCGCTCGCCACCGATGGGCAGATCGACGCCTGCCTTGCCAACAAGGCAGAGCAGACCAAGGTGCTGGCCATGACCAGGTTCGCCACCGACACGGTGAAGGTGACAGGCACGCCGAGCTTTACCTTGGGCGGAAAATTGCTGTCCAATGTGTATGACTGGAAAAGTCTGGAACCGCTGCTGGCCAGCCGCTAAAGCGGGGCGAGATCGAATATTCCTACCCTGAAGATCCTCTCCCGGAACGGGGAGGTGGCAGCCCGCAGGGCTGACGGAGGGGAAGCGTTCTGGTTGCTTTCGCAGATGTGCGTGTAACCTCGATGCCCCTCCACCATCCTGTCGGATGGTCCCCCTCCCCGTATCCGGGGAGGATTTTCAAGCCAAATCGCAAGGACCCTGCCCCTATGAAGCGTATTGCCAGCCTGATTGCCCTGCCCCTGATGCTGTCGCTTGCCGCGTGCGGCGGTGAAGCGGATACGACTGCGGAAGGTGCCGCCACCAGCGAGCCGATCGCCGCGATCCCGGCGCCTGCCGGCCGGAGCTGGACAGAAACGGTCACCCAGACGCCTCAGGGCTATTATGTGCTGGGCAATCCCGACGCGCCGATCAAGCTGGTGGAATATGCGTCGCTGACCTGCAGCCATTGCGCCGATTTCGCCGAGACCGCCTTTGCCACCATCCGCGACACATATGTCGCCAGCGGCCGGGTAAGCTTCGAACTGCGCAACTTCGTGCGCGAGCCGCTCGATCTCACCGCATCGATGCTGACCCGCTGCGGCCCCAAGGAAAGCTATTTCGCGCTGACCGAGCAGGTGCTCGAGAACCAGGAAGACATCTTTACCCGCGCGCAGGCGATGGGCCAGCAGCGCTTTGACCAGGTACTCGCGCTCCCCGACAACCAGCGTTACGTCGCGCTGGCCGAGGCTACCGGGCTCACCGACTTCTTTGCCCAGCGCGGCATTTCGCGCGATCAGTCCAACCAGTGCCTGACCGATATCGAGGCCGCGCGCGCGCTCGCCGATGCCACCGGCACGGCGACGCGTGAAGACAAGATCCAGGGCACGCCGACTTTCTTCCTGAATGGTCGCCAGGTAAACTTCACCGGTTGGCCGGCGCTCGAAACCGAATTGCAGGCGATGGGAGCGCGCTAACGCCCATATGGACGAGGGGGGGCTGATCAAGGATGAAAGCGGCCAGGTGGCGACTCCCGGTCCGCTGCTCAGCGCCCCGGCTGCAATCGGCCTCTCCCCGGTCATCCATGCGCCGATGCGGTTCAAGCGGCTGAAGCTCAGCGGTTTCAAAAGCTTCGTCGAGCCCGCCGAACTCAGGATCGAGCCGGGCCTGACCGGAATCGTCGGGCCCAATGGCTGCGGCAAATCCAACCTGCTCGAGGCGATCCGCTGGGTTATGGGCGAAAGCTCGGCCAAGTCGATGCGCGGCGGCGGCATGGAAGATGTGATCTTCGCCGGCACCGCAACCCGCCCGGCGCGCAACTTTGCCGAGGTTGCGCTGCTCACCGAGGTCAGCCAGCCGGTGCTGGCGGCGGTCTCGGTCGACGATGGCGAACTCGAAGTGGTGCGCCGGATCGAACGCGGCGCGGGCAGCGCCTATCGCGCCAACGGCCGCGATGTCCGCGCCAAGGATGTCGCATTGCTGTTCGCCGATGCCGCCACCGGGGCGCACAGCCCGGCACTCGTCAGCCAGGGGCGGATCGCCGCCGTCATCTCGGCAAGGCCTTCCGAACGCCGCCAGATGCTCGAGGAGGCAGCCGGGATCGCTGGGCTGCATGTGCGCCGCAAGGATGCCGAGCAGAAACTGCGCGCAACCGAGGCCAATCTGGAACGGTTGCATCAGGTGCTGGGTGACATGGAAGCGCGCGCGCTCACCCTGGCCAAGCAGGCGCGCGCCGCCGAGCGCTATCGTGCGCTCAGCCGCGAGATCGCGATTGCCGAGGCCCGTGCACTGTTCGCACGCTGGCGGACCGCAGCGGAGGCCGCGAAGCAGGCACGTGAAGAAGCGGCTGCGGCAGAGGCGCAGGTGACTGCCGCGCAGCACGCGCAAAACGACGCACAGGCGAGCCAGCGGACCGCGATCGAGGCGCTGGCGAATGTACGCGCGGCCTTGCAGACCGCGCGCGAATCCAGCCAGTCGCTGGGGCATCGATTGACGACGCTCACCGCCGAGCGCGATGCCGCGGCGCAACGCCTTGCCGATCTCGACCGACAACAGGCGCGCATCGCCGAGGACAGCGCGCGCGAAGACCGGCTGACCCACGATGCCACCGCCGCGCTGGAGCGGCTGGAAGCAGAAAATGCACGCGTCCAGGCTGATATCGCGGGCGAGGAAGCGCGCGGCCCGGCGCTCACCCAGGCGCGGGACGGCGCGGAGCGCGCGGTGCGCGAGGCAGAGGTGGCGCTCGCCGAAGCCCGTGCCGAACTGGCGCGCGCCGATGCAGACATCAAGGTGGCGGACGCCGCGCTTGCCACCGCGCAGACGCGCGATCGCCGCGCTGCGGATGAACTGGAGCGCACCCGTGCGCAGCTCGCAAGCCTGGGCGATGCGGCGGCACTGGCACAATTGCGCGATCAGGCGCTGGCGGCCTGCGCCCGCGCGACGGCCAGTCGCGACGCGGCGGCGCAGGGGCTGACCGAGGCGCAATCGGGCCGCGATGCGCTGGTTTCGGCTCGCGACGCCGCCCAGTCGGACCTTGCGACCCTGCGCGCCGAGATGAACGCGATGGTGCGCGAGATCGACGCCCTGTCGCGCGACCTGGCCAAGCGAACGGGCAAGGGCGACCGCGCTCTCGACCAGGTGCAGGCGGACAAGGGCTATGAAAAGCCGCTGGCAGCCGCGCTTGGAGATGATCTTGGCGCCATCATCGGCGGGGCGACAGGCGACGGCCATTTCTGGACGGGGTGCGACGAGGTGCCCGCCCGAAGCGCGCTGCCCGAAGGCTGCGTCTGGCTGAACGAGCATGTCCGCGCGCCCGATGCGCTCCGTGCCCGGCTGGCGCTAATCATGGTCGCGGACAGCGATACCGGTCAGCCGCTGCGCCCCGGGATGCGGCTTGTCACCCGCG
This sequence comes from Blastomonas sp., assembly GCA_046291395.1. GTDB lineage: Bacteria > Pseudomonadota > Alphaproteobacteria > Sphingomonadales > Sphingomonadaceae > Blastomonas. Next base: position 1,587 of record JBKBTF010000066.1, on the reverse strand, counting down.
ACGGGCGGATGCGGCGATGGGACGGTTTCGTCTCTTCGGGCGACGGCGCGGGCGCTGCCGAGCGGCTGGAACGCAGCACCCGGCTCACCGAACTGCAGGCTGCCCACCCTGCACTGCACGCGAGGCTGGACGCGGCCGAAGCCTTGCTGGTCACCCGTCAGCAGCAGCTCACCGATCTGCAGACCCGGATTGCCGCCGGAACTGCCGCACTCAACGCCGCCGAGGTCGCCGAGCGTCAGGCGCTGCGCGACCGCGACCAGGCCGAGCACGCGCTCACCCGCGATGCCGAGCGCCGCGACGATCTGGCCGAACGGATCGAGAGGTTAAGCCAGGACGCTGCCGCAGCGCAAAGCGAGCGTGCCGCAGCGCAGGCAGCGCGTGCGGCCCTGCCCGACGGCGCGGCGCAGCGCGAGCAGGTATCGCTGCTCGCCGAGCGGACGCAAGCGGCGCAAAATGCGCTTCGCTCAGCCCATGCCGCGCTCGCTGCACAGGGACAGGCGCTGGCCGCCTTGCGCGAGCGCCGCGCCGCAGTGCGCGCCGAGATCAAGGGCTGGCAGGGCCGCTCGGGCGAGGCGACGCAGCGGCTGCGCGACATGCAGGTGCGCGCCTCCGAACTGACGGCAGAGCGCGCGGCGATCGCCGGCAAGCCCGAGGCCCTGGCAGGACAGATCGCCGATCTGGAGCAATCCGCCAAGGAGGCACGCGCCGTTCAGGCGCAGGCCGAAATCGGCGCAGGACAGGCAGAAAAGACGCTGGTCGAGGCCGAGCGTATCGCTGCCGCCGCCGCCGAGGCGCTCGCGCTCGCACGCGAGCAGCGCGCGGGCGCGACGGCGCGTGCCGAGCATCAGGACCAGCGCCGCATAGAACTGGCGCAAGGGTGCGGCGATCGCTTCCTGTGCCCTCCCCCGGTGCTGCCCGAACGGTTCGCGTTCGATCCCGCCAGCATCGTCACCGCCGAAACCGAAGCGGCCGAGCACGAGCGGCTGGTCCAGACACGCGAGCGGCTGGGCGCCGTCAACCTGATCGCCGCCGACGAGCTGGCCACGCTGGAAACCGATATGGCGACGATCCGCGCCGAGCATGACGAGCTGGTCGAGGCGATCACGCGTCTGCGCGGGTCGATCGGCGCGCTCAACCGCGAGGGACGCCAGCGGCTGCTGGCGGCCTTCGCAGCGGTCGACGGGCATTTCCGCGAGCTGTTTGCGCGGCTGTTCAACGGCGGCAAGGCACATCTGGAACTGATCGATAGCGACGATCCGCTTGAGGCGGGGCTCGAGATCATGGCCCAGCCGCCGGGCAAGCGCCTGTCCTCGCTGACATTGCTGTCGGGCGGCGAACAGGCATTGACCGCCGTGGCGCTGATTTTCGGGCTGTTCCTCACCAACCCCGCGCCGATCTGTGTGCTCGACGAAGTCGACGCGCCGCTCGACGATGCCAATATCGATCGATTCTGCGACCTGCTCGACCACATGGCGGGCGTCACCGACACCCGCTACCTGATCGTCACCCACAACGCGGTGACGATGAGCCGCATGCACCGCCTGTTCGGCGTGACGATGATCGAACAGGGGGTCAGCCGGCTGGTGT
>JBKBTF010000110.1:0-3229 GCA_046291395.1 Blastomonas sp. | reverse complement strand
GTGGAGCAAGGCCGAAATATCCCCGTAATATATAAGGTTATATTATCACACCGTAATTGAGGACGATCTGGCATCACCTGCTTCCTTGATCAGGCTGATCAATTTCCAGTTGAAGATCATCCGGCACTGGCATTGGCGCAAAAGCGCTTACATTCGATCGTCCGGTATTGCCGACCGGCAGCCGCCCAGTCAGCGTTCCAAGTGGTGCCAGAATGGTCCTGAGAATTTGACCCAGCACTTCGCTCCAATCGCGCTTCTCGATCGCAAATCGTAACATGGCACGGTGGCTGGCGAGATGCGGGCCCAGAAAGGGCTGCGAAACAATATGAACCCGCTCCAGATGGTGCCACGCACGATCATCGTCGCCCGCTTCCACCGCCGACTGGTATGCCGCCATTTCGGCCGCGATCACCCTCCGCGCCGCGAGGGTGTTGGCAAGCCCCCGCCAGCGCCGCTGACGGTGCCAATAGAAGATCTGCGCAAAGGCCCAGATGGAAGGGGTCAGAGCCCCGGCCGAAACTTCGACCTCGTCGCTGTAACTCGTCCCGCCCTCCTTGTCCGGCGCGACCGTAATCCAATGATCCCGCTTCGAGATGAGGGCATCATAGCCGTCGTCACGCAGTCGTTTCGGCCATTCGGTGCCGTCAGCTTCGTGCAGGGACGTCACGATCGACTGGGTCCCGAAGGGGATCATGCCGAATAGCCGGAGCTTGACCTGGTAGCGCCCGCCGGGCTGAAAGCTCTCGAACGCCGCATCGTCGACCTGGATGAAGCGCACCAGCGGCCAAGCGATATGCTGCAACAGGCCCGCCGTCTGCACCTCGGCCCAGACAGTTTCCGGCTTGAGCGCGATATGTGTCGAACAGGAAACCTTCATACCGCAACGCTCCGCAGCTCAAGTCTTGCTTGCTGGACAATCTGAATGCCGCCGCTGATCCCGAGCAGCGCCAGGATCGCTGCAACAATAAGGTCGGGCCAGGCCGTCCCGGTGCCGAACACGCCAAGTGCGGCCGCCATCACGGCGATATTGCCGACCGCGTCATTGCGCGAGCAGATCCAGACCGAACGCATGTTCGCGTCTCCGGTGCGGAAACGATAGAGCATGATGGCGACACCGGTGTTGGCCGCGAGCGCGAGCGCACCGATAACCCCCATCAATTCAGGCTCGGGTGCAGCTCCGCCGAGCGCCGCGAGAATGGCCGTGATCATCACCCAACCACCGAGACCGACGAGGGTAAGACCCTTGGCCAGCGCGGCCCGGGCCCGCCATGCCAGCGCCATCCCGGCGACCAGCAGGCTGATCGCATAATTGGCGGCATCGCCCAGAAAATCGAGCGCATCAGCCTGCAATGCGCGGCTGTCAGCAGCAGCCCCTGCCGCCATTTCTACCGCGAACATGCCGGCGTTGACGCCGAGCGCGATCCACAAAGCCCTGCGCCAGCGCGGGTCATTCAGCGTTGCCGTCGTTCCGCACGCGGCCTTGCAGCAATCATCAGCCATCATCTTGCCTTCTCGACAAATCCCGAGTCGGCACTCTATCTACACCCTGTAGCAACTACAGGGTCAACCCCGGAGGAGTGACAATGAAGATTGGCGAGCTCGCGAGCGCCACGGCGACCAAGGTCGAGACGGTGCGCTATTATGAAAAGATCGGGCTGTTGGCGGCACCCGCACGGACAAGCGCCAATTACCGTGCCTATGGCCATGATCATCTGGCGCGCCTGTCGTTCATCCGCCGCGCCCGCGATCTCGGTTTCACGCTCGAAGCGGTTCGCGAACTGCTCACGCTGTCGGATGACAAGGCCCAATCCTGCGATGCCGTTGACGGTATCGCGCGCGTCCACCTCACCGAAATCGACCGCAAGGTTGCCGATCTGACCGCGCTGCGCGGCGAACTCGACCGGGTGATCGGTTCCTGCCGTCACGGAACTGTCGCCGACTGCAAGATCATCGAGACCCTCGCCCCGCGCGCGCTGACCGCAACGTGATCGAAGATCGCTGCATTGGCACCGACGCTTCGGCTTGGCGTCCATGTATTCGCCAGACGGCGTTGACGATGCTGCGACACCCGGCAATTGTCTGCCCAGCCCCTCTATCGCCACGGATCAAGCACTAACCATGCCGACCCTGCAAACCGGACTCATCTATGCGCTCGCCGCGCTGGCGGAGATCGCCGGTTGCTTCTCGTTCTGGGCATGGTTGCGGCTCGGCAAATCTGCCTGGTGGGTAGCGCCGGGAATGGTGTCGCTCGCGATCTTTGCCTGGCTCCTCACGCTGGTCGATACACCCGCTGCGGGCCGTGCATTCGCAGCCTATGGCGGCGTCTACATCGCAGCGTCACTCATCTGGCTTTGGAGTGTCGAGGGCGCGCGACCCGACCGCTGGGATATCATTGGCGGGGCGATTTGCCTCGTCGGAGCAGGGTTGATTCTGATGGGTCCAGGACGATCTGCCTGATGGCAGCTAATGGGATGGTCAGTCGAAAAGCTTTTCGTAAACATCGCCGAATGCCAATGGATTAAAGGCTATAATGAATAGCTCTTACGAGGTTCGCTAGACTGTTGGGCATTCGCGCGAGAGCGGCGCAAAATAAAGCGGGCGCCCAGTCGGTGACCGGACGCCCGCCCTTATGCCTTGGCTAATCCCTTACGGGCAGCAGTCCATGGCAGCCTCGCAGCATGCGAGCACGAGGTCGCAGCAAGACATTGCGAGCGATGCGACCTGATCCGGCGCCGCGGCAAAAGCGGCCGAGCTGGAACCGAGCAGCACTGCTGCCGTGATAATGTACTTCTTCATGATGTTATCTCCGTTGAAATTGAATTGCGTCGATCAACGGAGCATTCGGGGAGGCGGCGGTTCCGGCCCTCCGTTTCGCAAAGGCGGTGAATTGGCGAGAAGCGGGAGAAACGGGAGCGACGATAGATCGCGCAATTCAAGCGGTGAAATTCGCGGTGCTGGCAGCGTCTGGCACAAGGCCAGACAATAGCTCCGACACTGCTCGCGTTCGTCATCCATGCAAACGCCGCAGTCGCCTGTGTCGGCGTTTATCTCTGCCATCGGGGCGCAGCCGCTCGCTGCATAGGTTGCCTCGACGGGCAGCAGAGCGACTGTCCGTCGTCAGAACATTTGGCACAACTCGCGGCGTAGATCAGCGGAGTGTGGGCCTCGTCTTGGTTTGATGTTTAGGCGGCGAGCTTGCGGTGTTGCAAGCGCCGATGTTCGAGTGTCT
>JBKBTF010000065.1:0-17695 GCA_046291395.1 Blastomonas sp. | reverse complement strand
GGTCGGACTGCCGGACAGTTCAATCTGTAAACACCACCGTCTTGGTTCCATTGAGCAGCACGCGGTCGGCCAGATGGTGCCGCACAGCGCGCGCGAGCACGCGGCGTTCGATGTCGCGGCCCTTGCGCACCAGAGTATCGGGCGAATCGGCGTGGGTGATCTGCTCGACATCCTGCGCGATGATCGGGCCTTCATCCAGGTCGGCGGTAACATAATGCGCGGTCGCGCCGATCATCTTCACCCCGCGCGCATGCGCCTGATGATAGGGCTTGGCACCCTTGAAGCCGGGCAGGAAGCTGTGATGGATATTGATGCAGCGGCCTGAGAGGAACGCTGCGAGATCGTCCGACAATATCTGCATGTAGCGCGCCAGCACGACCAGCTCGGCTCCGGTTTTTTCGACCACGCGCTTGATCTCAGCCTCCTGCTCGGCCTTGGTCTCGCGCCTGACCGGCAGATGGTGGAAGGGCACGCCGCCCAGATCTAGCCCCGCCAAAGACTCGACCGGATGATTGGAGACAATGCCGACGACATCCATCGGCAATTCGCCGATCCGCCAGCGATAGAGCAGATCGGCGAGGCAATGGTCGAACCTGGAGACCAGGATCAGCACCTTGCGCGGCACATCGGCGAGGCGAAGCGACCAATGCATTGCATATTCGCCGCCCAGTTCGCCAAAGCGCGCCGATAGCGCGTCCGTCAGCGCAGCAGGCAGGCTGAACACGACCCGCATGAAGAAACGCCCGGTTTCCTGATCCTCAAACTGCGCCGCCTCGCGGATATTGCCGCCGGTGGCAAACAGCAGCCCCGTTACCCGGCTGACGATGCCGGGGCGGTCAGGGCAGGACAGGGTAAGGATATGCAGCGGGTCGGTCATGATCGGCCTTTTGTCAGCGTTTCCGCCGATCTTGCCGATCCTGCTCCCCGCGTCGAGCCTTAATCCGCGCGCACGTCGCTCCATTCGGGGTGGCGCTGAAACGCGGCGACGACATAGCTGCAACGCGGGATGACCTGCCACTGCTCGTCGCGCGCTTTGGCGATGAGGGCATCGACCAGCCTGGCGGCAATGCCCTGGCCGCGCATCGAATCGGGCACATAAGTGTGGTCGGCGCTGACCCGCTGGCGTCCGCCGATCGCGGGTGCATGGGCATAGGTCAGTTCGGCTTCGGCTCCCCCTGCACGATAGACGAAGCGCCCGTCCGCGCCGCTCGATTCATGCTCAATGGTGATCTGTTCCGTATCTGCCATGCCGCTGCTCCTTGCGAAATCACTGCCGTGCCCGGTATGGGCGAGGCGCGAAGCGTCGGCAATGGGACGCACGAAAGCGCCCGATCGTTGCGCTTATGCAACGCTGGCTGCGATTCCGGTGACCAGAATGCCGCGCGCCTTGCACGAAACCCTTTATCTATCAGCCGACTTGGCTTATATCGCGCGCTCGAAGAAACATCAGGAGAATTCGCTATACGTCCGCCAGCACCCCGTCGCGGCCTTGTTCTGCCACCCAAATCCGGCCCGCGCTTCAATCAGTTCATCCAGTCACCCCAGGTTCGGGTGATCGATGAGAATGGCGAAAATCTTGGCGTATTGCGTACAGCAGATGCGATAGAGCGTGCCGCAGCCGTGGGGCTAGACCTGGTCGAGGTCTCGCCCAATGCCGAGCCGCCCGTCGCCAAGTTCCTCGATGTCGGCAAGTACAAGTACGAGGCCCAGAAAAAGGCCAATGCCGCGCGCAAGAACCAGAAGACGCAGGAGATCAAGGAGATCAAGATGCGTCCGAACATCGACGACCATGACTATATGGTCAAGATGAAGAAGGTTCACTCGTTCATCGACGAGGGCGACAAGGTCAAGATGACGCTGCGTTTCCGCGGCCGCGAACTCTCCCACCAGCAGCTCGGCATGGCCCTGCTCCAGCGGGTCCAGGAAGACGTCAAGGAAATCGCCAAGGTCGAAGCCTATCCGCGCATGGAAGGCCGCCAGATGCTGATGGTGCTGGCACCGAAGTAACAGTTCAACGGTATTTGTTGCGCGATTCGTAAGTGAGCGCCGCACGGTCATTGGCTGGTATGGTGACCAGCCAGACGTGCTTGCCATCCTTGCGGATCGTTCGGCCGCTGGCCTTGCGCAGATCTACATCTGCGATTCCTGCCAGATCGATCTCGGCGATGACCGGCGCGGGATTGGCGTTGGTCAGCTCCAGCGCATGGCCGTCCCATCCGCCCTTCGATGCGACCAGCGTGCGGGTCGACGCCAGTTGTACCGCATTGCTCTGGCCGATGGTGAACTTCACCTCCTGCCCCACCGCATAATCGCGCATCCGGCCCTGGCCGATCAGCAGGCCGTTGTCGGCGGATCCATCGAACACTGAAATCCGCCCGGACGGCAGCGGCAGGCCCAAACCCGTCGCGGTCCTGTTGTCCATGCGGACCTCGATCTGCAGCGGCCCGGGCGCTTCGCCATGGCCGTCCGCATTGCCGCGATAGACCAGCCGCGCTGGCACATTCTGCTTCGATAGCAGCCTGACCTGCTTCTGCCCCCTGGCCGCCACCGTGGAGCGAAACGGGACGCGGTAGAGCTTGAGGTCGCCCAGCGCCTCCAGCTCGGCCTCGACCTTGCGCGACCCTGTTACCATGATCTCCTCTGCCGCCTCGGCACGCACCGCACCCGCGCGCATCGCGGAAGGGGCCATCATCATCGGCGGCGGCGGCGGCGGCGGCGGCGGGGGTTCGAAGATACCCCGCGCGGTGCTGCCGCGCGGCCAGCAGCGGATAGACAGCGGCGTTGCCTGCGGCTTGTCTGCGATCTGCTGCATCGGCCGGCGGGTGTTGAGCGTGCCCGCGATCACCAGCAGTTCGGCATCGGCAAAGCTCTCGGCGTTGCCGTTGGCCAGCGTCAGCCACGAGAACAGGTCGAGCGATGTGCCGTCTGCGGCCAGCTTGACGACGTAATCGGCGTTCCAGTCGAACCCGGCGGCAAGATAGGTCAGCGTCACCTCGACGGTGGCGGCTTGCGGAGAGATGGTATCGACCGACAGCACCGGGGTTGCGAACAGCCCGCCGGGCAGAGTCTCGTAGAGGATCTTTTCGGGCAGGCCCGAGCATTGCAGCGCCTCGATGCCGCTTTCGGTTTCGACCACCAGCGCACCTTGCGAACCACTGCGGATGACCGCCTCGCGCTCGGTCACCGCGCCGGTGGCGGGATCGGTGCGGCGCAGCGCCACGCGGTTGCCCAATGTACCATCGACCAGCGCGCCGGGCGACAGCAGTTTCTTGTCGCGGTTCTGCTCGATGATCCCGCCCGGCAGCCCGCGGATCACGGCGGAGACTGCGACCATGCCCTCGGCGACGCCCGCAAAGCGGATGGTCGCAGGGCCTGCGGGGACGGTGATGCGGCGGGTCTCGGTGACCACGGCAAAGCCGTTGAGGAAGGCGATGTTGAACCCACCACCCTCGCCGCGACCGGGATCGCGATAGATGGTGACTGCAACGGTGTCGGGTCTGGGCGAGATGACCTCGGGGCGGGTCTGGGCCTGGGCGGGGGAGACAAGACAACACAACGCCACCAGCAAGGCACCCAGCACCCACCTCCGTTTGTCCCGAGCGAAGTCGAGGGACGCGCGCGATACCGGTTGCGAAAGGTCCCTCGACTTCGCTCGGGAACACGGGAGGAGGGTAAGGCGCATCAATTCAGCCCCGTTCGTCTCCTCAATACCTGGTCTCGAAGGTCGCAGTCACCTCGGCGCTGCCGTTCGCAGGGACCGGCACCGCCCACACCACCGCATTGCTGCTCCTGCGCTCGCTCTTCAGGCTCTCGGTGACGATCCGCGTGTCGGTCCAGCCGAAATCGAGCCCCGATTGCATCAGGTCCACCGTGACCGCGCCGTCGCGTGCATTGGTCAGTTCGTAACGCATGCTGGTCTGCCAGCGGGTGCTCGACAGCCGCTTGCGCTCAGTCACCGTGGTCTTCACCTTGACGTCGAACGCCTCGCCGGTCTTGAGCGCCAATGCGCTGCCCATCGGGGTGTGGTCGATCGCGTTTTCGCCGATGAACTGCGGCGATCCGCGCTGGTCGCGCTGGTAGAAGCGCACCGACCCGGCTGGAAGCGCATCGCCCAGCCCGCCCGATTTGCTCGAGCTGAACTTGACCACGGTGTCGGCGCTGCGCGGTTCACTGATGCTGGCAAGCCAGCCGACGCGGTATTCATACGCGCGCGACGCCGGCACGCCCTGCACGTCGAGGAAGTTGATCTGCTTTGTCTGCTTGTCGGCAATCGTCGTGCGGCCGACGGGATAGAGATAGAAATCGCCCAGCCGCTCGCGATTGGCGGTTTCGGTCCCGGCGCTGCGAATGTTGCGGCCTCTCCCTCCCCCAAAGCCCGAAGCGCCCTGCGGATCGCCTGCCACCAGCAAGGTATCGGCATTGCGATAGGTGGTGCCCGAGCTGTTCGACAACGTCACCCAGCCCTGCACGTCGATGCTGCCCTTGGCCTCATCGAACAGCGCGACATAATCCGCCGACCAGCCGAGGCCTCCGGTGAGATAGCGGATTGCCGCATCGCGGGTGCCCGCGCGCTGGCTGTCGAGCGTGATCGAGAGTGTGGGGCGGGCGCGCAGATTGTCGGGCACCTTGTCGAAGATCGCGCGCACCGGCAGGCCGTCGTCGCGCAGCACCTCGATGCGGCTGCCGATCTGCACGACCACGCCCTGGTTGACCGACAGCACCTTGGCGCGCTCGCGCGTTTCGACGCCGGTTGCCGGATTGGTGCGGACAAGCGTGATCGTCTCGCCCACCGCCTTTTCCATCAATTTGCCGGGGGTCAGCAGGTCGTAATCGAAGTTCTGCTCGACGATGGTCGCGCCGTCGGCGGCGAAGCTGACGGTCTCGGGCTGGATCTGCGCGGAGACGTCGGGGAATTCGATGCGGCTGGTGCCGCTGGCGATGTTGAGCTTGCGGATGTCCTGAACCAGCGAGGTGCCGCCGTTGTACACCGTGACCGATACATTGCCCTGCGTGCTGGGGGCGTTGGGATCGCCGGCATCCTGTGCCAGCGCGGGGGTGAGGGCAATCAGGCTGGCCAGTGCCGCTCCCATCCAAAACCGAGACGAACGCTGCATGAAGACCTCCCCTGATGGACTTGCCAATGGTGGCTTAGGCGCGGCGAAATGAACAGGGGCTAAATCGCTGGGCAAGCGTGCATCGCGCCGATATGAAGGCGCCATGCTGCGTATCGCTTCCTACAACATCAACGGTATCAAGGCGCGCCTGCCGCGCCTGCTCGAATGGCTCGACGAGACCCGGCCCGCGATCGCCTGCCTCCAGGAGATCAAGACGCAGGACGAGGGCTTCCCCGCGGCCGAGTTCGAAAAGCTCGGCTATGGCGCGATCTGGCACGGGCAGAAGGGCTTCAACGGGGTTGCCATCCTGGCGCGCGATGCGCAGCCGATCGAAGTGACGCGCGGGCTGGAGGGCGAGATCGAGGACGAGCATTCGCGCTATCTGGAGGCCGATGTTCACGGGGTGCGCGTGGCATCCATCTATCTTCCCAACGGCAACCCCCAGCCGGGGCCGAAGTTCGACTACAAATTGCGCTGGATGGAACGCCTGCGCAAGCGCGCCGCGCAAATCATGGCCGAAGAAGTTCCCGCAGTGCTGGCGGGCGACTACAACGTCATCCCGCGCGACAACGACACTTATTCGGTGCGTGCCATGGCGTCGGATGCCCTGATGCAGCCCGAAAGCCGAGCCGCCTATCGCCGGATCCTTAGCCAGGGCTGGACCGACCCGATCGGCACGCTGCGCCCGGCGGGCGGGGTGTGGACCTATTGGGACTACCAGGCAGGCGCCTGGCCACGCGATCACGGCTTTCGCATCGATCACCTGCTGCTCAGCCCGCAGGCCGCCGACCGGCTGGCGGCGATCGGCGTCGACAAGGACCATCGCGGCCGCGAAAAGGCCAGCGACCATGCCCCGACCTGGGTGGAGCTGGCCGCTTAGGCGGTGTAGCTCACTACCTCGAATTCGACGCCGTTGTCGTCAAAGAAATAGAAGCGGCGTCCCGGTTCGTAATCGCCATGGCTGAACGGCTCCAGCCCGGCGGCGATCACGCGGGCTTCGGCCGCGTCGAGATCGTCGACGACGATGCCGACATGGTTCATCGGGACACCCTTGGTGAAGGGGGTGGTGGCCATCTTCTCGGGCGGCGGGGAATAGAGCGCGACATAGCTGTCGGCTGTTCCCACATGCACGGTGCGGCCATCGTTCATCGCCGGCCCCCGCCAGCGGACATGCCAGCCGAACAGGTCTTGAAACAACCGTGCGCTGGCATCGCAATCGCGCACGGTCAGGTTGACATGCTCCACAACAGCAGGTTCGATCATCGTTTGTCTCCTCGCAAAGCCCGGGTTGGGCGCCTTGATTGCGATTCGTACCGCCTCAACCTAAGTTGAGGTCAAACGATTTCTGAGGAAGCGCATATGACCGCAACCAAGCTGCTGGCGATCGGCGATCTGGCACGGCGCACCGGGGTCTCTGTATCGGCAATCCGCTTCTACGAAGCGCGTGGGCTGGTGCATCCGATGCGCAACGGCGCCGGCCAGCGCCGCTTTGCCCGGTCGGATATCCGGCGTCTGTCGTTCATCCTGATCGCCCAGCAGATCGGGTTGACGCTCGAGGAGATCATTACCGAACTCGCGCGATTACCCGAGGGCCGCGCACCTGATCCGCGCGACTGGCAGGCGATCAGCCGCAGCTTTCGCGCGCGGCTCGATTCGCAGATCGCGTCGCTCGAGCGGACACGCGATCGGCTCGACGGCTGCATCGGTTGCGGATGCCTGTCGCTCAAGGTCTGCGCGCTCTACAATCCCGACGATCGCGCTGCGGCACGCGGTTCCGGTCCGCGCTATGTGCTGGGCGGGCGCGATGAACCGGACGCGTTGATCTGATGTAGCGTTAATTCAGTCCTTGGGTTCAGGAACCTTGGGGCCTTCTTCGGGGCGAACCGAAGCGCCGGTCCAGCGTCCATCCTCGACCACGGCGGTGCCGGTCACGTTGCGCGAATCCTTGGGCTCGAGACCGCCGCCATCATGGTTGCCCGACGGCTCGTGCGGCTTTGTCTCGTCGGCATTCTTGCCGGGGTGGTTGGGATCGTTCTTGCCGGTATCGGTCATCGTGCATCTCCTTGCTGTCAGCCGCTTGGGCGACTGCGTCTTTATTGATACCGCGCCAGGTCGCGAATAGTTCCCGTGGCGCACGCGACCCGGTATGCACCATGACGGGGCAGTGTGGACGCGAAGCGCCTGCGACGCCGATTGGCAGCGCGGCAAAAGCTGGATAGAAACGGGCCATGCCTACCGTCATCATCTTCCTGTGCGGCATCGCCAATTTCGCGCTCCACAAGGCGACGATGGAATCGGACCATCCGATGGCGCTGCAGATGCGCGCCGCGTTCAGCCGGTTCATGCGCGGCTATGGCAGCTATCTGCTCGAATTCCTGATCCTGCTTTCGGCATTGAGCTTCGCCGCGTTGGGCTGGGCGATCGCCTTGCCCGCTTATGTCGTCTACACCGCGATGAACGCGCTGGCCGGCTGGGCCATCCTTACCGGCAGGATATAAGACAGCCTCAGGCCGCGACGGCCTGATCCGCCTGCTCGGCGGCTGCGGCGAGCAGGCGCTTTTCCAGTGTTTTCAGGCGTGACTTGCTGTCGATCTTGTCGCCCAGCAGATCGGTTACATAGAACGTATCGACCGCGCGCTCGCCATAGGTCGCGACATGCGCTGAATGGACGATGCATTTGAGGTCAAACAGCGCGAACGCCAGCCGGTTGAGCAGCGCCGGGCGGTCGAAGGCATTGACCTCGATCACCGTGAACCGGTTCGATGCCTTGTTGTCGACCAGCACCACCGGCGCGATGTTGAACGCCTCGGTACGCGGGCGCGCGGTGGGCCGGGCGATCAGCCGCGGTGTCAGCGCCATGCGGTTGGCGAGCGCATCGCCGATCGCGCTCTTGAGCCGAGCGATCTGGCTTTCCTCCATGAACGGACGGCCCAGCGGGTCCTGCACCAGGAAATTGTCGAGCGCCATTCCGTCGCGCCGGGTATGAATCCGCGCATCGATGATGTTGCCGCCCGCCAGATGGATGCCGCCTGCGATCCGATAGAACAGCCCCGGATGGTCGGCGGCGCTGACCGTCACCAGCGTCGCACCACGCGCGGGATAGAACTCTGCCGACACGGTCAGCGGCTCGGTATCGTGCGCGTCGATCAGCCGCATGTTCTGGACGATGATATCCTCGGGCTCGGCGATCCAATAGGCATCGTCGAGCTTGCGCGCGATCTGGGTGAAGCGGCCCTCGTCGATCGCGAGCAAGGCGCGCACTGCATCCTGCTTGGCCAGCACCCGCTCGCGCCGTCCGTGCTGCTTGTGACCCAGCCGCAGCAGTTCCTCGGTCGATTCGAACAGATTGCCCAGAAGCTGGCGCTTCCAGCTGTTCCAGATTCCCGGGCCCACCGCGCGGATATCGACCACGGTCAGCACCAGCAGCAGCTTCAGGCGCTCGGCGCTTTGCACCATGGCGGCGAAGTCGGCGATGGTCTTGTAATCGGTCAGGTCGCGCTTGAAGGCGGTGGCGGACATCAGCAGGTGATAGCGCACCAGCCAAGCGACCTGCTCGGTCTCCGCCTCGGTCAGGCCCAACCTCGGACACAGCTTCATCGCGACTTCGGCGCCGAGCACGGAATGATCCCCGCGCCTGCCCTTGGCGATGTCGTGCAGCAAGGTCGCGACGAACAACACCCGCCGGCTGATCAGTTTCTGCATCACCTCATAGGCCAGGGGGTGATCGTCCTTGAGCTCGCCCGATTCGATCCGCGCAAGCAGGCCGATGGCGCGGATCGAATGCTCGTCCACGGTATAGTGATGGTACATGTCGAACTGCATCTGCGCGACGACGCGGCCGAAATCGGGAACGAAGCGGCCGAACACCATCGCCTCGTTCATCCAGCGCAGCACCAGTTCAGGATCGCGCGGGCTGCACAACACGTCCATGAACAGCGCATTGGCGCGCGGGTCGGCGCGGACGTGCCGGTCGATCAGCCCCGAATCCATGCTCGCTTGCCGCATCGCGCTGGGGTGGATCTCGACCTTGTGCTTGTCGGCGAGATGGAAGATCTCGATCAGCCGCACGGGGTCTTCGCGGAAGAAATCCGGCTTGGGTAGCGCCAGCCGGCCGCGATCGAGCACGAAGCCTGAAAGCTTGCGCGGGCGGCGCCGCAGGATCGCAGGAATGAAGCGCCGGTCGCGCGCGGCAAACTGGTCGTCGAGCTGCGCCAGGAACACCCCGGTGAGGTCGCCGACGCGTTTGGCGTTCAAAAAGAAATACTGCATGAACCGCTCGACCGCGGATTTGCCCGGCCGGTCGGCAAAGCGCATCCGGCTCGCCACTTCGCGCTGCAGGTCGAAGGTCAGCCGGTCCTCGGCGCGCCCGGTGATGTCGTGCAGATGGCAGCGCACCGCCCACAGGAAATTGGCCGAACGCCGGAAACCGCGAAACTCGGTCATCGTCAGCAGCCCGGCATCGACGAGCTCGGCCGCCGAGCGCACCTGATGGATGTATTTGCCGATCCAGTAGAGCGTGTGCAGATCGCGCAGGCCGCCCTTGCCGTCCTTGACATTGGGCTCGACGACATAGCGGCTGTCGCCCATCTTCTTGTGCCGGGCGTCGCGCTCTTCCAGCTTCTGCGAGACGAAATCGCGCGCGGTGCCGGTGACGACTTCCTTCCAGAAACGCGCCGATGCCTCGCGATAGATGTCCTGGTCGCCCCAGACATAGCGCCCCTCGAGCAACGCGGTGCGGATAGTGAGATCGCCCTTGGCCTGGCGCACCATCTCGTCGATCGAACGGCTGGAATGGCCGACCTTGAGGCCCAGATCCCACAGGATGTAGAGCACAGCCTCGATCGCCTGCTCGGTCCAGCTGTTCTTCTTCATCGGCGTCAGGAAGGCGATATCGACATCGCTGTGCGGCGCCATTTCGCCGCGGCCATAGCCACCCACGGCCGCGATGCAGAAGTGCTCTCCCGCGCTGTGGTTGGCGACCGGATACTGGAAGCGCACCACATAATCGTGGATCAGCCGGACGATCTGGTCGATCAGGAAGGATTGCGCCGCCGCGCATTCGTGCCCGCCCGCCGGATTGGTGACCAGTCGCGTCGCGATCTCCGCTCGCCCGGCCGCCAGCGCATCGCGCAGCAGGGTAACCACCTCGCCGCGCGCCTTGTCGCCCAGATCCTCCGCCAGCGCGGCGATCTGCGCGTCGAGCGCACGCCGATCGATGATCGCGCGCTGGTTGGCTACGTTGGTCACTGGCATTGGCGAACCAGGGGGTGGAAAAGGGTCAGATGCTGGCTCCCGCCTTGGCCATGGCCTGGTATGTCTTGCGCAGCCCGACCTTGTCGATCTTCGCTGTCCCCAATCTGGGGAGCGCGTCGGCAGTTTGCCAGAGCTTTGCCGGAACCTTGAATGCGGCCAGCTGGCTGGAAAGGAACTCGGTCAGCTCGGCATCGGTCAGCGTGGCGCCGTCGCGCACAACGTACACCGCGCCGACGATTTCGCCAAACCGCTCGTCGGGAATGCCGAAAACGCTGGCTTCCGAGATATCGGGATGGGCATAGATCGCCGCTTCCACCTCGACGCAACTGATGTTTTCGCCGCCGCGGATGATGATGTCCTTCTTGCGGTCGACGATGAAAAGATAGCCGTCGGCATCGAGATAGCCCAGGTCCCCGGTACGGAAATAGCCATCGGGCATGATCGCGGCGCGGGTGGCGGCCTCGTTGTTCCAATAGCCAAGGAAATTGGCGACCGAGCGGATCGCGACCTCTCCCACCGCGCCGGGCGGCAGTGGGTGGCCGTTATCGTCGAGGATCGCCAGGTCCACCAGCGGTCGCGAAGCCTGGCCGGTGCTGTCGGGCTTGGCCATGTAGTTCTCGTTGAAGTTGCCGCAGCCGATGCCGTTGGTCTCGGTAAGGCCATAGCCCAGGATCGGGAACGCCCAGTCCATTGTCTCCTTGATCCGCTTGACGTGCTCGACCGGGCGCGGCGCACCGCCCGCAGCGAAGGTGACGCAGCTGGTCAGGTCGTAATTGTCGCGATTGGGGTGCGATGCGATCTCGTAGCTCATCAGTGGCACACCGACGAAATAGCTGATCTTCTCCTTCTCGATCAGCCGCATCGCCTCCTCGGCATCCCATTTGGGCATCAGCACCAGTTTGCGCCCGATGACGAAGCTCTGCAGCAGCACCGGCACTTCGGCGGTGACGTGGAACAAAGGCACGTTGAGCAGGGTGGCGGGCTGGCCCTGCGGCGGCTTGCCCTGACGGGTCACGATGTTGAGCGCCATCAATGTCTGCGCGACATAGCTGAACACCCCCTGCACCACGCCGCGATGGTCCGAATAGGCGCCCTTGGACTGGCCGGTGGAGCCGGAGGTGAACAGGATGGTCGCCAGGTCGTCGCCGGTCAGTTCTGGCAGTTCGGTCGCCGCATCACCGCCAGCCGACAGGATCGAAGACAGGCCGGCTTCGGGCGGTCCATCATGCGAAATGGTGATGACCTTTGCATCCCCGATATGACCGCATTCGCCTATCCGCCTGGCGCAGCGGTCATCGGCGAGCACCAGCTTGCAGCCGACATCGGTGATCCCGGCGCACAATTCGGGCCCCTGCCACCAGCCGTTGAGCAGGGTGGCAACGCCGCCTGCCATCAGCACGCCCATATAGGCGATGATCCAGTTGGCGGAGTTGCGTGCGGCAATGCCGACGCGGTCGCCCTTGGCAATATCATGGCCCGCGATCAGCGCGGCTGCGACATGGCGCGCGGCGGCGTAGCTCTGCCCGAAGGTCAGGCGGGTGTCGCCATCGACCAGAAATTCCGCATCGGCATGCTGCATGCAGAAATAGGCGAAGAACTGCGACAGCGCGGGCGGAGCCGACGCGATCATCGGCAGTTTCTGGCCGTATTTCTCGAAATGCGTCAAAGGCAGCATGCCTCCTTCGCCGGTCAGCGCCTGGATCGCCTCGTCCATCATCTGGTCCAGCTCGGTCGCCATCGAAATCTCTCCTCTTTCGCTTGCAGCGCTCAGCCCTTATGGCTTTTTGTTACGTTCTGGCCTTATGGACAGTAAAACCCGTGGGGAAAAGCCTTGATCCTGCCAATTTCGGCGCTCGCCGCCAGCCTTGCCGCCGACACAGCGGCTGCCGTAACGTCCGCGCCGATCCGCTTCGAAGAGCTTGGGCTGTCGCCGGTGGCGCTCAGCATCGGTTCGTTCCAGCTCAAATGGTATTCGCTGGGTTATCTCTTCGGCATATTGTTCGGCTATTGGTACATGCTCCGGTTGCTCAGGCAGCCCGGCGCACCGATGGCGCAGCGCCATGCCGACGACCTGATGCTCTATTCGACGCTGGGCATCATCCTGGGCGGCAGGCTGGGCTATGTCTTCTTCTATCGGCCCGATCTGCTCGCCACTCCGCTTGAGGTGTTCAAGGTCTGGGAGGGCGGAATGTCCTTCCATGGCGGGCTGATCGGCGTGCTGGTGGCGATCGGCTATCTCGTCTGGCGCAACAAGCTTAGCTATCTGCGTGTCGGAGACTATGTTGCGTGCGTGGTTCCTGTCGGGCTGCTTCTGGTGCGGCTGGCAAATTTCGTGAACGCCGAACTCTGGGGCAAGCCAACCGATGTTCCCTGGGCGATCATCTTCCCGACCGATCCGGCGGGCCTTCCGCGCCATCCCAGCCAGCTTTATGAAGCTGCATTGGAGGGCGTTGTGCTGATGGCGCTTTTGTCGTTCCTTTTCTGGAAGACAAACGCCCGCTACAAGCCGGGGCTGCTGGGAGGTGTATTCCTGCTGTTTTACGGCCTCTCGCGCTTCTTGATCGAACTTGTCCGTAACCCCGATCAGCATCTGATCGAATTTGCCCAGCGCACCGGCATGAGTATGGGCCAGTGGCTGACCGTGCCGATGATCCTGATCGGCCTGTATCTGATTGTCAGTTCGCGCACCCGCGTAGCCAAGCCGCTTCCTGCTGCGGCCTGACCCGGTGGAACCCGGCGAGGACACTGGGCTCGATGCGATCTTCCGGCGGCTGATCGGCGCGACCGGGCCGATCAGCGTCGCGCATTACATGGCCGAGGCCAACGCGCATTATTACAACCGCGCCGATCCGCTGGGCGCTGGCGGCGATTTCATCACCGCGCCCGAAATCAGCCAGATGTTCGGCGAGATGATCGGGCTGTGGCTGGCCGACCAGTGGCAGCGCGCGGGCAAGCCGGCCTTGTGCCATTATGTCGAGTTCGGCCCCGGTCGCGGCACGCTGGCCAGCGATGCGCTGCGCGCAGGCGAACAGTTCGGCTTTCGTCCCAAGGTGCACCTCATCGAGGGCAGCAGTCGGCTGCGGCAGATGCAGCACACACTGATACCGCAGGCGACCTGGCATGACGGGCTCGACAGCGTTCCGCGCGAAGGACCGCTGCTGATCGTCGCCAACGAGTTTCTCGACGCGCTCCCGGTGCGTCAGGTGGTGCGCGCCGAGCAGGGCTGGCGCGAGCGGGTGGTCGTTCACAATGGCGAGCGCTTCATGGCCGTAGCCGGTGCGCGCCCAATGGACACCGCGGTCCCGGCGGCGCTCGCGGACAGTGATATTGGCACGATCCTCGAGAACTGCCCGGCGGCGAGCGGCACGGCATATGAGATCGCGGTGCGGCTGAAGGCGCAGAGCGGCGCGGCCCTGTTCATCGATTACGGCTATACCCAACCGCAGACCGGTAGCACGCTGCAGGCAGTGCGCGCACACCAGAAGGTCGACCCGTTCGCCGACCCCGGGCTTGCCGATCTCACAGCGCTCGTCGATTTCGCGCAGTTGAAGCAGATCGCGCTGGCGGGCGATGTCGATTGTCTGGGCCCGGTGGGGCAGGGCGACTGGCTGATGGCGCTGGGCATTGCGGAGCGCGCCGCAACACTGGCCCGCACCCAGCCAACACAGGCGCAGGCGTTGATGACCGCGCTCGACCGGCTGGTTTCGCCCGAGCAGATGGGGACATTGTTCAAGGTGCTCGCCTATCGCGGCCCCGGTTGGCCGCAGGGCGAGGGATTTGGGGGGTAGACGCCTAATCGCCCTCACCCTTCCGGCGCTGCGCGCCTCCCTCCCTCTCCCACCGGGAGAGGGAAGGGGCCCGCACCGCAAAGCGGTGTGGGAAGGGTGAGGGCGATCAGGCCGCCGCCCGCTGCAACCGGTCGTTGATCGCATCGCCCATGCCGCCTGACGGAATCGGCGCAATGGCAATCCGCGCACAGGACGACGCATCCGCGCGGTGCAGCGCGGCGTAGAGGCTCGCCGCAGCTTCGGCGAGATCGCCAGACGCCGACAGCGTGTCATCCCCTGCCACCGGCCCAAATCCGATCAGCCACTCGTCGGCTCGGCGATCGTCGGCGTTCAGTCTGACCGGCTTGCTTGGCGCATAATGGCTGGCGAGCTGGCCGGGCGCTTCGATCGCGTGATCGGTCAGCGGCAGCGGGTCCTCTCCCAGCATTGCGGTGATCGCCGCCGGATCGATGGGCCCCGGACGCAGCAACTGCCACCCGCTTGGCGCTCCCGAAAAGTTGCGCAGCGCAACTATGGTCGATTCAAGACCCGCGCTGCACGGCCCGCCATCGATGATCAGCGGAACGGCATCTCCCAGGCTGGCCGCGACATGCGCGGCTTGGGTCGGGCTGATGCCGCCGCTGCGATTGGCCGATGGTGCCGCGAGCGCCATGCCGCCAGCCTCCAGCACCGCGCGCATTACCGGGTGCGCCGGGCAGCGCAGCGCGATCGTCGGCAGCCCCGCTGTGACCGCCGGGGCAATATGCGCGCCCTTGGCCAGCGGCAGAACCAAGGTCAGCGGCCCGGGCCAGAACGCACCGGCCAGTTTTTCTGCGCGCGCATCAAAAATCGCCAGCCGTCGGGCGGCCTCCATATCGGGCACATGCACGATCAGCGGGTTGAAATCGGGCCTGCCCTTGGTGCGATAGATCGCCGCTACGGCATCGGCGCGCGACGCGTCGGCGGCGAGGCCATAGACCGTCTCGGTCGGCAGCGCGACCGGGTGCCCCTCGCGCAGAATCGCCACCGCCCGTGCGATCGCAGCATTGCTGGCGCACATGATCTGCGTGTCTGAAGGCTTGGAAGCGGGCATGTTGCTGCCTATACAGCCGGAGGACGCAAGGCACAGCAGGGAAAAGACATGACATTCAGCGCACCGACCACCGAACAGCTGTTCGTGCTCAGGACGATCACCGGCATCGAGGAACTGGCATCGTTCGATCGCTTTGCCGAGGCGACTCCCGATCTGGTCGAGGCGATCGTCGAGGGCGTCGGTGAGTTTGCGGCGGGCGAGTTCGCGCCGCTGTATCGCATCGGCGACACGGTCGGAGCGAGACTGATCGATGGCGCGGTGACGATGCCCGAGGGTTACCGCGAGGCGTATCAGCATTATGTCGAGGCCGGGTGGAGCGCGCTCAGCGCGCCTGCCGATCATGGCGGGCAGGGGCTGCCGTTTTCGCTCGCTACAGTGGCGCTGGATTCGCTGGGCGCGGCCAATATGGCGTTTGCGCTCTGCCCGATCCTCACCGTTGGCGCGATCGAGGCGCTGCACCATCACGGCAGCGACAGCCAGAAGGCGCTGTATCTGCCCAAGCTCGCCACCGGCGAGTGGACCGGCACGATGAACCTCACCGAGCCGCAGGCGGGCAGCGATGTCGGCGCGCTGCGCGCCACCGCCACCCCGCGCGGCGATGGCACCTGGTCGATCAAGGGCCAGAAGATCTACATCTCGTTCGGCGACCATGACATGGCCGACAACATCATCCATCTGGTGCTCGCACGCACCCCCGATGCGCCGCCGGGGACCAAGGGCATCTCGCTGTTCCTGGTGCCCAAATACCGGCTCGATGCCGACGGCGCTCCCGGCGAGGCCAACGGCGTCAAGACCGTGTCGATCGAGCACAAGATGGGCATCAACGCCTCGCCCACCTGCGTGCTGCAGTTCGGCGAGGATGGGGAGAGCGTCGGCGAACTGATCGGCGGCGAATTCGGCGGCATCCGCGCGATGTTCACTATGATGAACAATGCGCGGCTCAATGTCGGGCTGCAGGGGGTGCAGATCGCCGAGGGCGCAACGCAGAAGGCGCTGTGGTTCGCGCGCGAACGCGTGCAGTCGGCACGCGCGGGCGCCGGCCGCGATCCGGTGGCGATCATCGAGCACCCCGATGTCCGGCGGATGCTGCTGCGGATGAAGGCGGGAACCGAAGCGATCCGCGCCTTGCTGTATTTCGCATCGGGGTATGTCGATCGCGCCAATCTGGGCATCGAAGGCGCGCGCGAGATGGTCGATCTGCTGACCCCGCTCGCCAAGACCTATGGCACCGATCTGGGCAGTGAGATCGCCTCGCTGGGCGTGCAGGTGCACGGCGGCATGGGCTATGTCGAGGAGACCGGCGCGGCGCAATATTACCGCGATATCCGCATCGCACAGATCTATGAGGGCACCAACGGTATCCAGGCGGCGGATCTGGTCGGGCGCAAGCTGGGCATGGGCGGCGGCGATGTCGTGCGCGGCCTGATCGCGAACGTGCAGACCGATTGCGGCAACCACCCCGCGCTCTCGGCACTGGCAGGCGATTGCGCCGAGGTCACCGAATGGATGATCGGCGCATCGGTCGATGACCGGCTGGCAGGAAGCTATCCCTATTGCACGATGATGGCGGTTATGACGAGCGGCTGGCTGATGCTCAAGCAGCAGCGCGCCGCCGAAGCGATGCTCGATACAGGCGAAGGCAATGCCGATTTCTTGCAGGCCAAATTGGTGACGACGCGTTTCTATCTCGACCGGATGGTGCCCGAGGCTTGCGGCTTGAAGGCGGGCGCGATGGAGGGTGCGGAGCAGCTCTACACGCTGGACGCCGAAGCGCTGGCAGGGTGAGGGCGGACCGGGGCGCTCCCCCCGCCCGCCTGTCCCGAGCGAAGTCGAGGGACGTGCGCGCAACGGTTGCGAAAGGTCCCTCGACTTCGCTCGGGAACACGGGAGGTGGGCGCAATGAGTATTGATGACCCCCTCGCCCGCATCGCGGCAGCGCTCGAGCGTATGGCCCCGCCATCGCTGCCGCCGACCGACTGGAGTGCATCCCCCGCCTATGTCTGGAGCGGAGCCACGGCGCTCGCGGTCCCCGACCTGCAGGCGATCGCGCTCGACCGCCTCGTCGGCATCGATGCGCAAAAGGCGAGCTTCACCGAGAACGTGCGGCGTCACGCCGCCGGGCTCCCTGCGCACGACGCATTGCTGTGGGGCGCGCGGGGCATGGGCAAGTCGGCGTTGGTCAAGGCTGCGGTGGCAGCGCAACAGGCACAGGGCGCGCCGCTGGCGCTAGTCCAGGCCGGCGGCGGGCTCGAGGGGCTGGCGACGCTGCCGGCGCTGTTCGATCAGCTCGGCGGCATCGACCGGCGGTTTGTCGTGTTCATCGACGATATCGGCTTCGACGGGCCCGAGGCGAGCAGCGCCGCGCGGTCGCTGCGCTCGTTGCTCGAGGGCGGCGCGATGGCGCGGCCTGGCAATGTCCGTCTTGCCGTCACATCCAACCGCCGCGCGATCGTCGAGCGGACGATGAG
>JBKBTF010000109.1:0-3433 GCA_046291395.1 Blastomonas sp. | reverse complement strand
CTCACAGATGGAGCTTGGCAAGCCGCTCAAGGCCTGGCCATTGACGCTCAACACCGGGCGCTACCGCGACCAGTGGCACACCATGACCCGCACTGGCCTGAGTGCACGGCTTGGCCAGCACCGGCAGGAACCGCTCGTTGAAATTCATGCTGAAGACGCCTTGGCGCAAGGGCTGTCCGATGGCGGGCTGGCGTTGGTAGCAACACCGCAGGGCAACAGCGTCTACCGGGTCAGCATCAGCGATGGCCAGCGGCGCGGCGAGCTGTTCGTACCGATCCACTGGACTGATCAGCAATCAACCGGTGGCCGCACCGGGGCGCTGGCCCGTGCGCTCACAGATCCGCATTCGGGGCAGCCTGGGTTCAAGAACGCACCCGCGCGCATCTCGCCATTTGCCGCCGACTGGCACGGGTTTCTCATCGCGTCGGCACTGCCTGATCCCTTGCCAGCAAGCTATGCAACCAAGATCCGCACCAAAGCTGGATGGCTGGTCGAGCTGGCAGGCCATGGCGATCCGCTAGCATTCGCAAAACGGATTTTGCCGCGCGGCGAACGCATCGAAAGCCATGACGGCGCGCACGGTCAGCACCGGTTTGCCATCCTGCGCGACGGCGTGGTCGTGGCGGCTCTGTATATCGGCCCGCAGAAGCGGCTTCCCAGGCGCGAGTGGTTGATTGCTCAGCTCGGGATTTCTGAAGCCAGCGCGACCGAGCTGCTGGCTGGGCGCTCAGCCACACCCGCGCCCGATCGCGGCGCGATTGTCTGCAGCTGCTTCGACATCGGCACCATCACGTTGACCAAGGCCATTACGAACCAGCGGCTGATGACGACCGAGGCGGTTGGGGCTGCGTTGTCTGCCGGCACAAACTGCGGCTCATGCAAACCCGCAATCCAGCGGCTGATCATGCAACACAAGGAGGCAGCCCATGGCTGACATCAGTTTTGGCTCTGGCGATGTCTGGCTGGTGGGTGCTGGCCCAGGCGATCCTGACCTGCTGACCCGCAAAGCCGAACGTTTGCTGGCGATGGCCTCGATCGTGTTTCACGATGCACTGGTCAGTCAGGCGATACTCGATCTGATCCCCAGACAGGTGATGCAGGTGCCGGTTGGCAAACGGTCAGGGCGGCACTCGATGTCCCAGCCCGCAATCAACGGCCTTCTGGTGAAATCCTCGCATAACGGACACCGCGTCGTTCGGCTAAAGGGCGGCGATCCTGCAGTGTTCGGACGGATGACCGAGGAGGTCGATGCACTGCAAGCCAAGGGCATACGCGTTCAGGTATGCCCGGGAATCACCGCCGCCAGTGCAGCGGCAGCTTCCGGAGTGTTCTCGCTGACCAGACGCGGCAGCACGAGGGCGCTCACGTTCATCACGGCGCAAGGCTGCGGGAACGGGCAAAGCGACATCGACTGGTCAGCGATCGCCGGTGCGCAAACGACACTTGCGATCTACATGGGCCGCGCCGCTGCACCGCATATTGCAGAGCAGCTGATAGCCAACGGGTTGCTGCCGAGCACGCCCATCCTGATCGCGGTCAACGTCTCTTCTCCCGGCGAGCGCCTTATCCGTGGTCGTCTGGATAGACTGGCGGCGCTGATGGCGACAGTCGGAGACAAGGATCCTGCATTGTTGCTGGTGGGTGAAGTGACCCAAGCCAATGCTGAAGCGGCCGATTTGAGTTCAGAATGGTTCGACTTGCCGATCGGAATGGCATCGGCTCCCAAAGTCCGTATCCGCGCATAAGGTTGGGACAGCGCCTCCACCACACCCTTATTGGACATCCGGTGAACTATAAAGATGGCGAGAGTATCGACCAAGTTTAACCGCCCGGCACCTGTCAAACGTTCGAGTGACTGGTTACGGCATAAGCCGACACTCCTGCGGCCACATCGGAACGACCGGGTGTGGGTCGGCAGCCGACACTCAGCGCGATGTTCATTTAACTGATCTGGCTTTGAACCTGCGCCCAGTCGTGGAAACGCCTTGGCGGTGGATCACGAATGATCTGCCTTTCTGGTATGTTGTGTGATCCAACTGCCGCCATTGCAGCGCATCGGCTTGGATCATCGTTGTCCGAGGCTATGTAAAGGGTGCCAACATGGTCTGGAACGTTGATTAGCGCGAGACGCTCATTCCCGAGTGCTGCCCAGCACGGGACTCCTTTGATCTGAGCATAGCTTGCCGCATCCTCCATGCCCTCAGCAATGGCGAGCACGTTGCCTTCGAACTGTGGAGCCCAAGCGCCCTGTCCGGGTTTGCCGAGCATGAACTTGCCATCATGCCATGTTCCGTCGTCCGTCAGCCTGATCCGCTGGAGAGCCGTCAATTTGTGCCCAGTTCGGACAGCGACCAGCAACGCGGGCCGGAAGGTGGTTTCGGGCTTGCGGCCGAACGGGCACCTTGGATGAAAGCGTAAGTCGGGGAGATCGACTGACAGTCGCCTCGATCGAAGGTAGACTTCGCCGAGCGTTCCCCGGATTTCTATGCCCTGATCCCAGATCCTTCTGACATTGGGCGCAGTTCCTTCTGGACTGTAAGTCGGGGGAGGGGAGTGCAGGATCGGTTTGGTCCGACCGATTTCGCGCAGGACATCCTCGCTGCGGCAGCCCGCGAAACAATGAACCAGAATACCCCGCTCGCCCTGCCGGACAGAAAGGGAAGGGGTTCTGTCTGCGTGCGCGGGGCAGACGCACATCGCGTAGGAACCGTGCCAACGGCCCTTCAGTGCAGCAACGATGTCGTTGGTCTCCTGGGTGGGTTTGAGCGCAATCAACATAAACCCGCTCCTCTCAGCTAAGCCTCACCATCTTTCCCCTTTGTATCGACCCGACCTTCTCCTGCACGGCTCGCGATGGCCAACGCCCCTTTCGTCTGTGCGATGCCAGATTGTACGCGATTGCCATGCGGCGCGTGTTCATTTAGAAAAGTAGGGCGATATCCGAACCACGCCGAAAGGTGTGGTCATGAAAAATCTTCTCTTTTTCCTGGTTGCTTTGACGCCGACGCCATCGTCGGCGCGCGAAGCCATTCTCGACGTGTTTTCGCCAGAGGCAAAACCGGACTTCGCCGTGCTCGCCCCACAGTTGCGCGGGACGGTCGATCTCGAGCAATCAGTGGAACCGCCTCCGGCTCCAGTGGATGCGTTTTCACCAGAGTTGAACGGCGACTTTGAGTTGGTCCCTCACAGCTTCACGATCAATCCCTATGCCGCGCGTCCCGCTGTTCCTTCGTGGATGCGGGCAGGTGCATCATTCATGGGCCCTGCTTCTTCACCCTTTCGCCCTTTGCAGGATGACCCACTCTGCCAGTCCCGCAGCTTCTTCCCGCGATATGGTATCAGCAGGGATGCCCAGGCTCGCCGGACAGCCTATTTCAACCTGATCGTCGACGTCGCTTGCGATGCCGGCGTGCCCGTTGTTCTGTTTGACGCC
>JBKBTF010000005.1:0-121299 GCA_046291395.1 Blastomonas sp. | reverse complement strand
CTGCGTTGCCACATGCGCGTCGCGGAAGCGGCGTTGCAGGCTGCTGGTCATGTAGACCGCGCTGCCCCCGCCAATTGTGAAGGCGGTCTTGGCGACGTCGGCTGACGTTTCGGTCGCATGTGTCGCCGCCAGCCGCAGCGTCGCGCGCTCCTCCGGCGACAGTTCGCCGCGCGTCGTCGCACCTTCCCAGCATTCGGCGATGCTCTCGCGGAAGAAGGCTTCGGCGGCGGACAGCTTCGCCTCCGCGCGCATCAGGTCGGTCTGCACCACGCTGCGTTCGGCCATGGTGCGCTGGCCGCCCTGCGGCTTCTTGGCGCGAGCGCGCGCCTTGATCTCGTCCATCGCGCCCGCCGCATTGCCCAAAGCCACCGAGGCGACACCCATCGCCAGCAGCCCGAACACCGGAAACCGGTACAACGGCCCCTGCTCCACCGGCGTGTCGGCGATCAGCGAAACGCTGCGCGCTTTGGGCACCAGCACGTCCTTGACCGCGATATCGCCCGACCCCGTCCCCTTCATCCCCATCACGTGCCAGGTGTCGAGCAAGTCGACCTCGGAGGCGGGGAAGATCATCATCCGGTGATACGGCGCGCCGTTGTCAAAGCGCTGCAGTTCGCCTTCCTTGAATACCATCGCGCCGCCGCACAGCCAGTCGCAGTTGGCGCTGCCCGATCCCCACTGCCAGCGCCCGGTGACCTTGTAGTGATCGCCCATGTCATCGGCCCGGCCCATTGGCGCGAACACCCCGCCGGTGATCGAATGCGGATTGGCATAGACCTCTGCGCCGACATCGTGCGGCAGATAGGCGGCGTTGATCGCGGTGGTCGCCCCGATCATCGCGCACCAGCCGGTGCTGGCTTCGGCGCGCGCGATCGCGTGCAGGACGCCGACCAGATCGAGCGGCGCCATCTCCAGCCCGGCAAGGCTTTTGGGGCGGACCATGTTGAACACGCCCGCGCGCGCCAGCGACTGCGCGATATCGGCAGGCAGACGCCGCGCCTCCTCGATCTCGTCGGCGCGCGCGGCGATGCCGGGCAGCAGCATGGCGACAGCGTGGCCCAGGGGTTCGATGCTCTCGAGTGGTTTCATCATAGCTTCATCAAACTCGCCAGATTGTTCTTCTGCATATCGCTCGATCCACCAACGATCGCCATGCCGAGCAGGTCGCGGACATGGCGTTCCATCTCATAGGCATCGCTGAGCGCATAGGATCCCATCACCTGCTGGCAGGTCAGCGCGATCTCCACACCCATATTGGCGACGAACAGCTTGGCCATGCTGGTCTCGATCGAACACGATCTGCCCTCGTTGGCCAGCCATGCCGCATGGTACAGCATATGCCGCGCCGCGTGCCATTGGGTGCATGCGGTTACAAGCTTGTGCCGGATCGCCTGATGCTGGCTGATCGGCTTGCCGAACTGCACGCGTTCCTGCGCGTAGCTCCATGCCTCATCGATCGCCGCGCGCGCGATGCCGAGCGCCACGGCCGAAATCTCGAGCTTCTCGACATCGAGCGCGCGGCCTGCAAGCAGCTTCCAGCCCTTGTTCCACATCGCCTCGCCGCCGACGATGGCCGAGGCAGGCAGCCGGACATTGTCGAAATAGACGTCCTGGCTGTGGGTGTAGCGCAGGTTGACGTGCTCGATATCCTGCATCGTCACGCCGGGCGCCTTGGTCGGCACCAGCACGAACGACAGGTTCTTGTAGCGATCCTCTGGCGGCCCCGAGCGTACAAGGCAATAAATGTAGTCCGCCCAGTCGGCCCCTGTGCACCAGCGCTTGGCCCCGTTGATCACGATCTCGTCGCCCTCGCGCACCGCGCGGGTCTCGACGCTGGCAAGATCACCGCCGACATTGGGTTCGGACAGGCCGTAGGCGAAAAACAGTTCTCCCTTGGCGAGCCGCGGCAGGAACTCGGCCTTCTGCTCGGGCGAGCCGTTTTCGCTGAGGTTCATGCCGCCATAGAAGCTGGTGTGGATGAACGGTCCTGCCAGGCACGGGCCGCCAGCAGCAAGCTCCTCGATCACCGCGATCGCCGCGACAAGGTCCTGCCCTGCCCCGCCGAATTCTTCAGGCACGGTGAGCGCTGTCAGCCCCAACGCGTTGAGTTTGCTGTAGACATCCCGAGGCCATCGCGCCGCCTTGTCCCAGGCCTGCCGCGCCTCGCGCGGAGCATGTTCGGCAAGGAACCGCTGCAACGTCGCCCGCAGCGCGGAGATGTGATCGGGTTCGTCAGTAAAGGTTTGTGAGGTCATGGGTGCGCTGCCTTACCCCTCTCCCATCGGGAAAGGGTTGCGAAGACTTGGAGCCGCGCAGCGGCACCTCGTCGAAGCTGGGTAAGGGGATCCCCCCTGAAAGTCTGCATCGATCACCCTCATCCTGGTTCGGCTAGGCTCCGGATTGCATCCGGAGCAAGCCTGCCCTTTCCTTCTCCCGAGGGGAGAGGGAAATCATCATTCGCCGGTCAGCTTCGGCGCGCGCTTCTCGGCCATCGCCGCCACCGCCTCGCGCCGGTCACCGAGATAGTTCGAGACGCTCTCCCAGCCGATCGCCGCATCCATCATCTGCGCTGCGAGCGCGCGCAGCGGGATGTTGGTCACGCTCTTGGTCCAGCGCACCGCCCATTTGGGGTTGGCCTGCAGCTTGGCGATGATCTCGGCGAGCTTGGCATCGAGCTGATCGCCGGGCACCGCATGGTTGATCAGCCCCAGCGCCATGGCCTCGGTGGCGGTGAGCATGTCGCCGGTCATCAGCAGTTCCTTGGCGCGGGCATAGCCGATCAGTTGCGGCCAGATCAGCGCGCCGCCATCGCCCGCGACCAGCCCGACCTTGACGTGCGGATCGCCGATCAGCGCCTTTTCGTCGGCCACGATGATGTCGCACAGCAGGGCGATCGTCGCGCCCAGCCCGGCGGCGGCGCCGTTCAGGCGGCACAGCAGCGGCTTTTCCATCTCGAGCAGGCTGGTGACGATGCGCTTGGCATCCCAGGCGATGGCGCGGAAGCTTGCCGGGTCGTCGATCTGCTGCTGGAACCACGCAAAATTACCGCCTGCGCAGAACGCGCGGCCCCTGGCGGTCAGCACGATGATGTCGCTGTCGCTATCGCGCTGCAGGTCGGTGAACACCCGTGCCAGCTCATCGTGCATCGGGCCATCGACGCCGTTGACCGGGTGGTCGGAGGTGATGATGGCCCGCAGCACCCTGCCCTCGCGCTCGAAGGTGAAGCGGGTGTAGACTTGGTCCTCGATGCGAAATGCGTGTGCCATCACGCCTCTCCCAGCCGCACCAGCCGCCGCCCGAAATTGGCGCCGGTGAACAATCCGCAAAAGGCTTGGGGAAGCTGGTCGAGCCCGTCGAACAGCTCCTCGCGATACACCAGCCTGCCATCGCGGATCATGTCGCCCATTTCGGCCTGCGCTGCAGCGAACTGCGGAATGTCGTCGAACACCACAAGCCCGCGCATGGTCAGCCGCTTGGCGATGAACTCGGCGGTGTTGGTGATTCCGACGCGCTGGTCGTGCGGCACGCTGTAATCGGCGACCTGGCCCGAGACGACGATATGGCCGCCCATGCGCATCAGCGGCAGCACGGTATCGATCATCGCGTTGCCGACATTGTCGAACAGCAGATCGACGCCTTTCGGCATCGCAGCAGTGATCGCACCGGCGAGATCATCGGTGCCCTTGTAGTCGATCGCAGCATCAAAGCCGCATTGCTCGACCAGCCAGTCGCATTTGTCCTTGCCGCCCGCGATGCCGACCACGCTCGCTGCGCCCCAGGCCTTGGCCAGCTGGCCTGCGGTTGCCCCCACCACGCCTGCCGCCGACGTCACCAGCACATGCGCGCCCTCGCGCATATTCCCGACGCGTTTCAGCCCGAACCAGCTGGTCATGCCGGGAATGCCCAGAATGCCCAGCCATAAGGACCGCGGCAGGCCGTTATCTGGCAAGGGCATGATATAGCCGCGCCCATCGCTGACGCTGTGGCTCGCCCAGCCGCCGCCCGCTGTCACCCAGGTACCGACCGGATACCGCTCGTTTCGGCTTTGCGTTACCTGCCCCACCACGAACCCGTCGATGCGTCCGCCCGGCGGGATCGGCGGCGCATAGCTCGCCCCCGTCGCCGACAATCGCGAGCGCACGCCTGGGTCGACCGAGACGATCCGATGCTCGATCAGGAACTGGTGCTCTTTGAGCTCGGGTATCTCGCTGTCGGCAAAGGTGAAATCACCCGGCTGCGGCAGGCCTGCGATCGGGGCTTTGAGCACGACGCTGCGCATGGTTGCCATTGGGGTGTCCGCTCCTGCTTGTGGTCTGGCCTTGTCTGCTTTCCGGCAGAATTGCAGAAGCAGGCCCCGGCGCAAAGCGGAAATGTCGGCGATTTCTGAGGCGAGCATGGCAGTCGCCTATGCCCTAGCGTCATGTCGGCGCGTCAGCCGGGCCGGCGCTCGCTGCCAAGCTCGGCCAGCAATGCGCGGTCAGCCTCGGGCACCAGTCCTTCGAGTACCCGCCAGAAGCCGGTGACCGATTCCTGCCCTGCCCGCCGGTAGGCTTGCGACAACCGCGTGCGCAACGCGTCGAACAGCTCCGCCTCCAGCGCAGCACCCGCCTGCGTCAGCCGCAGCAGTTTCTGCCGCCGGTCGGTCTCGCCGCTGCGGGTCTCGATCAGGTCGCGGCGCTGAAGCTCGGTCAGCACCCGGCCCAGCGACTGCTTGGTGATCGCCAGCGCGCGCAAAAGCTGGCTGACCGTCAGGTCGGGGTTGCGCGCTATGAAATACAGCGCGCGGTGGTGCGCGCGGCCCAGCCCCTGCTTGGAAAGCTGATCATCGATCGATTTGGTCAGCCGCGTATAGCCGAAGAACAGCAGCTCCACGCCATGCCGGATTTCATCCTCGCGCAGAAACAGGGCGGAAGCCGGTGGGGAAGATGGGACAGGCATGTTGACCTTGATTGCCAGCACGATTAGGTCTTGGCAAGCCCGTGTTGCAGCAAGGCCAGCGATCGGGACACGACGACCACCCATAACCTTGCATTTTCAGGGGATGACATGCTGCCCTTCGCCGTAGAGCCCAGTTCCAACCCCACTCCTGCCGACGCGCGCGATGCCGCGCTGGCCGATCCGGGCTTCGGCAAACTGTTCACCGACCACATGGTGGTGGTGCGCTATGACGAGGACAAGGGCGGCTGGTATGATGCCAAGGTCGCCGCGCGCGCGCCGATCCCGATGGATCCGGCATCCTCGGTGCTGCATTATGCGCAGGAAATTTTCGAGGGCATGAAGGCCTACAAGCTCGCCGATGGCAGCACCGCCTTGTTCCGCCCCGATGCCAATGCCCGGCGCTTCAACCAATCGGCCGCGCGCATGGCGATGCCTGCGGTGCCCAACGATGTATTCATCGAATCGGTCGAGCAGCTGGTGCGGATCGATTCCGACTGGTTCCCCAAGGTCGATGGCGGCGCGCTGTATCTGCGCCCGTTCATGTTCGCGAGCGAAGTGTTTCTGGGCGTGCGCCCGGCCAAGCAGTATCTGTTCATCACCATCGCCTCGCCGGTCGGCGCCTATTTCAAGGGCGGCATCGCCCCGGTGACCATCTGGGTGTCGCAGCATTACACCCGCGCCGCGCCTGGCGGCACCGGGGCGGCCAAATGCGGCGGCAATTATGCGGCAAGCCTTGTCGCGCAGGCCGAGGCGACCGCGCAAGGATGCGACCAGGTTGTGTTCCTGGATGCGGCCGAGCACAAATGGGTAGAGGAACTGGGCGGCATGAACCTGTTCTTCGTGTTCGAGGATGGCTCCATCATCACCCCGCCGCTGACCGGAACGATCCTGCCCGGCATCACCCGTGCCTCGATCATCGATCTGGCGCGCGGCCAGGGCGTGACCGTCCGCGAGAAACCCTATTCGATCGATCAGTGGCAAGCCGATGCCCAGAGCGGAAAGCTTCGCGAGACATTCGCCTGCGGCACCGCCGCAGTCGTGACGCCGGTTGGCACGGTCAAGTCGCCGGACGGCAGCTTCACCATCGGCGGCAATCAGTCAGGCCCAGTGACCGCGGCGCTGCGCTCTGCGCTGGTGTCGATCCAGCGCGGCGACGCTGCCGACCCGCACGGCTGGGTGCACCGCATCGGCTGATCGTTGGGGCCGTACAGGCGCAGGCCAGCGTCCCAAAAAGGCGCTTGGCGGGCCAGCGCTTTTCCGTATATAGGCCCCTCCCGCGCTGCCCCGGCCCTACGCCGCCGACAGCGTCGCGAGCACGGCATTGGGGTGTCGCCAAGTGGTAAGGCACCGGTTTTTGGTACCGGCATTCGCAGGTTCGAATCCTGCCACCCCAGCCACGTTCAGCTGCAAGCTATTGAAAACCAATGATTTGCCCTCTCGCTCCGCATTTGGCGCCCGCCAACTGTGTGACCCATCCTGTGACCTATCGTGTGTCGCAGGGTCGAACGAGTGGCACGAACCATGTCAAAGAAAGATCCCAACCTCAGCCGGCGCGACGGCCAATATTATTATCGCGCATCCTTCTCACTGGATGGAAAGGTTTGCCTGATAAGGCTCACGCTCAATACCTCCGATCGGTCTGTCGCACGCCAGAAGAGCGCCTTGATGGACCGACTGCTGAAAGACCAGTGGCGAAAGATTGTGAGCGAACAGGAAGGCCTCAGCGAGACGGACAAGGCGTCCATCCTGCGCGCAACCGCGATCCAGGTACGCGATGGCCTGGAACATCTGCATGCGAGCGAGCAGGCCCATGGCCATGACGATGCCGCACACGCAAAGCACGAGCATCTCCGCACGCTTCGCGGGCTGGAATATGTAGCCCGTGATATCTTCACCCATGGCATTGGACCATCGTTCGGCTCCACCGATCATTTTGTGGATCGTTTCGTGCACGGCATGCCCTATCTCGAGTTCGAGCAGCAGCTGCGCATTCAGGAAATTCTAGAGAACGGCCAGCATCTTGCCCATGCCACCGATGCTGGCGCACGCAAGGCTTTGCAGGATCGCAACCTCCCTGTCACCGCTGCCAATATAGTCCTGGCCCGGCGCCAGATGTTGCTGGGGGTGCTTTTGGCATTGCGCGAGGCAGAACAATCCACCCTCTCGCCGGACGATTCGCTGGATCGCATTCTGGCATCACTCACCATGCCGCCCGCCGGATTGCCGCAGGACACGTCAGCATGGACGAATACGCATGTTGCAGCTGGGGGGCATGTAGCCCAGGATCAGGCGGTAGCGATCGCCACGCCTGCACCATCTGCATGCTCGGTGACTTCGATGCAGCTCCAGAATGCTGTTGTGGCGGCCGGCCGCCCAATGACGATTGGTGCTGCTGCAGCCGCGTTCCTCAACGCCAACCCCGCCTTCGACCAGGATCACGAATCCTCGCGGTGGACAAGCAAGACCCGGTCACAGTTCGATGCCGCAATCTTCCTTGCCGAGAAATTCTTCGGCCCTGAGGTGACCATCAGCGCGATCGATGAAACGATGCTGGCCAACCTGTTCAGGACGATGCGCGCTCTCCCGTCAAACCATCACAATACGCCGGCGCATGCAGCCATGTCGCTCGAGCAGATCGCCGCGGGCAACAAGGGCAAGGGCCTGAGTTCGGCGACCACGAACCGTCATATGCGGTTTTTGAAGGTCGTGTTCGATTGGGCCTCCAAGCGCGTTCCCGGCTGCGCAGTCATCGACTGGAGCGCATTCGTCGTTGCCGATAAAAGGGTAAAGCGAGACAAGCGCGCCGCTTTCAGCGTGCAGGAGCTGGAGACGCTGTTCACCGGGGCCATCTGGCACGGCAGCGAATCCAAGGTCAGGCGCCTGAAGCCTGGGCAGCATGTCTGGCATGATAGCGCATACTGGATCCCCATCCTCCTGACCTATACCGGGGCACGGCGTGAGGAAATCGCCAAGATCATGGTGGATGATGTGGCGATGATCGGGGGCATCTGGGCACTGAAGGTTCGCGTGACAGAAACGGGACGGGTAAAGACCGAATCGTCGGTGCGCGATATTCCGCTGGCTAACGAGGTGATCCGGCTGGGCTTCCTGAAGTTCGTCGAGCACCAGCGCGAGGCCGGTCAGGTTGCTGTGTTCGCCGATCTGGGGTCTGGCGCATCGAACTATGGCGATGCGTTCTACAAGAAGTGGTGGCGTTCGTTCATTCGCGCCGGCCTGGTTCCGGATGCCAAGGATATGCACTCCATCCGCCATTTTGTCTCGACGGAGCTTGCCAACCTCGATGTCTCGGAAGAACGGCGTGCAGACCTGCTTGGTCATACCATCACCAGCAGCGAAACCGCCCGGACCTACACCAAAGCCACCCGAATGCAGATCATGAAGCAGGTGGTAGACACGATCCCTAAGGTTACGAAACGGCTGAAGCCAAGGCCGATCATCCTATATTGATCCGGTCGCCCAGGTTCTTTCAGGGGGCATGGGCAGCTGCCCAATTTATGGCAGCTGCCGACCAGATCCGGCCATTCTCCGAGGGCGCCTTGTACGGCGATTTTTTGCCAAAATCTCCCTCCCGCGACGCCCGCGCTCACCGTTTGGCGACTTGTTTTCACTGGTGGAAGCCGCGACGGCTCCTTTGGCTCTGATAATGTTATAATGGCGGCGGACCCGGCAAGTAATGTTAAGCGGGAGGTCAGGCCGAAAGTGAAAGAATAACCGGACAGACACTACGTGTGTAGGTGATACCGAACGCAGTATCTGCTAAACGCCAATGGCCAAGATGAGCCGTATCTCTCCAAAACCGGAACAAAAATTTAACTTCTCAATCCTAATATAGAGTGGTAAATTTGAGAGGGCCCGTATGAACACGAAGATAGTTTTGACCCTCGCATTCACTCTTTTGGCAGTTGGCACCCTAGCTACCATCACATCTAATGCAAAATTGGATGCGTCTATCGACGATGTCGAGAAGGTGTCGATAAATGAGGAATCAAGCGAGCATTGGACTTATCGTGTCGAGACTGACGATATGCGCGGCTTAAGCACTAAAGTTGCGTCTATCCGAGCGGAAGGCTGGGTTCCTATGTCGCCCGAGCTGCTGGTTTTCCGTGATGAGACTGCTCAACCCTTCGTCGCTCTTCGCGGTTCACTCGACAACGTGGCGGCACCTCGGATGGAATGCAGAGGGGGGAGTTTGAAGATCAAGTTCGACGACGGCCCAATTCAGGACGTCGGCTGCAATATGGGTATGGTTGTTGGGGTAAATCCCAAAGTTTTTACCCGCCTTAAGAGAAGTAAGACTATGTGGATCGAAACTTGGACAAACATCGGGACGGCTCAATATAAGTTCAATACTGCTAACTTAGATATATAATTCAATGTGTAACCATTCGAGGCATCTGACTGCAGGTAAGCAAACATTGGTTAATACCGATCGGTTCGAGCAGTTTAACTACCAACGGCCCTAGTGTGGCTCTATGCTAACATAGCGTTGAGGAGTGGTTCGATAGAGTTTTGCGCCAGCCAATCGAATGGTTTGTACGTTGGTGCATAGCAATCCTCTCTGTCGGCCCCGGGGACGTTGGAGCGGCAGAAACAGTTAACGCGCCCTCTGACGGCAAGCGACTAGGTGTCGGTCATTCACATCATCTCCGGTGAACGTCCGGTTCGGACGACAGCCGCCGATTGGGTCGGCCCGTCCGGCTGATCAGCAAGTTGCCGCCATTTGGGCCTTTCGGATGTTCCAGACCGTCGTTTAGTAGTGAGAACGGCGAAAAGCGGATGGCAACAGCTCTTCCGCTGCTTTGCAATGTTCATACTATAACCGGAGCGATACGCCGGGAACTTGTGCAGGCTCGGGCTACCAACTGCGGCACTGAGACCAAGACAGGTAGAGAGACGACCAAGTGCCGCTTGGCTTGACCGGGTCAGCGTTGTTTTGGCGCGGGTCTTGGGCAGTCAGCGTGGAGTTGCCTCATTGCGGCCCAGACCGATGGAGCAAGGCCGCTGCCGTCGACGACCGTAACGGCCGTCATTTGCCATCCATCGCTAGTCGGCCCTAGCTCGATGACATCTGCTTTTCTGACAGCGAGCGCGGTTGCAGGCTTCAAATCTACAACACGGTTCGCCGGTTGATAGCTGTAGGCGTCCTCGCTGGCGCCAACAACATCAGATAGATTGAACACGATCTGGCACGCTGCGCCCAACTGGACTGACGAGACCTTACGCCGCGACCAAAGTCGAAAGCTTTCAGTTCCCTTGACCTGACGGGCTCCCATGAAAAACCCCAATTTGCCATCTCGGGCTATGCGGGACAACCAGGCCGCGCGGCCACTGGCCGATGTCGAGGTCTTAAGCGCATCTGTTTGGCCTGCGCCGATGATGTCGGTAAGCTGAAGCACAAATTGCTGATCTTCGAGCATCTTGGCCATACCCGGCAGGGCTGCAAGGAATTCCAAATCGACGAGATTGCGCCGCGCCAGCTCCTTCAACGACGATTCCAATTCAATCGGCAAGCCCGATGCCGCCGCCAACTGGGCGTGGGTGCGGTAAATCTCTGGAAAATCTGGATCAGCGTCGGTGGCGGCGCGCAATACAGGGCGTGCGTCAGCCA
The DNA here is from genome assembly GCA_046291395.1 of Blastomonas sp. Lineage (GTDB taxonomy): Bacteria > Pseudomonadota > Alphaproteobacteria > Sphingomonadales > Sphingomonadaceae > Blastomonas. Next base: position 110,732 of record JBKBTF010000005.1, on the reverse strand, counting down.
GCGACAGGAGTGAAGCCTCTTTTACCCGCGCAGATGCTATCTGCCGGAGCGTCGGCTGAAGCCTTTTGAGCTCGGCCTCGGCCTGATCAGCAGACGGACTGCCTGGAAGCGATTCCCTTACTTGACGCAAAACTCTAGCAGCATCGACTGGCTGATTCAGGCGACCGGCATAAAGCTCGGCGGCCTTCAGAGCGTAATTCGGCGCGTTTCTGCCCGCAGCCCAACCGTCTTCATATAGACGCGCAGCCTTGCCAATAAGCCCTTCAGCCAGGGCGGCATCAGCTGCTCCCACATCCTGGTTGCCTTGCTTGAGCGAGCGAATCGTGAACAGCAACTTCTCTACTGCGGGCCTGGCGTCGGTTGACGACTGAGCAAGCGCTTCAGTCGCTTGCGTTTCCGCGGCATCAAACTGCTTGAGCCCCATATATGCCATCGCGACGTAATAGCTTGCTCGGTAATCACCGGGGTTCACCCGCAATGCGTCCTTCGCGCCAGCAAGCGCTTCGATGTAGCGATCTTCAGAAAGCAATTGCTTTGCTGCTTCGACCTGAACGTCGTTCGCACTCTGCAGCGCCAGCGCCGGCCCGCCCAACGCAGAGGCTGCGACAACAGCGCCCATCAACATGGGTGCGCTGCGCAACACGCAAAAAAACATTTTCCATCGGTTTTCCATCATCTGTCAGAAACCGGACACTGGGGGCATACCAGCTTGTTGCTGTTCTTGGCGCAGTTGCTCTTCAGCCAAGCGGCGCGCTTCTGCCTGTTTGCGTTCCAGTTGGGCTGCCTGCGCTTGCTGCTCACGCAGTTGCAGAGCAGCTGCAAGCCGGGGCTCCATCTGACCAAGCGCGCGGTCTAACTTGGCCAGCTCTTGGCTTGCGGTAATGTTGTAGCCGGGTGCCGAACGAATGATGAGATTGTTGGCGCGCGCAACAAACTCTGCCACGCGTGGCAAAATTTCGCCGAAACCGGCCGCATCATATTTGCCCATGCGAAAAATATAGCCTGAGCCACCGATACTGGTTCCATCGGTGCCACGCCCCATGAGAGTGGTAAGAATGTTCAGATACCCAGCATAGCCAAAAGCCGTAATCCTGCTGGCGACGTCATTGGCGACAGTCTGCACATCACTGGTCTGGCGCTGCGCGGTGTTGTCGTTGGCCGTGAGCCCGGTGGCAAGCGCGGCGCGGTCGCGGGCATGGCGCTCTTCGCATGTGTTCAATGCATTGCTCCATGTTCGTGCCTCAGCGATGCAGCCCTGAAGGGCCTGAATTTCCTTCGCAACTGCGGCCTCTTTTATGACCGTATCGATTTGCCGGGTTATCACGCTCCGCTGCTGGACGTAATCCAAGGCATCAAAGGCAAATTCCTGGCGCAGGATACCTCGCTCCATACTGGTCGCCGTGCGCCAAAGGCCCATGCCCTCGAAAAGCTGATTACGGATTGCGTCGATATCTGGCGACAGCTTGGCGAGTTTCGCCTTGGTATCGCTCAGCTGCTTTGCAAGTTGATCGATGACTTGCTGCAGCTCGCGCTCTTTGGCAGCGATCTGCTCAGGCGTCGGCTTGATGATCGTTTGCCCGGAATGGGGAAACTGCTCGCCGCGAGACAGAATTTCGGACTTGGTTTTGCCGCAGCCTGAACAGAAAAGACCCTGACGGTATTCGTCCAGCTTGGCAGCCTTGTCGCGGATCGCCGCGTTGAGCTTATCGGTCAACTGCCTGTCTTCGGTCTGTAGCTTGCCAATCTGATCGGCAACCGAGCCGTAGGCTCGCACCAGTGTCAAGATGGCGCTGGTGACACTACTTGCCATATCCCGTGCATAGGACGGACCTACCCAGTCTGCCGGGCGGTTGCTGCGCGCAGGGATAGCATCGGTGCCGACCCTGCTACCCCTTAGTCTGCTCGGGTCCAAAAGGTCCTGCGCAAACAACGGGTTACCGAGTGACAGTGGCAGTCCCGCCAGACCCGAAACCACTAAACGACGGTTATAATGACTGGTTACATGCCCCGTGGCATGCGCATTGCCGCAGCACGGGCATGCGGGGTCATGCAGATCGTCCATCCCTCTATCCCCTTGATTTTCCGGTTACATTGACGACCCATTTTGCTGAGGATAATAAACCCTGGCCTACTTAGCAACGGGTCGACCGGAGCTTACACGACTTTGCAGCGCCAGGCCGGTTCATACAGGCCTAACACCTGATGGACGGAGCCAACATTGTGAAACTATATCGTGCCGCGCCGTTTGCAGTCCTAGGCTTCATCGCGCTCTTTTCCGCCACTGAAACAAGGGCGCAGCCCACATCCTATCCAGTGTATTGCCAAGGGATCTCGGTCGGTGCCGAAGGCAACAGCATGTTCTTGTCTTCCGGCTTCTTCTATCCACTCAGTACGCCGCCTGAAGGATACTTGATCGCAGATCCGGAACTGGCAGCTGAGTTCGCACGGCAGGTGAAAAACCAAACGGGCAAGGCGGTATTGGGTCAAACCTGCTTCACGCGGCAGACGGCTCAGGAACTGCAAGAGCTAATCAATTCTACCCGGACCTCCAATGGGTCGAATTGGACGCTCGTTGATGTGGCTTGGGCACCCTCCGGTTCCTATCCACTTACGTCCAGTCCTGCGGATCTGACGTCGGGCAACGGGTCGGCAAGACCGGCCATAGCTGCGCCATCCACTGCATCTGGGCCACGCACACGTGATGATGACCGGGTAGCTGCAGAGCTCAGACAGGCGGAACAGGCGGCGCGTGCAGCAGCAGCAGCGCAGGCCGAGGCGGAACGACGGTTAGCCATTGCAAAAGCGGATGAGGAACTGCGTGCCGTCAATGCCCAACAAGCGCAGATCGCCGAGGAGCAATTGCGCAAGAACGCTGAGGAGCAGAGAAAATTCGAAGAAAAGCAGCGCGTGTACGAGGAGCGACAGCGCGCGTTTGCCACTGCAGAAGCCCGCTATCAGGCCGACGTGAAAGCTGCTGCCGAAGCCCGCAAAAAATGGGAAGCAGATGTGGCGGCTTGCCTAGCTGGCGACACGACCCGGTGTGCTCCGGCACCACAACAATAGCGGATCGCAGTGCCCAGCGTTATCAGCGCTGCTGCTCTGCCGCCTCAAGTTTGGACCATTTGCGGTTGGAGTTTTCGGCCTTGGTTTTCCTTGGCTGGGCGGCGCCTGATAGTGGGGATGATAGGCGCGTCGTCAGGTTGGCTCGTCTGTGGACCACCACACCTTGGTATGATCACCAACCAAGTATTTCCAGACGACCGGTTGGAGCGCAATGCTGTTGGGTATCCAACGCCTACCATCAGGCGAACACAAACAAGCGGAACGGCACGGAATGTTGACGTTAGGCGACGCCGCGACCACGTCCTAGCCTTGCCCCTTCTAGGAGACTGAAAATGGCCGACCGAATCCTGGTTTTCTATGGTTCCTACCGCAGCGATCGACAGGGCATCCGCCTGGCTAATTATCTGGTCCGCGCTTTGCAGGGGCGCGGCGCCGCTGTCGAGCTGGTCGACGCGAAGGCGGTTGGACTGCCGATCCTCGATCGCATGTACAAGGAATATCCCAAGGGCGAGGCTCCTGCCAATCTTGAGCAGCTCGCAGAAAAGATTCGCGCGGCGGATGGCTTCCTATTCGTCACCGGCGAATACAATTGGGGCGTGCAGCCGGGCCTCAAAAACCTCACCGATCATTTCCTTGAGGAATGGTATTGGCGGCCTGCGGCAATCGCCAGCTATTCGGCTGGACGTCTTGCCGGGGCGCGCGCTGCGACCGCATGGCACGGGACGCTCTCGGAAATGGGCATGGTCGTGATATCGAGTACGCTTGCGGTGGGCGGGATCGGCCATGCACTCGACGTCGATGCGAACCCCATCGGAGAAGGCGGCGCGGCTCTCGAACGCGCCTTCCCCCGCTTCTCGGACGATCTCGTTTGGTGGATTGAGGCAGCACGCATTCAGCGTGCCAGGGTGCCTCCGCCATACTGAAGGGTCACGCCTGGGACTCGTACCGACCAGATCACGACGTTTGATGGCGCTCTATTGAATGCCCGGTTTTAACGAAAGCTGCCGCTTGTTTTTTTCCAGCACTCAGTCAGCCCCGCTCCGCGCCTGACAACTCTTTGGTTTGGGTGCTTGTGGACGGTGCTAGGTGCCAATGCTACGGTAGCTCTTGGGGGAACGAATGTCCGAAGACGCCAGCTTGTTTTTCGATAACCGATTCTTGGAACGTCATGCCGGGTCGATCATCCAAGATCCCGCCATCGCGATCGTCGAACTCGTCGCTAACGCATGGGACGCTTGGGCCACACGCGTCGATATCGTTTGGCCCGAAGCCGGCAGCGACCGCTATTTCGAGATTGAAGACAACGGCAAGGGTATGTCGGAGGCTCAATTCCGCTTGCGATGGCGGACGCTCGACTATGACCGGGTTCGCACGCAGGGGAAGCAATCGCTGCCACCACCCGAGCTGGGCGGACTCCAACCGCGCGAACCATACGGTCGCAACGGCAAGGGCCGTCATGCCGCCTTCCGGTTCGGCGAGGCATACAAAGTGCGCACTTGGCGAGACGGCATTGAGGTAACCTTCGAGGTCCGACGCAGTGCTACCCAGCCATTTCTAATCGAGCGCATCGCTATGCGGGAGGAAGTGCCGGGCCACGGCACGGCTATCTCGTCGATCAACCCGTTGCCCATGGGGATGAGCGCAGAGGCTGCGCGCGAAGTGATCGGAACACGCTTTCTCGCAGATCCCAATTTCACTGTCACAATCAATGGCACGCGGATTACCTTTGATGATGTGCCCGAGCATCAGCTCAGTACGATCGATATCGACGTTCCCGGCTATGGCGTTGCTGATCTGGTCATCATCGACACCCAGAAAGCCGACCGGACGACGCGTCAGCACGGTATCGCCTGGCGTGTAAACAATCGACTTGTTGGCAAACCTGGCTGGACCGGGTTCGATCAGGAGCGACTGCTCGATGGGCGCAGCAGCGAAGCCAAACGCTTCATTTTCATAGCCCGGGCCGACTTCCTCGGAGACGATGTACTGCCCGATTGGTCGGGCTTCTGGCCAAACAATGCTGGCTGGCGAACTACACAAGCAGCGGTTCATGCCAAAATTCGCGAATATCTGAACGAGGTCAATGCCGACCGGCGGCGCGACGCCAAGGAAACTATCCGTGAAAATCTCGGCGCGACTGTCTCAAAGCTCCCGCCAGTCAGCCGAGATCGGTGGAACGAGTTCGTTGACCAAGTGGTCGATACCTGCCCGGGCATGAACCTTGAAACAGTTGAGCAGGTCGCCGGAGTACTCGCAAACCTCGAACTCGCGACCTCCAAATACGCATTGATCACCAAGCTCCATGACATGAAGCCGGGCGACCTAGACGAGCTCTATGCAATCCTCGCCGACTGGACCGTGCGCACTGCCAAGCTGGCACTCGATGAAATACAGACTCGCCTGAAGCTCATCGCTGAACTCGATGCAAAGCTCCACGACGAAACAATGGATGAGGTCGCCGACTTGCAGCCGCTGTTCGAGCGAAGCTTGTGGGTGTTCGGGCCTGAGTTCGAAAGCCTCGAGTTCACCAGCAATCGCGGCATGACCACGGTGATCAACAAGATCTTCGGCAAGAAACAGAAAGGTTCGATGCAGCGCCCCGACTTCGTCATGCTGCCTGACGGAAGCGTCGGCTTCTATAGCCGCGATTCTCACGATCTCGGCGGCGAGGTCGACGGCGTCGCGCGCTTGGTCATCACAGAGATCAAAAAGCCTGGTGTAATCATAGGCGGCAAGGAGAAAAATCAGCCGTGGCGCTATGTGGAGGAGCTGCTCGATAAGGGTATCCTGACCGACGCCGCCACCGTCACCTGTTATGTTCTTGGATCGCAGATTAAGAGCACTGAGGCAGGCATCGACACAAAATACGATGGACGCGTCACGATCATCCCGATGACCTATGCGACCTTCGTCAAACGCGCCGAGAAACGGATGCTAGGCTTGCGTGAGAAACTAAAAGATGCGCCGTTCCTCCAGACCCAAGGCCTCGATCCCGATGCCTATCTTACGCCCCAGTATCCGCGCCAAATCGGCCTGTCGTTGGACGATCCCGTGTCGGCGATACGCTAAGGCGCGTCGGGACACCGTCAGTGCGTGGCTAGGCTAGGGTTTTTCAGCCTTCGCGCCTGATCAGAACAGATATTGCGTAGTTCGGCATCGCACTCACCCCGCTGTCCCGGGAGCGGACGACGATGCCGTTGGCCGGCTCGGTATAAGGGATGGACCCCACCGACTCAACGCGGAACGGAGCGCCCCTCAGCCAATCGGAATAGTCTAAGCCCATGTTATGGGCGATTTGGTCGATATCGATCGCACCGGCGCGGGCCACGATATGAAGGACGCCGCCTGGTCGCAGACGCTCGCCGGCAATGGCGAGTGCCCTGTCCTCCACCAGTGTGCGATGGTCCGCGTCGCTCTTGATCTCGAAGTGCCGTACAATCTCTGTCGCGCTCCGTGCCTTGTGGACGCCACTGAACCACAGGGTCACGGCATCTAGCGCTCCCACCGCGTCGAATACCCTCTCAAGTTCGGGATCCTGAACGATGACGTCCGACTGGACCAACGTAACGCCATCCGATCCGATCTGTACTGCACCGTGATAGGTGGACACGTAGTGACCGCTTGGCAGGACTTCGTCGCGCACTCGCCAAATGTTCGAGCGCGGCACGTCGCCCGCCAGCAAGCTCGCGGCGGCCTCGAGGCAGTCGGGATTTTCGTCCACGCCGATGAAGTGCGAGGCCCCGGGAAAGGCTCTTCGAAGGGCGGCGAGGCCATGCCCCCTGCCACAGCCGATATCGAGCACGGCACGCACGCCACCCGCCCGTGCCAGATGTTCAGCGAGCATCTCGTAGAGCCCCTGCGCCTGATAGGCAGATGCATTGCCGGCCCATTCCTCGGCATAAATCGTGCGCGCGATCGCGAGCATTTCACCTTCGGGCGCATCGACGATGCGCTGGTGACAGTCGCGGTACCGCTTGCCGTTCCCGCATGCGCAGGGGTCGTCGAGACCGAGTTGTTGGAGTGGCTTCATGGCGCAAGGATAAATTCGGGCGCCATCCATGGCAATGTTGGATTTTCTGTCGCAGGGAAATAAGGCAGGCGGCTGTTGACACCGACCCCTGCTCAAACGACTTCGCTCGTCTACACTCTTGCCTGAGTTGCCATTGATGACCGCATCTGTTCCTGCTCCCCTCAAAGGCTCCGCCAAGCGTGAGGCCGTCGACTCGCTGCGCGGTTATTCCTACCAGATACTGCGCAGCATCGAGGCGTGGATTGACCTTCCAGACGGCGCGATCCTTGTGCTGGAAGGCGCCGAGGATCTCGATCGCATCGAGGAAACCGGCACCGCCACGGTCGAGCAGGTTAAGGACACCTCGGGCTCCGGCAACGTCACCTTGCGGTCCGAGAGCGTCCTCGAGGCCATTGGCAATTTCTGGGATCATCTAGGACGAAATACTGGCGTCTCGATCCAGTTCAGGTTTCTCACCACATCGGGCATAGGCCGCGAAAGGAAGCAACCTTTCGGGTTCGACTTTCCAGGGCTCGAAGCGTGGCAGCGCATCCGGATAGCTCCAGACGACACCGTGTCGGTCGAGATGGCGGCAGGCATACAGGCCTTTCTCAAGGACAATGACACCCTCAGTGAGCCGATCAGGCTGTGGCTTGGCAGCGCGTCAACGGAAGACTTCATCGCCCGAATCGTCCTGCCAATGGAGTGGGTCGCCGGCTGGCCCACATCGACCGACCTCTATGACACGATCGTCGCCAAGCTCGTGGAACTGGGCGAGAAACGCGGTGTCGGTTCCGCCGATGCGGTCAAGGCGCTCGATGCCTTGCACACTGAAGCCTGGCGCATCGCGACCACCAAGGGCAGCCGCGTGCTGAGGCGCGGCGATCTACTCAGGATATTCGATCAGGCGGGCACGACCGCCATTCCGAACAGCCAACTGCTGGCACTTCTTAGCGTCGTCACCGGTGTTCAAACCGGCACCACTGCCATAGCGGTCGCTCCTGAGCCTTTCTCTCCACCACCGAGAGCGATCGCCGGAAGGCATCCGCGTCCGGTGCTTGAGGGGGCGATCCGTGAAGGGCTCGCGGTGGGAACCGTCCTCATCCATGGCGGAACCGGCATGGGCAAGACCGCATTGGCGCTCGCGGTAATCGCAAGCCCTGACAGGTGTGCGTGGTTGGACCTGCGGGATACCCCGCCAGCTGCCGCGGCCTCGCGCATCGATGCCGTGGCCGTCCGGATCGCCGAGACAGCCAGCGTGTATGTCGTCGTACTGGACGACCTACCCGCCGGAGGTGACGCCCGCGCCCTTGAGGGTGCGCTCGGCCGACTCCGAAGCGTTCAGGACCGCTTCGCTGGCACGCTGCTGGTGACCTACTCCGACCGACTGCCGACCCGCCTTGCAACCCAGATCGCGCTGGACCCTGCTCGCACATTCGCAGCGCCTGCCTTCGAGGTCGAGGATATTGACGGCTACCTTGCCGCCCTTGGCTGTCCAGCTCCTTTTACCGAGAGCTGGGCCAAGCTCATCCACGCTTCCACGAGCGGTCACCCCCAGCTCGTCGACGCCCGCGTCTCGGCCCTAACCGATGAAGGTTTTCCAAAGCCCGACCTCTCAGAGCTGCTGGTGGTGCCGGCGGGCATCCTCGATGTCAGATCCGAAGCGCGTCGTCTGGTGGCCGCGCGGCCGGAAGAGGATCGCGAGCTCCTTGCCCGAACCAGCCTGCTTCTCGGCCGGGCGTCGCGCGACAGGCTGATGGCGGTCGCGCAGATCCGGCCACCCATCCTTGAACCTGGCGATGTCATCGACCGGCTTGTCGGGCCTTGGCTCGAGCGCGTAGAGAGCGACAACCTTCGCGCCTCGCCGTTGCTGCGCAATCTCGGCATCGACACGCGGGGACAGGAGTGGGCCACCGGCATGCACCGGGGAATCGCGCACTCCTTTCTGAGGGGCGGCACGTTGCTCGCCACTGACATTTTCGAGATCGCGACACATGCGATGCTAGGCGGCAGTGCCGCCCCGCTGATACCGATCTTGCCCGGGCTCCTGCAGGCGTCGCCCGAGGTGTGGGAGCAGGTTGCCCAGACCTCCTCGATGCTGACCTACATGGGGCTCGACGGGACCACATTGCCTTTCCGCGACCCTCTCGACACAGCGGCGTTCCGCACCCTGCAAGTCCGGATCGCCATCGAACTGGGCGACCACAACCGCGCCTCCGACATCGTGGCGCAAGCCCTCGAGGAATTTGACGCCGCAGGCGAGGCCGCCGTCTTGGGCCCGGGTCTGTTCGAGGTGGTGTTTCTTTGGCAGGTCCTGCAGCGGCAGGGGAACATTTCGCTTGAAGAGCGCCTGCGTCTCTCGATCCGCTTTGTGAAGGCAGGTGCCCGAACGGCAGAGGTCCTCCGCAAGGCTGTTCTCCCAGAGGGGGCTGATCCAGAAGACAGGCATTTTCCGGACCTGTCGGCCTTCGTTCCAATGACGCTGGTTCCAGCAGTCTCCGACGTCAAAGACTTCGCCAGGCTGCTGGACCTGGTGGAAGGGCTGGACGAGGAAGACCGCGCCACCGCACTCGGCAGCTATGCCGTAAACGGCGAAGCGGCTGCTCTCGCACTTGATCGGATATGGCTGGGCGAAGCGTCGCGTCCCGACCCACGTTGGTCAGATCTCGAACGCGAACTGAAGCGTGCGATAGCGCTCGCCGACAAACTGACGATCCCGCAGCTCGGTGTAGCCGCCGCGCCGCTGCTGATACGCGTGATCGACGAAAACCTGCAGCAGCCGGACGCAGCTCTTGCGCTGGCCGATGCGATGATCACCGATTATGCTCGACCCGCGCGCGTGCTGACAGCCAAGGCGAAAGTATTGTGGCGAAGGGGGCAGGCTGCAGAGGCGATACCCCTCTATGAGGAAGCGCTTCCGGTCTTTCCGCTGGGCCTCTCCTGGAAGACTGACGCGCTGCGCGAAGCGGCCATGGCGGCCAGCAAGGTCAGCGATTGGCCGCTTGCCACCCGCCGCCTGACTGAGGCTGTCGCTAACCTCTCAGAAGACGAGCCACTCGTGCGGCATGTCGGATTTCGGTTCGATCTCGCGATCGCGTTGCAGCTGTCGTTTAGGACGAGGGAAGCCGTCAACCAATTGGGCGAGGCAATTGGTCTTCTCGTGGACGACGGCCAAGAGACACCGCCCGAGCCGCTGCTCTCAGTCCGGCAGTTCGGGTCCCAAGCGATCAAATCCATCGGTTTCACGCTCGGATTGAAGGGTCTGCTCGGGGATCTCCAGATGCCGCTCGAGACCCTTTTTGGCTCGACGAGCAGTCTTGAAGAACTGCAGTGGGGCGATCAGCAGCCGGCCCCTCTCGGCGTAGTGGTTCTGAGCATGGCCGAACTCGACGTCCAGCTCCCCGAATATCCGCTGATAGCCGAGCGCTTGTCGCCGAGGCTTCGCGCCTCGCCTGATCTCCTTGCACAGAGCACGCAGGGCGATGTCCTGACGAGGCTCGCCGTCCGCACGCTTGATATCGCGGACGGCGCCGATGACGCGATCCGCGAGGTTCGCGCTCTTGCCTTTGCCGTTGCCGAGAGGGAAGCCAGTCGCGACACGGCTGGTCAGATTCTCTCGTCAGCCCCGATCGCGCTGGAACCGGGCTGGCAGGAGCTCGTCAAATACCGTCTTCTCGCGCGTGTCGTTGCCATGATTGCGGCAGGAAGGGCTAACGCCATTCCGGTCGAAATATGGCGCGACGCCGTCAGTCGGGCAGAAATGGGCGACGTTCTCGCAATGGTCGACGACCTTGGCCGGTTGATCAACGGATCCGAGGACGCGTCACGCCGCGTCATGGGCGGTAACGCAAGCTGGAATGACCATCTGCTCGCAGCGCTGATGGCACCCGTCCAACGCCCAATAAACCCGGATCAGCAGCTGATCTGCCATGCCGTTGCCGCGCGATATCTCCACCAGGGAAAGCTGACAGAGTTTACCGCGCAGCCATTCTCGGCCATGGTAACAGACGCTTGGTTGGATCGATGCGACAACCCGGCCCAGCTTGTGACGCCCAGTTTGACCGTTCCGGCGATACGACGCGCGGCCACCAGCACAGCCGCAGGCTGGCAGCGCGTTCTGGCGGTACTGGAAGAAGCCAGACACGCCGTGTCGGCATCCACATTATCGTCTCTGAAGGAGACCATGAACGAACTCCGAAAAGCCATTGTCGGGTAATCAACGCCGCTCACGTACAAAGTCTGGCCCTTATATACGCCGGACTGACACGCCTAAAAAGGGAACTAGCTTAGCAGTTGGCTGACCGTTGTTTGTTGCGCGGCAGAATTAGCAAAATTCGGCGCATCGTTTTTCGATGATCAGACTGGCAGTGACCCAGCCGACGTTAATGAGATACGCCGTGGTGGTTTCATAAAGGAGTTATCCGAGCGCCATCCAAGAAACCCAATGAGCTTGTTCTCGACAGTCGACATCCTCGAAAGTCGCATTTTAGCAAGAGCTGTCGTTCAACATAGCGCATACAAACGGCAGTAATGTCCCACGACCCGAAGGTCGTGGTCAGGGGCTGGACCCGACCTAAAGTCAGTCGATCACGATCAACTTGGCCAATGTCTGATTCGCTCAGAAGCTGCCATTCTAGCTTTGTAATCGCACTACCACCGAGAAACCATCCGTGAGATTTATCTGACAACTAAGATTTTACGCAGCGAAATCCGATGTGGCTTGTCGTACTATCGATCGCTTCGCCCTGCCGCGCCGCCGGGCGGTAGCGCTGGCAGTAATTTTCTGCGCACAGGTGTGATCCGCCCTTGATCACCTTGCGCGCGATCTTGAGCCGGGGCGTGCAGGGATCGAAGCTCGCCGCACGGTGCGCTCCGCGCGGATTGTCGATCACGCAACAGGCACCGAAATAGTGTTTCTTCTTGGGCTTCGGCGCGGCGAACCAGTCGTCGGTCCATTCCCAGACATTGCCGATTATATCGAACAGCCCACGCCCATTGGGCGGATAGAAGCGGACGGGGCTGGTGCGCTGCCAGCCGTCGGGGTTCAGATTTTCATGCGGGAATTGGCCGTGCCAGTAATTTGCCAGAATGCGGCCACCGGGCGCGAGTTCGTTGCCCCAAGCATATTCATGTTCGCCATCGCCCCCGCGCGCGGCCCATTCGTACTCGGCTTCGGTCGGTAGCCTTTTGTCTGCCCAGACAGCATAGGCCGCCGCATCCCTGTGCGCGATATGCACCACGGGATGGTCCATCAGCACGTCGATCGAACTTGCAGGCCCTTGTGGGTGCCGCCAGTCGGCGCCATGAACGAAGGCCCACCACTGGCTCCAGTCCCCGGTGCTGACAGCTTGGTCAGTACCGGTGAATACGAGCGAGCCGGGTTGTGCCAGCGCCGGGTCCATTCCGGGATAGTCCTTGGGATCGGGAGCGATCTCGGCGAAAGTCACATAGCCGGTTGCAGCGACGAACTCGGCGAACTGGGCATTGGTGACCGGGGTCTCGTCGATCCAGAACGGATCGACGCGCACCCGCCGGATGGGCTGTTCCTCGGGATAGAAGGCGTCCGATCCCATCCTGAAGGTGCCGCCGGGAACCAGGCGCATTCCGGCGACCATGCCGCTTTCCGATACTGAAATCTCCGTCAAGATCGCAAAGCCTATTCCGCCAGATCGCACAGCTTGAGGCCGACAATGCCGTCGCTGGCTCCGTTGCGGTCCTGGCCCGGATTGGCACCGGCCTGCCTGGCTGAACCGCTCTTATAGCGCGACGAGGGCACCAGGCAATCGGCGCGCGGATCGTACTGCGCCCGGCTGGGTAGCGGCTCGACGGGGCCGGCGGGCAGCATCGCACGGAGAAGATCGACGATCGCGGCATAGCGGGGATCTTCGGCTAGATTGACCTGTTCGCCAGGATCGCTGGCATGGTCGTACAGTTCGCGACCGCTCTTGCCGCCCTCCCACTCGGTATAGCGATAGCGCTCGGTACGGACCGAGCGACCGCCATTGACCTGGCTCAGCGCGGGTTTGGCCCATCTTGCGTCATCGGGCTGAGCGAGGAGCCGCACGAGGCTGGACCCTTCGTTGCGGCGATAGCGCGGAAGACCTGCCAGTTCGGCCAGTGTCGGATAGAGATCGAGCATCTCGACTGTGCGCGGCGAGCGCTTCCCCGCCTGCCGGGTGCCCGGAACACGGATGATCAGCGGAACGCGCGCCGATTCTTCGAATAGCAACTGCTTCTGCCACTGGCCATGTTCGCCCAGCAGATAGCCATGATCGCTGGTGAAAACAATGATCGTGTCGTCGGCGAGGCCAAGCTCGTCAACAGCCTGCAGCACACGCCCGACCTGGGCGTCCATGAAGCTGGTGGCCGCATAATAGCTGCGCGTGAACGCGCGCTGTTCATCGGGAGACATGCCGTAGTGGTCGGGTGAAATGGCCTTTGCGGCAGGCACCATTTTGGCCAGATGGTCCGCCGAATTTCCTGCGACCTTTACTTGGTCCGTCGGATAGAGAGCGAAATAGGCCTTGGGGACGATCTCCGGCACATGCGGCCGGTAGAAGCCCGTTGCGAGAAAGAACGGCTTGCCGCTTTCGGCAGCGGCGCGAAGCAGTGCAATCGCCTTATCCGCCACTATCCCGTCGGTCTGCTGCGCATCGCCGCACTCGTCAATCATGTAGGACAGTGCCCCGCCAAGTGGAATGCCCGGCGTCAGGCTGGTGACCTTGTCGAGGCTCCCCGCATCACATCCGACCGGATTGTAGCGTTCATCCCAAGATTGCGGATCGTCCAGCCCGTCTCGTCCGACGCCGCCCGGCACGCCCTGATGGAATATCTTGCCCACCCGCGCCGTGTGATAGCCATTCTGACGGAAATATTGCGGCAAAGTGATGATATCGGGCAAATTGCTGCGCACCGGAGTAGTGAGGTCCATCACGCCATTGGTGTCGGGCCGGGTTCCGGTCAGGAACGAGGCGCGGCTGGGGCCGCACCAAGGGAACTGACTATATGCCCGGTCGAAGGTCACCCCCTGGCTAGCGAGCCGAAGGATGTTCGGCGTGAGCGCTGGCCCGCCATAAGGGGAAACACGGGTGTTCAGGTCATCCGCGATGATGAACAGCACGTTGGGGCGGTGGCTTTGCTGCTCTGCCTCCGCCTGCTTTGCCGGCGCTGATTGAGCCAATCCGGTTGCGGGGGCTATCTGTCCGGCACAAGCCAGCAAAGTGACTGCCGATGCCGCAGCGCGCAGGAAAAGGCCCTTCATTTTCACCTCGTTGTTCGCAAATTGCCAACGGCAACCGGGCAGCTTTCAGCAGTGCGCCGTGGATTTGATCTTACCAATTTGGAATGTTTAATCAAGGCTGGTTGTATCATCTGGCAGCCACAGCGAGCAAATGCGCTCGATTGATCGAATGCGGCGACTCCACCTGTTTAATCCAAATGCCCGCAATCAAATGACTTCTTGCAGCGGAAAAGCCGCTGGGCAACAGCGCCCTTGGTGCGGAAGCAATGCGTCGTAACCCGCTTTTCGGGTTGACACCCCAGCGGCTATCGTATTTGGTCTAACCAATAATCGGGGAGTGGTGCTATGACTGACGGACGCGGCACAGGATCACGCGCGAAGCATGGCGCAGCAGGCGCTGCGCTAGGATTGGCGGCGATGCTAATGCCTGGCCCGCTTTTCGCGCAGGCCACCTTGACCAGTGGTGGTACATCGGCTCGCTCCATACCGGCAGCGAATTCCGTTCGACCGATCACGCTGCTTAGCGAGGGCTGGCGGTTTCAATTCGGCGATGTGTCCGATGCGGTGTTAAACCCAGATTTCGATGACAGCCGTTGGCAGCAGGTCAGCGTGCCGCACAGCTGGAACCGCATGGGCAATTATGCGCCCGAGCGGGCCGAAGAAACCGACGTTCGCCAAGGCACCGGCTGGTATAGGCTGCGCCTCGACGAGGTCGAGCTACCCAAGGGTAAGCGCGCGATCCTGCAGTTCGATGGCGTGGGCGCGATTGCCGATCTGTGGGTCAATGGCCAGCATGTCGGGCAGCACAAGGGGGCCTTCTCGCGCTTCCGCTTTGACATCAGCGATCAGCTCAAGCGGGATCAGCCCAATATCATCGTCGTGCGCGCGGACAACAGCAAGCCCGAGTCAGGCAGCAGCACCGAGCATCTCATCCCGCTGGGGGGCGATTTCTTCATCCATGGCGGCCTGTATCGCGGCGTCTCGCTGATCGAGGTCGATGCCGCATCGATCGACCTCATGGACCATGGCGGACCCGGCATCTATGTTTCGACGCCCGGCTTCACGCCCGAGAAGGCCGAGGTTGCGGTGCTGACGCGGCTGCGCAATTCGGGGCAAAAGGCGCGCAAGCTGGCAGTGGTCACCCGCATCGCCGATGCCGATGGCCGGACGGTTGCGAGCGCGTCGGCGCCTGCCCGGCGGCTCGGGCCCGGCGAGACGAGCGAGCTGACCACGCCGCTTTCCCTCACGAATCCCAGGCTGTGGCAGGGCCGCAGCGACCCTTATCTCTATTCGGTTACAGTCGAGCTGCGCGAGGGAAGCCGCGTGATCGACAGCGTCACCGAACCGCTGGGCGTGCGCAGCTTCGCCTGGGATGCGGACAAGGGCTTCATCCTCAACGGCAAGCCGATGCGGCTGCACGGCGCCTCGCGGCATCAGGATTGGCAGGGCAAGGGCTGGGCGCTGAGCCCGGAGGATCACGCCACGGACATGGCGATCATGGCCGAAATGGGCGTCAACACCGTGCGGCACGCGCATTATCAGCATGCGCAGGAATGGAGCGATCTGGCCGACCGCAACGGGATGATGGTGAAGGCGGAACTGCCCTTCGTGCACCAGTCCGCCTTCGATGAATCGCTTCCCGCGCCCCAACTGGTCGTCAATGCGCGGCAGCAACTGCTCGAACTGATCCGGCAAAACTATAATCATCCCTCGATCATGCTGTGGTCGGTGGGCAACGAGATCGATATCGGCGCGGCGATCATGGCGTTGATGAAGGGCGGCAAGGGCGCGCCCGCCAAGTCGCGCGACATGCTGATCGAACTGAACGCGCTGGCGAAGCAGGAAGACCCGAGCCGCCCGACGCTCTATGCCGATTGCTGCGAGGGAACCCCTTCGCCGCTCGCCCGGCCGGGGGCACAGGTGCTGAACGATGTCACCGATGTCGTCGGGCTCAACCGCTATTTCGGCTGGTATTACGGCCAGCCGCAGGATCTGTCGCGCGCGCTGACCAGCTTGCACGCGCGGTATCCGGGCCGGGCGATGGCGATCACCGAATATGGCGCGGGCGGGGCGTTCACCCAGCATACCGACAATCCCCTGGGCGGTCCGGTCAACGCCAATGGCCGCCCGCATCCCGAGGAGTTCCAGGCCTGGGTGCACGAGGAAAATTGGAAGGCGCTCAAACAGGCCGGGTTCCTCTCGGCAAGCTGGATATGGAACATGTTCGACTTCGCCTCGACTGCGCGCGAGGAGGGCGAGGCCTATGACCTCAACGACAAGGGCCTGGTCAGCTATGATCGCAAGACCCGCAAGGACGCCTTCTATTTCTACAAGGCGCAATGGTCCGAGGAGCCGGTGCTGTATCTGACCGGCAGACGCTATGTCGATCGCGCCTATCCGGTGGTCGACGTGCGCGCTTACAGCAATGCGCCGCGCGCCAGCCTGACGGTGAACGGCCAGGCTGTCGGCACGGTAGACTGTCCCGATCGCATCTGCGTCTGGCCCGGGGTGCGGCTACGCGCTGGCAACAATCAGGCCGCCGCCTCTGCCGAGCGCGACGGCAAGACGCTGACCGACAGCCTGAACTGGACCGCGCCCAATGCCGCCAGGGGCCTGCATGTGCGCGCCGGGCATCTGACGGGCATGACGACGTCTGCCGGGCTGCGTTTCGGTTCGGACAATTTCTTCTCCGGCGGCAAGGCATCCGAACTTCGCATGGGGGGGCGGACGAAGGTCGCGCCGAGCAACGTCACCGGCACCAGCGATCCGGAACTTTATGCGTCCTATCGCCAGGGCGCCTTCCGCTATGATCTGCCGCTGCGCGATGGCCGCTGGACGGTGACGCTGCACATGTTCGAGCCGGAAACCGATGCAGCCAGGGCCGCCGTGCGCAGCATCACCGTGCTCGCCAATGGCAGGCCGGTGCTGGGCGGGTTCAACCCGGCCAGGGCCGCGGGCGGATCGCTGAAAGCCGTGACGCGCAGCTTCGATCTGGCCTCGAGCGGCGGGCTGAAGCTCGAATTCGGCGGCGGCGAGGGCGGCGCGGTGGTCTCTGCCATTTCCGTCAGCCCGGCGCGCTGACGGACCGGAGGACAGGGCTATGGTTTCGAGACGCGACCTGATCAAGGCGCTTGCGGCGAGCGGTATGGCCGCCTCGGCACCCGCCCTCGCGCAGGCGGCGAAAAAGGGCAGGACGCTGCCCAATATCCTGTGGCTGGTGAGCGAGGATCACAGCCCGTTCCTCGGCTGTTACGGTGACCCGATCGCGCGCACCCCGAATATCGACGCCCTGGCCGCCAGAGGCATTGTCTACACCCATGCCTATGCCAATGCACCGGTCTGCGCGCCCTCGCGCTTCGGCATCCTAACCGGCTGCCATCCGGAGAGCAACGCGCCCGCGCAGCACATGCGGGCGATGGCGAACCTGCCGACGGTGATGCGCACCTACCCCGAATATCTGCGCAGCCTGGGCTATTATTGCACCAACAACGACAAGACCGATTACAATTGCAATGTCGAGCCCGAGCGCATCTGGAGCGAGTCGAGCGCCAGGGCGCATTGGCGCGCTCGGCCCGATGGCACGCCGTTCATGGCGGTGTTCAACCACATGACGACGCACGAATCGCGGCTGTTCGGTCCGAAGCCGGTCGAGGGTCCGGTCACGCCCGATCAGATCCGCATTCCGCCCTATCTGCCCGACACCCCGGCAATGCGGACCGACTTTACCAGCTATTACAACCTGATCGCGCGCGTGGACGGCGAGATCGGCGCGCGGCTGCAGGAGCTGGAGGCCGACGGACTCGCCGAGGACACGATCGTCTTCTATTATTCGGACCATGGCGGGGTGCTGCCGCGCAGCAAGCGCTATTGCTACGAGGAGGGGCTGCGCGTCGCGCTGATCGCGCATTTCCCGCCCAAATGGCAGCATCTCGCCCCCGTGCCGATGGGCAGCACGGTGGCCGATCCGGTCAGCCTCGTCGACCTTGCGCCGACCCTGTTGTCATTGGCAGGCGTCGCCAAGCCGCAGCAGATGCACGGCAGCGCGTTCCTGGGCAGCGCGATCGGCAAGCGTTCCGGCTTCGCCTTCGGCATGCGCGACCGGATGGACGAGCGCTACGACATGGTCCGCACCGCCTGTGACGGGCGCTATCGCTATATCCGCAACTACATGCCGCACCGGCCCTGGGGCGTCTATTCGTCGTTCGAATGGCTCGCGAAGGGCTATCAGTCTCTGGACGAGGCGCGGATCGCCGGGACGCTGACGCCCGTGCAATCGCGCTTCTTCGGCCGCAAGCCCTTCGAGGAGCTCTACGACCTTCAGGCCGATCCCTATCAGCTGACCAATCTGGCAGGCGATGCAGGACATGGCGCGATGCTGGCGCGTTTCCGCAAGGCGCTCGACGCGCACATGCTGCGCATCCGCGACAACGGCTTCATTCCGGAAGGCGAGACCGGCGAGGGCTATGAGGCGACCCGGAGCGAGGGGAGTTACCCGCTCCGCCGGATCATGACAATGGCCGCCATGGCCGCGCGCGGAGAGGCGCGCAACGCGGCTCGGCTGGCAGCGCTGTTGCGCCACAAACATGCGGTTATCCGCTATTGGGCGGCGACCGGGCTGGTGGTTCTGGGCGATGCTGCACGGCCTGCCAAAGCCGCGCTGGCAGAAGCAGCGACGTGCGATGTTTCGGCAGCGGTGCGCATCGCGGCTGCCGAGGCGCTGGCGGCTGTCGGCGATGCTCCGACCGCCCTGCCGGTGCTGGAGCAGGCCATCGGTTCGGGCAGGCCGATCCCCGAACGGCTGATGGCGCTGAACGCGCTCGATGCGCTCGATGAGCGCGCGCGCCCGGTGCTGCCCGCGATCAAGGCCATCGTCGATGACGAGAACGACTATGTCATCCGCGCCGCGCGCTATCTGGTCGCGGTGCTCGATGGAAATTTCCGTCCGGCCATGCCCACCGGCAGGCCGCGTGCCGCCGGGGCACCGGCGGGCTGAAGCCGAACGGGCACCTTCCCTCGGCCGGGTCTCATGCCCGGCGCCTTTTCTGTCGAAAGTGAACCGATGAAAGCAATTCGAACCGGACGCCTGCG
This sequence comes from Blastomonas sp., assembly GCA_046291395.1. Taxonomy (GTDB): domain Bacteria; phylum Pseudomonadota; class Alphaproteobacteria; order Sphingomonadales; family Sphingomonadaceae; genus Blastomonas. Next base: position 91,332 of record JBKBTF010000005.1, on the reverse strand, counting down.
CTGGTGGATCATCGGTCTGGTGACCCTGGGGACGATCCTCAATTATCTGGCGCGCTCGACGCTCTCGGTCGCCGCGCCGACGCTCAAATCAGAGTTCTCGATGACGACCGAGCAGTACAGCTGGGTCGTGCTGGCTTTCCAGGCGAGCTATACCGTCATGCAGACCGTGGCGGGATCGGTGCTCGATACGCTCGGCACGCGGCTGGGCTTCTTCCTGTTCGCGCTCGGCTGGGCCTTCGCCAACATGGCGCATGCGTTTGCCACCGGCTGGCAGAGCCTTGCCTTCTTCCGCACATTGCTCGGCGCGACCGAAGCTGCGGCGATCCCTGCCGGGGTCAAGACCGTCGCCACCTGGTTCCCGCCGCGCGAACGTTCGCTTGCGACCAGCCTGTTCCAGATGGGCACCAGCGTCGGCAACATGATCGCGCCGTGGTGGCCTTCTGCATCCTCGCCTGGAACTGGCAGGCCGCGTTCATCGTCACCGGCGCGTTGAGCGTGGTGTGGGCAGGGATGTGGTGGGTCGGCTATCGCGATCCGCAGGACCATCCGCGCCTGACCCAGGCCGAGGCGGATCTGATCGCCAGCGGGCGCAACGACGATGTCGCGCACAAGCCTGCGACCAAGAAGGACGTGCTCAAGAGCCGCGCGTTCTGGGCAATCGCGACACCGCGTTTCCTGTCCGAGCCCGCCTGGCAGACGTTCAATTTCTTCATCCCGCTGTATCTGGTCGCGGTGTGGGATCTCGACCTCAAGTCGATCGCTCTATGGGCGTGGATGCCATTCCTCGCGGCCGATTTCGGCAGCCTGGCTGCCGGTCTGCTTCCAACCTGGCTGATGAAGCGCGGCGCCTCGCTGCTGGCCTCGCGCAAGATCACGATGACAATCGGGGCGCTGTGCATGATCGGCCCGGCGTGTATTGGCCTGGCCACGTCGCCGGCGATGGCGATTGCATTGTTCTGCGTCGGCGGGTTTGCCCATCAGATGCTCAACGGCGCGTTGATCACCTTGTGCTCGGATGTGTTCGATCAGCGGACCGCAGGCACCGCCAGCGGTATGGCGGGCACATCGGCCTGGATCGGGGGCATGCTGTTCACGTTGCTGATCGGCCAGAGCGCCGATACCTTCGGTTACAACCCGCTGTTCGTCGCGCTGGCCGCGCTCGATCTGCTCGCCGCAGTGGTGTTGTGGAGTCTGCTTAGGGCACCCGCGCCGCAACGGACATCGACGCCCTGAGCGCCGGTGTCCGTTATCTGGCGCGTTACCAGTTCCACATCGTTCCGTCCTCAAGCCGCGCAACCGGAAGATAGGCAGGTTTGTAGGGATATTTCGCCGCCAGCGTCTCGTCGATATCGACGCCGTGGCCCGGTGTTTCCCCGCAGAACAATTCGCCCGCTTCGAAGCGATAATCGTGCGGGAAGACCGCGTCGGTCTCTTCGCTATGGCGCATATATTCCTGGATGCCGAAATTGGGCACCCAGGTATCGAAGTGAAGCGCACACCCCATGGTCACCGGCGACAGGTCGGTCGCGCCATGGCTGCCGGTCCGGATCTGGTAGAGCGCCGCGAAATCCGCGATGCGGCGCATATGCGTGATCCCGCCCGCGCCCACGATCGTGCAGCGGATAAAATCGATGAGCTGGTGCTGGATCAGGTCCTTGGCGTCCCAGATCGTGTTGAAGATCTCGCCTACCGCAAGCGGGGTGGTGGTGTGCTGGCGAACCAGCTTGAACGCCTCCTGGTTTTCCGCAGGCGTGCAGTCCTCAAGCCAGAACAGCGAATACGGCTCCAGCGCCTTGCCAAGCTGTGCCGCTTCCATCGGCGTGTAGCGATGGTGGCCATCGTGCAGCAGATGGTGGTCAAAGCCATAGGTTTCGCGCAGCTTGTCGAACAATTTGGGCACATAGTTCAGCGCCTTGCGCGTGTCCCAGCCCGTCACCGAAGGCAGCTGAGCATCCGCCGGCTCGTAATACAGCTTGCCCCGTCCGACGCCATACGCGTCCTTGACGCCCGGAACCCCGGACTGCGCGCGGATCGCCTTGTAACCCAAGTCGATATAATGGCCGACCGCATCGACGGTCTCGGCAATATCGCTGCCATTGGCATGGCCATAGACCATCACGCCATCGCGGCTGCGCCCGCCGAGCAACTGATACAACGGCATATTGGCCATCTTGGCCTTGATATCCCACAGCGCCATGTCGACAGCGGCGATGGCGCGCATCGTCACCGGCCCGCGCCGCCAGTATGCGCCGCGATAGAGATATTGCCAGATATCCTCGATCCGTCGCGGGTCCATGCCGATCAGGCAGGGGACGACATGATCTTCCAGATAGGAAACCACCGACTTTTCACGTCCGTTGAGCGTCGCATCCCCGATGCCATAAACGCCCTGATCCGTCTCGATCTTGAGCGTGACGAAATTGCGCCCGGGACAGGTTACGATCACCTTGGCCGACTGGATTTTCATGAGATTCGCCCCTCCCTGCTGGATTTCATCGTTCAAACCATTGGTAACGTCTGTCGTGTCGAATGCAACAGAATTGGTAATACCTATTTCTCAACCGCGGCGCTGAGCCTTCAACAAGCGAATTTGTCTGGCGGTTGACCCTTTTGGTGGAGCTGGCCATGCGACTGCGCTCAGACGCTTTTGGCCTTGCGGATTTAACCACCACTGTGGCATGTGACGTTCATGGCCTGTGGCTTGCAATTGGTCAGGCCTTTGTTCAGGAGCAGCTGTGCATGGCGCGACCCCGAAAAAACGCCTCCACCATTGAGTTGGCGCCGCCGCCCGAGCGGCTCTATCAGAAACTGGCGAAAGACCTGTTTTCCGATCTGTCGGCAGGTCGCTATGCGGTGGGCGATCGCCTGCCGGCCGAACGCGAGCTTTCGGTTCAGTATAATGTTTCTCGCCCCGCCGTTCGCGAAGCGATGATCGCGCTCGAAGTACAGGGCTTGATCGATGTGCGCATCGGATCGGGTGCCTATGTTCGCAAGCTTCCTGGCGAGGCCGACGCGCCCGGCTTCACCGTCACCGCGTTCGAGTTGATGGAAGCGCGGCTGCTGGTCGAGGGCGAAGCGGCGGCATTTGCGGCAGTGCACATTCTCGATGAGGAATTGGACGAGCTCGAGCGGCTGGTGGCCGAGATCGAACGCGAGAACCGCCTGCCCGGCGGCAGCACCCATGCCGACCATGCCTTCCACATGCTGATCGCGACCGCGACGCGGAATGCGGTGATCCGCAACCAGATCGAAGAAATGTGGCGGCTGCGCTCGACGTCGCCCCATTGCGCACTGCTGCTCGAAAAGGCGCGCACCGCGAATGTGCAGCCGGTCGTCGAGGAGCATCAGGCCCTGCTGGATGCGTTGCGGGCGCGCGACCCGGCGGCTGCGCGCGCTGCGATGCGCAATCATCTGTCTTCGGTTATCAATCACCTGCTGTTCGCGACCGAAGAAGAGGCTATCGAGGCCGCACGGCGCAATGTCGCCTCCACCCGCGAACGGTATGCAAGGGCAGCGCAACTCTGACGTGACCATAAAAACGTGAAAGCTTCACCCTGACCGCCCTTCAGGCGGAAGCAGACCGAAATGCTCGGACCGTAAATGCCCTGATAACAGTCCGTTTGAAAAGCAGCAGTACGGCCCTAGAACCGCCGGAATCATTGAAGCGCGTGACGATCCGAAATGGTTGTGCTCAGCGACCTGGACCAGATTGGCGCGGTGACGGCGAGAAATCCCGGACCAACGCCTTCTCCTCGGCTCCAATCCGGGATCAGCCCCCCCCCCCCGGCCTAGCTTGAAATTGCGATCATTTCCGCGTTCCGGGCAACAGGTCGCCATATTTCTTCTCAAGCTCGCGCGTGAATCCATCGCGCTTGCGTAATGCACCCAGCATGCCGAGTGCGTCGAACGAGGCAACTTGCGCCTCGATCATTGCTGCACCTTCTTTGCCCCAAGTCGCGCGCTGCTCCTCGGTAATCGGCTCGACAAAGCCGCCATGTTCAACGGGGTCAGCGTAGAAGCTGCCTGCCGGGCTACCATTATATGGCGGCACAAAGCGCGACAGATTGCTGGGATCGCGCACGATTTCGTGCTTCGGCTGGCTGAGGCCGACCGGAATGTCGTTCAGTCGCCCGGCCAGCTGATAGGCGCCGAAGATGGTGAGGTTGCGGCCGTTGGGCGGGCCGCCGCCAAATCCGGGGCGGGCCTCGCCTGGTTCGACCTTGCGCACCATGCCGGTGTCCATCCACAGCACGGGGACGTGCAGTTCGTCGAACGTCTCGCGCACCAGCGGCAGCATGGTGTTCGGCGAAGGACCGTGCGAGGTCAGGAACACGATGCGGCGAAAGCCCTGGCGGATCAGCGAGCGGGTGAGCGCCTTGAGATACGGCAAGCTGTCCGAGGTCGAGACATGCACCGTTGCCGGGCTGGTGGTCGTGCCGCCGGGATAGAAATAGGCGAGATAGGGCATGACCAGACCGTCCGATTTCTCGGCGAGCTTGATCGCATAGGCGAGCGGGATGACATATTCGACATCGGTGGGCGCGCCGCCGTTCACCTCGGTCGGGCCCACCGGCACATAAAGCACGTCGTTGCGCTTCAGATATTCAGCCACCTCATAGCCGGTGAGCGAGGTCATCAGCCGGGTGCGCATTTGCGGTACGGCGGGGGCTTCGGCCTTGCTGGCAGCAGAGCCGTCGGCTGCATAGGCGCCAGGCGAAAACGAGGCGATGGCTAGACCGATCGCAGCCATTGCTGCCGCCTGCGGTAACTTGAAATGGGGCATGAAAACGCTCTTCGAAAAAAAGGGGCGGAGGCATGATGGCCTCCGCCCGCCCAGGGGGGATATCAGAATTCGAAGCGGACGCCGACGCGATAGGACAGGCCCAGAATGTCATACCAGGCGTTGTTGTTGATCGCGGGCAGCGGCGGTGCCTTGTTGAACAGGTTGTTCACCACGAAGTACAACTGCTGCTTGGTGCCTTCCTCGCCGAAATTGTAGCTCGCGCCGATATTCACATAGCCGACCGCCGGGATAATGTTGTTGCTGATGCTGTTGACCAGCGCCGGGCTATAGGCCGGATCGTCGGGTCCGACCTGTGCATTGTTCTGGCGGCTGCGGCTGATCCAGCGATACTGGACATTCGCCTCGAACCGGCTGTCGCGATAGCCCAGATTGGCGTTGACTGCCCAATCGGGCAGGCCCGGGCTGCCGCCGAACAGCGCGCCCGTCTGCCCGGCACGGTTCACACCATTGGGGAAGAGCGGCGAGATGTCGAAGCTCGACCGATATTCGATGACATGCGTCGCCTGGGCTGAAAGCACCAGGCGGCCAGGCAGGCTGGCGGCAAAGTCGCTGAGCGGCTGGGTATAGGACAGCGCGAAATCGAGACCTTTGGTGCGGAACTGCGCGAAATTGGCATTCTGCGCTACAACCGACTGAACCGCGCCGGTGGTGATATTGTTGTTGGCGAAGGTGATCAGCTGGCAGAACGCGTTGCCAGAGTTGCCGACGCCCGTGCCCAGGCAGTTGGTCAACACAGATGCCGCCGCATTCGCGCCGATCGCCTCGCGGATCTTGATCTGGTAATAATCGACCGAGAATTGCAGGCGATTGAGGAAGCGCGGATTGAACACTGCGCCCAGCGTCGTCGTCCGCGCGATTTCGGGCTTCAGATCGACGTTGCCGCCGGTCACCACGTCATATTGGTATTGCGGCTGGCCAGCAAAGGCGGGGCGCAGATCGGCGTAGAGAGGACGCGGTACGGTGACCACCGCTGCGGTGAACAGTTCGGGCAGGCTAGGCGCGCGTATGTCGCGCGACAGCGTTCCGCGCAGCAGGATGTCGGGGATCGGCTTCCAAGTCAGGCCCGCCTTCCAAGTGGTGACCGAGCCAGAGGTACTGTAATCCGTAAGGCGGATCGCGCCGTTGAGGTCGAGGGCGCCGGTGAACCAGTCTTCGCTCAGCAGCGGTACGATCGCTTCCAGATAGCCTTCCTTGACCGACTGGTCGGCCTTGGGGAAGTTGCGCGGCGCGCGTGCCATGAACCCGCCAGCCTGGCTGATCGGATCGGCATCGGTCAGAAAGCTTTCCTCGCGATATTCGAGGCCTGCGCCCAGCGACACCGGCCCGGCCCAGAGCGAGAAGGCCTCGCCGTTGATGTTAGCCGCCGCCTCAAACAGCGTGGTGATCGCCGTGGCATCCGATGTGCCGAACGCATAGGCATAGGCTTCGGGCGAGAAATTGGTCCGGCCAAGAACGTTGATCGGTTGGCACCCTGCCGCGCGCGCGGCGGCATTGGCGCAGACGATCTGGCCGTTGAGCGTGATTGCGTTGACCGCATTCAGGAAATTGGCGGTTATGGCCGTATTTGCCTGTGTCTGGCGGCTGCGGTTGCGACCGTAAGCCAGCGTTGCGTCCCAGCGCCAGCTTGATCCGATCGTGCCCTTCAGCCCACCCGAAAAGCTGTAAAGACTGCTCTCGTTCTTGATGCGCGGCGGACCGAAATCATTGCCGAGATAGCCGATAGTGAGTGAACCGTTGGCCGGTATCAGCGCCAGCTGCGCTGGGGTCAGCGCGGCCTGCAGATAGGGGTTGTTACGGCTGAGCGAGAGGAAGCCTGTCGTGCCGCCGGTTGCCGCGCGGATCTGCGCGCTGATGTTTTCCGCCTCGGACTGTGCATAGAGGCCACGCACCCATCCGGTGACATTGTCGCTGAAATCAAATTCCAGGTTACCGGCCAGATTGTAGCGCGTCGTCTCAGCGCGCAGCACCTGATACGGCAGCACGTTGGACCCACCGACCATGTTGGTGCCGATCAGGCCCTGATAAAGGCCCGCATTGAATGGCGCAGTGGTGGGCTGACCATTGGCGCCGATGACGAATTGCAGGTTGCGCAATGCCGCCGGGTTGTTGGCAGCGGTCGGCGTGATCAGGCCACCGGGGGTCAACGTGCCAAAAAGAACAGGTTCTGCCAGCAAGTTGGCAGGCAGGCCCGCCGGACGACCGGCACCGAATGCCACGATGTTGCCATTGCGCAGGCCCCAGGGCCGCCTGTCGTTGAACAGGGCGGTGCCCTCGTTCATGCTGACCTCGCCGCCCATGATGAAGCGACCGCGCCCGTCGGCAAACTTGGTGCCGAACGCGGCGGAAGCGAAATAGTCTTCCGCATCGCTATACTTGGTCTGACCACCCTGGACGTTGAACTTAAAGCCCTCGAGCCGGGTGTTGAGCTGCAGGTTGACGACGCCCGCGATCGCATCCGAACCATAAGCTGCCGACGCACCACCGCTGACGACATCGACACTGCCAATAAGGGCGGAAGGAATAACATTGAGATCGGTTGCACCTGCAATGACTGCGCCCGGCAAATTGACAGCAGGCAGGCGCATCCGGTCGAGCAGCACGAGCGTGCGCACCGGGGTCAAGCCGCGCAAATCGATGTTGTTGGAACCCGGATTACCAACGCCGCCGCTTTCTGGCGATTGCGTCCGCCGAAAGCTGGGAATTTCATTGAGCACATCTGCGACGTTCACTGCCGCGCGATTTTCCAGCGTAGCTGCCGTCACGACGACGGTCGGGGTTGGCGCAGTGAAGCCCGCACGATCAATGCGCGATCCAGTCACGACAATCGCCTGGACCTCGCTCGAATCATCCTGTTCCGTCGATACGCTTTGGCCGGTTGGTTCGCTCGTTGTTTGTGCCATAGCCGGTATGGCCAATCCTAGCGCGCTGACGCCTGTCAGCAGCCATAATGCCTTGCGCATCTTACTCTCCCCGATCTTCTTATTGGTCATGCCACTTTGCACGTTTGGCATTGCCATGCAAATTTATAGGATCGATCGAGCTCTATTAATAAAATTGATATACTTTTTGGCTCTGGGGTGGGGATCCATTTTTGCAGCATTTGGCATCTGATCCGTGGCGCGAACAAAACTGACGCCTTTCGGCAGCATAGATTTGATAGCAACGAATCCGATCCTTTAGTCTCAGCCTGCAGATTTTGCGTTGCAGCTATGCTCTATCAACTGGCTTGCGGACTCGCATCGCGCGCCGAGGGTGGCGCAGGCAAGTATCAGGCTACTACGAGAGCCGTTATAAACCGCAATATCAAGACCCAGCAGCTAGGTCCCACGTGCTTCGACCGTAGTCGGCCATTTTCTGGTACCCTCAAATTGCTGATCGCGTAATCTTTCGACGTCGGCTCTGGCCAAGACCTGCCGTTCCGCATGGTGCTAACGAACGGCAGCTAAGTCCCACGACGCGGCGTTCAGCTTCCGGCAGCACGCGACCCACACCCTGTCGTCCACATTAGCCACCAAGAATGTCTGCTCCCGACAGAAGCTGACGTCGTCTCCGCCTGTCTTCGCCGTCTTGGTGGCTCAGTGAAACACCACACCCAGCGGGGCTAGCTATTTACCAGGACAAGAAAGCGATCGCTGGCACAGCTGTGATCCCAAGTATGCTCGGCCATTTCCACCCACCGAGGTAATCCAGCATGCCCATGGTAACACCGCTGCCTGCCGCGATGCGCAGGCGCTTGGCATAGATCACTGCCCCGCTGCCGGCCATGGCTACAAGCGCGACGCCGAACACCACCCAGATAAGCTTGGTCAGGAGGCCGCCAAAGGTTCCGAAATGCAGCGGGTCGGCCGTATGCACGATCCGCTCGCCCACGCCCATTTTGTGCGCGATGCGCTTGCCGACCATCTCGTCGGTCGCAGGGTCGATGAACACTGCATTGGTGCGCTCACGCACAAGCCAGGCCTGCCACTGGCCCTGGACGATAGCCGGGTCGCCGGGCGCATAGGGCAGCTGGACCGCCGTGATCGCAAGGCCGGGCATTTCGCGCCGGGCGATCTGCGTCCAGCGGCCGATCTGGTCGCCGGTGATGTCGGTCGCCGGCTGGATGGTCTTTGCAATCGGTGGCGGAGTGTTCAGGTCCAGCCCGGCGTGCTCGACGAAATACCAGACCGATGTGACGCCGATGACCGCAACAAACCAGACCGACCACAGCCCGATCAGGCGGTGGAGATCGCCCATCACGGTGCGCAGGTCGCGATGCCAGCGCGGCATGCGCCAGAACCCACGCCAGAACTTCTTGTAGCTGATCAGCCCGGTTACCAGCGACAGGACCAGCACGAACCCGAGCGAGGTCACGATGTACATCGGGATCGGTCCGGGCGCGAACAGGTAATAATGCAGCGCGCGCATCGCGTCCTGAAAACTGCGGCCGTATTCGTGGCCGGTCACCCGTGACGTGCCGGGATCGACATAGATGGTGAAATCCTGGCCAGCGCCATCGGTCGCGGACACCGACTTGGCGAAATAGGTCGCGTCGTTGCGCTCGTACGATCCAATCGCCGTCAGCGTCGCGTCAGGATGGGCGGCCTTTGCGGCATCCCACATCGCCCCCCAGTCGGCCTCGCCCTGCAGCGCGGACGCGCGCACGGCGGGCTTGTAGAGCCATTCGATCTCATGCGCGACCGTGGCAATCGTGCCGGTCAGGCAGATGAAACCCAGGAACAGGCTGAGCTTCAGGCCAACAAGCGAGTGCAGCCAGTAGGACAGCGGCACGGCCTTGCGGCGTACCGCCTTTGCCTGGTCCCCATGGGCCGTACGCGGGGCGTCAGAAGCGGCCGCTGACACCCACGGTCACCCTGCGGCCCGGTGCTTCCATGAATGTGAAGCCGCCTTGTCCCTGCACCTGGTTGGCAACGCTGACATAACGTTCGTCGAACAGATTGTCGGCGGCAACGTAGAACTCGACCGGCCCAGCCTGATAGCTGATGCTGCCGCTGGCGAGCGTCACCGCATCGGTATCGACAAAACCGATCGCCTGTTCGGTCGGGGTGAAGAACGACGACGCGCCGTAATGGGTCATCTGGAAGTTGAGCTTGAGCGGTGCGACCGGGCGCCATTCCGCCCGGCCCGTCACCCGCACCGGGACGGCGACGTCGGTGCCGTATGCAATGAAGCGCCCCAGATCCTCGTTGAACACCCGCCCACGTTGCAGCGTGAAGACGCCGGCCAGGGTGAAGGTGTCGGTGGCCTTCCAGCTGGCATTGGCCTCGAACCCGCGGAACCGTTCCGGCACGCGCAACGGGATCAGGGGGCAGAAGGTCTCGCCCGCGCAGCTCGGGTCGGGCTGGATCTGCGAAGACGATGCCGATCGAGAATGATAGACCGCGAGGCCGAAATTGACCGGGCCGATGTCACCCCTGAGGCCAAGCTCGTATTGATCGGAGGTGGCGGGCTCGACCGAGATCAGCGAGGGGTCGGTGGCGCCGCGTGCCGCCCGGCCAAGCTGGGTGAGTTCGGCGCCCTGGCTGAAGCTGGCATAAAGCTGCACGGCATCGGCGACGGCGAACACAGCGCCTGCATTCCACAGGTTCAGGCTCGATTTGCCGAACGCTCCGGGCGTGGCAGCGCGCGGCAGGGCGGGATCGAACCCTTCGCGCTCGATTGCGCCGCTGTACCATTCGCGGCGGAAGCCCCCGCTCAAGGTCAGGCGGCCCAGCCCCAGTTCGACCTGGCCGAACGGCGCGTAGGTGTTGAGGTAGAAGGCGGGCGTGACATAGCCGGTCACCGCCTCGCCATTGGCGGCATCGACATTGAACCGCAGGAAATCGTTGCGGGTGAAGTCGAATCCGTACGTGGTCTTGAGGCTGCCCGAGCCGACGGGGTAACTGCGGGTCAGCGCGGACCTGAAGCCCAGGCGGCTGTTCTCGCGGTTGGAGGCGAAGAAGTCGTCGCCGAAGTCTGCGGTGAAGAAGTTGTCGCGCTGCTTGATCGACTGGTCTTGGTAGAACAGGCTGACCGACACGTCATGTGCCAGCAGATCGGGATGGCGGTAGCTCAGCGCCATGGTGACGTTGCGGTCGCGGCCCTGGCCCACCTGCGGATGGGGGGCCACCTCGACGATCCGCGACAGGCCGCTGACCGGGTCGACCGTGCCGTCCGGATAGAATTGGGGGCCGACATCCTCGTTGTGGAAGGTGCCGGTGAAGCGCAGTTCCTGGCCCGCGCCAAGATCGAGCCCCAGCGATGTCAGCAGATCCACCGATTCATACGCCGCCGAGAAGACCGGAAGCCCCGTGGCGCTGCGCACGCGCCCGCCATCGGTATAAGCCGCGCCGACATAATAATCGAACGCACCGACCTTCTGGCCGATGCCGACATACAGATCGGTGGTGAACGTGTTGCGCGAGCGTTCGGTATTGAAGCTGGTCTGCAATGTGGCATCGATCTCCAGCGCCTCGCTTTTCGCGCGGCGGGTGATCAGATTGATGATCCCGCCCGGCGCCCCTGCACCATATAGCGCGGTGCCGCCGCGGACCACCTCGACCCGCTCGACCGAGAAGGGCGATATCGTGAAGGGTCCGGTGCACGACCCCGGACGCAGGTCCTCGTTCACCGGAACGCCGTTGATCTGGAACGAGGCTGCCCGGCCACGAATGGCGCTGCTGCAACTGCCGCGCACCTCGCTGTCCTGAACGCTGAGGCCCGGCACGATGAACTCCAGCCCGGATAGGATGTTGCGGTTCTGGCGAAGCTGCTCGTTCACCGTCTCCTCATCCACCACCGAAACGGAAATCGGAAGTCGCTCGATAGCCGATCCTGAGCGGGTGGCCGTGACGACAATCTCTGCCTGATCGCTTTGAGGCATGGTTGCATCCGCGCCCAGAGAATCGCTTTGGCTCGAAGACAGCACTGTCGCGGCCATAAGACTGATGATGAATGACGAACCCATGACCGCTCCCTTTGGTGCAGGGCCGTATAGCTGTTGCAAGGCGTTATCAATAGCAAAGTTGCTAACAGACTGGCTGGTGGGCGGGCTTCACGATGTCGAGCGAACGCACGGACAACCGCTAATCTGAAATTCGCGCTGCGGATTGGACAGCCAAGTGCCCTCGCCGCGGGGAATGGCAGAACTGCGGCAAGCAGCCAACTAGACCTTTCCGTGCAATTGTCGGCGTTTCCTTGAAGTATCCGTCAGGGCTCGCCAAGCCAGAGCCGCTTCGCCCCGCGAGGTAGTCCGTCAGCAACGCGCCTCAAATCGGTAGTTCCGGCCCTGATTTCCCAATGACCGAAGGCGACCATTCGATCGGTACACGGATACCTGCAGCTCCGCGCGCAAATGTCATCCATCCGCGGCCGTCCGACCAGTGCCACGAAATAGAAAGCGAAGGCGGAGATTAGTTATCAACACGAACATTGACAGACTTATAAATTCGGCCTTCAGACTGCCGCAGCGGCACGCAACATGTTTTGGCGAGCGACCAATCTCATAACGGATTTTGTGCGCAGTAGATCACGGCTTCGTGGCGGAAGGTTGGCGGAGACCATCTTACAGGCGAAAGGCTCCGCCAGCCAGAAGGAGATGCTACATTGCTTGGGCTTTCAGCACCCAGGCCCAAGCGTCTCCGATCTCGTGATCCTGTTCCGTACCTTTCAGCGTGAAGCCGAGTTTGGTAAGGATGCGCGTCGACGGGTTGGTTTCCGGCAAGGTCTTTGCACGAATATCTAGCTCCGCAGAATGGCCTTGTGCGATCACGACAAGCTGAGTGGCAATGGCCGCAGCGATCCCTTGGTTTTGTCGAGACTGCTCCGTGAAATAGGCAATTTCTACCTGACTGTCTTCCGGCGGGCCGACAAAGGCGCCGCCGCCCACTGCGACTGCGTCAATCGCTGCAATGTAGCCGATCCATGGTTCCACAAAGCCAACTTTCTCGTAGAGCAAAGTTGTCGCTGTGCAGAATGCAACGATTTCAGGGTTCACGCTCAATGATCGATCTGCCCATGCCCCATTACGGGTGATGGGCACCAGGCGCAGCGCGGCGCCCAGACTGTTCTTGTTCATTTCGTTATTTCTCACAAGTCAAAGGGTCCGCCAGTGGCGGAACAGAATTTGTGTAGACTACGCTAGGCGCAAGTCTGGGGCTCAATGACAGGCAGAGGCGTTCCTTTGATGTCCGGCTATTAGTCAAACGATCGAAAATGGCAAGGACATAGCCCGCGTCGCTGACCATTAGCTCGCTAGAAAGCTCAAGCGGACGTCGAGCCCATTGCGGTGCCAAGTCGGTTCGAGCTGGCCTTGCCGTGCGGCAACCATGCGCTCGATCAATTTCAGTTCCTGGCCACCTTCCCGGGCGTGGGCGCTGACCTTTCGGTCGGATCGCGCAACGATCGTGCTCATTACCGGATGCGAGGTTACGGAGGCATCGCCAATTACATCAGTCGTTTCCGCACACGGCCATAAGTTGACAACGCACGCTCCACCGAACGCCGGCCGCCGGATATTCGAGCGAGACTTCGCCCGCCAGCGAGGTGCCGACCATTTTTTTGGCCACTCGCTCGCCGAAACCGCTGCAGGTCGGCTGGTGGACTCGTGGCCCGTCCCGTTCGATCCACGTCATCGCGAACTGCTGTCGGTCGTCCTCGCCCTCGATCTTCCATGATATCTCGACCCGTCCGACCTCATTGGACAACGCGCCATATTTGGCGGCATTGGTCGCCAGTTCATGCAACGCCATGCCGAGCGCCTGGGCGGATGCCGGCGAGACGTGCAGCTGAGGGCCGTCGAGTACGATGCGATTCCCAACCAGGTCCTTGAAGGGCAGAAGCTGCGCCTCGACCAACGCTGCCAGATCGGCGCCGTCCCACTCCGTCGAGAGCAGCAGATCCTGGCTTGCCGCCAGCGCACTCAGGCGCTCGTCGAACCGTTCGAGAAAGTCGCTTCCGCCGACGGATGCCGTTTGCCGGGCAACCGCGCCGACAAGCGCCAGCAGGTTCTTGCTGCGATGTGTAACCTCGCGCATGAGGTACTGGATCTTGTCCTCAAATGCATGGCGTTCGGAAAGGTCGTAAAAGTGGCACACAACACCGGGCCGTCCGTCGGGCATTGGGATCTGCTCCAACTTCCAGTCATATTCTTCGGTGGCGCCACTGTCGATCCGTTGCTTCACGGTGCGTGGTGCATGATAAGGTTCGCCTGTTGTCAGCGTATGGTAAAAGCGTCCGATCAGTTCATTGGCGAAGGTTTCCGGCCAGATGGCCCGCATCACTTCGGCGAAATCGCGCCCTATCAGTGGGTGCACGCTCGAGAATGTCTTTCGGGCGCCTTGGCTGGCCTGAACCAACCGAAAATCGCTATCCACGGCATAGATGCCGAAGGGCGAGAGTTCGACGAGCTGCTGGAATGTCTCATGAGCGGCGCGCAGTTTCTGCTCGGCATCCCTGATATCATGGACATCCAGAACCGAGCCGACGAATCCCAAAAAATCACTGTCGGCGCTCAACCGGGGACGCGCCGAATCGACCGCCCAGCGATAGCGTCCGTCCGCGCACCGGAGCCGGTAATCGATGCGAAAGGCTTCGCGGCGCTCGGTTGCCTCGCGAAAGGTGCGTTCTGCCTGTGCCGCATCGTCGGGATGCACCGCCTTGAGCCAGCCGAAGCCCGAGGCATCCTCAGCCGTCTGACCGGTAAATTCGAACCAGTAGCGGTTGAGATAGGTACAGCTGCCATCGGCTTCGGTCACCCAGATCATGACTGGCGCATTATCGGCCATGTGGCGAAAGCGTTCCTCGCTTTCCCGCAGCGCCGCCTCGGCCTTTTTGCGCTCGGTGATGTCCCTCACCGTGCCGATTAGCTTGACGGCCGTTCTTCCGTCGAAGGTGATGTCACCATCGGCGCGTACCCAGCGGATTTGGCCACTCAGTCGGTGAACAACGCGGTAGATCGCATCATATCGGCCCGGTCCGTCGCTATCCAGCGCGGCATCGACGGCTGCCTGCATCGATGCGCGGTCATCCGGGTGCACACCTGCGAGGAAGGTGTCGTAGGTGACGTCCTCGTCCGCAGTGATGCCCCATATCTCACGGATGACACCATCCCAGACCATGATGCCGGTGCGTGGATGGTATTCGTGAACGCCGACCCTTCCTGCCCTGAGCGCATTGATCAGCCGACCTTCGGTTTCGGCTTGCGCAGACTGGGATGCCCTTCGGTCGGCAGGTGCCCCGATATCGCGTCCGCCTGCCCGGATGCAGTCCGTCAAGTCGATATTCATGCCACGAATGATCAGCACCCGGCCTTGGCGGTCTCGCTCGATCATTCCCCGATCGAGAATATACCGCACCGAGTTATCCGGCCTGACGATGCGAAATTCGTGGCTGAAAGTATCCGCCTTGGTTCCCAACAAGGCTGCTGTTTCGGCCTCGACGCGGATTCGGTCGTCGGGGTGCACAAGCCGGATAAAGCCCCCTTCGCTTGTCGGCGTTTCATTAAGGCCGTACATCTGCAGCAGTCCTGGTGACCATATCAGCCGGTCTTCGTCGGCGTGCCACTCATAGACCCCGGCTCCACTGGCAAGTTCCAGCGAAATAGCCGAGGCATTACTGGATTGCGCTTGATTAGCCATAGACGATCTCCTGCACCTGAATGCCCTGCTCGTTCGGTAGGAAGTCGTTGAACACGCCGCCAATCAGTCGAAGACGTTGAACGTCCATGGCGCCGTGGTCCGAAACTATACAAGAACTCGAAGTCAGCGCAACAAGGTGCTCTGGATGATCTCGAGCAGGCCCTAGGGCCATCGCTTAGCAACCGTCGTCAAGGTAAGCTGAGATCGTTTGACTACATGCAAGAACGAGAATCGGGTTGCTGTACGCGATGCGCCTATTGACTGGAACCGCCCTGCTGCCTGCTCGTTCAGACCTCATGACCGAAGGCACAGCTGCACAGGCATTGCTGCTCGAGATCGCACGCCCGAAGATATTCTTTGCCGTGAGCCTCACCCCGACCGGAATTCTTGCGATCGGCGCTCTGACGGCGGGTATTCTTCTCGCTACCAGCGTTCTCGTGAAAACGTCCATACGGGAGTCGAGGCAGATCGAGCGAAGATGACGTTTGTCAGTCCGCTCTCGGCAGACTTTCGATTGATGCGCTCGCTTGCATGATACCAATCATTAGGCAACGGGCCAATTTTTGTTGTGCTGAGGAGCTGGCAAGGCAGCGAACGACCCAGCCCCGGTCGTTCACATCAGCCGCCAATGGCGTCAGCTCCTGCCAAAAGCTGCCGATCGGACATCTCATAGCGAACCGCCATAAAACGCTCCTTTATTCCCTCTCGTCGATAGAATTTTCGAACACTTTGCACGCGTTGGATCGTAGCGCGATTGCGTCGATATGCTGTGGCTATAGGACAGCTTTGATGAAACACCGGAAATCACCAATGTTGAACTCGAAGCGCGGTGGCTAGGAATTAGCGGCAACTATCCGTTGCTACCCGCGGTCTCTACCGTGCGCCCTACGTTTCGTTTATGGCAGGCCCAAACTTGGGGTAGACGCTTGATGTTCATCGTACAGGCCAGATGCGCGCGACATCCTGCCAGGCGCTAAAGCCCTGCGGGGCGCCGAAGCACGTGCAACGCTGATGGTTCGATACAAAGCAGCCCCATTTTTTCGAATTGCCGCAACCAGCCTTCCATTGGCCAGAAGCCCCACCGCTCGCGGAAAATCTGTGCGTTGCGCACGATATCGTCGAAATGCTGGAGCGGCGGATCGGGGCTGGGGTGGTGCTGGTGGAAGGCGCCGGGGCCGCCCATGAACAGCAGCGGCAGTCCCGCTGCATCGGCGCGAAAGCCGAAGTCGGTGTCCTCGCCGCCATAGCCGCGAAAGGCCTCGTCAAAGCCGCCCAGAGCTTCGAACCGCGCGCGGCGGATGCCGAACGCAAGCGACCAGAACAATCCGGGATTGATTTCGGTGCGCAAGCCGTGCGCGGGAAAGTCGCGCACCGGATGCGGCTTGCCTCGCGATGCCAGATCCACCTCGTCCCATTGCCCGCGCGCATCATCGGGGCCAAGATAGAGCACTTCGGCGCAGATCAGCGCGTCGCTGTGCTCCAGCGCCTGATCGATCGCCCCGATCAATGCGCGCATCGGAATGCAGTCGACATCTAGAAACAGCAGGTTTTCGGATGATGCGTGGCGCGCCGCCAGATTGCGCGCCTCGGCGAGCGGCAGACGTTCGGTCGCAAGCCGCTTCACGTGGACGGGAAAGCTGGTATCGCCGATCTCCACGGGCGTATCGCTCGCCATATCGACCACCACCAGCTCGGCGGGCGGCTGGCTGCTGCGGCGCAGCCCTTCGACCAACTGCGCCAGATGCCCGGCGCGGTTGCGCACAATCGTCAGAACCGAGATCATGCGCTCATGCGCCACAGATCGAGCCGGTATTCGGGCTGACAATCGGTGCGCACCAGGTCGATCCGGTCTGCGAGCATCGCGTAAAGCTTCTCCACCGCGTCGTCGCCGCTTTGCGGATAATCGGTTTCCCCCGTCCAGTGCACCAGCAGCACCTTACCGCCCGGTGCCACAGCTCCGACGATCCAGTCTGCGGCGCGTTGCAGGTCGGCATCGTCCCAGTAATACGCGACCTCGGACAGCAGCAGCAGATCGAACGCGGTTTCTTCGGGCGTCTGCCGGGGAAACGCGAGCTGCTCGAACGCCACCTGAGGCAGATCGCGGCAGCGTTCGCGCGCGGCTCCAAGCGCGGTCTCGCTGACATCGATCGCCAGCAACCGATCGCACGAAGGGGCAAGTTGCGCGGTCAGCACGCCATTGGCACAGCCGACCTCGAGCGCGCGCTTGAACCGGCAGTCGCCCAGCGCCTTGAGCGTGCGCGCATATTTCGCCTGCTCGTAAGCGCTGGTCTCGAACCCCCAGGGATCGGGCTTATCGCGAAACATCTGCTCGAAATAGTCCGCGTCGAGGCTGGTCTGGTGCCGCATGGTCACTCTCCGGTGTGATACAGGATGTCGATGGCCGGCATCCTCCTGAACGCACGCGGCAGTCGGAACCCCGGTCCATGCGATGCGCCGGTCTGGCTGCGATGCGCAGCCAGCGCGTGGCGGCGCAGCCCTGCGGGCATGGGCTGGGTCCTGAACCGCCGTCCGTTAAGGGGCAAAGGCTGCTCGGCCCATACGATATATTCGGCGACACGCAGCGAGCGCCGGCTGGCATCGCGCACAGCATAGGCCAGCCGCGCTGCTGCGGCGTGGTCGCAATGCGGCTCGTGCAATGCGGTCACCGCGATCGCGTCCACCTGCCGCGCCTCGCACAGCGCTGCCAGCCGCCTGCAGGTGCGATCGAACAGCGCGTCGCCGGGCTGCGCAGGCGACGCGTCGCGCCAGCCAAGATGGAGCGTGTCGATCGGTCCACCCACCAGACGGCGCAACGCGAGTGCCGCTTCGCGCTTGCGGGCGCTGATCAGCCTGCGGCCCGCGCTGGCGGGGTGCGAGCCTGAGCCGTCAGTGAGATAGGCGATGCCCGCCAGCCGCTTCTCGTGCGCGGTCTGGTGGATCAGCGCGCCTGCGCCCAGCGTCTCGTCGTCGGGGTGCGGCGCGATCACCAGCCAGCGCAGATCGCGCCAGGGCCGCGCCGACAGGCTGCGCGCGCTGAGATGGCCGCTCACCACAAGCGGTCCGCCGGTCCCCATGGATCACGCTCAAGCCAGGCCTGCGCCGCCTGGTCACGCGCATAGTCCGGTCCGGCCTGGCGCAGATAGAGGCTGAGATCGCGGCTGATCTTGTCGATCCGGGTGCCGTCCAGCGCGCTGTAGGTGCCGGTAATCCGCGCTGCGGCCTCGATCACGTCGAGCCCTGCGCGCTCGACGATCCCGCGCGTCATCTGCGCGAATGCCGGGCCATCGGGATCCTCTGAGGCGGCGCGCAGCGCGCATTCGCGGACCCACATATAGGCTGTGCGGGTGGCGGCGACCGCATCGGCAAAACGCGCGCGCTGGACCGGGTCCTCGCGCGCCGCTGGACGCATCGCCGTGCGGGTTTCGGTCAGCAATCCCTCGATCCCGCCGAGCTGGACCGCGGTGAATCGCCACGCGCCGGTCGTGAACCACGGGTCGCGATGATAGACGCCGGCGTCACCCAGGCAGTCGTCCTGTGATACCGCGATCCCGTCGAGCGCATAACTGCCGCTGCCAGTGGCGCGCATTCCGCGGACCCGCCAGTTCGACAGATCGGAGCGCTCGGGATCGTCGGCGCGCACGATCACCAACTGCGTCTCGCCGCCTGGCCTGCGCGCCGTGATCAAGGCGTGAGAGTTTCCGCCCGCGCCGGTAGCGAACGACTTGCCCCCCTCGAGCACAAGACCGCTGGCGGTCTCAGCGATTGTGACGCCGGGCGGTGGTTCGGTCGCCCACACCCCATAGATGGCACCGGCAGCCAGCGACCGCTTGAGCGTATTCAACTGGGCAGGCGTGCCGTACCAGCCGAACAGCAGCATTGCATTGACATGCCCCTCGTACAGCCGCCCAACACTGAGGTCGGCGCGACCGACGATCCGCAACACGTCGAGCATTGCCAGATGGCGCTCAGGCTCGCCGCCGAACGGCTGTCCGCCGCTCGCCACCGGCGCAAAGGTCTGGTGCAGCCCCGCCCGGACGATCAGCGCGATGCTGTTGGCAGGATAGACCGGCGCGGCATCATAGCGCGTGCCCAGGTGCGCAAGTCGCTCGGCTATGCCAGCGGCCGCGCCGACGCAATCGGGGGATGCCGGGACGGGCAGGCTGACAATGGTCATGCCGCCAGCCCCCGTGTCATCCGGGCGGCGGCCTGATCTTCCAGCCAGCGGGCAAGTTTGCGCGCTGCGTGCGGATCGTGCAGCGCGCGGCGCCCCGCAGGGTCGAGCGCAAGCGCCGATGCGATGATCGCGGGCCAGTGCTGCGCGTCGGGCCACGTCTGGCGGACGATGGCAGCGCCGGAACGTTCCAGCCCGGCAGCCGTCGCCACCTGTTCGCCGAACGGACGCGGCTCCGGGATGCACACGAACGGGCGGTCGGATGCCATCACAAGCCCGACGACACCGTTGCCTGCGGCTCCGACCACCACCGAAGCGTTCGCGATCTCGTCGGCGACCGACTTGCACCAGCCCGCGAACACCAGGTTGGCGGGGCAAGCAGGCGGCGCGGACATGTTCCCGATGACACGCCATTGGCGCTGCGGGCAGGCGCTGGCGGCCTTCGCGATCGCGTGGGCGGTGAGCGATGTCCCGCCTTCGCCCAAGATCACCAGCACGCCGCCACCGGCGGTGCTCGGTGCTGGCATGGCATCGGTAAGTCCCGGCGCGTAAAAGGTTTTTGCGCGAACCCATTCGGGCGTGGCAGAATGCTCGAGCTTCCGCGCGAACGGCGCGATCAGCGCCTGTGCGCCGCGAAACGCCTCGAGATGGGCAGGGTCGTCGCGCCGCCCGCTGAGCCGCACATAGAGCACGGGTACTGACGCCAGTCGCGCCAGCATCGCCACTTCGACCGACACATCGAC
This sequence comes from Blastomonas sp., assembly GCA_046291395.1. Taxonomy (GTDB): domain Bacteria; phylum Pseudomonadota; class Alphaproteobacteria; order Sphingomonadales; family Sphingomonadaceae; genus Blastomonas. Next base: position 70,998 of record JBKBTF010000005.1, on the reverse strand, counting down.
GATCATCAGCGCCGGCCGCTCTTGCTCGATCCACTGGGCGATGCGGGCAGTGCGGCTGCGGATGCCCTCATGATCGAGCGGGGCATAATGCAGCGCTTCAGGGCGGTCGGCGGAACGATCCTGCCCATCGAAAGCGTCCTCCAGCCGGTCGTCGGCAAGGACGAACCCCTCCGTGCCGACCCGGCTGCCGAGCAGCGTGACCGGAAACGATGTGGCGTCGCGGATGACGCGGGCGCGCGCGAGGTGCCCGGCACCGTGGTGATGCACGTAATAACCGATCGGGCGTGGGGTCATGCCATCACCTCCAGCGCCATGTCGTGCGGCATCGGCGGCAGCAAAGCCTCGCTGTGCACCAATTCGGCAGGGCTGGCCGATTGCGCGCGCAGACTGCGCCGCCATTCGGCGCGGACACGCCAGTGGTCGAAACCGGGCACCATCAGCGGCGCGCGGCCGGCACCAGCGTACACCAGTCGCGCCATATCCTCGGCCATGCCGCCCGCCGCGCGACCATCGCGGCGGGGCGAGACGTTGATCCAGACATCGTGCGGATGCGCCAGCCTCGCGCCGTGGGCCAGCGCCGCCATCACCAGCGCGCGGTCCTCGCCGCTGGCGATGCGGGGTACGCCGCCTGCTTCGCGATAGGCGCGCAGCGTGATCGCCAGGCTGGCGCCGGTGTGGTCGCCGTGGCGCGGCGGCAGGTCCCACGCCACCGGATCGATGGCATCCTCGATCGCCCGCACCTTTTCCCAGTAGCGGTCCAGTACCTCGCGCAGAATTGCGGCCTGCGGTGGCAGCGGTTCATCGGGGTCGATCGCGATGCGGCCTCCGACCAGATCAGCGCCGCGCGCGATTCCAGCCACGATCGCGGTTAGCCAGTTCGCGGGAGGACGGGCATCAGCGTCGGTGCTCACCAGGATCGCATCGTTGTCGTCTCCGAGCAGCTGACCGCCCCGGTCCATCGCAAGCCCGCGCGCCGATCCAGCATGTGCCTCATGCGGCACGAACCGGATATCGGTGACGTCGATGCTGAGCCTTCGCAGATAGTCGGCGGAGCAGCGGTCCAGCACATCAAGGCTGTTGTCGGTCGTGTTGTTCACGACGATCGCAACCGGGATCAAGCCTGGAAAGTCCTGCGCCGCGATAGCCTTGAGCAGCACCGGCAACCGGTCTGCCTCGTCGCGTGCAGGCACGCACACGCACAGCCGGGCCGAAACCTGCTCACCCATGGACCATGACCGGAATTGCGGCACGGAGGGCCTGGGCGGGATAGGGTTCCGCCCACGTGGTCAGTGCGCGCGTCCGCGGCGGCAGAGCTTGCGCACGCATACGCTCGATCATGTGCGCATAGATAGCCTCATAGCCGTCGATCATCTTCTCGACATCGCAGATCGCAAAGGCGCGCGCGCGGCAGGCGCGCCGGTCGAGCTGCATCGCCGCCAGCGCTGCCAGCGCGAGCGAGCCCGCATCGCCGGGCGTGGCCACCACGCCCGAGCCTGCATCGATGATCTCTGGGATCGCGCCGCGCGCAAAGGCGGCAACGGGCACGCCGCAAGCCAGCGCCTCGGCCACCACAAGCCCATAAGGCTCGTCCCACATCGGCGAGCACAGGAAGGCGCGCGCTCCGCCGATCAGACTGGCGAGATCGGCATGCGCCAGATGCCCCTCGTGCCAGGCATGGGGCCCAAGCCGCGGCTGGATCTCGTCGCGATAATAGGCCTCGTCATGCGCAGGCCCTGCGATCCGCAGCGGCAACCCGACCTGCCGTGCGGCGTCCATCGCCAGGTGCAGGCCTTTTTCCGGAACGATCCGTCCGTACCAGACGAGATAGGGGTCGGCATCGGCAAAAGGGCGGAACGCGAAATTGTCGAGATCGATGCCATTGGGGATCACCGTATCGACGCTGCGGACATGCGCCCATTGACGCTTGATCGATTGCGACACCCCGACCAGCGCATGGTTGGGGGTGTCGCTCAACCGGACACCGCTCTCCAGCCAGCAGAACGGCGGCGTGTGGAGGGTGGTGATCATCGGCATCGGCAGCGAATCCGCCATCGACACCGGCAGATAATGCAGCGAATTGTTGTGGATGATGTCGAAATCGCGTGTGCGAAGACCGTTCATCAGGGTGAGATAGGCATGGTGCTCGCGGAAGAACGCGACGTCATGGGCTTCTGCAACCCCGACCCGCGCGATGGCGGTTTCGGAACAGATCGCTTCAACCCCCAGATCCGGGTCGGATTTGGCCGTGGCGAACAGAGTTACGTCGTACCCGCGCTGGCGCAGCATCTTGGAGAGCAGGAACGTGTGCATCTCGAGGCCGCCAGCAAATGGCTCGGTGATCGGATGCTTGAGATGGGAAATGATGCCAATGCGCAACCCTGGTGACTCCCAACGAACGATATATTGACCGCAAACTGATCACCGCCCACAAACATAGATTATCGGTGCTGGGGACGGATCTCCACACAGATATTAAGTTGATGGGATCCTGGGATTGCTAGCCCTTCTAACCAAAACTATACCTGTGAAGGGTCGATTGGTTGCGTCCGGCCAGAGGTCCAAAGCAGCGTGAGGTTGACCGGGATCCGACCAGATCTTGCCATTCACGTGTGGGCGGAGGAATATCGGCTGTCGCCGTAGCCGGTCACTGCAACGTTTACAGCCGCTGGGCGGCTTGCCGACGATGTGGGCCGTGCGATGTCAATACATGCGGAGTTGAGATCACGGCTCGATTGACCTGACCGGCCAAGGCGCGAAGGCCCCTGGAATTCGCTTTCCTGCGGCCATCCCCCTCCCAAGGCTACTCCGTGCTATTCAGGCGATTGGCCATGTCAGCATTGATTGATACACTGCATCGCGCGGGGGGTCGCCGGCTAGGACGCGTTGCACATCGAACGTGCCCTCGCAATGTCGGACTGAAGGGGCCGGAGGGCGCTGCGGCACTGCCAGCCCCTTATGGGTGAGGTTAATTCCGTCCTTTCGACAGGGCCAACAATCAGTTTTACTCGACTTTTGGCTTGATCCCATTGGCCTTAACTTATGCAGTAGATCACACGATACAATGAGGCTGAACTGCAGACACACGCAGCACTCAACGTGCTTGACCTGCATAAGTGCGACCCGTTGCAGGTTGAGGCCAAGGGGCCCGGCGCCGCTAACCGCCGGGCCCTTTGGTTGTATTTTGTGGAGGGAACGTAAAGTGATGCCGGGGTGCGCAGACAGTGGACAGTTCCCATTGCCGAAAGCAGGCTGGCCGGGACCCCTAAAACGGCGCGGCAGATCCAACCTTGTCGCTACCAGAACCGAAAATGCGCAAATCGACCCAACTTACGCCGTTCAGCGTAAAGGTTGCTGGCGACGGCCTTTCCCGACAGCAGACGTTCCCAGTACGTGCGATCGGCCTAGACCAAATTTGGATCGTGGCATGTTTGCGATGCCGATGCTGTCAAAAGTAATGGCTGGCGTACCATGATCCTGGACGACCTGCCTTGCCCTATGCACAATTGTCACCGAGCATACCCAGAAGGCGACCCCGTAGAGATTTTTCATGCGACACTGCGTGATCTTCAAGGAAATCGTCAAAAGCGCTGCCATCCAGCGGTCGCGAAAAGAAATAGCCTTGTCCCACTGAACAGCCGAGCGATCGCATAATGCCGAGCTCGGCTTCTGTTTCGATTCCTTCCGCAACTACGCGGATGTCCAGCACCGCGCCTAGCTTGATGATGCTCTCGACGATCACTTGCTTGGCCGGGCTGTCCACCACATCGCGCACGAAACTCCGATCGATCTTGATCTCGGTCAGCGGAAATCGTTCCAGATACCGCAGATTCGAGTATCCGGTACCGAAGTCGTCGATAGAGATTTCAACACCCAAGCCGCGCAGGTCGCGAAATACGCGCAGGACTTCCGCAGGCTCGGGCATCATGAGACTCTCGGTAAGCTCAAGGGTCAGCCATTCAGGACGACAGCCGGTCTCGTCAAGCACCTGCTCGACAAACGCTACCATGTCCTTGCGGGTGAATTCCAGCACCGACACATTGCACGAAAAACGTATCGGTGTGCGTCGTCCGTCGTTGACTCGCGTTGCCTGCTTAGCAACCATTTGCAGTGCCCATGCTCCGATGTCCAGGATCACGCCTGTCTCCTCGGCAACGCCGATGAACCGACTTGGGGACTGCAGCCCGAACACGCCATGGTTCCATCGAAGCAAGGCCTCGGCACCAACAATGTTTCCAGAAAGTAGATCCACCTGAGGCTGATAATGCAACTGCAGTTCCTCATTCGGAATTGCAGCCTGCAGATCATTTGCCAACCGGATGCGATTGGAGGCGTCGCGTTCGTCTACCGCAGCAAAGCGATGCGGCGGGTGTGACGCCAGCGCTTTGGATCGCTGCAAGGCTGCGGCGGCCTGGCGAACGAGCTGAAGTGGATCCGACCCGATCGATCCGACCGTGTAGCCTGCAGCGAATTGGGCCGTCAGTGCCGCGCCGGGTAGAATGAAGCGGGGCTGCAACAGGTTCAGAACATCATCGACCATATTTGCGGCGCGATTGACATCGCCGAGCTCGAAGGCGAGCGTGAAGCTGTTTGTGCCCACGCGCGCCAAAGCAACCGACGGCAACGTTGCGAGGCGCCCGGCGACCGCTCGCAAGAGCGCATCACCGATATCATAGCCGAAGCCATTGTTGACATCGTGAAACCGCATGATGTCGAGCTTGAGCAGCAGCACGGCGGATTCTGCGGGCATGCTGATCAGCGCCAGCCGGTCGAGCAGGCCGTAGCGGTCGAGCAGACCGGTCAGGCGATCGATGCCTGAGGCGTAGGTCACATCGCGGATCAGGCCGACGCAGTGCGTGATCTGCCCGGATGCATCCCAGTGCGGCACCAGTCGCAGCGCATTACGGAACATCGTGCCGTCGCGCTTGTAGTTGCGTAGCGTCACAGAACAGGCGCGGCCTTCTGTCAGGGCAGCGCGGATTTCGGCGATTTCGGTCTGCAGGCGGTCGCTGCCTTGAAGATAGCGGCAATTCTTGCCAATGACCTCAGCTGCGGCATAGCCGGTAATCGCTTCAAACGCGGCGTTGACCTTGACGATGGGGTGCCCACGCTGACGCATGTCCGCGACCACCACGCCATCACCGATGTGGTCCAGGGCCAACCCATATGCCGCCAAAATGGAATCGGAACCGTCCGATGGCCGATCCAGGCAGTCCCATTGTTTGGGCCTGAATCCAAAATCGCCTTGTGGCGGGCCCTTACCGTCGTTTCTGTCATGCGCCATGGCGCGTCCAGGGATCGCCAGTGATGCCATCGAGCACTTCGGTCCGGGTGATCTTTGCGCAAAAAACAGCGCGGTCATTTCGCATTGTCTGGCCTCCAGGTTCGACAATGCGAACCCCCAGCCAAACCTTCAATGACCGCAGAGCAACGCTTCAGGACAAATCGGCGGCACTTTCGTCTTTCCCTGCCGCGCCAGACCCGGCAGTCTGAAATCGCTGGCGATATTCTGTCGGGGTGACACCGATCCGGCGCATAAAGGCGCGCCTCAGGGTCGTCGTTGATCCGAAGCCAGCGGCATACGCGATCGTCTTGAGCGGCGCGCTGCTGTCTTCCAGCAAACGCCTGGCAATATCGATCCTCGTCAGTTCGACATAGGTTGCCGCACTCGAACCCAGCTCGGCGTGAAATAGCCGTGATAGTTGGCGCGGTCCCACTCTCGCCACCTCGGCGAGCGCCTCAAGGGCCAGTTCCCCGCGGGGGTGTTCTAGGATGTGCAGCTTGATCCGGTCGATCGGACTGCTGGCGGCAGACTGAGCGGTCAGGGCATCGCTGAACTGCGACTGACCTCCCGGGCGTTTGAGAAATACGACGAGGCGGCGTGCCACCCAGAGCGCTAGCTCGCGGCCGTGGTCTTCTTCGATCAGGGCAAACGTCAGATCGATTGCGGCCGTCACCCCGGCTGAACTGAACACGGGTCCATCGCGGACGAATATCCAGTCGGGCTCCACCTGGATGTCGGGAAATTCAGTCGCCAGTCGATCGGCATATTCCCAATGCGTCGTGGCACGGCGCCCTGCCAGCAATCCTGCATGCGCGAGTAGGAAAGCGCCGGTACAGGTCGATCCATAGCGCCGGGAATGCCGCGCCTGATCCTGCAGCCATCGTCCCACTTGGCCACTAGGGCGCGCAGGGAGCCCATAAGGCCCGGTGACGATCAGCGTGTCGCAGTTCGGTGCAGCAGTGTCGATACTGGCATCAGCCACGTAATTCACGCCAGAAGCGGTGGCTGCAACGCCCCCATGCTCGGTAACGAGTTCGACGGTGTAATGCGGTCCTGACCGGATCTTGCAATTGGCTTCGAACAGCGCATCGCGAATGCCGGCGATTTCAAGCAGGTGCACCTTGGAGGGGGCAAAGATCGTGATATGGATTGCCTGTACTCCGCTCAGTGACAGCACTAGGCCATGGCCCATGTCGTATACGCCCCTGCGCGCCGAACACAAAGCGGGTCGCGAATGCGGGCAGCGGTCGCGTGCGACACTGTCGACCGCGCTGTTGCCAGGCGGCAGGATGATCCCCACATGCGCTGTGAAGCTGGCTAGCCTGTGAGATGTCCCTTGGCTGTCTGGCGGTGCTAGCATTCCAAAGGGTGGCGAAGACGCGGTCATTTTGTTTCGCAAGGTCAGATGGAAACCTGCGGCCAGAAACAATATGGGACCCGGTGGATGGTCAGTGCCCTATTCAACCAGGAGACGTCACGATGGCGAACGGCTGGGCGCGCGACGGTGCGATCCAAGATCAGATCGACGATACGGTGAAAGACGCGGTGCTCAGCGCACGGGCGCGATTGCCGATTGGCGAGGGCACCGAATATTGTGACGATTGCGGCGAGGAGATTCCGAAAGCGCGGCGCGAGGCGCTGGCTGGCATTCGTACGTGCATCTCCTGCCAGTCGATACGAGACCGGCAGATGCGCACTGCAGGAATCAACCGGAGAGGCAGTAAGGACAGTCAGTTGCGTTGATCGAGAAACGCGAACTGATCAAGCAGACCTGGGATCCGCCGGGGGCAACCGCCCCAGGTCCAATCGTTCAGGGTTTCAAATTGATTAATGATTGCGCCTGAAGCCTGCACGCCCCTGTCCCGATAGCTCATCGGCGGCACCTTTGACCACTTATGGGTCGAGGCTAACCGGCCATACGAAACGCCCAATCGCTCGGTGGGCCGGTCGAGAGAGGGGTAAAAAACTCTATTCTGGGATGTGGATCCCGCAAAGCTTGTTGCCGTCGGGATCGCGCACGTAAGTCAGGTGGATAGTTCCCATCGCGGACTCCCGCGGGCCAGGAGCGTCTTCGATTGACGTCCCGCCGTTCGCGACGGCTACATCGTGAAATTGCTGAACTTGCTTGGGCGAATTGCACGAGAAAGCAACGGTGCTCCCGTTCGCCACGGTGGCAGGTTCATCGTTGATCGGCTGGGTGACGATGAAGTTGGTTCCGCCCTGGTTCGGGTAGAAGAGGCGCGTATGTCCGCTTGCAGCGATGTTGATCATCGGCTCTGGCACACCCAGAACACCCAAAACCGCGTTGTAGAACCGCCGCGATCGCTCGATGTCATTAGAGCCTACCATCGTGTGGAATAGCAATTTCTCTCTCCCTATCGTTACGAGGACGCTTGTGGAGGCAGTGCGGGATCGGAGCAAGCGACGAGTTGCGTTCTCAGCCAATTTAGAAGGCCTATCCGGTCGCGCTCGGTTGGCCAGTCGGGGAAGCACCGGATGTCAGGTATTGGCGAGCTCTGCCGTTTGACACCTTACGTCGTAACGGCAGGAAAGTCCCATTGCCGTAGACGTCGATCACGAGCGCGACATAAACGGACCCCCTCCAGGTCGCGACATAGGTGAAATCCGAGACCCACAGCTGGTTCGGCGCCGGGGCATGGAACTGGCGGTTGACGCGATCCAGCGGGCAGGCTGCCGCCTTGTCGCTGATCGTTGTGCGCACTGGCTTGCCACGGGTCACCCCTGCCAAGCCCATCTCGCGCACCAATCGTTCGACGGTGCAGCGAGCGATGGGAAAACCCTCGCGCGTCAGCTGTCGCCACACCTTGCGGACGCCGTAAACGGCGAAGTTCTCGGCAAACACCCTGGCGATCTCTGGCTTGAAGGCGAGGTCACGCCTTGCCCGCGCCGACAGGCGCGATGGATCCTGTCGCTGCGCGACGTGCTTGTGATATGTGGAAGGGGCAATCGGCAGGACATTGCAGATCGGCTCGACCCCATGAACGGCGCGCTGATCGTCGATGAACGCGATCATCGCTTGAACGGGCGCCAAAGGGATTAGGCTCGCTCCGCCTGCGCAAAATATGCTGATGCTTTGCGCAGAATCTCGTTGGCCTGACGCAGCTCACGAACCTCACGTTCCAACGCCTTGATCTTGTCCGCAGTATCGGTCGGAACGCCAGCACGCTTGCCGCTATCGACCTCGGCCCGCTTCACCCACTCGTGAAGCGTTTGCGGAGCACAGCCGATCTTATCGGCAACCGCCACCACGGCTGACCAACGCGACGGATAATCCAGCTGGTGGTCCAATATCCTCCGCACCGCACGGGCGCGAACCTCGGGTGAAAACTTGTTCGTTGTTTTGCTCATAACGGCTCCATCTACTCAAGAGTTGGAGCCTCCGACAATCCCGGGGCGCTTCAGGGTGACCGGAAGCATGACCGTCGACGTCCATGCCTATGACCATCGGTTCACATGCTGATATTCGCTACCGGGAGTTCCTTAAGCTAATCCGCTAGAAGCTTGCACCATTGATCGATTTGCGGGGCAGTTCAGTCCACAATGCCGGATCGAACATTCTCAGATTGATCCCTATGCGGGGATAGGCGGGATCAATCGCAGTCCAGTGCGTCGTGCAGCCACACGTCGGGCAGTGCCACAGGTCGAGCATGCAATCCCCTTGCCGATAAGCGGCTCCCTTCCCCCTCACGCTCACCGCCTCGGGGGCACAATAGTGCCACAGGCCAGCGGTGCGGCGGCAGATCGAGCAATTGCATTCCGACGCCTCGGAAGGGGTATCGCGCAGGATCAGGCCTATGCATCCACAATGGCAGCTTCCGTGATGCTCGCTCATTGATCTGCTTCCTTTTGCACAGCGGTTCCTCCGGGGATTCTACTTTGGCGAGATCCGCTCGAACAGATCTTCGTATCGGAGCACCAGCCCATGCTCGTCCACCAGCAGATCGGCCTCAAAACCTCGCGCTACGCCAAGGTCCATATAGTGAAAACGTTTCGGACCCAGGCGATCGTAGCGCTGCTGCGATCGCCTGACGGTGAGATCGGCACCGTCGATGTAGACGGTGTCGAGCGTCAGAGTGGCATTTAGCTCTTGGGGCACGCGCCGGATGGCGAAAGTGTTGCAGAACGGCGTGACAGACAGGTCGGGTTCGTCGGCGCCTTCGAGATCGGCGCGCCGCTCCGCGTTGACCAACCAGCCTGAACCGGCACGTTCGATCGTCAGCCGGCCATGCCCGTGATTGCTCCAGCGCTCGATCGTTGCGGTCTGGACGCGCCAGTCCGGGCCGAGCAACCAATGATGATCGAGCCGAAGGCCGCCGTCCTCCTCGCTGATGACGGTCGATGATGCAGTGATCCGATCGGGTTCGGTGACAAGTTCAAGCCGCTCGGTTCCCTGGATATCGGTCCGCCGCCACGAGAGAACAGACATGCTCATCTGCAGATTTCCGAGTCTGTACTGCAACTCGCTGGACGATCCAAATCGAGGCGAGGGCTACCATTTGCCATTTGCCATCGCTTGCTGCCGTTCAGCCTCCCGCGCACTGGTGCTAGGTGGCGGGGCAAATTCGGGCATCGGGGGCAAGGCCCCGCGCTGTTCGTAAGTCGCAAAGATCGTCCCCTTGGCGCTGGCTCGCTGTTCCACAAGTTCCAGCAGGCCCGGCCCGGTTCCTTCGCCGAACAACCGCTTGCCCCTGCCCAGCAAAAGCGGAAAGATCATGAGCGTCAGCCGGTCGATCAGACCTGCTGCCAGCAACGGGGGATAGAGCGTGCTCGATCCCTGAATCACCAGATCAGGTCCGTCCTGCTGTTTCAGCACAGCAACATCCGCGATGCCGCCGAGACGATGGGTGTTTTCCCACTCGAGCGGCGGGTCACCGCGTGTCAGCACATATTTGTTGGCAGCCGTGAACGCCTCGCCCATCGCCGCAGCTTCGCCATCAACATAGGGCCAATAGGCGGCAAAGATATCGTAAGTGCGACGGCCCAGCAGCAGGTCATAGGGCTGCCCGAACAGCCGGTCCACCTCATCTCCCACTGCATCGTCCCATAGGCGAAAGACCCAGCCACCTTCTTCAAAGCCGCCAGTGATGTCTTCACCCGGCCCGCCGGGGCCTTGTACGACGCCGTCGAGCGAGATGAAGGCGGCTGCGTGGATCTTGCGCATCACCTGTCTCCCGCGCGCGCAGCATCGATAGCTGCTACTTCGATCTTTGACATTTCCATCATGGCGGCGAAAGCACGAGCGGCCTCATCGCCGCCTGCCGCCAGTGCCTCGGTCAGGGTTCGCGGTGTGATCTGCCAGTTCGCACCCCAGCGGTCCTTGCACCAGCCACAGGCGCTGGGCGCGCCGCCGTCGCCGATGATGGCGTTCCAGTAGCGATCGGTCTCGTCCTGATCCTCGGTCATCACCTGGAAGCTGAACGCTTCGGTGTGCGGAAAGCCCGGCCCGCCGTTGAGGCCGAGGCACGGCAGACCCAGCACAGTGAACTGGACCGTGAGGACATCACCCTCCTTGCCAGCGGGATAGTCGCCCGGCGCGCTGTGGACCGCGTCCACATGGCTATCGGGAAAGATACTGGCGTAGAACCTCGCCGCCGCTTCGGCCTCGCTGTCATACCACAGGCAGATGGTATTCTTGTGCATTGCTTCCTCCTTCACGCGGCGCGCTGGCCCACCAGCCCGAACAAGGCGCCTTGCGGATCGCGGGCCACCAGCGCGTATTCGCCGCCGGGGATTTCGGAGGGCTCCTGTACCAGCACGCCGCCGCCGGCCTGCAAAGCCTCGGCCCCGGCATCGATGTCGGCGATGCGGAAGTAGAAGATCCAGCCGGTGAACGGGAAAGCTTCCGAACGCGGCATGACCGTGCCGATTGCGTAGTCGCCATGCTGGAGGAAGCGATAGGTGCCAATCTCACCCATTGGCATGTCCCCTTCCTGCCGCCAGCCCAGCAGGCCGGCGTAAAATGCGATCTCGCGGTCGGGGTCGGTTGCCGACAGTTCGTTCCAGGCACACGTGCCCAGGATAGCCGTCCGCTTTGCGAAGGCGTTGCTGGGGCGACCTGAATGATCTTGGATGCAATAGAACAGCACGCCTTCGGGGTCGGCGGCGAGAGCACAGGGGCCGACCCCGGCCACATCGATTTGCTCCATCATAATGTGTCCGCCCAAATCGGTCACCGCCTTGCATGCAGCACGGAGGTCATCGACGACGATATACCCGACCCATGCCGGCACCGCGCCGCCTTGCTGCATCGCCTCGTCGAGGCTCAGCAAACCGCCAACAGGCCCGGCGTCAGCCAGCACCATGCGGTAATCCTTGCCCATCGCCTCGCCGGGACCGAAGTGCCAGCCGAGGATCCGGCCATAGAACTCCTGCGCGGCGTCGGGGTCGGGGGTTATCAGCTCGTACCAGTTAAAGTCGCCATGCAGGGGCGCTTGTTGCTGCTGCTCCATGCGCCTTACTCCGGAAGATCGACGACAGCTGTGAAGCCGCCGAAGATCATGCGCTTGCCATCGAACGGCATTGCATTTTTCGCCTGATCCATGCGGGGATCATCGAAGTCTTCGCTCATCATCTTCGCGAAGGCGGCATCGCGGGTGGCCTTGTCGGGCCACTCGACCCAGCTGAACGCCACGATCTCCTCTGACTTCGCGTCTACCGCGCGGCGAAAGTCGGTGACCTTGCCTTCGGGCGTATCGTCGCCCCAGCCTTCGACCACGCGGATCGCGCCCATCTCGATGAAGAGACTGTCGGCGTTGCGAGCATGATCGATGAAGGCCTGCCGGTTGGCTGCGGGCACGGGAATGACAAAACCGTCGATATACATTGCTTATCCTCTTCCTTGCGAGCCGTCTTGTGCGACTCGTCCCTTGCGCAAGGTCAGGGAAGAAGTTACTTTAGTCAACTATGAAGTTACCAAATGAAACCAAATTTGCGGCAGGCCGTGCTGCTTCGGATGCAAGCCGCCATGGGCGCTGGTACAACGATGCCTGCGGCACGGCCTTCGGGCTGGAGATTCTCGGCGAGCGCTGGGCGTTGCTCGTGGTGCGCGAATTGATGCTTGGCCCGCGCCGGTTCTCGGACCTACGAGCGACCTTGCCTGGGATTTCTGCCAAAGTTCTGACAGAGCGTTTGGCTGCACTTGAGGCGTCAGGTGTCGTCATCCGCCAGCCATTGCCCACCCCGGCAAAGGGGCAGGCCTATGGCCTGTCCGCGTGGGGCCATGCCGCCGAGCCGCTGATCCAGGAGCTGGGGCGCTGGGCGGCGCAATCGAGCGCCCACAACCCGCGCCTACCGCTATCGCCGGTATCCCTGATGCTGTCGCTTCGTACCATGCTGGACCCCGGCAAGTGTGATCGCTTTCCGGCTGTGAAAATCGGTTTTGTCATCGGCGACGAGCAATTCCTTGCCGAGCCCGCCGGGCGCACATTGCCCATTCGCAGGGCAAGGCCGGACGAGGCCGATGCTGTGTTTCGCGCGCCCGATGCAGCGGTCTTGGCGGGCGGCATCTATGCCGGTCTCTGCTGGGAAGAGCTGGAACAGAACGCCGCTCTCGTCATCGAAGGCGATCGTGCGCTTGCCTTGCAGTTTGTGGATCTGTTCCATCTGCCTCCGCCACTGGCCTCCTGAAAATGCCAGTCAGCTTCACCCCCTTCAGTCACGACCGTGGGCCCCTGATAGAAACAGACGCTGGTCTTCGCGCATTTCAGTGACCGGTTGTGGGTCGATGGACTGCCGTTGCCGAGCGGCAGGTCGAACGGCCGCTTTCCCCTAATCGCCGCCTGGAACCCGCCATTCAGTCGGCGGGCCAATCTCGTCGTTCTGCGTTCCTGAGGCAGGGGCCGAATGTCCGGTACTTGCCGGACTTGCCGTTCGACAAGCCGCGGGGGAAAGGCAGGAATGTCCCAGACCCGGTCCTCTGCCCCAGATGTACTAAACCCCCGCGGGCGGGGGTTTCTAAGAACGCGTGGAAGCAATCGGAACGGCTAGGCTTGGTGCGCAAAGCACGAGGCCTGCTTCTCGACCCTTTCCCGTAAAAACGCCGCGGAAAACAAGGTCACACCACTGGACAGCCGCAAGTTCGCATTCTGTTCCAAAATGGGGCGGCTGAAATTATTGCCGCCTACACGTCCATGAAAGTCCTGACTCGATCCTAGAACGCACTGGCCATCAAAGAGGAGGCCAATATGAGTTTTAGCATACCGGACCAAACAGCGGCCAACGCTGACGTACTTAGCTGCGCGAGGAATTATGCCACGCAGCCGATCTGCTGCGTAAGTACCGACGCCAACAACCGCATCGATAACAGTGTGCAGTGCGGACCTCGTCGTCCCTTTGGGACTATGACCTCTAGCGCACGACGAGCCGATCAGGATTGCCGAAACCAAGGCAGGATGAAAGTAGTCTGCGGCTATTCGGTCTGCTGGTCACGAACGACGACCACAGCGTTTGTCGGACCTGCCAGCAACACATCGCCCCTGCAGCTCAGCCTTGATTTATCTCAGGGATCATTAAATTCTCAACCGAACCTCGACGCATGCACCGACGCTGGGAAGCCCGATTGGGCTCCGGCGGACATTGGCGGGTTGTTCGTCCTGTACGAGCCAGCCGGTGGTATCGCGGCCATGCTACAGCCAAACCTGGTGCTCGATGATCCTATCGATGCGTATGCTCGTGCAGCAGAACTGGATCAAATTTTTACCACAGATGAGGTCGCGCGAGACCTGCTTGACTTCGTTATCAGGCGGTACGGCTCTCAACCGCACCTCTTTATCGAGCCTTCTGCCGGCCTCGGTGCATTTCTAAACCACATGCCCGCCTCAAAGATTGGCATCGAACTCGATTGCAAGATCCCTGGACTGCTGGCCGCAGACTTTCTCACGGTATCAGTCCAGTGCACCCCACCAATTATAGTCGTCGGAAACCCGCCCTTCGGCAAAAGTTCAAGCCTCGCGGTCGAATTTTTCAACCACGCGGCACGCATGGCCGATGTGATCGCGTTTGTTCTGCCCATGACGTTTAAAAAGGCTTCGATCCAGAATCGCCTCCACGCAAACTTTTATCTTGTCGAAGAAGTTGACGTTCCGGCCTTTGCGTTCACCTTCAGATCCAAGCCAAAAAACGTGCCCTGCACTTTTCAGATCTGGGAACGCAGGCAGGGAGAACGGAAGCTGCACGATCTGCAGATGTCACATCCCGACTTCGAATTCACAGATCGGGAGAACGCCGATTTTGCGGTACAGCGAGTGGGTGCCAATGCGGGCCGGGTTCACCACGACTTCAAGCAGAGCACCTGGAGATCTGGTGAAAAACTTGTCAAGGACCACTACTTTATCCGGGGTCCGGTAGAGAGGATATTCAGGAAGCTAGATTTCGCTTCAATGGCGCGAAACACTGCCGGAAACCCGTCGCTTGCGAAGACAGAAATCGTGGCTCTGTACTCAGCCTACTTGGCATCAAAACCCTCAAAGCGTGCGGCGAGACAACCACGTGGCGTTGGAAAAGCTCGGTAGGCAATCGCTAGCAGGATCGCCCCATCGGTTACGAGAGGTGCGCCAGGCGCTCAGAAGGCTCGGCTTCCCATCGCTCGGCGATCAATTCGGCCTGCTCAAGCACGGTCTGCACTGCTTCATCCTGAAGGTCGGGCGGGAAGCCGTACTTGCGCAGGATGCGCTTCACTAGCACGCGCATCCGCGCCCGCGCGCTTTCACGGTGCGACCAGTCGACGGTCGCATTGGCGCGTAATGAATTGACCAGTTCGGCGGCGATCACCTTCAGGCTGTCATTGCCCATGATGTCGACCGCGCTCTCGTTGTTCGCGAGCGCGTCGTAAAAGGCGATCTCATTGGGCGTCAGGCCTTCTGCCTCACCGCGCGCCTGTTCCGCCCGGATCTGCTTGGCCAGTTCGATCAGCGTTTGCAACACCTCAACCGTGCTGATGGCGTTGGTGTGATAGCGGGCGATTGCGTCGGTCAGACGTTCGGAATAGCGGCGGCTTTCGACGACATTGACCTTGCTGCGCGAGCGGATCTGATCGCCGAGCAGCTTCTTGAGCGCCTCAAGCGCCAGGTTAGGGCGTTCCATCTGCCGGACTTCCGCCAGAAAATCGTCGGACAAGATCGAAATGTCCGGCGTGGTCATCCCGGCCGCGCGGAGTATGTCGACGATCTCGGTGGAGACCACAGACCGGTCGATCAGCTGCTGCACCGCGAAATCGCGCTCGTTGGCAGACAGGCTGGAGCCACTGCTCTTGGTCAGCGCAGCCCGGATCGTTTGATAGAAAGCGACCTCATCGCGCATGTCCCGCGCCGCATCGCTGGCGGCGGCAAGCGCATAGGCCTTGGTCAGCGCCAGCACGGCATCCTGAAAGCGGCGGTGCGCGGCTTTGCGGGCATCGTCGGTGGTCTCTTTGATCGCGGCTTCATGCTGGCGTGCCATGATCCAGTCGATAGCCTCGGCCAGGCATTTCAGCCGTTGCACCGGCGTGCCTGCAATACCGGGCGAGCAATCAAAGCCGTGGAACATCTTGGCGACCACATCGAACTTTTCGAGCAGCACCGCGACCGCCTGCTTCTCGTTAATCCCGGTCTGCCCCGCATCGGACGCGGAATACTGGCCGAGAGCCTTCTTCAGGTTCTGCGCGATGCCGATATAATCGACCACCAGCCCAGCGGGCTTGTCGCGGAACACACGGTTGACCCGCGCGATCGCCTGCATCAGCCCGTGCCCACGCATCGGCTTGTCGATATACATCGTGTGCATTGAGGGAGCATCGAAGCCGGTCAGCCACATATCGCGCACAATCACGAGGCGCAGCGGGTCGGTAGGATCCTTGGCCCGCTTGGCCAGCAGATCACGCCGCGCCTTGTTGCCGATATGCGACTGCCAGGCGGGAACGTCCGCGGCAGAGCCGGTCATCACCACCTTGATCGCACCCTCAGCGTCATCATCACTGTGCCATTCAGGCCGCAGCGCGACGATCTGATCATAGAGCGCCACACAGATACGGCGGCTCATGCAGACGACCATCGCCTTGCCCTGGATCGCGGCGACCCGGTCCTCGAAATGCGCCACCAGATCGGCCGCGACCATCTCCAGCCGCTCCTTCGATCCCACCAGCTTTTCGACCGCGGACCAGCGCTGCTTGAGCTTCTCCTGCTCGGTCGCCGCCTCGTCTTCGGTCATGCCGTCGATCTCGGCATCAATGACGGGTAGCGCCTCCGGCGGCAGCTCGATCCGCGCCAGCCGGCTTTCGTAATAGATGGGCACCGTCGCGCCATCCTCCACCGCACGGCTGATGTCGTAGACATCGACATAATCGCCGAACACGGCAGGCGTGTTCACATCGTCCTTCTCGATCGGCGTTCCGGTAAAGCCGATGAACGAGGCGTTGGGCAGCGCATCGCGCAGATATTTGGCAAAGCCATAGGCCAGCTCGCCCGTCTTCTTGTCGATCCGCGCGCGAAAGCCGTATTGCGACCGGTGCGCCTCATCCGCCATCACGATGACATTGTGCCGGTCGCTGATCAGCGGATACACGCTCTCCCCTGCTGCCGGCGCGAACTTCTGCATTGTCGTGAAGATCACACCGCCAGAGGCACGGTCGAGCCGGTCGATCAGGTCTTCGCGGCTGTCGATCTGGATCGGCGTCTGACGCACCAGATCGCTGCACATCGAAAAGGTCGCGAACAGCTGATCGTCCAGATCGTTGCGGTCAGTGATGACGACGATGGTCGGGTTTTCCAGCTCGGGCGTGCGCACCAGCAAGCCGGCATAAAAGGCCATCAGCAGGCTCTTGCCCGACCCCTGGGTGTGCCAGATGACGCCGATGCGCTTGTCGCCGGGGGGATGATCGGCAGCGTCGGGCAGGCCGAACGACAGCGGTCGCTCGCGAGTACCGCCACCCGCCAACGCCCCCGGTACAGCCCGCAGCGTGGCGGCCACCGCGCGCTTGGCGGCGTGGAACTGGTGATAGCCCGCAATGATCTTGACGATCCCCCTGCCCGCGTCGCCAAACACGGTAAAATCGCGCATCAGCGAGAGCAGGTTGGCCTTGTTCAGCACGCCTGCCAGCATCACCTCCAGCTCGGGCAGACCCTTGGGCGCGATTTCCTCACCGTCGATGGTGCGCCACGGCATGAACCGCTCTTCATCCGCCGTCAGCGATCCGATCCGCGCCGTCACCCCGTCCGACGCGATCAGCAGCGCGTTGGTGCGGAACAGCGATGTAACTTCCCGCTTGTAGGTTTGCAGCTGGTTATACGCTCCGGTCACGGTGGCGTTCTCGTCGCCGGGGTTTTTCAGCTCGATCACCGCAATCGGCAAGCCGTTGACGAACAGCACGATGTCGGGCCGCCGGTTGGTCCCGCGCTCGATGACGGTGAACTGGTTGACCGCCAGCCAGTCGTTCATGTCCAGTCCGCGCGCCACACCGGCAAAGTCGATCAGCCGCACCAGATCGCCCCGGATCGTGCCATCCGGCGCATGATATTCGACCGGAACGCCCTCGACCATCAGCCGGTGGAGCCGCCGGTTCTCTTCC
The DNA here is from genome assembly GCA_046291395.1 of Blastomonas sp. Classification (GTDB taxonomy): domain Bacteria; phylum Pseudomonadota; class Alphaproteobacteria; order Sphingomonadales; family Sphingomonadaceae; genus Blastomonas. The sequence continues at coordinate 53,158 of JBKBTF010000005.1, read as the reverse complement.
ACCAATGAGGGCATTTCGACCGCAACCAGCTTGCGGATGGCATCGGCGCGCGCTTGCTGAGGGATCGTCGGGTTCAGCCGGTCCACCGCATCCACCAGTCGCTGCATCAGGATGACATCGCTGTTCGAGGCACGCTCGGGCACCTTGCCATCCGGAGAAGCATCGATGCCATAAGCTACCTGCCAGCCCTGTTCGGCCAGCCAAGCCATCGCGGCTTCTTCGACGTGGGATTCGGTGAATTTTGCCACGCGCCCTCTCACCAACGGCCCGGTTTGTGGAATTGGCCGCCGCCATCGTTCATCATCACCGGAAACTGCGCGTTGGCAAGTGCGCCCTGGCGGATCGGCTTGATGAAATGCGCGAGCGGCCGCAGGGCCTGGCTGACATTGGCCTGCGGATTGAGGATTCCGATGGTCTTGCCGAAGCGATGGCGCACCTGATGGATCGGGCCTTTGAGATCGCTGTCATTGCTGACGATCACGGCGCAATCGAAGTGATTGTCGAACGCATCCATCAACAGCCAGGTGGCAAGATTGACGTCCGAGCCCTTTTCCTCGGTCTTGATGACCCTGCGCGGTACATACTGGCCGCGCTGCCAGGCCGCGGCGTCCGGCATGGTCACTTCATGCGTCAGGAAATGCCCCAGATGCACGGCCATCTGCGGCACGGTATTGAGCGCGCGAAAATATGTCTGCTGACGATTGGCCTGATCCGGGTCGTTCGGCCGCGCTCCCACCCGGGCGGTGAAATAATGGACGATGTCGATCTGGTTGCGGGGCAACAAGTTGCAGCACAGCCCAAAGGGATTCAGCCATTTGTTCGGCCCGCCTTTCAGGCAGCCATAATAAAGGTTGAAGCCATCGATGTAGACGCGGGTGCGCATCTGCCATCCATAAGCGACCAACGCTTTGGATGGGAAGCCAATTAACCGATTTTTCTGTGGAAGCGCAAATTGCACCCGGCTGATAAAGCAGCGGCGGCCACTAGGGCCGCCGCGCACCTTGGCACCGAAGCGCCAAGGGAGATATGTTTGTTCATATAATCTGCACAGATTGCCAGTCAATGAATTTGCGATAGTCGCATTTTCGTGGGGCTTGCGGCTACACGCACTCGGCCACCACTGCCTCGGCATCCCGGACGCGGATTTCGCCGGACATCAGCTTGGGCAAAAGTGCATCTCGGGTTTCGGCGAGGGTGCGGGATTCCGCGATATTCTTGGTTATCGTTTCGATCATGGGGCCGACCAACTTTTCGAATGCAATATTGATTGGCTTGTCGGCCTGAGTCAGCGGGAACCGCTTCATTATCGACCAGCTGGTTCGGGGCATTTTGGTGCCAGTCGAAGATTGATCCGAAAAGGCTACAAATTCGTCCGTGGAGGCACAGGCGAGGGCCAGAGCTGAGAGTTCGGGAGAACGCGGCTGCAACACGACAATGTCGGTCGAACACACGCCGGAAACTGGCGCAATACCGACTTTGTGAAAATACGGCCGCAGCTTGCCGAACAGAATTTGCCCAGCCGTGAAAACGCTTTTTGCGCTGGTGACCTTACCTGCCCCATCCCAATCATGAAGCGCGATAGAACGCCGGGGCATATGCTCCAAGCCGATATATGGCGTGTCCGGGTCGATGTCGGTCGGATCAGCCTTGTGGTTTACCGCCGATGCAACATCGGCAAACGTGCCCAAGCCCCACCCCACCGGCACACCATCATTCCCCATCTGGTCGGGGAAGAGGGACCAGATGTCGGGGGCGAGATAGGGGGGGCGGCCTTCGGCTTTGGCTCGGGTGGGGCCGAAATCGACAAACCAGTCCCGAAACAACGCCCGCGCACTCGCCTCCAGCGTCTCGTTCATCCGCCGGTTAAGCTCGATCTTGTCGTCGAGGGCGGAGAGGAGTTCGAGTAGATGCTGGCGCTCCAAGGTCAGTGGGGGAACCACGAAACTCAGGAAGTCAGCACGCGCGAGCCCCAGATTGGTTGTACCTGTAGCCAAGCTCCTGCAATGCTGGCGAGCCTCCGCTGTCCGCAAAATCCAATAGATGTAATCACGCGACGTATCTGATTTGAAAACAAGCTTGACGGTATCCTGCGTGAGGCGACCAATCTTGATATGATCGGGCACCCTTACAACGGATCCCAAAAGGTCTGCAGCTTGCGTGACGTCTTTGAGAGATACGATTAAATCGCCGGGACCGACAATAATTCGAGGGTCAGAATCTCCACCATAAGTTTTCAAATTATCCGATTTAAAGCCACCGTTCCGCTGAATGCATGCAAGACCAAGCAAGTATGGCCCCGGCCTCCCAAGCAGTGCTCCCTTGTATGTGTTGCCTCGCTGTAGGGTGACAAAATCACTCAACGGACCTCCTTGGGCCACCTCCCCCATTACGCGACCCCATCCATAAACAGGCCAACCAGCCGGTGGTTGATGTAATAGCTGTTGCGCCCCACGCGTCGCTTGTTGAGCAGGCCGCTTTCCGCCAGCTCGTCCAGATATTTGGTGGCGGTGGGGCGGGACACGCGCAGTTCCTCCTGCACATAATCGATCCGCGTATAGGGATGGCGGAACAGGTTGTTGAGCAGGTCCTGCGTGTAGATCTTGGAATGCTCCTGCCGCAGCTTGATCTTGTACTCCGCCATCAGCGCGCGCATAGCCTCGATCAGCCTGAGCGTTTCCTTCGACGTTTCGGTTACGCCACGCAGGATATACAGCAGCCAGGCCTCCCAGTCCTCCGCCCTGCCCTGCCCATCGCGCACCGCTTGCAACAGCCGGTAATACTCACCCTTGCTGCCAGTGATAAAGCGGCTGAGGTACAATATCGGTATTTCCAGCAGGTTAGTGCGCGTGAGATACAGCACGTTGATGATGCGGCCCAGCCTGCCGTTGCCATCCGGGAAGGGGTGGATGCTTTCAAACTGGTGGTGGATGATCGCCATCTTGACCAGCGGGTCCAGATCGCTGTGACCTTGCCCATCATCGGCATCATCGTTGATGAACGTTTCCAGCGCCGCCATGTGATCCCGCACCGCCTGCCCTTCCTGCGGCGGCACATAGACGATAGCGCCAGTCTGGTCGTTTTTCAGCGCGGTGCCGGGCGTAGAGCGGAAACCGCCCTCGGTGCGCTTCAATATCTGGAACATCGCGACGATCATGTTGTTGGTGAGCAGGCCGTCCAGCCTGCGCTGCTCCAGGAACCCATGCCGCAATGCATCAGCATAAAGCGCCACCTCCTTCGCCGCCGGGGATGCCGGATTCTCGGGAAAGGCATTCGCCTGAAACAGCTCGTCCTGCGTGGTGACGATGTTCTCGATCTCCGAACTCGCCTTTGCTTCCTGCAAGGCAAGCGTATCGATCAATATCCCCTGGTTGGGCATGGTGGCCGCTCTGCCCTTCAGTTCCGCCAGATGCCGATGCGCCTGCGTCAGCGCGCGCAGCACCGCAGGGGTTTCGATTACCTCCGGTGGCGGCAAAGCCGGTATCGCATAGGTGGCTTTCGGCACGCAGATTCTGCCCCAAAAAACTTTTCGCGGATTTCTTTGCACATCGCTTTCCACGTGTAAAGAAAATCGCGTTTTCTTTACACGTGGAAAGCATTTGGCAAAATTCTTGCTCTATTCGGTGGGCGCCATCACACCCGCCAGCCGCTGCCGGATAACCCCGGTCAGCCGCGCGCTTTCGGTGAATTGTTCTTCCAGCGTGGCCTGCAAGGCTGCGAACCGTTCCGGGAAGGCGATGCCGTCATCCTCCACCTCTTCCGATCCGACATAACGCCCCGGTGTCAGCACATAGCCGTGCCCCGCGATCTCATCATGCTTGGCGGCGCAGGCAAAGCCGGGAACGGACACGAACCCCTCCCCTTCGCGCCAGGCGTGATAGGTATCGGCGATCTTGCGGATGTCGTCATCGCCCAGCTCGCGCCGGGTGCGATCGACCATATGGCCCAGCTTGCGCGCATCGATGAACAGGATTTCACCGCGCCGGTCGCGCAGCTTCTTGTCACGGGCAACACCGTTCGACTTGTCCTTGGCCAGGAACCAGATGCACACCGGGATCTGGGTGGAATAGAACAGCTGGCCCGGCATCGCGATCATGCAGTCGATCACGTCGCCATCGACCATCGCCTTGCGGATGTCGCCCTCGCCATTCTGGGTGGAGGACATCGAGCCGTTGGCAAGGATCACCGCTGCCGTGCCGGTCGGCGCAAGGTGGTGCAATATGTGCTGCAGCCAGCCGAAGTTCGCGTTGCCCGCAGGCGGCGTACCGAACTTCCAGCGCGCATCCTCACGGATGCGGTCACCGCCCCAGTCGGAGATATTGAACGGCGGATTGGCCAGCACATAATCGGCGCGCAGATCGGGCAGCTCATCCTTGTGGAAGCTGCCTTCGGTGTTCCACTTGATCTCCGCATCGATGCCGCGCACCGCCAGGTTCATCATCGCCAGCCGCCAGGTGGTGTGGTTGCTTTCCTGACCATAGATCGCGATGTCACCGATCCTACCACCATGGCTTTCGACGAACTTTTCAGACTGCACGAACATTCCGCCAGAACCGCAGCATGGATCATAGACCCGGCCCTTGAACGGCTGCAGCATCTCCACCATCACGCGGACCACCGAGCGGGGGGTGTAGAATTCACCGCCGCGCTTGCCTTCAGACCCGGCAAACTGGCCGAGGAAATATTCGTAAACTCGGCCAAGGATGTCGCGGCTTTGCCCGTCTTCCGATTTGAAGCCGATGCCGGAGATAAGGTCGATCAGCTCGCCCAGCATCGTGGCGTTGAGCCCGGGGCGGGCATAATCCTTGGGCAACACACCCTTCAACTGCGGGTTGACCTTCTCGATTTCCAGCATCGCATCATCGATGACCTTACCGATGCCCGGCTGCTTGGCGTGCGCCTGCAACAGCGACCAGCGCGCCAGCTTGGGCACCCAGAAGATGTTGTCGGCGCGGTACTCGTCTTCGTCCTCTGCGCCTGCCGGATATTCGGCGAGCAGCTGCGCACGCTTGGCCTCGAACCCTTCGGAGATATGCTTGAGGAAGATCAGGCCCAGCGTGACGTGCTTGTAGTCCGATGGCTCCATATTGCCGCGCAACTTGTCAGCCGCCTTGAACAGCTCCGCCTCAAAACCGAGGTCCCCGCCACCAGTAGCAGCCGCTTTTGATGCTTTTGGTGCCCGTGCCATAATGTTCCTGTCGCTATTTAATAGGGGTCGGCATGATGCCCGGTAACGCTGGTGTCAAGAATGCCGAAAGGCGCATGGCGTAGCTTCTGGCGGAACTACCTGCAGCAACGGTAGCCATTGATATCAATGGCTACCGATGCCTTCTTTAGGCCTGTAGGCCATCGTCAGTGCCTTATCCGATCGATCGATCGATACCACGCGGCGAACCTTCGACGATCCCGTTTTGGGAGGCAGCACTATTCCATCATACCACCCTTCTTGTCCGGCAATCGGCGCTCCTGGAAACTCCCACAGATCGACCATCAACATCAGCAAAATGCGCTCCTCCATCTCTGAAATCAACCGACCTGTCCTTTCAGTATGAAGGCTCAAAAATTCATCGAAGATTGATTTACTGTGCGTGTTCATACATACGGTAGCATACATGTATTCAGTACTTCTCGGACTCGCCCATTCGGTAAGTGCGGTCGTCTCCGGTAGTTTGATCGTCATTGCCTCCTTATCCGCATCTGTCGACGGCTCCGCCTCTTCAATGCGATATCCGATGGGTTCCAGATCGAGCCTATCCCACAGACCCTTGGGGTCATGGACGACCGTGTTTTTTGTCGCCGCGTCGGCAATAGCGCACTCGTCGTCAGCGTCGTCGCTGACCAAAGAGGGCGATACCTCCTCTTTTGCGGGGGCAACGCCCGAGGCATTGGCTTGCTCGCCCGGCGCCACCCCATCCTCGAAACCTTCCTTAAATATTGCAGGAACTACCACTCGCCCCTCAGAAACTTCCGAAATTACCCGCTTTTGCTCATCCCCGGAAGTCTTCTTTAAGATAGCAAGAATCTCAATAAACTGACTTTTAGACATATCGCGGACATTGTTTTCGACTATACCCGCAGCCTTGAGGCTATTAACGAGGCCGATGTAGATCGGTGCAACCGTTTCAAAGCCCTCCTCCACACGCGACCTAGCCGCTTCAGCGATAGATCGAAGCTCTTCGCCAACAATAATATGACTTATGAGGTGCTCCGCTAGCCCAGAAATCAGGCGCTTATTGAGCAACATTTCCTCGGCGCAAGCTTTTATGATACTTTCAGGGGCGGCCGTGTCAGCCAGCTCGCGCAGTCTCCCAAGGGCCTCATATGCTGGCTCGCTCATGCCGCAGCGTGACGAAGCTTGATCGAGCACATCTTCTAGATTTTTACGTACTTCCCGGTAAAGTGCATCAAAGTCTCCCGCATCGATCCTCGCTATGGACGACCTCGCAGTTGCGCCATCTTCTTCAAACAAGAGAGGATAAATAGATTCAGGCGCATAGGCGATTGCCATACGATCCAAGATTTGTTTAGATTTCGGGGGCCTGCCCATACGCCTCTCCCCCTTCGAGTTCCGCTTCCTGAGCTGTTCAGCACTATCATTCATATCCGCCAACCTACCTAATTGCTCAGGATCTACCATTATCTGAGCCTCCCTGAAAGTCCGACATATATGTCAAAACTTGCATGTTCGATATAATCTCGTCGCATAACTTCAATATATCATAACTTTTAAGGGAACAAAATCACTAGATTTTGCAGATATCGCCTACCGACGCAGTGAAGGGTGATATTTTTCAGGCGCAATACCGCTATCGTGTGGCACAGCACACACAACAGCTCCTAGGCGCAATACCGCTGTACTGGGCTGTGCCCCTAACAGCTTCGCCCTGCGCTACGCTCGGGATGCTCGCATCTTGCAGATGCTCTGGCTCCTCGGTTCTCGTCGCCGTCGCTGCGATCCAGCTCTGGGCGGCCCGCGCAGCGGGCCTTGGGCCTTGGCACGGTCTTGTCGACCAGCCGCTCAGCTTTGACGCCTGACCGGGGCGTAGGTCAGTTACAATGCGATCCGCGATTGGCATGACCGGATCACGGTAAAGCTGGCGTCGCCATAGAGCTGGGACGATCGAACCGCCTGTCATCGCATTAGGCTTACAGGTCATTATGGCCTGTATACGAGACACCAATTGCCCCAGCACCTTCAGCACACCGGGCGTGGAGCCATCAGGCAGCATGATAGGGCACAGAACTGACCGTAACAAAGTCGGCGCAACTTGTGCCAAAATAGGTTAACCGATCGTAAGTCGAAAATTGGTATTCGATCCTTACTTTTAACTATTGAAACCAGACTAATCCGACTTTAACTATCAATCGTCCCCGTCGTTAAACGGCGAGTCGTGATGCAGTCCGATCGGTGTTCCGATATTTGCTGAGACGCGTGGATGGTAACACCTGGTAGACCGTTGTTGGCTTGGTCGGACAGCATGCCAACTTGTCAGTGATCGACAGATCGCAGGCATGACCCCGCGACTATCCAGTATGTCGCTCCCAACCCACACCGCGTTCCGAAACCGGAACCAAAAGGAGCGATATGACCCAATTCGATCAATTTTTGCCGCCTGTACCATTTCAAGCGGTGGGCACTGCCCTCGACACGCTGATACCCGTTGCACTGAGCAACACCCACCAATCTGGCCACTGTGCGGCCTTTTTGCTGGCGTGGTGGAACGGCCGAGATCTGGGGCATTTTGAAATCTGCAGCCTTGATATCATCGATCGCGAACTGCGGCAGGCAATGCTCGTAATCATGAGTTACATCGCGCAAAATGGTATCTGGTACGCCGACAAATGGGGCCGCAGGGAAGACATCGAGGACATCTTCGACCTGTGGGTTTCCGACGACATCAAGAGGCGAATGGGCGGCACCGATTAGGCACAGGACAAGCCAAGGCCAATCTGGCGATGGGCTTCGGGCTCGGACATCATGACTGTCGCATGCTCCCCAACGTGAACAGCAGCCTGTGGTCAGTGCGATGCTGCGCGCGATGAGAAGCGATCGATCCGCATCGGCTGGTCGAGAATATGGCATGCAAAGGATGACGCGGCGTCATCCCCTTCGCATGTGATCTCAGTCAAAAAATTCTGCGTCTGAGACGCCAGTGATCGAGTGGGAGGGAGGAAAATTTTCTCCTAGGCTCGGTCATTGGAGACCGACAATGAACAGAATGCCGAACAATTCCAGTGATACAGCAGGTGCGGTTTACAACGACGAACTCACTATGAGGATTTTGCTACCAGCAGCCAAGCTGAAGCATTTTATCGTCAGGAAGGAACCGGTCGCCCCGCTTCGGGTCGTCGCGGTGGTGGATGTCGAAGCAACGGGTACAGACCCGTTAAGGGACCAGATCATTGACTTGGCCTATGTCATGCTACTGGTTGATCGCGACGGCGACATCGTAAGTATCCTCGCAGTACGCGAGGCGCTCTGCGACCCCATGATGCCGATCCCGGCCCGCGTCACAAAATTGACGGGGCTGAGTGATGCCGACGTCCTGGGGAAGGCGATCGACCTTGACTTGGTCGAAGAAGACTTTCGGCAGGTTGATGTCTTTATCGCCCACAATGCGCGTTTCGATGCGGCCTTTATCCGTCAGCTCCTCCCTTCCACCGCCAAAGCCGCCTGGGCTTGCTCGCTCAACGACTTCGACTGGCTGATGGATGCAGCGATGGATGGCCGCGCACTGGGTCATCTGCTCGCGCAGGCAGGCTTTTACAATGAGGGCCATCGCGCGCTGGCCGATGTGATCAGCTTGATCCATCTGCTCGCCTATCCATTGCCGCTGGGCGGGCCGATGCTGGGGGCGCTGATTGCCAATGCAGAGCGGCAAACCTGGCGCATCGAAGCCAACCGCGCACCTTTTTCGGCCAAAGACCTACTCAAAGCGCGCGGCTACAATTGGGACAGCGCGGCCAAGGTTTGGTGGACGGAGGTGGCAGACCATGTGGTTGAAAACGAGGAGTTGTGGCTGTCTCGCCATGTTCTGCCCAATGGTCCCACGCCTCGCAAGATCGCCATCACCTGGCACGAACGCCACCGCTGAACTTGTGGCCGTGCCGTCTAGCGGCACGGCCAAACCCTTCAGACGAACGTTAAGTGAGCATCCTGCTTGAGGGGAAAAATGCTCCGGCCATAGGCCGTAACATAAGGAAATGATTACCATGAATACCACTGCAACTACGAACACGCGCCAGCAGAATTTTATGCACGCTTTGCGCCTATCTATGGGCCTGCCTCTGCACCGGTTGGTTCACGATTCTATCGCCTTCACCTTTGGTGGGAGATTAGATTTTGCGCAGGGAATCGAACTGGCTCGCATCGCTCAAGCCGTTCAGCAAGATGCCATTTATGTATGCTTCCCCAATGCGTCCGCGAACCGGCCGATTGGGTTCTCGATCGCGTTCCGCGAACTGGATATGGTCGATGTGATCAACAACTGCGTGCCTTTCGCTGAATCGTCGGACGCTCCGGTTAAGCTGGTCAATATCAAGGGCGGCGAGCATTTTTCTGTCGACCGGCGCGGGGCGCTGGTCCGGGTCGGAGGCAAGCCAGCCAACCTAGCTGCCGGCAAGAAACGCGCCATGGCACGGATCCGCGCAGCAACTGCAGCGATGGGTGATGCACAGATGGCTGGATGTCAGACTATTCCGGCCGGTGCAGATCCGATCATCGAGCCGCGTAACGGTCCGATCGTCTGCTTCAGCTGAGCTAGCCGCCAGCCAGGAGCCCGGTTCAACATCTACTACACCACGCCAAAGGCCGCCCCATAGGCGGCCTTTGGCGCATCTGGAGATATGAAATGCACAAGTTCACCTTTTACGACCTCGAAACCGCGTGGGACCTAGAACTTCACGAATCCTATCGTCGGATTGACCCTTCCGAGAAGTCCGGCGTCAGAATGGCCAGCAGAAGAGTGTTTGCCGCTGCTGCCTTTGACGTCACATTGGGCAACGACGGCGCCATAAGCTGTGATCGGCTCGCCAGCTGGACGGAGCACACCCATGGTGATGAGGAGGCAGTCGTGCGCAGCCTGTTCGACCATATGCGATTCCGTCCGGATCATGTCGCATGCGCCTTCGGCTCTGTTGCAATGGACCTGCCAATCTTGACGTTGGCGGCGATGGAGTTCGGGTTGGCGTTGCCTCCGCAATTGCTTCAGCGACAGCCAAATATCAAGCGCGCCGGACCTATCAGGCCGCATCTCGATCTTGGCCTGTGTCTGAAAGGCACAGGCAAAACGTGGAATCATCTATCCGAAGTACTGCTCCGACTAGGGCTACCAGCCACCTTGATGGTGGGCAAAAAAAGGGTCGCTTTTCCCAGCAACGTTGATGGTTGGCTGGCAGCCCGTGCCCACTGCGAGCTGGACACGGCCCTGCTCGCAGTGGCGACTATGGCCTGGCAAAGAACGCAAGGTCAGTGCAACCTTGATCCGAAGGTCGCCTGCTTTGTCATCCTGGACTGGCTATGCCGGAACCGGCCGCTGACCGAGGTGATGCAGATAAAGCTGGCCCGCATCTGTGATGACCTTTCGCACCAGATCACAGATCGGATGGCATCAGCGGCTTAGGCCTTTACCAATGCGTTCCGGTAACGTCATAGACGCTCGCCGGAACGCATTGACACCGACAGTGATGCGGCTTGGGTCAGGAGAGCGGTTAGCGATTTCAGCGCTGTTCGACTCGGATTTTGCACGGTCTGGCAATGCTGTGACCTATGTGACTTGTTGTGTGATCCATTGCGTGTCAGACACCGTATTGAGCACAAAGGCGGCGCATTAAAGATCAATCACTTGAAAAGCAAAGTGTCTGAATGTGCGCAGGTTCGAATCCTGCCACCCCAGCCAGCTTTTGAATTCAGCCTACGACATTGAAATTATAAGAAAAGCCTGCGATTCATAATAACGTGGCGACCAGGATGGTGCCCCAGGTTGACCCAGCAAAAGTATCATGATTCGTCGGCGTTCGATGCGCACTAGGCATTGCCCTTCACCCACACGATATCCCCCGAAATCGTGCCCAGCTTCCCGGCCCGGTCATACCCAAGGGCGTGATCAGTCGCGATGGACAGCATCTGTACAACCGATCGACAATCGGCAGACCGCTCACCTTGGCGGTGACACCTTCAGTGGAAGAGGTCGGTAGCATTGCTGACCGCATGCGCTGCCAACTTCACACATGGGGCTACCGATTGGACAGTAGACGTGAACGCTAACGTTTCATCCAGAACGGGAACGCTGGCTCGAAGTGGACCGGTGATTACCGAAGTAGATAAATGGGATGGAGATCGCCATGGCGATTTCCATCCAGCATTTGCACGAACCGTTATGCCTTGAAGAAAGGCAATGAACTCAAAAGTGGCGATAGGCGACTGTCGCACAAGGCCAACTTTATTGCCGCCCTCGGGTCGGAACCTGACAGGCCGACTGCGGGCAGCGTGACGTGCACAGCCGCCGTCTGATCTGCCACTCGGCAACGGCAGCCCCCCGACCCAAACCCGGCTGTTTACCACAGCCATCCAGAATGTCCGCTCCTGACAGAAGCTGTCGACGGGATCATGGCAAAGGCAGATGCCAGCGCCGCTCGATCTTGATTGCGCTTAGAAATGCCTCATCGTGGCTTACCACCAACAACGCCCCATCATAGGCGCGCAGCGCCTCCTCGACCGCAGCCAGTGCGTCCAAATCAAGATGGTTGGTTGGCTCGTCAAGGATGAGGAACGGCGGAGGATCGGGTCTGCCGAGCACACAGGCCAAGCCCGCGCGCAATGTCTGTCCGCCGCTGAGTGTGCCAACCTGTTGATCGGCGGTTTTGCCCCGAAACCCAAACCTGGCAAGGCTGGCCCGCCGTTCGTTATATGTCATTTCCGGCATCAGGTCCGCGAAATTTTCCGCCAATGAGCTCGCCGGGTCAAGCAGTGCCACTGTCTGATCGAGCAGGGCATGCCCGACATGGCAGCGGATCATTCCCGTTGATGGCCCAAGCCGCCCGGTGATGAGAGCAAGCAAGGTCGATTTGCCGCTGCCATTGGCTCTGGTGAGCGCGATGCGTTCTGGTCCGATGATCGCCAGATCAACTCCGGCCAAGACGGAATGCCCGCATGAATAAGTGAAGCCAAGCCCATTTGCCTCAAGCACCTTGCGTCCCGGAGCCAACCCCGTCGGCGCGATTTGAAACCCGAGTTGCGAGGTGCGCTCGATCCTTGTCCTGGCCCCGGCGAGGACAGCTTCGGCGTTTGCAATCTGGCGTTCTGCGAGCCGTGATTGCGCAGCGCCGGTGTGTTCGGCTCGCCCCTTAGCCATGCCGAGCGCGATCTTGGGCGCATCACCCTTGGCCGCCTTTCTGCGGCCAGCCGCATCGCGCCTTTGCTGGCGCTCCTGTGCTGCCTGCGCTGCCTTTCGCACTTCGGCCTGGCGCCGCTCGGCCACTTCGAGATCATGCGCGGCAGAGGCGCTGGCAATCGCCTTGCGCTCGGCAAAGTGCGACCAGCCCCCGCCATAGCGCTGCGCGCCGAGGTCGGTAAGTTCGACAATCGCATCGACGCTCTCGAGTAATTCGCGGTCGTGCGAGACCACCACAGCCCCCTTGCGCCAGGCTGCCAGCCATTGCTGCACGGCCACGCGGACCTGCCGATCGAGATTGTTGGTCGGTTCGTCCAGCAGCACGAAATCGGGCTGGTGCAGGATCGCCGCAGCCAATCCGGCACGCGTGCGCTGGCCGCCCGAAAGGCTTACGAGCGGCGCATCGATCGGGTGCTCGATGCCCAAGACAGCCAGCGCGGCCAAGGCGCGTTCCTCAAGCGTCCAGTCGGCATATGCCAGATCATCGGCATCAGCAGCGCCCGCCAGAGCACGCGCCACCAGAGCAAGCGGTTCGGCAATGCCCAGCAAATCGGCCAGCGTTGCGCGCTCGCCCACTTGCACCAATTGCTCGATCAGCAGCACTCTGCCGGAGACCGTGACCTGCCCGGTTGTGGGCGCCAGCGTCCCTGCGAGCAAGCGCAACAGCGTGCTCTTGCCGATCCCGTTGCGGCCAACCAGCCCGGTGCGCTCGGCCGCGAATTCGGCCGACAGGCGCGCGAGAACTGGTCGCCCGTCAGGTGTTTGCCAGGTCGCATCAACGAGCTTGAGAACGGACATTGGACGAGACCTTGCAACAAAAGGCCCAGCAGCGCCTTATTGCGCCGCCGGCGGGACAGCGCCGTTCTGGCTGGCATAAAGCGCGTGATCATAGGCCGCAAATCGCCGCGCGCCGGCCCATTCGGGCCAGCCACGGCCAAGGTAGAGTGCCGCCCGCCGTGTTTCCGGGTTGTTGCGCATAAGAGCCTCAGAAAGCGCAACGCAGTCGACCCTCGGCGATGCCCGGCACGCTAGCGTGCCGGATGGTAGTGGTGGGGACTGCCACAGAACACGAGGGAACCTCCCCGATCTGGTTTGCCCCTGTTGAGCGGCCTGCCAGTCGAGCCAAGGCGCTTCGGCCACGGCTGCAACATCGGCCATATCGTTTGCCAGAGCTGCAAGGGCACCCTCGTGCGATCCGAAGAAGCTTATCGAATGCCATTGAGGCTCAGCCTTGCTCGCATTCGCCACAGCGCTGATTTGCACCAGCCCACCCGATGCTGAGCCAGGCACGACCGCAGCGAACCGCCACGCGTTTGCCCCCGCACCCACTTCTGCAAGGTTCGCTGCTGGCAGATCATGGCGTGCGAGGAGCACCGCGCGATAACGGCTCCGCACTCTGTTTGGCGGCACTACGATGGCAAGCGGTTGCACGGCAGGATCGCGCGCAACGCTTAGCCAGGCACCAAGATTAGCGACAGCGACATCGACATCACCTGACCTGATCTCAGACGCCAAGCTGTCCGGATCATTGAAGAGTTTGATCTCGACCGGTTGGCCCGTTGTCTTGGTAATGATCTTGGCTAGCGGCTCGATTGAAGCGACCCGATCAAGCCCCGGATAGGCATAGCTGCCCAGCACGAGCGGAGAATTCGTGGCCGCCGCAGAGCAACTAAAGGCAAAACCCAGCAGTGCGGTGCCGAGCATGCACAGCGGTCTGTAACGAGAAGTCATGGTAAGCCTCCTTTCGTGTATCGATCACTACTGGCTTAGCTGCAGCAACCATAAAGTGATGGAAGTCAGCCTGCCAAGATCCGGCGCGAGCGCGGTGAGGCAGCTAATATCATCACAGATGACAGCAAGCGCGGCAGACGGGGGAAGGTTCATGGGACAACCCCCACGCAGGCAAATGTAGGGTAGGCGGCGCACTCGCAGGTAGGGATAGGAGCCGGACGCCGCCCGAGGGGATCAGAAGGTCAGGCCGAAACCGGCGACCACCTGGTGGCGCCTGTCGTTGTCACCATAGTCCGAGTAGCGATACTCGAGCTTGGCATGGAGGCCCTGTCCCAGATCCTGCTGGAAGCCTGCACCCACGCGCCAGCCATCAACGTTCTGGCCATCGCGCGTCAGGTAGCCCGCGGGCGAGGTGTAGGTCGCGCGAAAGCGGGCATTGGTCCAGCCGCCCAGCGCATAGAGCTTGCTGCCAGAGGCAACTTCGACCCCTGCCCGCGCGATCAGGCTGAGATCACGGCTCGCTTTGACGCAGAGGGTGTCGCCCGCAACAATCGCCCCGCTTTCGCATTCCTTGGCGGTGCTGAAATCGGCGTTGGCTTCCACGCCTGCAAACACGTTCTTAGCGATGTCGAAATCATAGCCCAGCCCGATGCCGTAGAGGACACCGTTGTCGCGGCCGTCGGTGGTGTCGATGCGATCCCAGCCGCCATGGGCCTCGATGCGAGGCCCACTGGCAAGAGCGCTGGTGCTGGTGGCAGCAGCGATGCCGGCCAGAGCAAGGCCGGTGATGAACGAAAGTCGGTTGGTCTTCATGTCTTGTGTTCCTTGAGTTGATGTGGCGGCCGCAAGCTTGGAAAAAACGAGTGGAGCTAACCGCCGATTGATGAGCCGCCGAAAGGTGCTGTCCGGTGCCCTGACGGCAGAAGGGCGCGGAAATCTGCTTGGATCGAGGAAGGCTTTAGGGGTGCCAAACTCCCACTAGCTTGCGACCTCGCGGTGACCTGCCACCAGCCGCGTCCAGTTGGCGGGCGTCATCGCGGCAAGGTATTCCGCCTGCATTTCGGCGGTTAGCACTTCGAGCATCCGGTCGCCCTCGATCCAGACTTCGAGCACACCGAAGAGGTCGCCGCGCTTGCGATATTTCGCGGGCCATCCCTCGCGCTCGGCAATGGCAACGACATCTTCCAATTGGAGGCGCGTCGCAATCGCAAGGTGGGTGGATGAGCCAGTGGTTGACCCGGCGATTTGATCCCGCTGGCCGATCGCATCGCGATCCCCAGCAGCTTCAACGAGCACGACTCCGCGCGGATAGACTTCGATCATTGTGTTGCGCTCGTCGCCGACCATCGCGAGCCAGCTGTCGTCCGCGATCGGCGGAAAGGGCGCAACCGAGCCGCCGCCGAATATCTCGGCCAGCACTTCGGCAACGTGGCGCGGATGGCGCGCATCGATGGAAGCATGGAAAATCATGGATCTGCGCTTTCTGGCTGTAAGAACAAAAAAGACGGCCCCTGTGGGTTGGGACCATTGACGAGGTGAGGACGGTAAGGCCGCCCGCCGAGAAGCTGTCTAAGGGCGCAATGCCACGCGCTGATGGCTTGGGCCGCTCAACTTCGTTGCAAGTATTACAGGCGGCAGGCCTCCATCTGGCCAAGCCTTGCGGAGCTCGGTAAGAATGCCCGCGGTATCGTTAAGGGGATTGCCCAATGAACCCGCCCGCCGATGTGAGCGCCGATCATGCAACCGCGCCATGGCCCTCGCGCCACGGCAATTTCCTGCTGGGCTTAAGCGATGCAACCCGGCGCCTCAGCGATGCCGACGCCATTCTGGCAATTACGCTGGAACGCCTTGGCCGGCAGATCGGGATCGACCGGGTTGGCTACATCGAAAGCCACCCCGGCAACACCGGCTACAGCGTGCGGCGCGAATGGTGCGACGAGGCGATCCCGAGCTTTGTCGGCGAACACGCCGGCAGCGGAACATCGCCCCATATGCTCGAAGCGATGAAGCGCGGTGAGCCGATGGTCTTTCCCGATCTCCTTGCCGATCCCGCGATTGGCCCCACCGCCGCCACCATGCTGGCCAGCGGGGCGCGGGCGATGATGTGCGTGCCGCTGCTCAAGAATGATGAGCTGGCAGGCGCGCTGGGCCTTGCCAACACCGAGCCTTTCGACTGGTCGCCGACCGATCTGATGCTGGTACGCGAGGTGCTGGAGCGGACGTGGGAAACGCTGGAACGCGCCCGCGCCGAGGCGGCGCTCAAGGAAAGCGAGGCGCTGCTCCAGGCCTTTCTCCAACACGCCCCTGTCGCCATGTCGCTGACCGACGAAGCAGGCGAATTGCTGCTCGCCAATGAGGAATTGCTAAAGCGTCTCGACCAGAACGATGCGGCCATGCAGGCCCAAAGCGCCGCCAATGAGGCGAGCCTTAGAGCCGAGGTGCTTGCGACTGGCCGCGCGGTCGAGCGGGAAATGAGCATCGTGGGCGCTAAGGCCTACCGCGAGTATCTCGCCGTCCGCTTTCCGGTCCACACCACTCCGGGTGCGCCCGTTCGGATTGGTGGTTGCTATATCGATCTTACGCGCCAGAAGGCAATCGAGGCCGAACTTGCCCGGTCGCGCGAGGCGCTGTTCCAGTCGGAAAAACTGACCGCATTGGGAGCCCTGCTGGCGGGCGTCAGCCATGAACTCAACAATCCGCTCTCTGTGGTCGTCGGCCAATCGCTTATCCTTGAGGAGAAGGCTGATGATCCCGCCATAGCGGCGCGCGCGGCCAAGATCCGCAAGGCGGCCGAGCGATGTGCCCGGATTGTCCAGACCTTCCTTGCCATGGCGCGCGAGCGTCCGCCCGAACGCCAGCCGATCGACATCAACCATCTGATCGAGGCGGCGCTGGAGATTACCTCTTATGGCCTTCGCGCCGCCAATGTGACTGTCCGCCGCGTGCTTGATCCCGACCTGCCCAGCGTGATCGGCGATGCGAGCCAGCTCCACCAGCTGCTGGCGAACCTCATCATCAATGCGCAGCACGCGATGGAAGGTCAAACCGGACCGCGCAAACTCACCATCGCGACGCGCAGCAGCGCTGCGGGCATCACGGTCGACATCGCCGATACCGGCCCGGGCATTCCCGAAGACCAGCGTAACCGCGTATTCGAACCGTTCTTCACCACACGCCCGATAGGTGCGGGGACAGGACTTGGCCTGTCCTTTGCCTATAATGTTGCGGCGGCACACGGCGGGCGGCTTGACCTGGCGCCATCACAGCACGGCGCGCGCTTCGTGGTCGAATTACCGCTGGGCCAAACGGCGGAAAAACAGCTCGTCGCAGCCCCTGCGGCACCTTACCTCAAAGGCCGCGCGCTTATCGTCGATGATGAGGTGGAACTGGCCGAAACTCTTGCCGAACTGCTCACGGAGCGCGGTTGGCACACCCATGTCGCTACCAGCGGTGCCGCCGCTATCGCCGCGCTTGAATGTCGCAATTTCGATGTTGTGCTAAGCGATGTGCGGATGCCGCAGATGGATGGCCCCGCCCTCTATCAGTGGATCAAGGCCCATAAACCCCATCTTGCGCCGCGCACCGGCTTCCTCACCGGTGACACGCTGGGAACGCAGGTCAGCGACTTTCTGAGCGAAACGGGCCTGCCCTTTGCAGAAAAGCCGTTCTCGTCGGCCAGCATCGAGCAACTGCTTGCCTGCTTGTTTGATGGCGCCGGTTCACCGCCGCCATGACACAATTGCAACATCATCACTGCTGGTGGGCCATCATGGCGGCACCACATTATGTCACAAATGCAAGCCGTTGATCGCCTGCCGGAGCCACTTTGCGCCATGAACCCTGCCAGCCCCCACATTGCCGTTGTCGATGACGAGGAAGACCTGCGCGAGATGGTGCAAGATTACCTGATCGATCAGGGCTTCCTGGTCTCACAGGTGGAAGGCGGCGAGGAACTCGCCCTGCTGATGGCCGAGCGCCCGGTCAATCTGGTGTTGCTCGATATCAACATGCCGGGAGAGGACGGGCTGACCATCGCCCGCAGACTAAAGGCGCGCGGCGACATTGGCATCATCATGGTGACGGCCAACAGCGACACAGTGGATCGGATTGTGGGCCTCGAACTGGGCGCTGATGATTATATTGCCAAGCCGTTCGATCTGCGCGAGTTGCTGGCGCGGGTGCGCGCGGTGCTGCGGCGGATAAGCGGCCCAGGCCAACAAAGCGCCACGATGGGCAACGAGGTGCGGTTCGGCGATCATGTGCTCAATCTCGACACCCACCGCCTGTTCGCCGCTGATGGCAGCGAGGTTGCGATCACCGCGATGGAATTCGACATGCTGCGGGTGTTCGCACAGAACCCCGGCAAGGTGCTGACGCGCGATCGTATCCTGGATCTGGCGCATAACCGGGAAATGGAAGCTTTCGAGCGCACCGTCGACACCCGAATCGTGCGCCTGCGCCACAAGATCGAGCGCGATCCGGCCTATCCCCAGATCATCAAGACCGTGCGGGGTGCAGGCTATATCTTTGTCCCGCAAGGCCATCAGCCCGCAGTGGCTCGTGGCAATTAAGGGCTTGGAGATCCGGATAATCTGCTTCGATGCTATCGGCGCCACGACTGTGGGCAGCGAACGACCTTCCGGCAACAGTCGACCCAACAAACGCCGTTCCAATGCGGTAGCGAGGATGTTCTCTCACATCGGAAGTAGACATTTGTTACGCCGAAATGGAAGTGAACCATCCCGTCAGGCCCCCGTTTCTGCCCTCAAGTCATCGGCCAGATCATGGATTAAATCTGCAAACGGAGACATGATCAAAGACAGTGCTCCGGGCGCGTTGCGCGCGCCAGGTCCAGAGCAACATCGACAATCATGTCCTCCTGCCCGCCCACCATCTTGCGGCGGCCCAGTTCGACGAGAATCGCGCGCGTATCGAGCCCGTAATCCTGCGCCGCCTTTTCCGCATGGCGCAGAAAGCTGGAATAGACTCCGGCATAGCCGAGCGCGAGGGTTTCCCGGTCGACCCGCACCGGGCGATCCTGCAGCGGGCGGACCAGGTCTTCCGCCGCGTCCATCAGGGCCATGACATCACAGCCATGGTTCCAGCCCTTGCGGTCGGCGGCGGCAATGAACACCTCCAGCGGCGCATTGCCGGCGCCTGCGCCCATTCCGGCAAGCGACGCATCGATTCGCACCGCGCCTGCCTGGGCTGCGACGATCGAATTGGCGACGCCAAGGCTCAGGTTGTGATGCGCGTGCATGCCGCGCTGGGTCTCGGGTTTCAGCACGCGATCATAGGCCTGCAGCCGCTCGCGCACCCCGTCCATATCGAGCGCGCCGCCGCTGTCGGTGACATAGATGCAATGCGCGCCATAGCTTTCCATCAGCGCGGCCTGCTGCGCCAGTGCCTCGGCGTCGATCATGTGGCTCATCATCAGGAAGCCCGACACGTCCATGCCGAGATCTCGGGCGATCCCGATATGCTGCCGGCTGACATCGGCTTCTGTGCAGTGCGTGGCGACACGGACCGAACGGACACCGATAGCATGCGCACGCCTGAGTTCCTCGACCGTGCCGATGCCCGGGACCAGCAAGGTCGTCAGCACGCTGCGCTCCAGTACATCGGCCACCGCCTCGAGCCATTCCCAGTCGGTATGCGCGCCGAATCCGTAGTTGAAGCTCATGCCGCTGAGCCCGTCGCCATGCGCGACCTCGATGGCATCTACCCCGGCCTTCTCCAGCGCAGCCGCGATGGTCCTGACATGCTCGACACCATACATATGCCGGATCGCATGCATCCCGTCGCGCAGCGTGACATCCTGAATGTAGAGCTTGTCGCCCTGTTCGACATTGAAGCTCATGCTGCGATCCTTTCTGCGATCAGTTCGCCGGTGGCCTTGGCCGCTGCGGTCATGATATCGAGATTGCCGGAATAGCTCGGCAGATAGTCGCCCGCGCCTTCGACCTCGAGAAGGATCATGGTCTTGACGCCGGTGAATTCGCCCATGCCGGGGATATGCAGCGGATTATTGTCGCCATAACGTTCGAACTGAATCTGCTGCTTGAGCCGGTAGCCGGGCACATAGGCCTGCACTTTTGCGACCATCGCCTCGATCGACGCACGGATGCTGTCCTCGTCCGCGCCTTTTGACAAGGTGAACACCGTATCGCGCATGATCATCGGCGGTTCGGCCGGGTTGAGGATGATGATCGCCTTGCCGCGCGACGCCCCGCCCACCTTTTCTATGGCGCGGGCTGTGGTGCGGGTGAACTCGTCGATATTCGCGCGGGTGCCTGGTCCGGCCGATCGGGAGGAGACAGAGGCGACGATCTCGGCATAGTGTACCTTCGCCACCTGGCTCACCGCCGCCACCATCGGAATGGTGGCCTGGCCGCCGCAAGTCACCATATTGAGATTGGGCGCGTCGAGATGCGCTTCCATATTGACTGGCGGGACAGTGAACGGGCCGATCGCCGCCGGGGTCAGGTCGATCACCCGGATGCCATCGGCCTGCAATGCCGCGTCATGCAGCTTATGGGCATAGGCGCTGGTTGCATCAAATGCGATGCGAATGTCCCTATAGCAATCGAGCCTCCTGAGACCCTCAATGCCCTCGTGCGTGGTCGTGATGCCATGATCGCGGGCCATGGCAAGGCCTTCGCTCGCGGGGTCGATCCCGACCATCGCGGCCAGTTCCATGTTCCGGGGATATTTGAGCATCTTGATCATCAGGTCGGTTCCGATGTTTCCCGATCCAATGATTGCGGCTTTGACCTTGGTCATAATCACTCTCCAGCAAAGGTGAAGGAACAGCTGCCGATCCCGGCAATGTCGGTGCGTACATGGTCGCCCGGAGCAAGGGTCACCATTGGCCCCAGCGCCCCGCTGAGCAGAATGTCCCCCGCCTTGAGCGGCTCCCCGGCCATGGCGAGCGTTCTTGCCAGCCATGCCGCAGCGTTCAGCGGGTCGCCAAGCGCAGCCGCTCCCAATCCGGACGAAGCGACTGTGTCGTTCACGGTCATCGTCATCGCTGCCCCCTCAAGGTCCAGCCCGGCAAGCGGCACGCCGTGTTCGGCCAGCACAAAGAATGCAGATGATCCGTTATCGGCGACGGTGTCGGCAAAGGAGATGTTCCAATCGGCAATCCGGCTGTCTACGATCTCGATCGCGGCATGGACCGACGCGATTGCGGCAGCGACGTCGGCAATCGAAAGATCGGCTGAGTGGAGTTCCGACTTGAGTATGAAGGCGATTTCCCCCTCGGCCTTGGCCTGAAGGCAGCGCGCAGCATCCAGCCGCCCGCCATCCGCCACCTGCATGTCATCGAACAGCACGCCGAAATCGGGTTGATCGACGCCCAGCTGCTGCTGCACGGCGACTGCGGTCAGGCCGGCCTTGCGCCCGACGATCCTGCGGCCCTGTGCTTCCCAGTAGCGGGTGTTGATTGCCTGGACCGCATAGGCACCGGATGCGTCTGTCGGTTCAAGCCATGCGCGCAGCGGCGGGATCGGACCCGCAGCATAGGCGTCGCGCAGGCTTTGCGCCGCCGCTTCATGCAGTTCATTCATGCTCGATCCTTCTGCAAGTTCCAGATATTCCTCGAAGCGATAATCGATGAGCGGCGGTCCGCGCCGGAGACGGGTGGGCAGCGATGTCCGGCAACGGCCCTCATGGTCCGCTTCCAGCGCCGGGCGCGCTCAGGATCGCGGTGTCGGAAGCGACGTGCGCGCCGATGAACGCACCGATCAGGCGCATCGCTTCGCGGGCAGCCTCTAGGACGGCAATGCTGGAGGTGAAGACGTGCAGCATCCCCTGCCACACATGCAGGTCGACCCTGCCACCGGCATGAACTGCCAGATCGGCGTATCGCATGGCATCATCCAGCAGCACTTCGTCCTCGCCAACATGAATCTGCACCGGGGGAAGATGCGGAACCGGGCCAAACAGTGGGGAAGCGTGAGGGTCGGTGGGCTCTGCGCCAGCCAGATAGATTTCAGAAATGGCGATAACCGCATCGCGGCTGAGGAGCAGGTCGGCGTCGGCGCGCGTGCTGTAGCTGCGGCCTGAGGCCGTCAGATCGGTCAGGGGCGAAATTGCGATGGCCGCCGCCGGCAGGTCTCGCCCGCGCGCGGCCAAGATGCTGCAGAGAGCGAGGGTGAGACCGCCGCCCGCAGAATCGCCTGCAACCACGATTTGGCTGAACCCCAGGTCGACAAGCCCCTGATAGGCCGCCACCGCATCGTTGATCGCTGCCGGAAAACGATGCTCGGGGGCCAGCCGATAATCGGCGATAAACGCGCTGACGCCGCCGAGTGCTGCAATCTGGCTGACCGGGCGACGATAGGCTGCGGCGCTGCCGATCACATAGCCGCCGCCGTGCAGATACAGGATAGCCGCGTACGATGCGGCATCGGGCGGAAGACACCACCAGCCGGGAATGCCGCCGGCTGAACCGGCCTCATAGGAAACGCTCTCGGCAGCCGGGGTCTGTTCGATCATCTGGTCAAACATCGACCTTGCTTCCGGAGTGATTTGCAAGGGCGGAAGCGCGCGCAGCGTCGCGCGAACGCTGGCCATGGCCACCGCGTCGGCATCGCTGATCGCATGAAGATATTTGGGCATGCTCCGATATTCCTGCCGATAGGTGATTGATCGAGACGGGTGACGTGCTGCTGTTCAGGTGGCGTGATCGCCTCTGTGGACTGAGTTGGTGCCGGTGGGCGCGCGATGTGCCGCAAGCGGCAGGAGATGGCGTTCGCCGAGCTGGCCGATCGCGCTGCAGCCGAGCAGGGTCATCGTCCGTTCGACCTCGGCGCGCAGGATGGCCAGAACGCGCGCGACGCCAGCTTCGCCGCCGGCGGCCAGACCGTAAAGATAGGCTTTGCCAATCGAGCAGGCATTGGCGCCAAGCGCGATCGCCTTTACGATATCGCTGCCTCGTTGAATGCCGCCATCGACCACCAGTTGCATCGCGTCGCCCACCGCCGCGCGGATCGGGCGCACCAGATCGATCGGGGCGGGCGCGCCATCAAGCTGCCGGCCGCCATGGTTGGAGATCATGATGCCGTCGGTGCCGACCGCCTGCGCACGCAGCGCATCGGCCGGCGAGAGGATTCCCTTCAGGACGAGGGGGCCATCCCATTGCGCGCGCAGCCATTCGACATCCGCCCAGGTCACGGTACGGTCAAACTGGCTGTTCACATAGTCGATCAGACCCATCGAACCACTGCCCAGCGCGTCGACCCGGTGCGCGACATTGGCCAGCCGAAAGTCGGGGTGACGAGCCAGGTTGAACGTCCATGCCGGATGAGCCGCGAAACTTCCGAGGCTCTTGAGTCCGAACCGGGGTGGCATGACCATGCCGTTGCGTAGATCGCGTTCGCGGTTCCCTGCCATGGCCATATCCACCGTCAAACACAGCGCATCATAGCCCGCCGCCTTGCAGCGCTGGACGAACTCCAGTGTCAATCCACGATCCTTCAGGATGTAAATCTGGAACATGCGCGGCGTTGAGATTGCGGATGCGATGTCTTCGAGCGAGGTCGTGCTGAGCGTCGACAGGCTGTAGAGGGTGCCGGCGGCCGAAGCAGCACGCGCTGCCGCCAGTTCCTTGCCATGATGGAACAGACGCGACATGCCAGTAGGGGAAAGAAAGAACGGCAATGCCAACAACTGGCCGAACACCTCGACAGAAAGATCGATGCTGCTGACGTCGCGCAAACGTTGCGGTATCAGCTGATAGTCCCGAAATGCCGTTCGATTTCGGCGCAGGGTCCACTCGTCATCCGATCCGCCATCGATGTAGTGAAACATCGGCGCCGGCAGTCGTTTGCGCGCGATGCGACGGACATCGTCGATATTGTGGGCGTGCGACAGCATGGCTCGTCGTCCCGGCGCTGGGTCTACTGGTGCCAGGGATAGTAGGCGTTGGTTCCGCCGACATAGTCGGGATCGATATAGATCCAGATGCGACTCGCCAGCGCGCCGTCGAAGGTGAACCAGGTACAGAACTGTCCGCTGTAGCCGCCATCGGGGCCCCAGGTCCGCCCGTCCTTCAATGTGCCAGAGCTCACGCCGGAAATGCATACCTCGTTGCCGTCAACCAGGTATCTGAAGGTTTCGGGGTGATGGCAGATGCCATCGAGATAGGGGCCGAGATCGCGGTAGAGATCTGCCAGCCCCGCTTTGCCGTTCGCGATGCCCCATTTCGGATACATGACCTGCACATCATCCGTGACGAGAGCGAAGACATCTGCGCCCTCGTCGAACGCGCGCAGGAATGCCGTGGCAAGTTCGCGATAGTCTTCGGTCAACTTCACCTCCCCATAGATTGTCGAGCCCGGCCGCCTGCGACCCTGTCTGATTGAGCACGTCGTCTTCTGCCGATCCATAGCCCTATTTTTCACCATTGACAAATGTATTCCTCTATACGAAACTCATCCACGCTTCGAGGGCACATCATGCAGTGCAGGATGCGGCCAAGATCTGGCCCAGCCCAGTGGGCACAAGGATGAACATGAGCAGGAACTTCCGTTACAAACGCCTCGGCTATCTGGCGCTCAGCGTGACCGACATTGATGCGTCGACCCGCTTTCTCCGGGACATTTTCAGTCTCGATTATGTCGAGCAGGCCGAGGATGGCGCGCGCTATTTCCGGGTAGGTGTCGGGCATCACGACCTGATCCTGACGCAGGCCGAGCAAGCGAGTTGCCTGCGGACTTCCTGGGAGCTTGAATCGCCCGAGGATCTGGACGCGGCTCACGCACATTTCTGCGCATTGGGTCTCGATCCGGTCTGGGTCGAAGCATCTGAATGTGCGCGCCTGTTTGTGGCCAAGGCATTTCGTGTCGTTGACCCGATCATCGGCGCGACCTGGGAATATTTTGTCGAAATGGTCAATTACTGCAGCCCGCTGCAGAACCGGGTGACCTCATTTCAGGGGGGCAAGCATTTCGGCATTTATGTCCCGGACAACCGGGCGATGACAAAGTTCCTTTCTCAGAGTGCCGGGTTCATCGTCTCCGACTATATCGGCGACAGTCAGATCTCGCTGGCCCGGGCATGGCCGAATCCCAATCATCACAGCATCGGCACGGTGGAAATGCCGGACGAGCCAGTCAGGCTTCATCACATCGCGTTCATGGTCAACGAGATCGACGACATCGGCCGTCTGTACAATCGCTGCAAGAATCTCGGGGTCGACATCCAGTTTGGCATGGGACGACATCCGACGTCGGGAAGCATCCATTTGTATATCTATGGGCCCGACAATTTTGTCTGGGAATATACCCTGGGCATGGAGCAGTTCCCTGAAACTGGCGCTCGCCAGCCACGCTTCATGTCCGACAAACCCGAACATTACGACCTTTGGGGCGCGATGCCGGACAATTCGCGGAGCGACATTCTCCCGATTGTCGCAGTCACGCAGGTCGGCGGTTGAAGGAAGCAAGGCTGCAATACTCAAAAACAACGGCCAAAAAATTGAATGCACACAATGCCGAAACAATTCGGTCCAAGATGAGGGGAGGAAAACATGCTCAACGCAACCAAATGGCGTGCTCGCGGCAATCGCATGATGTCGTCGATGTCGCTTCTGGCGATGTCATTCTGCCTGGCGCCTGCTGCCTGGGCTCAGGCGGCCGGCAGTGAGGCGGACGCGGACCGTGGCAGAGGCCTTGAAGAAATCGTGGTCACCGCCCAGAAGCGCGGCGAAAATCTGCAGGAGGTCCCCATTGCCGTGACGGCATTGTCGGCCGAGGCGCTGGCGACCAAGGGCATCGACACGGTCGTCGACCTGACACGGGTAGCGCCCAGCCTCAACTATACCGTCCAGGCGACGCAAGCGACGCCGCGCATTCGCGGTGTGGGCACCGCTATTGCCGGGGCGGGCAATGAGAATTCGGTCGCGACCTATGTCGACGGGGTTTATTATGCCTCGGCTACGGGCTCGATCCTGACATTGAACAATGTCGAGCAGATCGCTGTGCTCAAGGGGCCGCAAGGCACCCTGTTTGGGCGCAATGCGACCGGCGGCCTGATCCAGATCACCACTGCCGACCCCAAGGACAGTTTCGAGGGCAATGCCCGGGCCGGTTTTGGCAATTACGACACGATCAGCGGCGACATCTATCTCACCGGACCGCTGGGGGATGGAGCGGCGGCGAACATCGCTGTCCATTACGGCAACCAGCTGGATGGCTTCGGCACGAACCTGGCCAATGGCGCGGATGTCAACAAGACCCGCAATTTCAGCGTCCGGACCAAGTTCAGATTTGATCTGGGAGAAGACACCACCGCTCTGCTGGCGTTCGACTATGACAAGACGGTTGTCGCCGGTCCCGCCTTTCGGCCGGTCTTCGGCCAAAGGGCGCTGCTGACGGGCTATTCCTTCACCGGTGGATTCTACGATGCCGACAGCAACATCCAGCCTCGCTCGAGCGTCGTGCAATATGGCGGCAGCCTGACCCTGACGCACGCCTTTGGCGGCGCCAAGCTGGTGAGCATTTCGGCCTATCGCCGGACCTTGTGGGATGTGCAGTTCGATTCCGATGCCACCCCCGCCAGCCTGCTGAGCGTTCTGGTCGACGAGCTCAACGAGCAGTTCAGCCAGGAACTCCAGCTCGTGTCGACCGATGACGGTCCCCTCAAATGGGTCGTCGGGGCGTATTTTTTCCATGGCAAGGCGGCCAACAGGCCGGCGACGGTGTTTCTGCCGGCCTTTGGTCTGAATCAGGTCATTAGCAGCAAGCAGACCGCCGAATCCTATGCGGCGTTCGCGCAAGGGACATACAGCCTGACGGACAACACATCGCTGACGGTCGGCCTGCGCTATACGGATGAGAAGAAGACACTCGATTCCGATGGCGAACTGGTGTTCTTCAATCCGGCTTTCGTGCTGCCGGCCAATCCCTATCGGGCGAGGCAGAGCGCGTCTCGTCTGACCTGGCGATTGGCACTCGATCACAAGCTGGGTGACGATGTGCTGCTCTACGCGTCGTACAATCGCGGCTTCAAGAGCGGCGGGTTCAACGCCTTTGCGCTCAATGTCCCCAACGAGATCGTTCCAGAAACCCTCGACGCGTTTGAACTTGGAGTGAAAAGCGAATTTGCCGACAACAAGGTCCGCCTGAACGTCGCAGGCTTCTATTATGATTTCCGCAACATTCAGCTCAATACCTACGTCAATTCGGCGCCAGCGGTGTACAATGGCGATCAAGCGTACATCTACGGTCTCGATGCAGACCTGACCGCTGCCCCGGTGGAAGGGCTTACGCTGACCGCTGGTCTTTCGCTGCTGCATGCGCGGTTCGGCGACTTTCCGATCAACACCACGGTCGTGCTGCCGACGGGCGGCCTGGTCCTGGGGCCCCAGATCAGTGCCAAGGACAAGCGGTTGCCGCAGACGCCCGACGTTCAGTTCAACATCGGAGCGCAGTATCATCTCCAGCTGGAGAACGGCAGCCTCGATTTTGCCGCAGATTACTTCCATTCGGGCCGCTGGTTCGAGGCCCCCGAGAACAGACTGCGCCAGCCGTCGTATTCGCTGATCAACGCTTCGGTGGCGTGGAATTTCGGCACGGACGAGAACTGGAGCCTAAGGATCTGGGGGCGCAATCTCAACAATGCACGGTATGCCAACCAATTGACCGCGCAGGTGAATGATCTCGACTTCGTCAACCCTGGCGACCCTCGGACTTATGGCGCAACGCTCTCCGTGAAGTTCTGAACGGGAAGCACCTTCGCGCCCTTGCAGCGCTCATTGAGGCAACAGGACATGACCAGAAGACTTGAAGGTAAGGTCTGCCTGATCACGGGAACGGGTGGGTCGATGGGTCGAGCCGCCGCGCGGATGTTCTCGCAGGCTGGCGCGCAGGTGGTCGGCTGCGACATCGATCCGGCCAGAGCCGCCGAGACGCGCGATCTGGTCGAGGCCGAGGGAGGAGGCATGCTGTCTATCCACCCCGTCGATCTGGCGCAGGAAGCGGAGGCGAACGACCTGGTTGCTTCTGTGATGGATCGACTGGGACGGATCGACGTCCTCTACAACAACGGGGCGGCGGGCGCGTTTGCCTGGCTTGCCGATATGACCGCCGTGCAATGGGATTTCACCTTGCGTAACGAGATGGATGTCGTGTTTCATGTCACGCGCGCGGTGTGGCCGCATATGGTCGCTGCCGGGGGCGGGTCCATCATCAATGTCGGTTCGGTCTCGGGGAAGATTGCCTACAAGGTGTTGCCAGCGGTAGCGCACAGCGCCGCGAAAGGCGGGGTGAATGCGATGACCCGGCACCTCGCCATGGAAGGCGGCCCCCATGGCATCCGCGTGAACTCGATCAGCCCGGGCCTGATCCTGAGCGATGCCGTGCGCGAACTGATGCACGATCCCGCCTGGGCCCAGCCCATGCTGGACAAGATCATGCTGGGGCGTCCGGGCGAGCCTGAGGACGTGGTCCATGCCGCAATCTTCCTGGCCAGCGACGAATCGCGCTGGGTGACGGGGGCGGATCTTGCGATCGACGGCGGGACGACGGCATGGTGAGCCTTGGCGCGCTCTCCCCTGATGGGTCGCAACGCAGAGCCAGGGCTTGCGCGCGGCACGGATTACCGCAGTGCCCTGAGGCCAAGTTTGATCGAGGAGGCAACCAATGAAAATGGCAGGCAAAGTTGCACTGGTGACGGGTGCGTCCGGAGGCATCGGCAGCGCGCTGGTCAACGAACTGCTGCTTGCCGGCGCGGCCAAGGTCCATGCCTGCGATCTGCAAGGAGAAGGGCTGCGGGCGCTCGCCCACGTCGATCCTGCGCGGATCGAAACGCATGTGCTCGACGTGACTGATGAGCAGGCCGTGCGCTCCGTCGCGGCGGGGGCCAGCGATGTCAGCGTGCTGATCAACTGTCACGGCGTTGTGATTCACGAATCCTTTTTCGAGGCGAGTGACCTGTCGGGTTTTCGGAAGGAAATGGAGGTCAATTACTGGGGGCAGTTGCTGATGTGCCTGGCCTTCGCTCCGATCGTCGGACGAAACGGTGGCGGCGCGATCGCGAACTTCCTCTCCCCCCTTGCGCTTGCGACGCACCCATTTTGCGGAAATTACTGCGCGAGCAAGGCCGCGTGCCGCGCGCTGACCGACGGCATGCGAGCCGAACTGAAGGGCCAGGGAACGCTGGTTGTCTCCGTGTTTCCAGGCGCGATCGACACCCCCATGATGACGCGGGTGGACATGCCCAAGAGCCAGCCTTCCATGGTTGCCGCCGGCGTGGTGGAGGCCATCGAGGCGGGCGAGACGGAGTGCTGGGTGGGCGAAACGGCACCTGAATTTCGCGATCAGTGGCGCATCGATCCTGCGCCGCTCATCGAAGCGGCAGCCCAGTATCTGCGGCTCCCCAAATAGCGGGGCATCGCCCGCTCAGCTCAGAACGCCTCTTGCGCGCAGCTCTTCTGCAAGCCGTCCGATCTCGGCTTCGCCCCGGCGCAGCGCATCGGCGCTGCTGTGCACCGAATAGGGGCCGATGTGGAGTTCGTGCGGTGATTTGACGGCAGCGCCCAGCACAAGGCCGACATCGGTGCGGGCCGTTATCTCGATCGCTTCTTCGGATTCTCCAAAGACCACCAATTCGCCATAAGTCGCAGCCGCCGTGCCGCCGATGCTCCCCTCGTGCACCGCCAGCCAGGCGACCGTCTGTCCGGCAGGCGGTGCAAACCTCCATGTCTCGCCGCGGCCCAGCCGGACATCGAGATATGTCAGTCCTGGCGGCGCCTGAACCGGGCTGTGCGCTCCCTCATATGCGCCAAGAATGACGCGGGCTGGTCCTGCGTTGGGCACCGTGTCCGCATCGACATACTGGCTCGCCGGCGGACTGCCTTCCAGCTCGGGGCCAAGCGCAACCCACAACTGCAGCCCAAGCAGCGGATCGGTGCCGATTGGCGCGCCCGTGTGCCAGACGCCCTTGCCAGATGCCATCCACTCAACGGCCCCGGCCCTGAGTTCGCCAGACGCGCCGGTCGTCTCCTGATATCGGACCGCGCCTTTGACAATCACCGTGACGGTCGCGATCCCCGAATGCGGATGCCAGCGAAGGAATCCGGAAGGGCCGGGCATCGGTGTCGCCAGATCGAGAAAGACGAACGGCTTGATCAGCCGGCCAATGTCATCCGGGCTCACCAGTCGCCTGATCGGCCCCTGAATGCGGCCGCTGGTGCGCAAAGCAACCTGGCGCATCGGAGTCAATCGCGCGTCGGCTTGAATGCGGCGGCGTCGGCCACCGGACCCTCGGCGAGATAGCGCTCGAAGCGCTGGGTGTAGCCACCCTGGGGATTGGCGAGGATTTCCCACCAATTGGCGTCCCGGTCGCGAAAATAGAAGGCGTAGACATCGTGCTGCGACGCCGGCTGGGTGATTCCCTTGAGGCCAAATTCCTCCTTGTATTCGAGGCACAGCGCATGGGCGCGATCCACCTCCTCGCGCGATGACACATCGATCCCGTTGTGGTTGGTATACGGCATGCCCTTGCCCTTCGGCCCCTGCACCACGACGTAGATATGCTCGCCGCCAAGACGCACCATGCCGGAAATCGGGCTGGTTCTGACGAACTCAAGACCCAGAAAGCGCTGGTAGAAATCGGCTGACGTTTCGATGTCGTGCACCTCGAGCGTGCCGTGGGAGAGGAACTTCAGATCGAGAATGGGTTTGGTTTCGACTAAGGTCATCGGTCGCTCCACTTTTTGCGTGCTCGGTCAGTCTTCCGAGAAAAAGTCTGTCAGAGCGCGGCAGAACCGGTCTGCCTGCTCGACCATGATCCAGTGGCCGCAGCGATTGAAGAGCCGCACCTGCGAGCGCGAGATCTGGTGTGCGGCCCGCAGCGACACCTCAACCGGCACGATCGAATCGTTCATGCCATGCAGGAAAAGCCACTCATTGTCGAAGCGGCCAAACTCTTGCTCATCCAGCCCCCAGTCATCGAGGATCGCCTGCCTGCGCTCAAGCGGGAACATCGCTTCATAAGCCTGGCGATAGCCTTCGCGGTTGCTCGCCTCGTAGCGCAACTGGACCAGCGAATCCGAGATGATGCTCGGATCGAACGCAAAGATCGTCATCAGTTCGCGCATGAGCGCGGGCGATGGATTGGCATAGCCCCAAGCCTTGTGCAGCGATGGCGTCACCGCGAAACTGCAGACCGGTCCAGCCATCACCGCAACACGATCGACCATCTCAGGATAGCGCAGGTTGAAATTTGTCGCCAGCGCACCTCCGAAGGAGTTGCCGACGAACGCCACCCTGTCGAGCCCCAACGCCTTGATGAAGGCATGCAGATGATCGACCCAATAGTCCATGCTATAGTCCGCAGCGGGATCGAGCTCGGTGTGGCCATAGCCGGCCAGGTCCGGCGCGATAAGGCGGAAATGTTCGGCCAGCCTCGGCATTGTTCTGCCCCAGTTGGCCCATGCACTGACGCCCGGCCCCGAGCCATGCAGCAGCACGATGGGCTTGCCCGCCCCCATGTCGTGATAGTTGGTCGCAAGGCCCAGGGCCTCGACCGATTTGCCGATCTCGGGGTTCAGTTCCGTCATACGAAAGACCTCATCTGTGAAGCGGATCGCCAGGGATGGCCTCCGCGTGTTGCCTGTTCCTGATCCGGCCATCTGCCGCTGCTGAGCCGCGTGGCCATCACAGCGCCTCCTCGCCGATGACAGGGTTCACCAGCGTGCCTATCCCTGCGATTTCCACTTCGACGATATCGCCCGGTTTCAGCCAGATCTTGGGATCATGCGTGATGCCGCAGCCAAACGGGGTGCCGGTGGCGATCACGTCGCCCGGCTCCAGAGGAAACATCGCCGAAAGATACCGGATCAGAGCGGGTATCGGGAAAATGAAGTCGGCGACATCACCCCGTTGCATCTCAGCCCCATTGACCTTTGAGGTCACAACGAGCGCGGTGGGGTCAGCGATCTCGTCGGCCGTCACCAGCCAGGGGCCGAATGAACCGGAGCGCCAGAAATTTTTCCCCGGCAGATCCTGGCTGGTGTGGCGCTGGAAATCGCGGACACTGCCATCGTTGTAGCAGGCATAGCCGGCGACATGATCGAGCGCGCACTCCTCGGCGATGTGCCGGCCACGCTTGCCGATCACGAATGCCAGCTCGCCCTCCCAGTCGAACTGTTCGGACACCGATGGCCGAACGATCGGTTGCCGGTGACCGACCTGGGAATCAGGAAATCTGGAAAACAGGATCGGATAATCGGGAATCGGAAATCCAGCGCGCAACGTGTCGGCGCGATAGTTGCGTCCGACGCACAGGATGCGGCCCGGGTCTGGAATTGGCGGCAGGAGTACAACCTCGTTGACCGAGGCAGTCGCTGCGCGCCCGCGGGTCGCGGTCTTGATTTCGTCGAGCGCGCCAAGCGCGTGCTTCAGACTGCCGAACCGCTGGCGCAGGTCGGCGCCTACATCGACGATTGCGTCACCATCAACGACACCGAAGGATGCGACACCATCGAGCAGATAGGACGCGAGCTTCATGCGTCGCCCCTGGTATCATGCGACCCGGCGGCCATGACGGTGTTCGACAGCGTGCCGATGCCGGAAATCTCGACCGTGACCACGTCTCCGTCGCCCAGAAAAACGGGGGGTTGCCTTGCAATGCCGACGCCGGCCGGCGAGCCGGTCGAAATGATGTCGCCGGGCACCAGCGGATACCATTGCGAGACATAGGACACGTAGTGCGCCACGCTGAACAGCAGGTCGTCGGTGGTCACATCCTGAACCAGCGCCCCATTGACCCGGACTGTCAGGTGGAGCGCATGGGGATCGGGTATCTCGTCGGCTGTGACGATATAGGGACCCATTGGCGAAAAGCCGGGATGCTGCTTGGCACTGACGTTGCGGCCCCAGGCACCCAGCATCGCGACCGGCACGGTGACAACCTTGACTTCGGCAACATGATCGCGTGCCGAGATGTCATTGTGGACGGTATATCCCGCGACGTAATCCATCGCCGCCTCGATCGTGACATTGTAGCACGGCTTGCCGATGACGATCGCCAACTCGCCCTCATAATCGACCATCTGGCCTTGATGCGGCGGCAAAGGAATGGCGTCGCCATGCCCGCTGAGCGCGCCTGGCGAACAGAGGAACAGCACGGGATCGCTCGGAGCCGGCGTGTTGCCCATTTCCTTGAGATGCTGGCGATAGGCAAGGCCGCAGCCCATGAAATGAACAGGATCGGGAATCGGCGCGGCAAATTTCGCGTCGGCGACGGAGATGATGGCACCGGACCGGTTCAATGCGTCGTGCGTGTCAGCATCGGCCGCTTCGATCTGCGCGGTCCAGCCGCGCAACACGGCAAGCGCATCTGGCAGGGCGAGCAACCCTTTCACGCTGGTCGGCAACGCATCTGCAAATCGTTCACCGGCGGGCGCTAGCGACGGGACGAACAGACGGTCTGAACTGATCGCAACTGCTGCGTGAATCGTGCCGTCGTGCTTGATGCTGGCCAGTTTCACAGGGAATCCTCTCCTCTTGCGGCCCTTGCGGAACCACCATGGAGATAGACTAATATTCCTTACTGGTAAAGGCGTAACTTGATGGTGAATTTTCTTCGCATGGCATCAGGGCCACGCAGTTGATGCCGCCTCAGGGCGAGCGATAGCCCAGCTCGGTAGAGACTTCGCTTGCGATGTTCTCCACCTGCTGGCGGATCTGCTTGAGCTGCGGCTCTTTCAGCGAGCGATGGGGGGCGGCGAGCGCGATCACGGAGAACAGCCGGTCCGGACCCTCGAACACCGGCGCGGCAATCGCATCGACCCCTTCGATCAGCGCCGACATCGTGTAGATCGAGCGGCTGGCCCTGACCTTGTCGAGTTCCTCGGCCGAGGGGAATTCGCGCCCGGGCTCGGTCCCCGCAAGCCTCTGCTGCAATGCCAAAGCCGGCCGGGTCACCGATTCGGGCAAATGCGCCAGAAATGTATGTCCGATCGATGTGTCGAGCAGCGGAATGGAACTGCCGATGCGCAGATTGAGGATCAATGGCTCCTGTCCGGTCTCCCACCTGACGAGAATCGGCCCGACTTCCCCCCATACTGTCATGCAGACCGTGTGGCCGGTGAGATCACGCAGTTTCAAGAGCCCGTTCGTCGCCACCGAAAAAGCGTCCAGCCTGCCCAGGGCGGCGAGACCCAGGCGGCGTGCCGTGGGGCCAAGGTCGTAAAGTCCATTGGCGGCAACCTGGATCAGCATGCCGCTGCGCACAAAGCTGGCAAGATATCGGTGGACCTTGCTGGGTGCCATATGAGTGGCCACGCTGACCTGCTTGAGGGACATGGCAGCCGATGAGGTGATGAAGGCCTCAAGGATCGTCATTCCGATCTCGACCGACTGGATGCCGGTGGACTGGGATTCTCCTGCGCTCGTTTCATCTAGCTTGCTGTACATTCTTGGTCCTCTTTCGAGGCGGCAATACAACGCATCGGCTGGGTTTGCCAGTTACCTTCGGGGGGATTGCGGAGGCAGGCGGGCACTATATTCATTATAAGGGATTGCATTTACCGAAAGTAAATATTACCACATGAGGAGCGGCGTACCGGAGGGTCGCGTCGTTCACAGACCAGGATACCCGGATGGCAAGCATCATCTATGTTGAGCATGACGGAACCGAGCATCAGGTTGAGGTGCCTACCGGTTCAAGCGTCATGCGTGGTGCGCTGGATGCTGGCGTTGCGGGAATCGATGCGATTTGCGGGGGGCAGTGCGCCTGCGCTACCTGCCATTGCTATGTCGATGCGGCCTGGGTTTGCCGTCTGCCCGCCATCCTGGAGATGGAGGCTGAAATGCTGGACGAGGTCACGGCGGAACTTACCGATTTCAGCCGCCTGAGCTGTCAGCTTGTCGTCACGCCCGAGCTTGATGGTCTTCGGATATCCATCCCTGAGAGGCAGTAGCGGGCGCATCTTGGAGACGAACCATGATTTATTCGACGGCTACCGTTCCGGTCAATTCTCCCGGCGAGGCGCTGCTGACAAGGGAGCAGGTCTGGCGCGGTCTGGAGCTCAAGGCGCGCGATGCCCGCCTGTTCCTCCCGCCCGGCGCGTGTACCGCGTGCGACGTGACGCTCGAAGGGCCGAACTTTATCCTGCGCGAAGCGACAATCTTCGATGCTCCGATCTGCGAGTTCGTGACCTTCGAACCGCAATCGAAGGTGTCGTTTCACCAGGTCCGCGGACCGCGTGAAGGGGTGATCGTCAACGAAATCATCGAAGACGCGCACGGCGCGCTCGCCTTGCGCTTCTATTGCCTGATCGGGCTGCGATCGGCCGAGCCGGGAGGTGCCGCCGAGCAGGCCGAGCAGGCGACGTTCGACAGTGCGGACCGTGGCTATGCGGCGGCCCTGCGCGCGACTTTGGCGCGAACCCGCCAACTTGTCGCGGATGGATTGATCACGTGATCGCGTGATCGTCTGTCTTTGATTGCCAGGGGATGCAGCGGTCGAGCAGGCGCCTCCATCTTCCCCAACAAAGCCAACTCGGCTGGATCCAAGTTTGCAGAGAGGAATTTCGATCATGTCATTCAACCGGTTCAACGGCGGCAATGCTGCCCTGGTATTGATCGACCATCAGGAAGGGACGATCGGCTGGGTCAATTCCATCGACCATGCCACCCTGCGCAAGAACGTTACGCTGCTGGCCAAGGTCGCGTCGATCCTGGGCATGCCGATTGTCATGACATCGAGCATGGAGGCCTTTGTCCAGGGGCCAATCATCAACGAGCTGGCTGCGTGTGCGCCTGAGGCCCACGCGGCCCGGGTTCAGCGGATGGGCATCATCAATGCGATGGACGATGAGGCATTTGCTGCTGCGGTCCGGGGTACGGGGCACAACAACATCGTGCTGGCCGGCGTGACCAACGATGTGTGCACAATCTTCCCTGCGCTCAGCCTCGTGGAGGAGGGGTTCAAGGTGCAGGTGGTGGCTGACGCCGGAGGCTCGCCCAGCCCAATCGGCGAAGCCATGGCATTGCGCCGGATGGAACAGGCCGGCGTTATGCTGACCGCCACCAACCAGATCGTGGCAGAACTGACGGGAAGCTGGTCGACTGAAGAAGGCGGTCGCATCGTCCAGTTGATGATGGCCGCGGTCGCCTGACTCGGCTTCGCGTTGGGCCGTCCGAGGGACTTGGGGCGACCATCTTGGAGTCGTCCTGGCTCGACCTATCCTGCTCTTGCAATCTGTCGACACGACACATGGGGCTTGCCGCAACAGGCCATGATGAGGGACTGAAATGAAGCTATACGGATCTGAAGGCGTCTTGCTCATGGAAGTGGAGGCCATCTCCGCGCGCGATGAATCGATTCAGATCAAGGGAAAAATGATGGGTCAGGTGCCGATGCAGGTCATCATCGGTCCGCAAGAAATTCGTGAAGCGTGGAAGCTTGTGACCCTGGGCGTGATGGTGAAGGCGCTAAAACTGCTTGTCTTCGGCAAGTCCCCTTCCTGATAGTTGCATGCCCTTGGCGGAAGACAGCGGAGTCTGCGGTTTGCGCAGGAAGGAGCTGTTCCGCGCAGACCGATCCGAATTCGATCTGAAAGGCATCCTTTGGATCAGACCTCCGGATCGCTCAAAGAACGTGAGGCTTATCTGAGCCCTCTGCCGTCGACTGCCTTTAAGCAACCTAGCGAAATCCGGAAGCGTCCCTAGGCGCCACCCGGATTTGGCGTAACGCACGGAATATACTGGCTGTTGCGGGAGCTTGTATTTGGCTTGGGTAGCGTGGTCTGCGGGCCAACGTCAAACAGGTGCCCCAATTCTGATTGTGTGGCAGACTGCCTGGTATTCCAGATGGTGAGATCAGAATGTTGGTGGTGGAGACGGTTGTGCGAATTCCTCGGGAGCACGCCAGCGGTAAGCTGATCTAGGCGATTGGTCGTGATGGCTACCGCCAAGGTTTCCGGCCTTGCGAGCTGAGCATCCAGATCACAAATTTTACAGCGAACCTGCGTCTATTCCGGCGGCATGCTCACGCAATGCAAATTTCTGCAATTTGCCAGTGGCCGTTCTGGATATCGGTCCGAATACGAAATATTTCGGCACCTTGAATTTCGCAAGCTGCGCCGAGCAGAACGCCCGGAGGACGTGCGCATCAATTGCCATGCCATCGCGCAGTTCGACAAAAGCGCATGGCACCTCGCCCCACCGCTCGTCTGGCTTCGCAACCACCGCTGCAATGCAAACAGCGGGATGCTGGTTCAGTATCTCCTCAACCTCGATCGACGAGATGTTCTCGCCACCGGAAATAATGACATCCTTCGAACGGTCCGTGATACGGACATAGCCATCGGGCTCAACGACAGCGAGATCGCCAGTATGAAACCAGCCGTCAGCAAACGCTGCCTCAGTTGCGACGGGATTTTTCAGATAGCCGGACATGACGATGTTGCCACGAAACATGATCTCGCCAACGCTCTGCCCGTCAGCGGGGACTGGCTGCATGGTTGCCGGATCGAGCACGGTCATTTCCTCCTGTAGAGTGCTGGCAACGCCTTGGCGATCACGTCATTCTGGTGGGAGAGGTTATCCATTTCACTGTCGCCGATCGTGATCCGCTTCTGTTTCACAGGGGAAAATACGCCGAACGGCGCTATCGTCACGAGGAGACTGCCCGGCGCAGTGCCTAGCGTGCGCCCGTTGCCTGGCATCCGCAGGCGGCGTCAGCGGCGATCGGATTAGAGGACAAGGCAGCACACAAACGAGGACGCGCCATTTCGAAGGCCGCGCATTGCGGATTTCCCGCGAGCTTATTCGAACTCCAGAATGGCTTCGATCTCCACCGTCATGTTGCGTGGCAGGCTTCCGGCCCCCATCGCGGAGCGGGCGTGGCGTCCCTTCTCACCGAGAACCTCGACGAACAGATCGGAGCATCCGTTGATCACCCGGGGGTGTTCACCAAACTCGGGCGCTCCGTTGACAAGGCCCAGCAGTTTGACGACCTGCGTGACGCGGTCCAGCGATCCCAAAGCGACCCTGGCCACCCCCAGCAGACGCAGGCCGCACAAACGGGCATCGACAATCGCCTGTTCAACCGTGACGTCGGTGCCCACCTTGCCCAGTGAGTACACCCCTGCCTCCGTGCCCGGCCCCTGACCTGACAGGTAAAGACGGTTTCCGGTCATCCTGTACGGCAGATAATTGGCCACGGGCGTCGGCATCGCCGGAAGGACGATACCAAGTTTCATGAGGCGGGTTTCGATCACATCACTGGCCATGCGGCTTGTCCTTAACAGTCGATCATTTCGCTGAGCGCGCTCGGGATATTGTCCTGAAGCCTCGGCGCATCGTCGACAAACAAAAAAAGCGCACTTCTAAAGATACCTCCACCGCTCTTTTATCATGGGCTGAATTCGCCAAAGGCCAAGGATGGAACACACATTGCGAAGAGGATTTTCCCTATGGATCTCGGACTGCATGGAAAGGTTGCCCTCGTGCTGGGTGGCGGTGGCGGTCTTGGTTCGGCGATCGCGCTGGCGCTGGGACGCGAAGGCGCGCGCGTCGTCGTTGCCGATCTGTCCGGCGAGGCTGCCGCGAAAGCTGCCGATGCGATCACCGCTGCGGGAGGTCAGGCACTGGCCCTGATCTGGAATCTGGCCGATCTTGGGTCCATCGACGCGCACATCGGAAAAATCGAAAGCGCGTTCGGGCCGGTCGACATCCTCGTCAACAACACGGGCGGACCACCGCCAACCACGGCATCCGGACAGGACACCGCGGTCTGGCAAACCCATTTTCAGGCGATGGTCCTGTCGGTGATTGCGATCACCGACCGCGTGCTGCCTGGCATGAAGGCGTCAGGCTGGGGCCGGATCATCACCTCGACCTCATCGGGGGTTGTCTCCCCAATCCCCAATCTGGGCATTTCCAATGCCTTGCGGATGACACTGGTCGGCTGGTCCAAGACGCTCGCACGCGAAGTGGGTCGCGATGGCATCACGGCCAACATCGTGCTGCCGGGCCGTGTCGCCACGGGGCGCATCCTGTTCCTCGACGAACAAAAGGCCAAGCGCGAAGGCCGCGCAGTGGAAGACGTTGCAGCCGAAAGCACCGCGGCGATCGCGGTCGGCCGTTATGGTGACCCACAGGAATATGCGGACATGGTCACCTTCCTCGCCAGCGAGAGGGCCAGTTACGTCACCGGCTCGGTCATCCGCATCGACGGCGGCCTGATCGCCAGCGTCTGATTTTCGAACTTTCTTGGAGACTGGCACATGGCGAACGAGGCATCGGTCATCACACAGCTGGAACGGGTTTCGACCGCAACACTCACAACGGTGCTGCTCAAAAAAGGGCTGCGCAATATCTGGATCAGAGGGTCATTCCCGCTGCGCAAAGACCAACCGCGCATCGTGGGCCGCGCCTTTACCTTGCGGTTCATCCCTGCCCGCGAAGATCTGGCGACGCCAGCATCCTGGGGCAACCCCATCTCCACCCGCGCCGCGATCGAAGCCATGCCTGAAGGCTGCATCGCGGTGATCGATGCCCAGGGCGTGGCGGATGCGGGCGTATTCGGCGACATCCTGTGCGCGCGGATGGCCAAGCGCATTGTCGCTGCGGTGGTGACCGATGGGGTAGTGCGGGACCTGAGCGGAGTGCTGGGAACCGGCCTGCCCGTCTGGGCGAACGGCACGGCAGCACCGCCATCGGTTGCGGGGCTTACCTTCGTGAACTGGCAGGAGCCGATTGGCTGCGGGGGCGTAGCCATCTTTCCCGACGATCTGATCGTCGCCGATCTCGACGGCGCGGTCGTGATCCCCGCCGCGATGGTGGATGAGATTGTTGCCGAATCCGTCGAGCAAGAAGCGATGGAAGAATGGATCGTCGGCGAGGTCGAAAAGGGTGCCGTTCTGCCCGGCCTCTATCCGATGAACTCGGAAACCAAGGCACGGTACGAGGCCTTTCGCAAGAGCTGAGCATTGCGCGAACGTGGTCGGAAAGAGAGCGGATATGAACGACGGCAATGGACTTTCCTGGCGGATGATCCGCGAAGCGGTGACACGGATCAATGGGCGCGTGAACCACACGCCGGTGCTGACCAGCGACACGCTTGATCGTTTCGCGGGCGCATCGCTTTTCTTCAAATGCGAGAACTTCCAGAAGACCGGCGCGTTCAAGGCGCGCGGCGCCACGAACGCGATCTTTGCCCTGTCGGCCGAAGCCGCGGGTCGCGGCGTCGTGACGCATTCCTCCGGCAACCATGCTGCAGCGGTGGCCCGTGCGGCTAGGCTGCGTGCTGTGCCATCGCATATCATCATGCCCGACAATTCGGTTTCGGCGAAGGTCGATTCGGTCAAGCGCTATGGCGGCACGGTCATTTTCTGCGCGCCCAACCAGACGGCACGAGAGGAAACCGCAGACCGGATCATCGGTGAAACAGGCGCGGTCCTGGTCCACGCCTATGACGACCTTCACGTCATGGCCGGACAGGCCACCACGGGGACCGAACTGCTCGAGGAAGTCGAAGATCTCGACATCATCCTGTGCCCGCTCGGTGGCGGAGGGCACCTCAGCGGCATTTCGGTGGCAGCCAAGACATTGAAACCATCGATAAGGGTGTTCGGTGTCGAGCCTGCCGGAGCGGACGATGCAGCGCGTTCACTGGCCAAGGGAGAAATCATCCCGAGCGTCGACCCGCAGACGATCGCCGATGGCCTGAGGTCATCGCTCGGAGAGCGGCCCTTCCGCGAAATCCAGCGCTACACCGATGGCATTCTAACCGTTTCGGAAGAAGCGATCATCGCGGCGATGCGCCAGCTATGGGAAATCCTGAAAATCGTCGTCGAGCCGTCCGCAGCGGTCGCCTACGCAGCAATTCTTGAAAGAAAGCTTCCTATAGAAGGCCGCAAGGTCGGCATTGTGCTGACCGGTGGCAACCTGGATCTCGACAAGCTCCCCTGGGCCTGATCGTTCTCAAAGCCTGACCGTTCTCAAAGATCGAGCGCCATGCGCGCCTGAAGCCTGAACGCTTTGACAAGGCGCGCACTCGGCGCGTTGCGCAACCAGAGCAAGCCAATCCGGCGGACGAAGGCGTCTCCGGCAATACGGACCTTGTTGAGCTTCAGTCCTTCCGGCCACGGGGGTGCCCAATCGGGAACGAGCGAGACACCAAGGCCACGATCGACCAGAACGGCGATCGCATCCAGTGCGTCCAGCTCAAAACGCTCGCGCGGCCTGATTTCGGCCTGTTGCAGATAGGCATCGGCGAGCCGGCCACCCCAATGCTGCCTGTCATATCGGATAAAGGGTTCCGACCGCAGAACCCGCGTCGCATTGGCTTGGGTCACCGTCAGCGTGTGCGGGCTGATCAGCATCAACGGCTCGTCTCTCAGCAGCATCCAGTCGAATTCCTTGCCCAGATCAAACGGGGGCTCCACGACAATCGCAGCATCAAGATCGCGGTCGATCAGACGGCGATACAGATCGAAGGATGTACCCGGCACGATGTACAGATCGAGCTGGGGATAGGCTTGCGCGAGATGATCGAGGATTGTCGGGAGCACGCCCGTCACCGCGGTGCCGATCACGCCGATCCGCAGCTGGCCGCCCGGCAGGATATCCGCCTGCGCCATCTGTTTCAGCCCGCGTGTGTCACGCAGGATTTTTTTGGCGCTCTCATAGATCGCATAGCCGGCCTCGGTGGGCCGGGCGGTCCGCCCCGCCCGAGCGAGCAGACGCACGCCGATTTCCACCTCCAGGGCCTGGATCCGCTTGGCCAGCGCGGCGGGCGAAATGTTCAACCGCCGGGCGGCCTGCGCGATCGATGTGCAATCGACAGCGACCACGAAGCTTTCGAGAAAGCGAGTGTCCATGCTTCCGGTCCTCTCCCCTGTG
Source organism: Blastomonas sp. (assembly GCA_046291395.1). Taxonomy (GTDB): domain Bacteria; phylum Pseudomonadota; class Alphaproteobacteria; order Sphingomonadales; family Sphingomonadaceae; genus Blastomonas. The sequence goes on along the minus strand of JBKBTF010000005.1, from coordinate 11,172 downwards.
GTTTCCTGCGGCGCAGCGCCGCGCGGCGGGCAACAGAGGCAGAATGATCGAGCAGGTCAAGCGACTTCGTAACGCACGAAAGGGATCAAAATAGGATAATCCAAATATCCCTTGAAGATGCATTGATGCATCTATAAGGGATTGATGCGGGTTAAGAGGGCCGACATGATCGAAACATCAGTGCTAATTGTCGGCGGTGGGCCCGTGGGTCTGGGGCTGGGGCTGGAGCTGTCCCGGCACGGGATCACGAGCGTGATCATCGAGCGAAACGTATCGACGACGCAGCATCCCAAGTCGCGCGGCACCACAGCGCGCACAATGGAGGATTTCCGCACCTGGGGTATCGAACAGGATATCCGCAAAGGCGGCGTTGTTGGCCCCGATATCATCTGGGCGTGCGAATCCATCACAGGGCGGCTGATCGGTACCACGCAGGCGAGCCCGGCCAACATCCATTCACCCTGCTCAAAGATGACCGTTGCCCAAGATGTCGTGGAACGCGTCATTTCAGGCGCGCTGGCTAAGGCCCCCAACGCCGATCTGCGCCGTTCTCACGAGTTTGTACGCTACGAGCAAAACGCCGCAGGCGTCACAGGCTGGGCAAAAGACCTGAAAACCGGCCAGGAAATCACCATCAGGGCCAAGTTCCTGATCGGATGTGACGGGGCAGGCAGCAGCATCCGAAAGCAGGAACAGATAGAACTGCTGGGTCCCGAACTCGCGCAGATGGCCAATTATTATTACTGGGCCGATACCAGCAGGCTGCCGCAGGCAGGCCTTGGCGTGGTGTTCAACGTGCAACCGACTGACCCGACGATCGCGCCGGCACGGATTGCACCGAGCGGACCCGACAACGAGCGCTGGTTGTGGATTTCGCAACTCGCGCCGGGCGCCGAAACGCTGACGGATGATGAATTGATCCGCAACGTCCGCGGCCATTGGGGCATCGCCGACCTTGAGGTGCGGCCGATCAACAGCCTGGTGTGGCGGATGTGCGCCCAAGTCCCGGAACGGTTGCGATCGGGCCGCGTCATCCTTGCCGGCGATGCGGCGCACCGCTTTCCCCCGGCTGGCGGCATGGGGCTCAATTCGGGTATCCAGGACGTCAGGAACCTGGGCTGGAAGCTCGCCTACGTGCTACGCGGCCTGGCGGGGGAAGACCTGCTCGACACTTATGGAACAGAGCGGCTCCAGGTCGCCAGATCCAACAACGAATGGTCGACAGGCAACGCCCATCGGCTGCCGCAGGTCGAAGCCGTGCTGCGCGACAGGGCGAGCAGCGCGGAGGCCATCCGTGAGGCTCTGGTTGAGCAGAGCAAGCACCTCAATAGCGAAGGCCAGGGCTATGGCGTGGCCTACGCCCAGGGCGCGCTGATCCCCGAGCACGAACCTGCGCCTGCCCATGATCATCGCATCTTTTGGCCGAGCGACGCGCTTGGCGCCCGGTTTCCACACATGTGGCTCGATGCGGAACATCACCGTTCGACGCTCGACTGGTTCGCGCGGGATATGGTGCTGGTTTGCGGACCCGATGCGGCCAGGTGGCAGGCTGCAGGCGCGAAAATCATCGCGGAGGGTCAGCACGGGCTTGCTGTGCGTGTCCTTCCATCGATGTCGGGGCCTTTCAGCTTCGGACCAACCGGTGCCGCGCTCGTCCGTCCTGATGCGGTGACGGCGTGGCGTACCCCGCAAGCCGTCGTCGATCCCCATGCCACCTTGCAGGGCGTTCTCGACCAGGTGTTGCGCCGCCGCACGCCATAATATGGAGAAGGATCATGCTGTCACCACAGCACCCCAATGCACAGACTTTAAGCAGCTATTACAGCGCAATGTCGGTTGCCTTGCACGACCCGCATTCTGATCTGGCGGCACGTGAATCGGCTTTCGCCGAGATTGCGCACAAGGTCGGCCAATTGCTCGCGCCCGACTTCCTGATCCACACAGGCGGTATCCGCCTTGCCACCACCGGTGATCGCGATTTCACGATGGCCATGGGCAAACGCCGCAACATTTTGTCGGGTGGCACCTTTCGGCCCGCCCGCCCGCCCCTGATCGTCGCCGACGACGTTTATGCCTTCGTACGCGGGTCGTTTACCGGCCAGAGCAATGGGCTGCAATTTGACCAGGAATCCGCCGGCGCATGGCGCTTCAACAGCGATGGTCAGGCGACCGAGCACTGGGAACTGGGCGCGAGCCGGGCCTTTGATGACTTCTTTATCGGCTGTGATCCAGATTTCGCCTTCAGTTCGGGCCGCGAGTTCTGGCTGAAAGAGGCCTGATCGCTGCGACCTATCCGATCTGTCCCAAGGGCTGATTGCTGCAGCCTTAGCTTTGTCAAATAGCCAAATCTGGCAGTTTTTCGTGCGCAGGCCCTGGGGTACTGCTGACCACACACTCTGGGATTTTGCCAATGAAGCCGCCAAGACACTCGGTCGTGATTGACTATGACGTCGAGATGCTGACGCGCGACGGCGTGACGCTCCGCTCCAACGTCTATCGCCCGGCCGCTGAGGGCCAGTTCCCGGCGATCCTGATCCGCACCCCGTATGACAAATCCTCCGGCCGTTTCGAGAAGAACACGATCACCAGCATTCGGCCGGTCCATGCCGCATCGCAGGGCTTTGTCTATGTGGCGCAGGATGTGCGCGGCCGGTTTGCGTCGGAAGGCACGACGGCCCCTCTCTCCACGGGCGGGGAAGGCCGCGATGGCTATGATGCGGTGGAATGGGTGGCATCGCAACCCTGGTGCAATGGCCGCGTCGGCATGATCGGCGGCAGCTTCGCCAGCATCACCCAGTGGATGGCGGCAATGGAATGCCCGCCGTCGCTGCGCGCGATCATCCCTGAGCGAACCGGCGGGCGCAGCACCGGTATCTTCGGGGCGATGCAGCTGGATTCAACCGTCATCGGCTGGCTCGCGGGGCAGGCCCTGAACAGCATCACCAGGCGCATTGCGATGGGAGAAGCGACGCTGGAAGACCTCGCGACGGCACAGGCAGCATTCCGCGATCCGCAAGCGGCCTCGCATCATCTGCCGCTCGATGCCCTGCCCTTCTTGAAAGCGGCGGCGCTTCCACCGTTCGCAGAGCAGATCGAGGAATTCCTGCACAACATGGCAGAACTCGACGCGTCCAGGATCAAGGTGCCCGCGCTGATCACCAGCGGCTGGTATGACATGACGCCGGGCGATGCTGCGGAGATGTTCACAGACATGCGGCAAACCGGTGGATCGGACGACGCGCGGAACGGCACGCGGCTGTTCATCGGGCCCTGGCAACATACCGGTCTTGGCCCGCATCTGGGCGAAAAGTTCTTTGGAAATCACGCGTCCGCAGAAGCAGGTGGCCTTCCGAGCGCGGAACTGCAGTTTCTTTCGCGCTGGCTGCGCGACGACGACGTCGACATTCCGGCGGCCACCTATTTTATGATGGGGGTCAACCAGTGGCGCACAGCTGAAAGCTGGCCGCCTCCGGGGACCGAGGTACACAAGCTCTATCTGCAGTCCGACGGCACCGCCAACAGCCGCAATGGCGACGGGCATCTTGCGTGGGAAGAGGCGTCGGATGAGGGCAGCGACGGCTTCCGTTATGATCCCCACAACCCGGTGCCATCGCTTGGTGGCCGCTTCTACGAACTTGGAGGATCGATTCCGGGGCCGTTTGAGCAGCGGCAAGTCGAAATGCGCGACGACGTGCTTGTCTATACCAGCAATGCAGTCACCCAAACGCTGGAACTGGCAGGCCCCATCCGCTTGGCGATCAAGGCGTCGTCCAGCGCAGTCGATACCGATTTCATGGCGAAACTGTGTGATGTCGATCCCGCAGGCAATTCCTTTAACATCGCCGATGGTTTCGTGCGCTGCCGCTGGCGCAATGGCACGGACCGGCTGTCGTGGCTCACCCCCGGGGAAGTGACCGCCATCGAGATTGATCTTGGAGTCGTCGCCCACGCCTTCCTGCCCGGACATCGGCTGCGCCTGCAGCTGACCTCGAGCTGCTTCCCCGCCTGGGACAGAAACATGAACACCGGCAACCCGCTCGGATCAGACGCCGAGGGAATCGTCGCCGAGCAGCGCGTCTATCATGGCGGCCCGCACCGATCGTTCCTCCTGCTGCCCGTACAGCGAGACAATAGCACCACGGTTTAGATCAACACATCAAGAGAAGGACATCCAATGGCATTTGATCCGAAAAAGGAATGGAAGGGCTATCTCCCCCCGTCGAGCTTTGAGGAATACTCCGAGCGCTATGCGGAATTTTTCAAGATGCGCCGCGAAGACGGTATCATCGAAGTGCGCCTGCACACCAATGACGAGATTTATGTCCACACCCATGCGGCGCACAACGTCTGGACGCGTGTCTGGCAGGAAATCGGCAACGATCCCGAAAACCACGTCATGATCCTCACCGGGACCGGTGACAAGTGGATGACGGGCGACGCCAAGGGCCACAACCCCATTCCGGCATCCGACCTCGATCCCGATCTGATGTTCCAGCGGATGACGGATGGTTGGAAGCTGATCGAAAGCTTCATCTACAACATGGACATTCCGACCATTGCCGCCGTCAACGGACCCGGCTTCCATACGGAAATGGCAGTGCTGTGCGACATAACCCTCTCCACCCCCGACGCGGATTTCATGGACCCGCATTTCTGGCTCGGCACGGCAGCAGGTGACGGTCAGGGCATGGCGATCCAGGCACTGATGGGTGCCAAGCGTGCCGCTTATTATATCTACGGTGCGAAATCCATTCCTGCCCAGGTGGCGAAGGAAACCGGCCTGATTAACGAGATCTTCTCCCGCGAAGAGATACTCGGCAAGGCCTGGGACATGGCCCGTTTCATCATGAAGCGCCCTCGTTTCACGCGCTGGGCAACCCACAACATCCTGTCGCGCCACTGGAAGAAGGCAATCTCCGAGGACTTCGGCTTCCATATGTCGCACCAGATGCTCTCGACGATCGCCAGCAAGGCGGTTGTGCCCAATCCCGAGCTTTTCGGCGACACCGAAGGGCGGAAAGTGTTCGAATGAACGTCGCCGCTGCAAGCCGCATCGAGCGGCTTGTCGCGGACGCCACAGGCTCGCTTCATCCGGCGAGCCTGTGGCTGGTTGCGACATGCATTCCGGACGATTGCGCAAATCTGAAACTTGGTCTGGGCAATCCGTCCCGGATCCAAAGCTGGCTTCGTCAAGAGGCAGGGAACTGGCCCGCGCCACTGAAGGTCGGAGATCAGCTCCGCGAAACCTCGCGCGATGAAGCGCTGGTGTTTGCCCCATTGTCCGGTAGCGGAACCAAGCCTGCGCATCACGTTGCGCTCTATGCGGACGGAAGCAGCCTGTCTGCTGTGGAAATCGGGGCCCTGAGAGATGCTGACACGACGCCTGGTTCGCAATGGGCGATTGGAGAAGGCTCTATCGCGTGGCTGACGGTCTGTTTCGCGCGGTGCGCCGCACAATGGGCTACAAAGGCAGGCGCACGGGGATCAGCTTCCATCGACCTTCGCTTCGTCTCAAGTGCTCCGTCGGATGACCAGGTCCCTCTCCAGCTATGGAGCTTCGCGGGCGGGACCAACGCGCCTTGCGGACATGTCCTGCTCAAAAGTCAGCCGAGCCAGGCAGTGTTCGACATTGCCGACGGTCGCACGGGACAAGTGGTGCATATTGCCAGGCTCCTGCTTCTGCCACTTCTGGCGCAATTCGGTTTGGTTGGTTCGCGCCATATTGATGGCACCGGAACGCTTATCAGCACCAACTTCGTCGGCCACGCACCGCGCATCGAAGCCTGGGCGAGAGAGATAGGCGTATCGTTCATTTCGTCGAGCACCCCCGTTACCGAACCACCAGTGTCCAGCCGCGTTGGGTATCCCTCCTGATGGTCCCAGCAGTCCTGAAAGCGCGGTGTGATCGCGCATTGCGACAGGATATTTGCAAACGGCGCACTGGATGGACATTGGGTCAAGGCGTCATGGCGATGCGCCAAATGGCCACGATCTGCCACGGGCATCTGAGTGCCACCTGCGCCTGCCAGTGCCTCCAAACTGGCCAGTTTGGGCCATTCCCCGACCACCTTCTATCTGACTTGATAGTTTCCCGGTGAACGCATGGACTATAGCATCACAATGGAGCAGGTTGCTGAAAGCCTTCGGCAAGCTTGAAAAAGCACCCACTGCCATCGCTTTTTTGAGCGTTGATTGCTGTACGAACATCGCACGAATGGTCCGCCCGATAGTGGCTAGGATTTTTTGGGAGAATGAGAGATGGGTCACCCCGGTTTGGATACGCTACACCTTCATAGCGAGACGATCCCGTTCGTGGACTTCGGCAAGGGGACGAAAGTGCGCATCCTGCACGCAAGGCCGAGCGAAAACTTCATCGTAACCCAGATTCATGCCGATCCGGGCTGCTCGAGCGAACTTCATCGCCATCTCGGCCCGGTGTTCGGATGGACGATCGAAGGCGCATGGGGCCATGATCACACCTATGAATATCGTCCTGGTACCTACATCTTTGAAACACCCGGGGTGATCCACAAATTTCATGCCGGCGCAAATCCAGTGAATGCCGTTTTCGTCAGCTATGGCGTCCTGGAATACATAGACGAACAAACGCTGGAGGTTGTTGCCTCTATCGATTCTCAAACCGTTCTAGAAAATTACATGCAAATGTGTGAAAAATCGGGCTTACCGCGCCCAAATATATTGGCATGATTTCTTATTTGTCTGATATTTACGCCTGACGTAAATTTATCACGACACCGCACGCGCGCAGTCCCACAATTTCGATCTGACGCGCTCATTTTGACTGCGCGCGTATTTACAGGATCATTTCCGGTGGCGCTGGCGCCCAGTGACATGCACCCGCGGTCTTCGGCACAGTCGATTACCGGGGATACGTCGGTCTCGTCGTGGAAGAAACTGAGCGGCATCAGGGCCGGGCATGCTTCAGCGGAATATTCACGACACGGCGAGCGAGGCTCTACGCCCTTACCAGCGGCAGAAAAATTGTATCGACCAGCTCTACGATGTAGTCATCAGAGGTAGGCTTCAACGTCATCATCGCATTATTGAAGAGAAGGTCCTTTGGCAGCCTTACAATATTCGGTGTCAGCTTTCGACCGTCTACCTCGCCTCTTTGCACGGCACGATGAAGAATGTTGAATATGGCATTTTCATCGGCACTCCGAATTGCCGATCGCAGCTGGTGCAGGTTCGTCCGCGTCTCGGTAAAATAATCTCCCATCTGGCAGGTAAACATCATTGCGAAGGGCCAGCCCCGTTCCACTGACTGCTTTAGGAATTCAATCAATTCCTCTCTTACATTGCCGAGGTCCGGAACATTGAGGGGATGGGTAAGCAGGCGGTGACGTATTGCAGCAAGCACCAATTCGGCGCGAGTGGACCATCGGCGCGCGATAACGGGCCGACTGGTGCCAGCCCGTAATGCAACCGCCTCCAAAGTCAGCGCACTGTAATCAGCTTCACGCAACACCTGCCATGTTACGTCGAGAATCGCCTGCTCAAGCGCGGCACCGCGACGGCGGCGTACGGGCGCGCCAGTCTCTCGAGGTTCCTTCACTGATCGCTCGGCCATAACGCACGACTCTTCCCACTATTGACGACCTGCTGCGCCATTGTTAGATACATTGAAGTATCTTAAACGAATCAGATACGCAGTATTTTATAACCCCGAAAGCAGCCTGCGGTAAGCACCGGCAGGCCAGGTGATAGTACCCTGAAGCTAGGCAGAGATCGCCCTTGACCGCAACTCGGTTTGTGCACGCAAGGTCGGCACCCGCCATACGCCTTACGCTGCAAATATACCCGTTCATATTGCCACAGGAGCAACGCAGGTGCACGGACTTAGCATCGATCACGCTACCATTCGAACGGCCAGACTGGCCGACACGATTGCATTCTATCAAGCATTTCTGGGTTTTTCTGTGGGCTGGCGACCCAGTCTGACGAACAGCGGAGCTTGGCTATATGCGCAAGGAGGCGATGCCCCCATCCTGCATCTGATCGAGACGCCGGAGGATGTCGGACAGGGCGGCATGTTCGATCACATTGCCTTTCGCGGGACAGGATTGCTTCGGTATCTGGATAGGCTCAAGGCCGCCGATGTGGCGTTTCTGGCACGACCGGTGCCCGAGACCCGGCTTACGCAGGTGCACCATTTCGATCCGAACGGAGTCAAAATCGAGGTCGCTTTCGAGGAACAGGTCGACGCTGACCTGCTCCGGTGTGACCTGCCATATCCGGCTGCTTGATCATGAACGCGCATCTCGATTTCACCTTTCCTTACGCTTCGGCCCGGCCTGCTGTTTTCGGCCGTTCGGCGATTGCGACATCGCATTCGCTGGCCTCCATGGCCGGGATGGAGATGCTGCTCGCCGGCGGGACCGCAGTCGATGCCGCGGTCGCTGCAGCGTTGACGCTGACGGTAGTCGAACCGACCGGATGCGGTATCGGAAGCGATGCGTTTGCCATCGTCTGGGACGGCAAGGAGCTGCATGGTCTCGATGCTTCCGGACGCGCGCCTGCTGCCTGGACGCCTGAATATTTTGCAGGCCGTAAAGACATGCCACGCCGTGGGTGGGATACCGTGACGGTGCCTGGCGCCGTGTCCGGCTGGACGGCGCTGCTGGATCGATTTGGCAAGCTCCCGTTCACTCAGGTCGCACTTCCAGCGATTCGCCATGCCCGACAGGGGTTTGCGGTCACACCCATCGTGGCCAAGCGCTGGGCAGCCAGCGTTGACATCCTCGCTGACAAGCCTGGATTTGCCGACTGCTTCCTGCCAGGCGGCCGTGCACCACGTGCCGGAGAGATTTTTCATGCTCCCGCGCATGCCGATACGCTCGAGGAAATTGCTTATTCGAACGGCGATAGCTTTTATCGTGGTCGGCTCGCCCAGGAGATTGCGCGACATGCCGCCGCCCATGGTGGCGCGCTGTGTCTCGCCGATCTGGCGGAGCATCGCGCCGACTGGGTACATACCCTCGCCCAGCCCTATGCCGGTGCTGTGGTGCACGAACTTCCCCCCGCCGGTCAGGGGATCGCCACACTGATTGGACTTGGAATCCTGAGCGCCATCGGCGGCGGAGCACCAGGCGTGGACAGCATTGAGGAAGTGCACCGCAGCATCGAGGCGACGAAGCTGGGTCTTGCCGACCTTTACCAGTTCGTCGGGGCACCCGAAGCAATGGCCGTGACCGCAGAAGCCCTGCTTGACCCGTCCTATCTCGCCGACAGGGCCAGGCTGATTGATCCCGACCGGGCGGGCGATCCAGGTCACGGCGCGCCCCGTCCTGCGGGAACCGTCTGCCTGTCGGCAGCGGACAGCAACGGCATGATGATCTCGTTCATCCAGTCCAATTACAACGGGTTCGGCTCTGGCATTGTCATCCCGGGGACCGGCATTTCCCTGCAAAACAGGGGCGCCGGCTTCTCGTTGAGCAAGGACCATCCGAACTGTGTCGCGCCGCGCAAACGTCCTTTCCATACGATCATCCCGGGGTTCGCCATGGCATCGGACGGGCAGCCCCTCATGGCGTTCGGACTGATGGGCGGCCCCATGCAGGCGCAGGGACACCTGCAGCTCATGCAACGCATGCTGAAATACCGGCAGAACCCGCAAGCTGCTGCCGATGCACCGCGCTGGCGTATCATAAGCGGGCGGAAAATCGCGGTGGAACCTGGGATGGACCCCGGTCTGCTATCTGCCCTTGCTGCCAAGGGACATGAAATCGTGCAGGGTGAGCAGGACCACGATTTCGCGTTCGGCGGGGCGCAAATCGTCATGCGTCATGGGGAAGGTTACATTGCGGGATCAGATCCTCGCAAAGACGGGCTCGCCTTGGCGTCATAATGAAAATCTGTCAGCCAGATCCGCCGGACAGACGTGCAAGGCAGAGTCTGGCTATCCCCGCAACGGCGACCAGCGTTTTCCTGCATTGAGGGAACCACCCAAATGAAAATAGATGGATTCCTGCTCGCCATGCTTGCAGTGGTCAGCCTTGCGGTGGCTTGGCCTGCCCTTGGCGCATCCACCAGCCCTGTCCCGATTGGTGCAATTACGACCGCCGGCATTGCGTTCATCTTCTTTCTTCATGGTGCAAATCTGAACAGAGAGTCTATCAAGTCCGGACTGAAAAACTGGCGTCTTCATGTATTTGTTCAGTCCAGCACGTTCATATTATTCCCGCTCATTGGTGTGGTGCTGCTTTTTGTCACGAAGGCCGTCCTTCCCTGGGAAGCGCGCATAGGCCTATTCTTCCTTTGTGCCCTGTCATCGACCATCTCCTCATCCATTGCGATGGTTGCCTTGGCGCGTGGCAATATGAGCGCCGCGGTGTTCAATGCATCCCTGTCCGGGCTTATAGGCATGATCGTTACGCCGATCTTGATGGGCCTGGTCATCGCCACGCATCTGGGGGAAGACCATTCGGTGGTGTCGTCGATCATCGAAATTGCGCTCAAGCTTCTCATGCCCTTTGTCGCGGGCCATCTGCTTCGCCCGATACTCGGCACGGTGGTGGCAACCCACAAAAATTGGCTCAGCAGCCTGGATCGCGCAATCATCCTGCTGATCGTCTATGCATCATTCAGCCAGTCGACGGCAGATGGCCTCTGGTCTCGCTATGAGCCTGTTATGCTTGGTCTTATATTTCTGATCGTCGCCTGCCTTCTGGCCACAGTCTTGATGCTGACCCAGTATCTTGCGAGGACGATGGCATTTACCCGGGAAGACGAAATTACGGCCGTGTTCTGTGGGTCAAAGAAGAGCCTCGCGAACGGCGCGCCCATTGCACAAACACTCTTCGGCACCAATCCCGCGATCGGCATGATTCTCTTGCCGCTGCTCATCTATCATCAATTGCAGCTTCTGGTATGCACACTGCTTGCCCAAAGATATGCAGCAGGCGACGACCGAACGGATCGGGTGTCGCAAGGACGGTCGGCATGAGGCTCCACGCCATTTGCACAGTGGCAGCAGCGCATCCGGCAAAGCGCTGCCGAACGTCTAACCCCCTCGACCTGCGCGCCAGAAACTGGACACCTCGAAGAACCGGCTGTTTTCGTTGAGATGACGACAGCCGGGACTGCAGCCGCATGATTGGCATGATGCGCGGGCATATTCTTTTGTGATTTCGGTGATTTTCCATGCCACCG
>JBKBTF010000064.1:0-18851 GCA_046291395.1 Blastomonas sp. | reverse complement strand
GCTTCGTCGCCACGTCCTCGGGCATCTCGTCATAGGACGAATAGCCTTCGGCAAGCTCGTCATGTTCGGTGGACAGCGCCTCCAACCGGGCCTCGTCCTCGTCGGACAGGGCGATGGTCTGCGGATAGAAGCGCCGCATACCGTGGGCGTGGGGATAGTCGATATGCGCCTCGGTCCATTTCCAGCCTTCGGCCTGAACCTCGCCCGCGATCTCGCGCAGCTTCTCGGCGGCGAGCATATCGAGCAAGCCCGCATCCTCGAAGAACCCGCCCCGGTCCTCGCTGAACAGGTCGCGGATGATGTTGCCGCCCGCCTCGACATAGGCGTCGGCCCCGACGAAGATCGCGCGCCGGTCGGTGGCGGGCACGTTGGCGGCGGTCATGTCGCGCCGGATGATCCACGGCTCGCGGTTGTGATGCAGGATCTCGAACACCTGCTCCTGCCGGGCGTGATTCTCGGTGATGGCGAAGGCCATAAGCTGGTCCAGCGAAAGACCGTCCTCGCGATAGACCTGCAACAGCTTCGGGCTGACAGCGCCCAAGCGAAGCCGCTGCTTCACCACGGATGCCGACACGCCGAACCGCGCGCCGATCTCCTGCGCGCCCCAACCCTTGTCGTTGGAAAGCTCCGCGAACCGCTCGAACTGGTCGGCGGGGTGCATCGGGGTCCGGGTCACGTTCTCGTCCAGACTGACCTCGGACGGATCGTTGGTGGTATCAAGCCAGCAGCGCACCGGCTCGGATTTCTTGATCTGCTTGCGCTTGGCGCGCAGCAGCATCGCCAGCCTGCGGCCCTCGCCAGCGGTAACGAGGTAACAGTCGGTCGGCGTCCCGTCCTCCTTGACCTCCGGCTCGATGACAAGGTTCTGGATCAGCCCCTTGTGCTGGATCGAAGCGGCCAGCGCCTCGATGGCGGCTTCCCCATGCGGCACCTTGCGGGCGTTGCGTGGGGACTTCTTGAGCTTGGCGAGCGGCACGAAAATCTCGACGCCGGACACAGGCTCGGCGGCTGCGGTTTGGGTAACAGCGTTCATCACACTACTCCTTCTAAAACCACACACACCCCGGAATGGGGTGGGCGGCGAAAGAGCGACCGGCAGGCCCGCCGGCGGAGCCGGGCAGCACCCGCAGGGCCGGAACGCAGAGGAGGTAAGCGCGGCACGCGCGTTGCGGCCCGGCGCGGCGGGCCTAAAGGGAAGCGACGCCCACCCCATCTCGGGGAGTGCAACGACCGTCAATGCGATCGGGCCGGCGCAGCCCTGGCCCGATCTCCGCAGATACAGAAAAGTGCAAATCCGCAGAGGCGGATTTACGGATCGGCGTTGACACGCCGTTTCGCAAGGTGATCGTCACCGGTATCGGACGAAACCCGCCAGGGGTTCGGTCGGAGCGAAGCGGAGATAGAGCGGCGGTCCCGAAGGGAGGCGCCATGCTTTTTCACACGATTACTTCCCTCTTGCATGTCTGAATATCAGACACTATACACTGCCCATGTAGGCAAATCGTGCGAGGCGTAGATGGCAACAATTGCACCTACCAAGCAGGGTACGGTAGCATTCCCCAAGAACGACGTCATCGCGACGCTCGTGGCTGAGCTGATCGAAGTGGCAAAGGCTGAGGCGCAGGTGCGCGGCACCTCGCTTCCCCCGGATAAGCCGAAGATCATCAAGGCTCCCATTCCGATGGATTCGCTGTCGGTCGTCGATACGCTGTGTGCGCTTGAACCTGTTGTCGGCTTCGAGCTGCGCGAGAGCATCGTCCGCACGGGTGGCTACAGTTCGATCGAGGCTGCGCTCGAACATCTTGTCCCCAAGATCGAACGCGTATGGATTCGCAAGAAAGGATCGAAGCCATGACCAATCTCGCATTGCGTCACGAGGACGACGAGGAAGAGCGACGGCGCCTAGGCGAGCGGCTGCGCGAAGCCCGCAAATATCTCGGTCTCAAACAGGAGGAGGTTGCGGTGTATCTCAAAATCCCGCGCACGGGCCTCACCGACATTGAAATCGGGCAGCGCCGCGTCGAGGCGATTGAGTTGACCCGCCTCGCGCGGCTCTATCGTCAATCGGTCGGCTATTTCACTGGTGAGGATGAAGCCTCGGCGAGTCTGCCTGCAGACGTTGCGCATCTGGCGCGGCGCGTTGCCGATCTGTCGGCGCAGGATCGCGAAGAGCTTGGCCGCTTTGCCGAATATCTGCGTGCGCGTTCAGGCGGCGGGCAAGGCTGACCATGGCGCTCGACTACGCCAGCGCGGTGCGGGCCGGCGCCATGGCCGCAGGGCGGCTACACCGCCAGTTGAATACGCGCGAATTGATTGAACAGCAGGGCGGCAATGTCGATGTGTTTAGCGCGATCCACGCCGTCGACCTGCCGCTATTGCTCCGGCCACTCAAGGGGCTGCTCGGTGCCTATCTGAGCGCGCCAGCACATGGCGTCCTGGTGACGACGGAGCGCCCGATGAGCATCCAGCGCTTCACGGCTGCTCACGAGCTAGGCCATTTCTCGATGCAACATCAACCCAGCCTGGATGACGAAAGCATCTTGCGGAGGATGCCGAACTCGCCCGAGCCCGGTGGGCTGTTTCAGGAAACCGAGGCGGACGCCTTTGCTATCGCCTTCATGATGCCGAAATGGCTGATCCTATCGCACAGCGCGCGCCAAGATTGGCAGGTCGATGACTTCCGCCGTCCAAACGTCGTGTATCAACTCTCGCTTCGCTTGGGGGCCAGCTACGAAGCGACGTGCCGGACGCTTCTGCGCTATAATCTAATCTCGCAATCGACCATGACCGATCTGCTGCGTACGCAGCCGCGTGCGCTGAAGGTCGATCTGCTCAAGGATTATCGCCCGGCCAATTATCGTGGCGATGTCTGGCTCCTGACCGAGCGCGACGCTGGCACGAGGATCGACGGCAGCCGCAACGACCTTTTCGTGCTCCGGCTTAAGGAGCATAGTGGTGGCGGGTATCTGTGGGATTTCGACCAGCTTATCGCGAGCGGCTTTGCCATCGTTCGCGACGACCGCGAAGCGGTCGATGCTGATGGGATCGGCGGGCCGATCGTTCGGCGGGTCACGGCCGCCATCGAAGCGGCCCAGCGGGGTCGGATGTCGATCAAGGAACGGCGGCCATGGCAGCCGGTGCCGGCGCTAGCCCATCTGACGTTCGACTTCGATCTGACCGGCCCCGAACCCGAAGGTCTGTCGCGCGCCGAGCGGCGGCATCTACTCGAGGCCGCCTAGCTCCCATGATCAAGATCACGACCGATCTTCGGCCCTTGTTCGGTGCTGCCCGCGATCAGGGTGCGCGACCTACCTGCATGGCCTTTGCCGCAAGCGATGCCCATGCCGGGCTGCGTGATGGATGGGCGCCGCTATCCTGCGAATTTGCCTTCTATCATGCCCAGAGGCGTGCGGGCCGATCGCCCGCACAAGGCGCACTGCTCTCGGCGATGCTCGATTCACTGCGCGGCGACGGGCAACCTGAGGAACATGGCTGGCCGTATCTTGAAGCAGTCCCCGAAGATCACGGCCTTTGGAGCCCGCCTGCTGCGGTCGGTGATCGCTATGGGCGCGATGGCCAACCGGGGATGAAGAACCTCGCCTCGATCATCACCTTGCTCGACACGGGTCGGCCAGTCGTAATTCTGACGATGCTCTCGCGCTCCTTCTTCATGCCGACGCGCGATGGAGTCGTCGATCCGGCCAATGACGAACAGCCTGAGCCGAGCCAACGCCATGCGGTGATCGCCGTGGGCCACGGCAAAGTCGACGGCATAACCGCAATTCTCGTCCGTAATAGCTGGGGTACGGGATGGGGCCTCGAAGGACATGCCTGGTTGACGGAGCGATTTCTGGCACCGCGGCTCTTCGCCACCGCAAACTTGATGGAGGCAGTTGATGTATCTTCCAGTTCCCTCGCAGCCTGACTGCGTTTCCGCGTGGCGCGAGGCGGTGCGGGCAGTCGATGGCGCAACCCGCCATGAAGCCTATAATGTCATCATCGACGTTGCCGATCCCTCGGCGCGCGCGACGCTGGCCGATCCCGTGGTTGCAGAGGTAGATGCCTTTCTCGCTGGACGAGGCAAGAAGCCGATCGAGACGGTCGCCAACACGATCTTCCCAGCAGCGCTCTATCACCGCCATGGCGCGCCGCGGTTTTTCGACCGGTTCCGTGACAATGTGCTTCCGAAAGTTAGGTTAAAGGAAGCCTGGTCGGGCTACTATTTCGAGCGGATGATGCAATTGCCCCAACTCGACGAGCCGCCGATCAACCAGATCTGGGGGATTGTCGAGCGTCTGCGCAATCCTAAGGTCCGCGCGCTCAACAAGTTCGAGCTGAGCGTTTTCGACCCAGCACGCGACGTTAACGATTCGCCTTATGGCGGGCAGTGTCTGAGCTTCGCCAGCCTCAAGCTGATCGGCAAAGGCGATCAACGCCGGATCGCCATGACGGCGTTCTACCGCAACCATTTCTACATCGAAAAGCTACTTGGCAATCTGATCGGCCTGGGTAGGTTGCAGTCGTTCATCGCCAAGGAGGGTGGTGTTGGACTAGGACCACTGACGATCGTCTCTACCCACGCCGAAATCGATACCGGCAAATGGAATCGCGGCGATCTCCAGCAGCTTCTGGCGCGCTGCGATCAGGCGAGTTCGCAGCTCCTCGCCGCAGAATAAGGCGCCTCCAACGGCAGACGCGGCGTTTCAAGAGCGCCGCCGTCGATCCCGTACATCGCGAACATGCCTTCGATGAAGTCGCGCTGCCCGCCATAGCTCGGATGGCGGACGGCCGACGTCGGGATACCGACATCACCAAGGGCTAGGTGAGCATCGCGCCCAATCGCAACAATGCGCCGGGGCTGGAGCATGGCAATCAGCGCCTGAAGCAAAGGCCAGGTCGCCTCGCGTTCTCCGCGGGTATGACAACGGTTCGACAAGGGATCGCTCGCTTCATGCGGATGGAACGGGAAGACGTTCCAGAGCATGACCGGCTGCCCGATCTGTTCGAGCACGCGCCAGACGATCGCCGCTGTCCGCTCGGCGACTGCCGGGCCTTGCGTCGCACGTTGAAGGTCGATGCCGCCCATCAACGCACCCGCCCGGTCGAGATGAACCTCATCGGTGAGGGGAACGCCCGTGCGCCGGCCGCCGCGATAGCCGAGGTCGCGAGCAATCCATATGGTCTCGACCTTCGCGTCCAAGGCAGCGGTCAGCAGCCGTTCCAGATTGTCGCGCCGCTTGGCTGCCGCATCGCGCCGGTCATGGACGGCGCAGCGATCGCGCCAGGGATTGAAAACGGAAGGAAGCTCCGTTGCCGCCAAAGTGGAAACAAAATGTTTGGGGGTCATGACGGCAGTTCCTTGATACGCAGGCGACGATGGGCGAAGTCGATCGTGACACGACCGCGCCGGTGTTTCTGGAGGAAGCGGAAGGCCGCGTAGCCTTGGAGGATCGCTTCCTCCCAAAGCCACAACGGGCAGCGTTCGGATTCGTAGCCGGCGACGAACTGGCGGACATGCTTGAGCATGTCCAGTGGCAGGCCGCCTGATTTTACCTTGTCGAAGTAGCGGAGTTGCTGAGCCTGGCCGAATATCCACGAGGTGACACCTTCCTCGATGAGGATAGCCCGCGCACCATCCTCCGCATCGTCGAGTTTGGGATCGCTCTTGCGCTTCAGACGCAGCAGCGCGCGGATAACCGGTGACCAGCCCAGTACTGCAACATGCGCATAGTGAAAGACGTCGTGGAAGCGATAATCGTCGGGTTCCAGCGCATTGTCGGTGAGCCGATCACCGACATAGACGCCGTTCGATCGCTGAAAAACAAACGTCTGTCCGCGCACTTTGCGCTCATAAACGTCGATCGTCATCCGGCGTGGGAGCTGTTCCTCGGAGTCCATCGTGGCATCGAACGGAGACGCATACGTTTTCTCGCGGGGCCAGCGGTCAAAGATCTTATGAAGGTTTTTGACGGCGGCTGCCTCGATCGTTACCCCGGAATCGTTGGCGGCCTGGATCAACCTGCGCATGACCAGCACGAGCTGGCGAGCGAGCATTGTCTTGTCCCGTGCCAGCGCACCCAACTGGAAGCCATTTACGAGGACGCCCACCTCGCCGGCAAGCGCGAGCAAAGTGTGCTCGAACTGCGGCATGGGAGCCTTGGCCAGCGGAATGTGGGCTGGTTGGAGCGCATGGAAGCTCAAGGCGCCGTTTCCTCCGGCCCGCCACTCTCCGTCGCCACGGCCCGCGTTTGCCGCGATGTCGCTCAGGTCCAGCGCGCTGCGACGCGCAACGGCCGCAAGATACCAAAGAACGTCACCAAGTTCCTCGGCAACGGCATCGGCATAGCCGAGGTAGGAAGCAGCATCGCGCTGCTTCTTCTTTGCCTCGCTTAGAAGACTGCCCGCTTCCCCGAACAATCCGAGCATCGAGAAGCCCAGAGCGCTCTTCCCGCTGCGTTGATCCGTGCGGGCAGCCTGCTTGGCATAGTCATTGATCGTCAGCGCCGCGAACTCGTCCGACATCAACTGCGCTTCCGGCGATCCGAGATCGCCTCGGGCGGCACCTTAACGCCGTAGGCTTGGAGCGCGCGTAGCACGATCATGCGGATCGGTTCGCGAGCGTCGAGCGCCCGTTGACCAAGATCGCGCTTGGTCACTCCAGGGACTTGAATCTGAAGATGCTCATCATCGGCATCGCTGCGAGCCTCCACCTGTCTCATGAAAACATTAAACCATAGTTTCATGAAACTATGAAGCGTAAAACGTCGCTCGTGGAGTGCTTGCCTCACCAGTGGACCTGGAGTTGCCGCCGAACGCTCTGAACACCACGTTCAAGAGACTCGGCAGCTTTCGCTCTCCGACCGACATCAATTCGCGAAAAAATGGCAGGCGATCTGGATTTCCACGGGAGTGCTCCCGTGGACACCAGGTGGACACCAGCGCAACGGCCCGCCTAAACGCCCTCGGCGGCGGCCGCAGAACTCATTGATATATAGATGAATTCTGGAGCGGGCGAAGGGATTCGAACCCTCGACCCCAACCTTGGCAAGGTTGTGCTCTACCCCTGAGCTACGCCCGCTCGGCGGCTGGTTCGACGTGCGATCCAGCAGGTGAGGCGCGCAGTTAGCATCGGGTTTGGGGTCCGGCAAGCCCCAATTTCGCATTTGCTGCGGAATCATTGTGCCACCCTTGGCAGAAGCTGCTTGCGCACCATCTTGGGGTTGCGGATAAGATGGCGGTCACGAACGGGGCGCAGACCCCTGGCTGCGGGATTACCGGTTTGATCGCGCATAACAGCAGGAGCAGTTCACTTGGCAACCATGGGTTTGACGACCGAAGAGCACAAGGCCGTCGAGGCGTTCCGGACCAGCGTGGTCGAACCATCGATGACCAAGCTGGTCATCCTCGATTTCTGGGCCGAATGGTGCGGCCCATGCAAGACGCTGACCCCGGTGCTGGAAAAGGTCGCCGCCGATTATGCCGACAAGGGCGTGATTCTGGTCAAGGTCAATGTCGACGAGGAACGCTTCATCGCCTCGCAGTTCCAGATCCAGTCGATCCCCACCGTCTATGCGATGTTTCAGGGCCAGCCGGTCGCCAACCTCACCAATGCGCGCACCGAAAGCCAGCTTTCCGGAATTCTCGACCAATTGCTTGCCAAGCTGCCGATACAGGCAGGCGACGGCGATGACGCCGCTGGCCCTGATATCGAGCCGCTGATCGCGATGGGCGAAGAGGTGCTGGCCGAAGGCGATGGCGAACGCGCCGCAGGCATCTTCGCGCAGATCCTCGATATGGTGCCTGACAGTATGGCAGCGATCTCGGGACTGCTGCGCGCGATGGTCGCCGCCGACAAGGTGGACGAGGCGCAGGCGCTGCTCGCCGATCTGCCGCCGGAGATCGCATCCGACCCCCTGCTCGACCGCGCCAAGGCCGCGATCGCGCTGGTCGCCGACAAGGCCGATGACAGCGAGATCGCCGGGCTGCGCGCAGCATCGGACGCCGCGCCCGACGATCACGCCGCGCGCTTCGATCTGGCCGTGGCGCTGTTTGCCGGTGGCGAGCGCGACGAGGCGGCGGAGCATCTGCTCGCGATCGTGCGCGCCGACAAGGAATGGAACGAGGGCGCGGCACGCGCGCGTCTGCTCCAGATCTTCGAGGCGGTGGGGCTGGAAGACCCGTGGGTATCGGCGACACGGCGCAAGCTTTCTGCCGCGTTGTTCGGGTGAGCGACAAACCTGTCATGGCCGCCCAGCGCATCTCCATCTTTCCGCTGACCGGCGTCATCCTGTTTCCGGGGCTTCAGGTCCCGCTGCACATCTTCGAGCCACGCTATCGCGCGCTGGTGAGCGATGCGATGGCGCGTGACCGACAGATCGGGATGATCCAGCCGCGCGGCGGCGGCGATCCACCGCCCTTGTTCGACATGGGCTGTGTCGGTCGCATCGTCGATGTCGAGGCGCTCGACGACGGCCGCTACAATCTGGTGCTCGAAGGCTTCGCCCGGTTCCGCATGCTGCGCGAGCTGGAAGTGACCACCGCCTTCCGCCAGATCGAGGCCGAACTGATCAACGAGAACGAGGACGATCAGGCGCTGTCGAGCATCGAGCGCGCCAGCCTGGAGCGCGAATCGCAGCGCTTCGCCAATGCGCAAGGGTATAGTGTCGACTGGGACTCGGTCGCTCGGCTCGATGACCGCTCGCTGGTCAACGGCATCGCGCAGATTGCCCCGTTCGATGCGGCGGCCAAGCAAGCGCTGCTCGAGGCCGATGGCCTGACAACGCGCGCCGACCTTCTGGTGCAGCTGATGCAGTTCTTCGGCCGCCGCGACAGCGACGATCCGCGGGTGACGCTGCAGTAAAGCGTTCTTCTCCCCTACCGCTTGCGGGAGGGGTGGCCGCAGGCCGGGGTGGGCGCGAAGCCGCAGGTGAGCGCTGCAGCCACTCCTGTTCAGGCCCACCCCGGTCCGGCAGGCCGGACCTGCCCCTCCCGCAAGCGGGAGTGGAGATTGTCTCACCGCGCCCCTTGCAGCTTCTTCTGGCGACGGCGTTGCACCGATGAGCCAAGCCCAAGTGCCTCGCGGTATTTCGCGACGGTGCGCCGGGCAATGTCAAAGCCGCGTTCCTTGAGCAGATCGACCAATTGATCGTCGGACAGGATGTTCTTGCCGTCCTCCTCGTCGATCAGCGCCTTTATATGGCTTTTTACCGCAGAGGCGGACACGGCATCGCCGCCATCGGTCGCCTGGATCGCGCTGGTAAAGAAGTATTTGAGCTCGAACAGCCCGCGCGCGCAGCTCAGATATTTGTGGCTGGTGACCCGGCTGACGGTCGACTCGTGCATCTCGATCGCATCGGCGACGCTGCGCAGCGTGAGCGGGCGGAGCTGGGTGACGCCCTTGCGGAAGAAGCCTTCCTGCTGCTTGACGATCTCGCTTGCCACCTTGATGATCGTGCGCTGGCGCTGGTCCAGCGCCTTGACCAGCCAGTTGGCCTCGGCAAGGCACTCGCTGAGCCAGGCCTTGGACTTGGCATCGTGCCGTCCGCCGCTCAGCGAGACATGATAGCTGCGGTTGACCAGCAGCCGCGGCAAGGTCGCGCTGTTGATCTCGATCATCCACTTGCCTTCTCGCTCGAGCACGAACAGGTCGGGCACCACCGTCTCGACGCTCGATCCGCCGAAGCGGCTGCCGGGCTTGGGATCATACTGCCGCAATTCGGCGATCATGTCGGCGAGATCCTCGTCATCGACCCGGCACAGCCGCTTGAGCTGCGGCAGCGCACCGCGCGCGACCAGCTCGAGATTGTCGATCAGCCGCGCCATGCAAGGATCGTAGCGGTCGGCCTCCTTGGCCTGCAATGCCAGGCATTCGGCCAGATCGCGCGCGCCGACGCCGGTGGGATCGAGCGTCTGGACGGCTTCGAGCGCGACCTCCACTTCGCCTAGCGGCACGCCAAGCTGGTGCGACACCTGCAGCAGGTCGCCGCGCAGATAGCCATTTTCGTCGATCAGTTCGATCAGATGGCGGCCGATGAACAGGGTGACGCCCGACATCGCGATCCCGGCCTGCGCGTGCAGATGTTCGCGCAAGGTCAGATCATATTCGAGCGAATCTTCCCAGCCGTCGCTGTCCTTGCCCCCGCCGGTCGAAATGTCGTTGAGCGACAACGCGCCATCGAGCCCGCCGCTGGCCTCGCCCGGCGCACGCTCGGGGCCGTCGCTAGCGCAATCATGGTGAAAGACCTCGCCGCCCAGATCGATATCGAGCGGGCGGTCGACCTCACCCATGCCGGCCCCGATCAGCTCGTCGCTGCTGGCGGGGTCGCCGTCACCAGGCGGGGTCGCAGGCGCATCGAACGCAGCATCGACCCCGCTGGCAGCAACTTCGCCACCGGTGTCCTCACCGCCCAGTTCGAGCAGCGGATTGCGCTCGAGCTCCTCGCCGATGAACGCCTCGATCTCGATATTGGACAAAGCCAGCAGCCGGATCGCCTGCTGCAACTGCGGCGTCATGACCAGCGACTGGCTCTGCCTCAGGTCAAGGCGCGGGCCAAGCGCCATCAGATCAGCCCTTTGTCACCTGTATCGGCCGTGATCACAGCGCGAAACCCTCACCCAGATACAGCCTGCGGACATTCTCGTCCGCCACCAGCGCTTCGGGGGTCCCTGCGAACAGCACCTTGCCATCATAGATGATGCAGGCGCGGTCGACGATGTCGAGCGTCTCGCGGACGTTGTGATCGGTGATCAGCACGCCGATGCCGCGCGACTTGAGCTCGATGATCAGGTCGCGGATGTCGGCGATCGACAGCGGATCGATGCCGGCGAACGGCTCGTCGAGCAGGATGATCGAGGGGCTGGCGGCAAGCGCACGGGCGATCTCGCAGCGGCGGCGCTCACCGCCCGACAGCGCCATCGCAGGCGATGCGCGCAGCCGCGTCAGCCCGAACTCTTCGAGCAGCGTTTCGAGCCGCGCGGCACGCGCCTCAGGCTCGGGCTCGACCAGTTCGAGAACCGCCTTGATGTTCTGCTCGACGGTCATGCCGCGAAAGATCGAAGTTTCCTGCGGCAGATAGCCGAGGCCCAGGATCGCGCGGCGATACATAGGCAGCGGCGTGATATCGACTCCATCGAGCATGATGCGGCCCGAATTGGGTTTCACGAGCCCCATGATCGAATAGAAGCAGGTGGTCTTGCCCGCGCCATTGGGGCCGAGCAGGCCGAGCACCTCGCCCTTGGCGACGTGCAGCGACACATCCGACAGCACCACTTTCTTGTCATAGCTCTTGGCGATCGAAACGACGTTCAACCCGTCGCTCGACAAAGCGGGATCGGCGGCGGTGCCGCTGAGCAGGCCTAAAGGGGCTACATCGTTCATCGCAACATTCCTGCAAACCATGACGGCGGCTCTGGCCACCGCTTTTCGTTTATCCCCCCATAGCATGGAACAATGCGATGAAAACCGGCGATATTCACGCGTTGGCAGGATTTGTGCATGGGTGGTCGCGACTGCATTCAAATCCGCCCCAGCTTGCTGGGGAGGGGGACCGCCCGCGCAGCGGGTGGTGGAGGGGACGCGTCTGGGTTCGATGCTGGCAGGGAAACGCCATCTCGCTTCCCCGCCACCGCTTCGCGGCCCCCCCTCCCCGTTCCGGGGAGGATTTACCGCAGAAATCAATCCCGATTGGGGACCGCGAACGTTCCCGAAACGCGCCCGCCGGCCGATCCTGTCTGGCCCGGCGCGCCGCCGGCCGAGCGGCCGTCGACGGTCGAGCGGCCGGTGGTGAGGTCGATCACCATCCGCCCGCCATTGAGTGTGTTGCCACCCTGACGCAATGCGACATTGCCGATCAGGGTGATGATGCGGCGGTTGAAATCATAAATGCCGACATTGCCGCTGGCGCGTTCCTCACCCTTGGTGACGACCACGCCGCCATTGGCGTCGATGCGTTCGATCTCGATGCCGCCCGCATTGCGATAGGCGACCGTCATCCGCGCCGCCTGCAGCCTGAGGCCGGCCTGGGTGATATCGACATTTCCCGACAGCAGCACGCGGTTTGCGCGGTCCTGCAGTTCGATGCGGTCGGCAGCGTAATCGACCGGCGCATTGCTGTTGTGGTTCATCAGCGACTGCGCGGTGACGCTGCCGGGGACGGCAAGCAGTGCGCCAAGCGCCAGCACGCCTGCCCCCACCCGTGGCGACAGGCGACCTGCCAGCATGAAAGCCTTGGCTGAAAACCGCTTGGTCAATCCCGTATCTCCGCTCGTCACTGGATCTTGGCCTGTCATCGGGGCAATCCACCCTGGGTCATCCGAAGCCGCGCCCGGCCTTCCAGCGTGACCGTGCGATTGGCAAGATCGGCCTTTAACCGGTCGGCGCGGAAAGTGCCAGTCGGCAAGCGTCCGGTGACCTCTCCCCGGCTGACCATGGTCCGCTCCGGCAAATCGATATCCACATCGCGGGTGACCATGCGATAGCCATTGGCAGAGTTGAACTGCACCGGCCCGATGATCGAGACCTGCTCGCTGTCCATGTTATAGGTGCCCTGCCGTGCCTCCAGAACGCCGGGGCCTTCCGCCAGCAGAATGCGCGCAGCCAGATCCTTGAGCTGCACGACGGGATTGCGCGAGCTTTGCTGCACCGCAGATCCTGCCTGCAGCGAGAAAGGCCGCCCTTCACTGTCCTGACCGCGATACAGCGCCTGTGTCACCCGCATCCGTTCGCGCGCGATATCGACCTGATTCTTGTCGAGCAGGAAGCTGACCTCGGTATTGCGCAGCAGCGGCGCAAGCGCGAGGAACGCGACCAGCACCCCGATCGCCGAGGGCAGGATGATGCCCAGCAGCCTTACCATCCGGTCGTGGCTGCTGCCCGGCGCGGCAAACAGCTGGCGGCGGGTGCGCATGATGTCGGCGCGTTCGGTCATGGTGCCTCAAGGCCTTTTATGGGGCGAACCGGTCAGCCGGCCGCCTATTGTGTCCGGCGCGATATATTAAGCGTGCGCGAAAATATCAATTTCAGGCCAGCCCGCCAGATCGAGTTCGGCGCGCGCAGGCAGGAAATCGAAACAGGCCTGTGCCAGCTCGCGCCGCCCTTCGCGCACCAGCCGGGCATCCATCGCGGCATAAAGCCCGTGCAGAAAGCGAACATCGCTGGCGGCATAATCGCGCTGCGCCTCGTTGATCTCGGGCGCGCCCCAGTCGCTCGATTGCTGCACCTTGCTGAGCTCGCGGCCCAGCACCTCGCGCACCAGCTCCTTCAGGCCATGCCGGTCGGTATAGGTGCGGATCATCCGCGATGCGATCTTGGTGCAGAACACCGGCGCTGCCATCACGCCAAGATAGTGCTTGATCGCCGCGAGATCGAACCGGGCGAAATGATACAGCTTGAGGCGCTCGGGATCGGCCAGAACGCTGCGCAGATTGGGTGCGGCATAATCGCTGCCCGGCATGAACCGCACCAGATGCTCGTCGCCGCGACCGTCCGAGATCTGCACCAGGCAAAGCCGGTCGCGCGGGGTCACCAGACCCATGGTCTCGGTATCGACAGCCACCGGTCCGGGGGCAAGCACATCGGCGGGCAGGTCTGATTCGTGGAAGTAAACGGTCATGCAATCTCGCCATTGGTCAGCGTCGGCGAAATGCCGCGTTTCGGGTCCCGCCCCTTGCGGACCGGGGGGTTGAAGGCCGCGACCATCGCAGAAAAAGCCATCGCGGCATAGACATAACCCTCCGGACTGTCACCTCCAGGACCATGGACACCCCTGCTATCAGCGAGCAACGCCGATCGCGTGGGGAACGCGGCCACCGGCGCAATATCGCTCAGAAAGCGCGAGAATCCTGTCCATCGACGTCAATTGCAGCAGCCGCGATGCCATGGCAAGGCCGGGAAACGCCCGCCAGCGCGTAATTCCACGCCCGCTGGCCGTCCGACACGCGCTGGCAGACACCCGCAATGGGTCAAACAGGCATATTTGCGAGGCCAGGCCTTGCGCATGGGCCATTTATTGTTCGCCATGCCGTTGGATTTGGTTTAAGAGAATCACCTGGAAGTCCGCGATTGCCGTGCTTGTTTTGTTGCGCGCAAAGCAGAATTTTGAGTCTTCCACAGGTTTTTGCTCTGTTGATACCGGGCTGATTGTCGAAAGGTCGGCGGTGGATGCTGAGAAGGTTAAGGTAGCGAAGGTTTCTGGTGCGTTTTCGCGGATTGCTCCATGCTGAAAGGGTCCGCACGAAGAGTACCAACAGTTGAGCGACAGGGTTCACGTCCGCCTTGTTCTTGAGCACATGATCCAGGACGATATTGAAAGTGAATAATTCGGCATGAGTTTTGACAGGGGTCGGCGCGGCAGGGGCCGGGACAAACGCGATAGATTTGGCGAGGATGATTTCGACGCATTTTCGCCTCCGCCTGCATATGGTGACCGGGATCGCTTCGGCGGCGGTGGCGGTGGCGGATATGGCGCTCCTGCTGGCGGCGGCGGCGGCTTCGGTGCCCCGCGCGGTCCGGGCGGCGGCGCAGGCGCCGGCGGCGGCGCTCCTCGCAGCGGCGGTTTTGGCGGAATGCCCACCCAGGTGGTCGGCGAAGCCAAGGGCAAGGTCAAATTCTTCAACGCGCAAAAGGGCTTCGGCTTCATCCAGCGCGATGATGGCGGCGAGGACGTGTTTGTCCACATCAGCGCGGTGGAGCGTGCAGGGCTTTCCAACCTCGCCGAAGGGCAAGGCCTGGAATTCACTCTGGTCGATCGCGGCGGCAAGGTGTCCGCCAGCGACCTCAAGGTCGATGGTGAACTGATCGCCGTATCCGATAGCGGCGGCGGTGGTGGTGATCGCGGCGCACCGCGCGGCGAGGCTCCCCGCCGGGAGCTCACCGGCGAGCGTGCCACCGGCACGGTCAAGTTCTTCAACTCGATGAAAGGCTTCGGCTTCATCACCCGCGACGACGGCCAGCCCGATGCGTTCGTTCACATCAGCGCGGTCGAACGCGCCGGCATGAACGGCCTCAACCAGGGCGACCGGCTCGAGTTCGACCTCGAAGTCGACCGCCGCGGCAAGCACTCCGCCGTCAACCTGGTCGCGCACCACGATTGATCCGGCGTTCGGTCTGCAAGGGCCGGGACAACAGACATGAAACCCCGCCTGCGCTTTTCGCGCGGCGGGGTTTTTTGTTTGGCCAGATAACAGAGGCAACGATGCCCCACTAACCCGCGATCATTCGGGTGAAAGCTTCCATTGCACTCGGCGACAGTTCAACGACGCGTCCCTGTTTTCGCACCGCCCAGCGCCGCTCGATGAACATTGCAAAAATCTCGGCTCCCAATGCGCCGCCCAAGTGATGGCGCCGCTCGCTCCAGTCGAGACAGGCGCGGCAGAGCGGACGACGCCTCGCATCGAGCGCCCGCATATCAAGGCCAAGATCGATGAAAAACGCCCGCCCAGCAGCAGTTACGCTAAGGCGATCGCTCATTTCAATCAGGTTGCGCTGAAGCAGGAGATCGAAAAGCTCGACCCCTCGTTCACCGGCAAGATGGTCATAGCACGTCCGCGCCGTCCGAAGCTCCGCATCGCGGGGGCCGGGTCGCGCGGGGACGGCGCCGGTGCGCTGCGCTAGTCCCATCAGCCCTTCCAGCACGTGAGCAATATCAGGTCCGGAAAGCCGAACATAGCGATGTCGTCCCTGCTTTTCGGTAACGATCATTGCCGCATCGCTGAGCTTGGCGAGGTGCCCGCTAGCTGTTTGGACCATGACGCCTGCAATTTGTGCGAGTTCGGTTACGGTCAAGGCGCGGCCGTCCATGAGTGCGACGAGAATATTCGCCCGGGCGGGGTCACCGATAAGCGCGGCCACGCGCGAGATCGTTGGGCCAGCTTGCATAGTTCGGTCATAACCGAAACATTGTCGCGGTTCAATCGGCTAACGTTCAGGCCTGTCGCCCACCTGGAGAATCCGGCCATGATCACCTGCTTCATTCGATATGAAATCGACCCGTACAAGATGGACGCTTTTCGGGAATATGCCCGCAACTGGGGCGATGCGATACCGCGGTGCGGAGCCGACCTCATAGGTTACTACACGCCGTACGAGGGATCGAGCACAGTTGCCTATGGTGTTTACAATATCGAAGATCTGGCAGCCTCTGAACAGTACCGGGCACGGCTGAGCACCGATCCGGTCGGTCAAGCAAACTATCAGTTCGCCAAAAGCGGGCAATTTATCCGGCGCGAGGACAGGCTGTTTTTGCGCCACGCTTCTGCGCCACATGGTCCGTTAGTCATGCCATGATTGCGGTGATCTTTGAAGCCTGCCCCACCAAAGGCGAAATGCAACATTATCTGGACCTTGCTGCTGCATTGAAGCACGATTTGCAGGCAATCGACGGCTTTGTTTCCATCGAACGATTCCAGAGCCTTACTGATCCAGCAAAGATTCTGTCGCTTTCGTTCTTTCGCGATGAAGCGGCAGTCGAGCGATGGCGCAACCACCGAGGCCACCGGGCCACCCAGGCCAAAGGGAGACATGGCGTCTTTTCGGACTATCGATTGAGGGTTGCCCAAGTGGTGCGCGACTACGGGCTATCCGATCGGGAAGAAGCGCCATCGGACAGCCGCGAAATCCATGAGGCAGGATAGCCTGAGGGAGCCGGGCAGCAATGCCCGCGTTGACGGAAACGTCGCCACCTGCTGGCTTTGGGGCTCTGCTGCGACTTTCGCCCGTGACAATTTAATCAGTTGATTAACGCACCAGCTTCATTACCCGGTTTCAACACACGCCACGCATCCGGGAGCCTCAACCCATGTCCCATCTTTCCGCCGCCGAAGTCGATGCCATTGCCACCAAGGTCGAGCGCTTCGTCCGCGAGCGCATAGCGCCCTACGAACGCGATCCGCGCTGCGGCGCGCATGGGCCGTCGGAGGAACTGGTGCTGGAGATGCGCGCCCTCGCCCGCGACGCTGGCGTGATGACGCCGCATATCCTGCCCGATGGCCGCCATCTCACCCAGGCGCAGACCGCGATCGTGCTGCAGAAATCAGGCCTGTCGCCGCTCGGCCCGGTCGCGTGCAACACCGCCGCGCCCGACGAGGGCAACATGTATCTGCTGGGCAAGGTCGGCAGCGATGAACAGAAGGCGCTGTTCCTCGATCAGCTGGTCAGCGGCGAATCGCGCTCGGCGTTCTTCATGACCGAACCAGCGGACGAGGGCGGCGCGGGCTCCGACCCCTCGATGATGCAGACCACCGCCAGGCTCGATGGCAACCATTGGGTGATCAACGGGCGCAAGGCGTTCATCACCGGGGCACAAGGCGCGAAGGTCGGCATCGTCATGGCCAAGTCCGAGGACGGCGCGTGCATGTTCCTGGTCGATCTGCCCGATCCCGCGATCCGCATCGAACGCGTGCTCGACACCATCGACAATTCGATGCCCGGCGGTCATGCCATCATCGCCATCGACAACCTGCGCGTCCCCGCCGACCAGATGCTGGGGCAGAGCGGCGAGGGCTTCAAATATGCGCAGGTCCGCCTCTCACCTGCCCGCCTCTCGCACTGCATGCGCTGGTTCGGCGCAGCGAGCAGGGCGCACGAGATCGCCAGCGATTATGCCTGCCGCCGCCATGCGTTCGGCAAGCCTCTGGTCGATCACGAGGGCGTCGGCTTCATGCTGGCGGAGAACCTGATCGACCTGAAACAGGCCGAGCTGATGATCGCGTGGTGCGCCGGCGTGCTCGATACCGGCGATCTCGGCACGGTCGAAAGCTCGATGACCAAGGTCGCGGTGTCCGAAGCGCTGATGCGCGTCGCCGATCGCTGCGTGCAGGTGATGGGCGGTACCGGCGTCAGCGGCGATACCATCGTCGAGCAGGTATTTCGCGAGATCCGCGCCTTCCGCATCTATGATGGCCCCACCGAAGTGCACAAATGGTCGCTCGCCAAGAAGATCAAGCGCGACCATCGGCTTTTAGCGGAGGGGCACGCCACGCAAGGAGCTTCCGCATGACCCTGAGTGCAGACCTCACCGGCCAGCGCATCCTGGTCACCGGCGCATCGAGCGAGGGCTTCGGCGCGCATTTCGCGCGGGTGTTGGCGAAGTGCGGCGCGCACGTCGTCGTCGCCGCGCGACGGCTGGAGGCGCTCGAGGCGCTGGTCGCCGAGATCACTGCGAGCGGTGGCAGCGCGAGCGCGGTGCGGATGGATGTCGCGGACCTTGGCTCGGTGCGCGAGGGCCTTGCAGCAGCCGGCGCGATCGACACATGCATCAACAATGCCGGCGTTGCCGTCACCAAGCGCGCGCTCGACCAGACGGAGGCGGATTACGACTTCGTGATGGACACCAACCTCAAGGGCGCATGGAACGTCGCGACCGAAGCAGCAAAAGTCATGCGCGATGCAGGCGGCGGCAACATCATCAACACCGCGTCGATCACCGGTGTTCAGCCCTCTGCGGGCAGCGCGCCTTATGCGATGTCCAAAGCGGGCGTGCTGCACATGACCCGGCAACTGGCTCTGGAACTGGCGCGCTTCAACATCCGCGTCAACGCGTTGGCGCCAGGCTTTTTCCTGACCGATCTCAACCGCAAACAATTGGCAGGCGAGGCGGGCGAACCCCTGCGCAAGCGCATCGCGATGCGCCGCTATGGCGAGCTGCCCGATCTCGACGGCCCGCTGCTGCTCTTGGTGTCGGACGCCAGCCGATTCATGACCGGCAGCATCCTCACCGTCGATGGCGGCCATCTGGTGCAGTCGCTCTAGCGCGCCTCGGTCAGGCTGAGCACATTTCCAACTGGGTCGGTGAAACACCCGACCGTGGCGATTCCGTCGGGCGCGGTCCAGATGCCCAAAGCGTACGGGCCGCCCC
>JBKBTF010000063.1:7189-19191 GCA_046291395.1 Blastomonas sp. | reverse complement strand
TGATACCCCGTCACCCATACCCAGAAGGGGTATCCACCGGGGTATCCCAAAAATTTCCCGCGAAAAAATTGATAAAATACGGAGGTTTAGCGATGCATCTCACAATCTACTCGGGGAGCCAGCCCTTCAAGACCTTAGCCCCGGCAGCAGTGGCGCCGGTTGGAGCAAGGCAAACCCACCGTTACGCGCATCATGCTTGCGCAGCCTAACCCGACTTCGCCCTAACGGGACTTCGCCCTAACCCGACTTCGTAATACATCGCGTTCAGCCAATATGTCGGCAAGCTGCTGTGTGGCAGGCAAGCGCATGGCGCTTACCCTGACGCCGGAACCATTCCGACGCCAGGGTGCGTATGTTCGGCGCTGATCAGGCAGCCTTGCCGTGGCAGTGCTTGTACTTGCGGCCCGATCCGCACGGGCACGGTGCGTTGCGGCTGATTTCTCCGGTGAACAGGTCAGCCGACGCCTCGGGCATGGGAGACTGGCGCGGCGGCAGTGTTGCTGCGACCGTGCCGCGAGTACCGCCATCGATGTCCGCGCTGTTGTCCTCGCCGGTGAACGGGTCGAAGTGCGTGGTGAGGAAGTCGGGCAGCTCGGGCAGCGAAGGGACTTCGGGTTCGCGGACCTCAAGACTCATGATCGTTCCGGTCACATCCTCGCGGATCACCTCGAGCATGCGCTCGAACAGGCCGAAAGCCTCGCGCTTGTATTCGTTGATCGGTGTCTTCTGCGCATAGGCGCGCAGGAACACGACCTGGCGCAGCGCATCGAGCGTCGCCAGATGCTCCTTCCAGTGATGGTCGAGGCTCTGCAGCAGCACCGACTTCTCGATCGAGCGCCACATGCCGGTTTCGACCTGCCCCGCCTTGTCCTCGACCTTGGCTTCGGCCATCTCGCGGATGCGCTGCTCGATCATCTCGGGCTCGATGACGTCTTCCTGCATCCAGGAATCGATGTCCGGCTCGAGCGCCAGCACCTCGGACACGCGCGCCTTCAGCCCTTCAACATTCCACTGTTCGGGATAGGTTCCCGGCGGGCAGGCCTCACCGACGATGGCGTTGACCGTATCGTTGCGCATGTCGAGCACGACATCGTCGACCGCTTCGGCATCCATGATCTCGGCGCGCTGCTCATAGATCACCTTGCGCTGGTCATTCATCACGTCATCATATTCGACGACCTGCTTGCGGATGTCGTAGTTGCGCGCTTCGACCTTTTTCTGCGCGGTCTCGATCGCCTTGGACAGCCATTTGGAGCCGATTGCCTCGCCATCAGCGAGGTTGTTCTTCATCATCCGCGAGAACAGCGTATCGGGGCCGAAAATGCGCAGCAAATCGTCTTCCAGGCACAGATAGAAGCGCGACAGGCCAGGATCACCCTGACGGCCCGAGCGGCCGCGCAGCTGGTTGTCGATGCGCCGGCTTTCATGCCGCTCGGTACCCAGCACGAACAGGCCGCCCGCCTCGAGCACCTTTGCCTTCTCCGCTGCGACCTCGGCCTTGATCCGCTCGATCGCGGCATCGCGTTCTGGGCCCTCGGGCATGTCGCGCAGCTCGTCATCGACCCGGTATTCGACATTGCCGCCGAGCTGGATGTCGGTGCCACGGCCAGCCATGTTGGTGGCGATGGTCACGGCGCCCATGCGCCCGGCCTGCGCCACGATGCGCGCTTCCTGCTCATGGAAGCGCGCGTTGAGCACGCTGTGCGGCACGCCTTCCTTGTTGAGATATTCGGACAATAACTCGGACTTCTCGATCGACACCGTGCCGACCAGCACCGGCTGGCCGATCAGGTTCTTCTCACGGATGCCCTTGGCGATCGCCTGGAACTTGTCGGCGGTGTTCTTGTAAAACTCGTCTTCCTCGTCGACCCGACGGATCGGCTTGTTGGTCGGGATGGTGACGACGTTCATCTTGTAGATGTCGAAGAATTCGGCTGCTTCGGTCGCCGCTGTGCCGGTCATGCCCGACAGCTTGGGATACATTCTGAAATAGTTCTGGAAGGTGATCGAAGCGAGCGTCTGGTTTTCGGGCTTGATCTGCACGCCTTCCTTGGCCTCGACCGCCTGATGCAGGCCATTCGACCAGCGGCGTCCATCCATCATGCGCCCGGTGAATTCGTCGATGATGACGATCTGGTCGTCCTTGACGATATAATCGATGTCGCGCTTGAACATCACATTGGCCTTGAGCGCCTGGTCGAGGTGATGGACGATCTGGGTGTTCTCGACGTCATAGAGATTGCTGCCCTCGAGCAGGCCCGCATCCTCGAGCAGACGCTCCGCCTTTTCGGTGCCATCCTCGGTCAGGATGACCGAGCGCGCCTTCTCGTCCTTTTCGTAGTCGCCTTCGTCGAGATTCAGCACGATCGCGTTGACCGCGATGTACATCTCGGACTTGTCGTCGGTGGGCCCAGAGATGATCAGCGGTGTGCGGGCCTCGTCGATCAGGATCGAGTCGACCTCGTCGACCACAGCGAAGTTGTAGGGGCGCTGCACCATCTGGTTGCGCTCGTGCTTCATATTGTCGCGCAGATAATCGAAGCCGAGCTCATTGTTGGTCGCATAGGTGATATCGGCGGCGTAGGCATCGCGGCGCTGCGCCTCGCCCAGATTGGGCACGATCACGCCGGTGGTGAGCCCCAGGAAGCGATAGACCTGTCCCATCCATTCGGCATCGCGCGCGGCGAGGTAATCGTTGACGGTGACGACGTGGACGCCCTTGCCCTCGATCGCATTGAGATAGCAGGCCAGTGTCGCGACCAGCGTCTTGCCCTCGCCGGTGCGCATCTCGGCGATCTCGCCCTTGTGCAGCACGATGCCGCCGACCATCTGCACGTCGAAGTGACGCATGCCCAGCGTTCGGATCGATGCTTCGCGCACCGTCGCAAAGGCTTCGGGCAGGATGTCGTCGAGGGTCTCGCCCGCAGCCAGCCGGTCGCGGAATTTCTGCGTCTGACTGCGCAGTTCGTCATCGGACATCGGAGAAATCTGCGGCTCGTAGGCATTGATCTTGTCCACGACCTTGAGCAGGCCCTTGACGTAACGGTCGTTGGATGACCCGAAAAGCGATTTGGCAATGGCGCCGAGCATGGCGTTAATTCCTTGAAAAAAAGAGGATATGGAGAATGCCGACGCGCACAGATGTTGGCGGTATGGCAAAGCCTGGGCACAGGCATGGAGGAAAATGCAGCGCACCACAAAGCGCGCGCAACCGACGGCCCGTCCGGGCCGCGATCAACCGTGATAGCCTATTGCAGCAGCCTGTCCGAACGGTAGACGGTGAGCGCAAATGGGCGGCCCGCAGGCTTTACAGTCCAGCCCATCGCGGGAACGCTGGCTAGCCAGAGAGGCAGGATCGTCGCGACCAGAAGGACCGCGGCGGCGGCGATATTGGGGCGCGAGTCATCCGCACTCCAGGCACCGCTGAGCGCGCCGTCACCCTCGGCAATCGCCGGTTCGGCCACGCGCACGCCATCTGCGACCGAAAATCCGGTGAGAATGGCCAGCAAGGCAAGAAGCAGCTTCACGGTGCGATGATTATCCCTGATCAACGCGCTACATAGGCATTGCGCGCGCATTCGTCCAATGTTTTGCGCGTCGTCGACCGCGGCTGGCTGTGATCAGACCTTCGGGTCAAAGGCTTCGGAATCGAGCCCGCCGAAGCTCAGATGCTTGCCGGCATGCATGCTTCCCTGCTCCATCTGCAGTTCCAGCCGCTCGCAATCGCGCCTGCGAAATTCCTCGACGACACGGTCAGCCATGATCGGATCGATGCCGGTACGCAACAAAGCGGTATGCGCCAGCTTGACCGAGGATTCGAAAAGTTCGCGCTGCGCTGCGGCGATCGGCGCGTGCTTGAGCGCGAGCAGCTGGCGCCGGTCGCAGGCGCGCACGAAGATCTGCGCGTCGGGAAATGCATGCGCGATCGGCCCGAGCTGGTCGGGACCGAAGTCCTTGTCGTCCATGCAGAACAGCAGCGAGCCGGCCTGTTCAGCGCCGGCGCGGCGCAGCAGGTCGATCCGCGTGCCATCGCCATAGAACACCTTGCGCCCGAATTCGCCGCTGAGCCGGATCTGTTCAGGATTGATGTCGATCAGCGTCACCGAGATGTTCGCCCCGGCAAAGATTTGCGCGACCGCTTGACCGAAACGACCATGCCCCACCACGATGGCGTTCGACTGCCGGGCTTGCTCGGGATCGACCATGTCGTCGGTGCCCGTCCCTCGGACCCCGCCGAACAGCCGGCTGAGCAACATCAGGAATGGTGTGGTCGCCATCGATAGCGTGACAATCGCGCCGAAGCGGCTCGCCGCTTCGGGGGCGATCAGCAGCGCCGCCTGCGCTTCGGCGAACAGCACGAAGGCAAATTCCCCGCCCTGGCTCAGCAACAGGCCAAGGACGAACGCGGCGCGCGTTTCCATGCCGAAAGCCTTGGCGAGACCGAAGATGATCGCGATCTTGATGCCCACCAGTGCCAGCGCCATTGCGACGATGAACGCCGGGTTGGCCATGATCACGCCGAGGTCGAGCATCATTCCCACGCCGAGGAAGAACAACCCGAGCAGGATCGAGCGGAATGGATCGATATCGGCCTCCAGCTCGTGGCGGAAGGGCGAATCGGCCAGCATCACGCCGGCGACGAAGGCGCCAAGTGCGGCAGACAGGCCGATGGAGTGCATCAGCGCCGCGCTGCCGAACACCGCAAACAGCCCGGCGACGATGAACAGCTCGCGCTCGGCCACCTTTCCGATCAGCTTGAGCAGCGGAGCGAGGCCATAGCGGCCTGCCACCACAAGCCCCGCAATTGCTGCCAGAGCATAGAGCGCGAGCAGCCAGCCCGGCGTCTGTGGCCCGGCCTGCGGAGCCCGCGACAGTGCCGCGACAATCGTCAGAAGCGGCACGATCGACAGATCCTGGAACAGCAGAACCGAAAATGCCCGCTCACCCGTGGGGGTGTTCAGCCGTCCTTCGGATTGCAGCAGGGGAAGCACCTGCGCGGTCGACGACAGCCCGAGCGGCAACCCCAGACCCAGCGCCGCGCCCCAGGTCGATCCGGTGACGAAATAGATGAACACCGCCAGCGCCAGACCGCACAACGCGACCTGCGCGAGTCCCAGGCCGAAAATATCGCGCTTGAGTTTCCATAACCGTGACGGCGCGAGTTCCAGCCCGACCAGAAACAGCAGCAGCACAATGCCGATCTCCGCAAAGCGGACGATCAGCTCGGGGTCGGCCACCAGTTGGAGGACGTGCGGCCCGATGATGATGCCGCCGACCAGATAGCCCAGCACCGCGCCCAGTCCCAGCTTGCGAAACAGCAGCACGAACGCCAGCGCAGCCGCGAGCAGCACAGTGCCCGACAGGAAGATATCGCCACCATGGTCCATTGGCTTCAGTCCTCGCCGGCAGGAGAATCAAGCGCCGCCACCGCCGCGCGCCATGGCAGCAGGATGGAATTATGCCGCGCCGTGTAAGGCAAGGCACTGGCCAAATGCTCGATACCCGGCCAGTCCCCCGGATCGGCCCGATCGCCCGCAAGATATGCCGCGAGCGCATCGCGCGCCGCCACCAAAGCTGGTTGGTCCCGCCCGGCGACGTGAGCTGCAAGCACCGCGGCGGAAGCCTGCCCGAGTGCGCAGGCCCGGGCATCGACACCGAAGCGCGCCACCTGCCCGGCGTCGGTCAAATCCAGCCCGACGCGGACCACCGATCCACAGCTTTGCGAGCGCAGCTCTGCCTGGTGGCGCATATCCGATCCCATGGGCCAATTGGCCAGCGACACCGCCAGCGACAGGATATGCGGCGTGTAGAGTGGCTTTCGGGAGGCGCTCATCGGCGTGCGCTCGAACCATCGGGCGTGCGCACGCTATTCATCGCCGAGCCCCTGCTGATAATCATACAGGTCGACCAGCGCCGTACCGCTGGCATTGAGCAGCGGGAAGGTGCGGCTCGCAGTCATCCAATCAGGCTGACCTTCGTTCGGCCAGATGATATCATGGACCATGGTGATCAGCAGATAGGCGAGCGTCGCCGCGATCAGCCCCTTGAGCGCGCCAAATCCGAAACCGAGCACCCGGTCGATCGGCCCGAGCACCGATTTGCGGGTTCGCGCCCGCAAGGCATTGGCGATGATCTTGCCCAGCAGATAGACCCCCAGATACAGCCCTACCAGCGCCAGCGCCGCAGCCCCGCTGTCGTTGCCGACGGGTTCCTTGAGCAGCATCGTCACAGGTGCGTGGAACAGGCGCAGGGCAAAAATGCCCGCGACCCACGCAATCAGCGTAACCGCCGCATGAACAAAGCCGTTCTTGAAACCCAGAATCGCACCGCCCGCGAGCAGCGTCAGCACGATGATATCGAATGCGGTCATGGGCTCGACCGCTAGTTTCGGCCAAGCAGTTGGTCAACGAGATTTGCCAGCCTCGCATAGGAAGACAGCCGCATTCCGCTGTTGTCCCCTGCCCCTTTGCCCTTGGCCGTCACACTGGCGGGGACCAATGCCTTTTCGAAACCGAGCTTGGCGGCTTCGCGCAAGCGCAGCCCGGCATGAGCAACCGGACGCAGCTCGCCCGACAGTGACAGCTCGCCGAAGACGATCGTGCCAGCGCCGATCGGGCGCTCCGACAGCGCGGATATCAGGGCGGCGGCGACAGCAAGGTCAGCGGCAGGATCGGACAGGCGATAGCCACCGGCGATGTTGAGATACACCTCCGCGGTCGAGAAGCTCAGGCCGCAGCGCGCCTCGAGCACCGCCAGCACCATCGCCAGCCGCCCTGAATCCCAGCCGACGACCGCGCGGCGCGGGGTCGCCCCGCTCGCCAGCCTTACGGTGAGCGCCTGAATTTCGACGAGCACGGGTCGCGTGCCCTCCAGCGCGGGGAAGACAGATGTGCCGGGCATCTGCGCGTCGCGATCGCTGAGAAACAGGCTGGACGGGTTGCCGACCTCGGACAAGCCCTCCTCCTCCATCGCGAACACACCGATCTCGTCGGTCGCGCCAAAGCGGTTCTTGATCGATCGCAGGATGCGGTACTGGTGGCTGCGTTCGCCCTCGAAACTCATCACGGTGTCGACCATATGCTCGAGCACGCGGGGTCCGGCGATGCTGCCATCCTTGGTGACATGGCCGACCAGTATCACCGCGCAGCCGGTATCCTTGGCGAAGCGGATCAGCTCCTGCGCCGATGCGCGGACCTGGCTCACCGTGCCGGGCGCGCCCTCGATCAGGTCACTGTGCATGGTCTGGATCGAATCGATCACCAGCATCACCGGCGGCGCCATGGCGCGCAGCGTCGTCAGGATGTCGCGCACCGATGTCGCCGCCGCGAGTTCGATCGGCGCGTCGGCGAGTCCCAGCCGCTTTGCGCGCAGCCGCACCTGGTCTGCGGCTTCCTCACCGCTGATATAGACGATGGCATGGCCCGCCTTTGCCATATGCGCCGACGCCTGCAGCAACAAAGTCGATTTGCCGATCCCCGGATCGCCGCCCATCAGGATCGCCGAGCCTGCCACCAGCCCACCTCCGAGCGCGCGATCGAATTCGGCGATTCCGGTGGGGATACGCGGGGGCAACGCGACGTCGCTGTCGAGCCGCGACAGCACGATGCGGTGGCCGCCGGTCTGCAGATCGTGGCGCGCCGAAAACGCGGTTGGCGCGGATTGCTCGACAAGCGTGTTCCATTCGGCGCAGTCGGCACATTGGCCCTGCCAGCGGTTGGCGATGCTGCCACAGGCCTGGCAGACATAGGTTTTGCGGGGCTTTGCCATCACCCGGGCATAGCTCGAACAAAACTGGAACGCAATTGCCGCTTTGCGCTTGCCCCGCCAGGTCGCATAGATAGGTTTGCTGCGTATATCCGCAGACGAAACGGCAACGATAAGGTTCGCGCTCCGCTTATGCGTCAGAAGGAACTCCGCATCGCATTGATCTGCTATGGCGGCATCAGCCTTGCGGTTTACATGCATGGAATCACAAAGGAGATCTGGCGCGCGACACGGGCCAGCCGCAATTTCCACGCTGGAGATCTACCCGCAAGCGGTAGCCAGGGGGTGTATCGCGACCTGTTCGAGACACTGGCCACACATGGCCAGATCAAGCTGCGCCTGTTGCCGGATATCATCGCCGGGGCAAGCGCGGGCGGAATCAACGGCGTGTTCCTGGCACAGGCACTGACCAGCGGCCAGTCGCTCGAGCCGCTGACCCGGCTGTGGCTGGAATGTGCCGATATCGACCAGTTGCTCGATCCCGATGCGCGGCCGTGGTCGCGCTTTACCAAGTTCTGGGCGCAGCCTCTGGTGTGGCTGCTGCTGCGCAGGCCCGGTGGCGCGCTCGACCGCAGCGTGGCCCCCGAGGCGCGCAGCGAAGTCAGAACAAAGCTGTCCCGGTTTGTCCGCGCGCGCTGGTTCGCCCCACCGTTCAGCGGCGCCGGCTTTTCCGGTCTGCTCTATGACGCGCTCGAAGCCATGGCGACGACTCCGGCGGGGCCCCGGCTGCTACCGATCGGCCAACCGCTGGACCTTTTCGTGACCGTCACCGACTTCAAGGGCCATCTTGAGCGGCTGAGGCTCAACAGCCCCGCAGAGGTGGTGGAGACCGAACACCGGCTTTCGATCGGTTTTCGCTATCTGCGCGGACGTCATGATGCGCTGGCCGATCCTGCCGAACTGGTTTTCGCCGCGCGCGCGACGGCTAGCTTTCCCGGCGCATTCCCGCCGTTCAACGTCGCCGAGCTGGACCGGATGCTGGAGCGTCGCGACAAGCTTTGGCCCGGTCGCGATGGCTTCTTGCGGCGGATATTCCCGCAGCACTTTCACGATGGCCATGCCGAAAGCGCGGTGCTGATCGATGGATCGGTGCTCGCCAACGCCCCCTTCTCCCAGGCGATCGACGCGCTGAAGAACCGGCCCGCGCATCGTGAGGTCGATCGGCGGTTTGTCTATATCGACCCCAAGCCCGATATCGTTCGCGGGATCGACCAGGCGGAGGACCGCGATGCCTTCGGCCAGCGGCTACCCGGCTTTTTCTCGACCATCTTCGGCGCGATATCGGACATACCGCGCGAACAGCCGATCCGGGACAATCTAGAAGGCATCGAGCGCCGCACCAGCCGTGTGCGCCAGATGCGCAGCATTACCGATTCGCTGCGCACCGAGGTTGAGGAGACCGTGAACAAGCTGTTCGGCTATACCCTGTTTCTCGACAGCCCGACGCCGCGAAGGCTGACCAACTGGCGCAACAAGGCGCAGGACCGCGCCGCACACATGGCGGGCTTCGCTTACGCCTCTTATGGCCAGCTCAAGATGGCAACGATCGTCGAGGACATTATCGATACGTTGCGCCGCGCGCATCAGGGTCCGAGGGCGCTCTATGCCGAAAGGCTGCGCGACGCGATCGACGGAGAATTGCGCCGCACCGGGTTCGACCGCCTCACGGCAAGGGGTGGCGGCGCGAGCGATGAGGCGATCATCTTCTTTCGCACCCAGGACCTTGGTTTCCGCATCCGGCGGCTGCGTTTTCTGGCACGCCGGCTGGGTGAGGACATCGCGCAGTCGGAGCGCGCGCCGCCAGAGGCCGTGCTGGCAATGCACGACACGCTCTACACCTGCCTGTCGCATTATCTCGAACGCGAGACCGCCGACATGCTGGGTCAGGGCTTTGCCGATATCGCAGCATCTGCCATCGACAACCCCGCCCACGCGATTGCCGAGCTTGGCGCGCGGCGCGATCTGCGCTCTGCCGATGCGATTGTCGACGAACAGCTCGCCAGCGCACTTGCGATGCTGCCCAAGGCCAGCCGTCGTTCGATGCTGCTCGCCTATCTGGGCTTTCCCTTCTACGACATCGCGACATTGCCGCTGCTGCAGGGCGAGGGGCAGAACGAGTACGATCCGATCAAGGTTGACCGGATATCGCCCGATGACGCGCAATCGATCCGCCAGGGCGGCGCCGACGCCACGCTCAAGGGCATACAGTTCAACAGCTTCGGCGCGTTCTTCAGCCGCGCCTATCGCGAGAACGACTATCTGTGGGGCCGCCTGCACGGCGCCGAGCGCCTGGTCGACATTATCGCGTCGTCGCTCCCGCCAGGCAGCGCACTGCCCGAACGCGTGCTCGCCGATTTCAAGCGACGTGCGTTTCTTGCCATCTGCGACGAGGAAGAGCAGGTGCTGACCACAGACCCGGGTCTGGTTGCAGGCATCCGCCGCGAGATCGAAGCGGCGTTCGGCGCATGAGACATGTTCCCTTTGTTCGTGGCCATCCCTAATTAGGGTGCATGAACCTTATCCTCACCCGCTGGCTGATCCTGCCGCTGCTGCTTCTTGTCCAGGCGTGCGGCAGCTTTCCCTCCATGGCCGCCTGGGACGGACCCAAACAGGGCACGCCTGCTCTGTGGCACGTGCGTGGACCCGAAGGGGAGGCATGGCTGTTCGGCGGAATCCACGCTTTGCCTGCGGACATCAAGTGGATCAGCCCCCGGATGAAAAAGGCGATGGACGCCAGCGACCGCCTGGTCCTCGAGGTGGTGGGGCTGGAGGATTCGGCAGAGATCACGCGCATCTTTCAACAAATGGGCAACAGCCCGGACCAGCCATCGCTTGCCGAGCGACTGCCGCCAGATTTGCGCGAGGCTGGCGAAAAGCTCCGCGCCAAGGGACGGCTCAACCCTTCGCGGTTCGAAACGCTGGAAAGCTGGGCCGCCGCGATCACCCTGGCAGGCGCTGCGACCGCTGATCTGGACATGGTGCGGGAGGCGGGTGTCGAACGGGTCCTGGCGAAGCGCTATCGCAAGCGCGACAAGGCGGTGATCGGGCTCGAGACACCGGCGCGTCAGTTCACCTATTTCGACCAGTTGCCCGAGGATGACCAGCGCGCGATGCTGGTGAGCGTGATCGCCGATGCCGACAATGCTCCTTTAGCCTATCGCGACATGGTCACCGGCTGGCTGACCGGAGATGTCGGCCGGCTGGAGGAAGCGGCCAATCGCGGGCTGCTTCAACGCCCCCAGATTCGCGAACAGATCCTGGTCCGCCGCAACCGCGACTGGTCCGATCAGATCGCCGACATGCTGAAATTGGGTGCACGCCCCTTCGTCGCGGTGGGGGCGGCGCATCTCGCCGGACCGGACAGCGTGCAGGCGCTGCTGGAGGCACGCGGCTATACCGTCACCCGGCTGCAATAGCCGGCCATTATCTGCTGGCGCCCGCGGCGCTTGCTTTTGCGGCCTTCTGCCCCTATAGGCCCGCCTTCCCCGACACCATGGTCATCCCTGGAGGCGTGGCGCGGGGATTGAACGACCACCATAATATCTGGAGACAGTCCATGAGCGATGCGCTTACCCTGTCGGCCCAGCTGCGTGATC
Source organism: Blastomonas sp. (assembly GCA_046291395.1). Lineage (GTDB taxonomy): Bacteria > Pseudomonadota > Alphaproteobacteria > Sphingomonadales > Sphingomonadaceae > Blastomonas. Next base: position 7,831 of record JBKBTF010000063.1, on the reverse strand, counting down.
GGGCAGGCAAGGGAGCCTCCCGTGCACTCCGCCGCGAAGGCCGTGTACCCGCCGTAATTTACGGCGACAAGAAAGACCCCGAAGCGATCCACATCGCGGAACGCGAACTGAGCAAGCTGCTCGGCTCGGGCCACTTCATGAATTCGATCGTCGAAGTCGAAGTTGACGGCAAGAAGGTCATCACGCTTCCCAAGGACGTGGCCTTCCACCCCGTGTCGGATCGTCCGCTTCACGTCGACTTCCTGCGTATCGCCAAGGGCTCGACCGTTGAGGTCTCGGTCCCTGTCGTGTTCGTCAACGAAGAAGCCTCGCCCGGTCTGAAGCGTGGCGGCGTTCTCAACGTGGTGCGTCACGAGCTCGAGCTCGTCTGCGACGCGACCAAGATCCCCGACCAGATCGAAGTCGACGTCACCGGCACCGATATCGGCGACTCGATCCACATCTCCGCGGTGACCCTGCCCAAGGGCAGCGAATCGGCGATTACCGATCGCGATTTCACCATCGCCACCATCGTTGCTCCCTCGGCACTCAAGTCGAGCGACGGCGAAGCTGCCGACGAGGCAGCCGAAGAAGCGTAATCTTCCCGAAAAGCCCCTCCCCTTCAGGGGAGGGGTTGGGGTGGGGCAGGACTGGTAGGGAATC
>JBKBTF010000063.1:0-7179 GCA_046291395.1 Blastomonas sp. | reverse complement strand
GCTTCCCCACCCCCGGCCCCTCCCCTAAAGGGGAGGGGAGATCTCCATGCAAATCTGGGTCGGCCTTGGCAATCCCGGCGCGGAATATGCGATGAACCGGCACAATGTCGGCTTCATGGCGCTCGACACCATTGCCGATGTGCACGGTTTCGAGCCGCCCAAGCGCCGTTTCCAGGGCTGGGCCATGGAAGGCCGCCTCGGTGGCGAAAAGCTGCTGCTGCTCAAACCCGCAACCTTCATGAACAAGTCCGGCCAGGCGGTTGGAGAGGCGATGCGCTTCTTCAAGCTCGAGCCTGACGCCGTCACCGTCTTCCACGACGAGCTCGACCTCGCGCCGTTCAAGGTCAAGGTGAAGCGCGGCGGAGGCACCGCCGGGCACAATGGCCTGCGTTCGACCGACCAGCATATCGGCCCCGAATTCCGCCGTGTGCGCATCGGCATCGGCCACCCCGGCAACAAGGACCGGGTCACCGGCCATGTGCTGGGCAATTATCACAAGACCGAACTCGACGACCTCACCGACATGCTCGGCGCCATCGCCGCCGAAGCAGCCTGGCTTGCCAAGAACGATGACGCGCGCTTCATGAACGACGTGGCGTTGCGGCTGCAACCCTGATGACATTTCCCGCGCGCGCAGATCATCGGTTGATGGCAGCCTTTGCCGCACTCTCCTTTGCCGCCATCGCCGCAGGCGTGCAGACGATGGTGCTGACGGGAATCCCTGCGCCGCGCTGGATCCCCAATATTGCGGCTTGGCTGGTGGGCGGTGTCGCGGCGATTGCCATCGTTCGGACAACGCCCGGACCCCGCATCTGGCTCGCCATCCCCTGTATCGGCGTCCTGCTGCTCGCCGCCACGCTGGCAGCGCCGGGCCAGATGGGCGTCCACCGCTGGATCTCCATCGGCCCTGTGCATGTCAATATCGCCGCGCTTGTCCTGCCCGCAGTCGTTGTCGCTATGGCGAAGCTCGGCTCGGCGCACCGCGCACCGCCGATCCTGGCAACCGTGCTCGTCGCGATCCTTGTGCTGCAGCCCGATGCCTCGCAGGCGGTTGCGCTGGCGCTGGCCTGCCTCGCATGGCTCCTGCCCGCCCGCACCCCGTCAGGCTGGGCAACCATTGGCAGCATCGGGGGGCTCGCCGGACTTTCGCTGGTGCAGCCCGATCCGTTGCTGCCGGTGCCGGAGGTCGAGCAGATCATCCGGCTGGCAGGCTCGATCCACGTCTTTCTTGCCGCAGTGGCCCTGACGACACTGATAGGGCTGCCGTTGCTTGTCCGCCGATCCAGCCCCGGCGATGCCGCTGCAATGGCGCTCGCGATCTACATGGCTGCGGTCATCGTCGCCCCCATGTTCGGCTGGTTCCCGGTTCCTCTGGTCGGTGCGGGGATGAGCTCTGTGCTGGGATTTTGGCTGGGCGTGGCCCTGTTGGCGGCAACTCTGAAGGAAAGAAAAACGCCATGAGCGACGCTCACATCTATCTAGACGTGACCCAGGCCGCCGGACGCGATTTCATGATGCGCGGGATTTCCGGGCCGGTGATCATGCTCAACCTGCTGCGCTTTCGCACTATGGCGGACTATACGGCCGCGCCCGACCTTGCCCCTGATGAACCGATCAGCGGCCGCGATGCCTTCATGCGCTATATGGAACACACGCTGCCGTTCCTGACGGCCAGCGGTGGGTCCGTCGAATATCTGGGCGATGGCGGACCGTGGCTGATCGGCCCTGCCGACGAGCGCTGGGATGCAGCGATGCTGATCCGTCAGGCGAGCGTGGAAGCCTTTATTGCGTGGAACAGCGATGCCGCCTATCTGGCCGGGATCGGCCACCGGACGGCAGCGCTCGAAGATTCGAGATTGCTGCCCACCACGGCACTTACATTCGGCAAGGACTGATCCATGGGTTTCAAATGCGGTATTGTCGGGCTGCCCAATGTCGGCAAGTCCACTTTGTTCAACGCGCTTACCGAGACGCAGGCGGCGCAGGCGGCGAACTATCCGTTCTGCACGATCGAGCCCAACGTCGGCAACGTTGCGGTGCCCGACCCCCGCCTCGACAAGCTTGCCGCGATCGCGGGCAGCCAGAAGATCATCCCGACGCAGCTTGCCTTCGTCGATATCGCAGGCCTGGTGCGCGGCGCATCCAAGGGTGAAGGCCTGGGCAACCAGTTCCTCGGCAACATCCGCGAGGTCGACGCGATCGTCCATGTGCTGCGCTGCTTCGAGGATGACGACATCCAGCATGTCGAGAACAAGATCGATCCGGTATCCGATGCCGAGACGGTCGAGACCGAGCTGCTGCTGAGCGACCTCGAGAGCCTCGAGAAGCGCGTCCCCGGCCTCGTCAAGCGCGGGCAGCAGGGCGACAAGGAATCGAAGATCGGCGCATCGGTGCTCGGCAAGGCGCTCGAACTGCTGCGCGAGGGCAAGCCTGCACGGCTGACCGAGGCTGCCGACGAGGAAGAGGCGCGCGTGCTCGCGCAGGCGCAGTTGCTCACCTCCAAGCCGGTGCTCTATGTCTGCAACGTCGATGAAGCCAGCGCGGCGCATGGCAATGACTTCTCCGCGCGCGTGTTCGAAAAGGCCAAGGCCGAGGGCGCGCAGGCGGTTGTGGTATCGGCCGCAATCGAGGCCGAGCTGAGCACGATGGACATGGAAGGCCGGATGGAATTCCTCGCCGATCTTGGCCTTGAGGAAACCGGGCTCGCCCGCGTCATTCGCGCCGGATATGACCTGCTCCACCTCATCACCTTCTTCACGGTCGGCCCCAAGGAAGCGCGCGCCTGGACAGTCGAGGTCGGGTCTAAGGGTCCGCAGGCAGCCGGCGAGATCCACAGCGATTTCGAACGCGGTTTCATCCGCGCCGAAACCATTGCCTATGACGATTACATCGTGCTGAACGGCGAGAGCGGCGCACGCGATGCGGGCAAATTGCGGCAGGAAGGCAAGGAATATGTCGTGCAGGACGGTGATGTGCTGCACTTCAAGTTCAATGTCTGACGCTGACGCACCCGGCTGGTCGGGACGTCATCAGCCTGTCAGATAAACAGGGCAAGGCGGTGGACATTGCTGCCGATTGAAGGATACCTGCCGATGCTTTCCCGCCGCCTGTTCATCGCCGCCGCTCCGCTCATGGTGATCGGCGCGCCCGGCATCCTGCGCGCGCAAAGCGTGTTCCGCACCTTCCCGTTCGCGCTCGGCATCGCATCGGGCGACCCCTCGCCCGATGGCTTCGTGATCTGGACCCGGCTTGCGCCCGATCCGCTCGAACTGCACGGCGGGATAGCGATGACCCCGATGGATGTCGAATGGGAGGTCGCGAGCGACGACCGCTTCGCCACCATCGTCGCCAAGGGCACGACGGTAGCGCGGCCCGAGGTCGCGCATTCGGTGCATGTCGAGGTCGCTGGATTGCAGCCCAATCGCCCTTATTGGTACCGTTTTACCGCGGGCGGCGAGCGCAGCTTCTCAGGGAGAGCCCGCACCCTGCCCGCCGCCGGTGCCGCCATGGACAAGCTCAAGTTCGGCGTGGTCGGCTGCCAGAATTACGAGGACGGATTCTTCGGCGCGTACAACCATCTGGCGCGCGAGGAGCTCGACTTCGTGTTCCATTATGGCGACTATATCTATGAATGGCGCGGCAGCCCGAGCAGCGCATCGTACTTCACCGGCAGGCTGCAGGTGCCGGTGCGCCAGCATGCCGGGCAATTGCTCTATGACTTGGCCGATTATCGCCAGCGCTATGCGCAGTACAAGGCCGACACCGACCTGCAGCGCGCGCATGCCGCGCACAGCTTCTTCCCCACCTTCGACGACCACGAAATCGACAACAACTGGGTCGCAGGGATCAGCGGCAGCGGATCGCCCGCTGAGATGTTCGAACTGCGCCGCGCGGCAGCCCTGCAGGCATGGTACGAGCATATGCCGGTGCGCAAGGCGAACATGCCGCGCTTCGGTTCGGGCACCTTCCATCGCACCGCGCGCTTCGGCAACCTCGCCGAAATCCAGCTGCTCGATACCCGCTCCTATCGCACCGATCAGGCCTGCGATGACGGGTTCAAGCCGTTGTGCGAAGGCGTGAACGATCGCAACGCACAGGTGCTGGGCGCCGAACAGGAGGCTTGGCTGGCAAAGAACCTGTCGCGCAATCAGGCGCGGTGGAACTGCCTTGGACAGCAGATCATGATGATGAGCCTCGACCGCCGCCGCGCCGCCAATGAGGATACGCGGATCGCCAACATGGACAGCTGGGCCGCCTACGAAGTGCCGCGCCAGCGGATGCTCTCGCGGATGGCAGGCTTGGGCAACGTCATCGTGCTCACCGGCGACGAGCATCAGAATTTCGTCGGCGATCTGGTCCACAAGGACAAGGTGGTCGGCACAGAGATCGTCGCCACCTCGATTTCGAGCGGCGGCGACGGGTCGGACCTGCGCTATGGCAGCGAGCAGATGATGAAGAACAACCCCGAGCTCAAGTTCCTCAACGACCAGCGCGGCTATGTGGTGTGCGAGGTCACCCCCGATGCGTGGCTCAGCCATTTCCAGGTGGTCGATCAGGTCTCGACCCGCAGCAACACGATGAAGCGCCGCGCTACCGCCGAAGTGGCGCACGGCGTTCCCGGCGCGAAGATGACGGGGCTGTCGGCATGATCATCACCCTGCGCGCATTGATCACTTTGTGCTGGGCCACAGCGCTGGCGACTGCGCTGCCCGCCGCCGCGCAGCAGGCCGAGCGCCCCGCGACGATCCTGATCTCGATCGACGGCATGCGCCCCGATTATCTCGATCGCGGCCTCACACCTAATCTCAACGCGCTGAAGGCCAAGGGCGTCGCTGCGGCGATGCGCCCGAGCTTTCCGACGAAGACCTTCCCCAACCATTACACCATCGTCACCGGCAAGCGGCCCGATCGCAGCGGCATCGTCGGAAATTCGATGATCGACCCGCGCCGTCCGGGGCAGATCTTCAGCATGGGCGATGCCAAGCAGGCGCTTGATCCGTTCTGGTGGAACGAGTCCGAACCCTTGTGGATCACCGCCGAAAAGGCAGGCATCCGCTCGGCGACAATGTTCTGGCCGGGGAGCGAAGTCGCCAGCGGCGATGGCGCGGCAGGCCCGACCCTGCGCCCGCGCGACTGGATGCGTTTCGACCAGAACATCTCCAACGAGCAGCGGGTCAACACCGTGCTCGACTGGATGCGCCGCCCGACGGAGATCCGCCCGCAGCTGATCACGATGTATTTCGACACCGTCGACACCGCCGGGCACCGCTTCGGCCCCGGCCGCTCGCCTGAGCTTGATGCCGCGATCACCGAGGTCGATGCGCGGATCGGCGAACTGGTCGCCGGGCTCGCCGCGATGGGGCGCGAGGCGAACATCGTCATCACCGCCGACCATGGCATGGCGCAGACCGCCGAAGACCGCGTTATCCAGCTCGACGACCTGATCGATTCGGCGAGCTACATCGCGGTCGAGATGGGGCCTTATGGCGCGATCGAACCGGTGACCGGCACCGATACGCGGGTGCATGACGCGTTGCTCAAGCCGCACGAACACATGACCTGCCATCGCAAGGAAGACCTGCCCGCGCGGCTGCATTACGGCAAAAACCCGCGCGTTGCGGCGATCATCTGCCTGGCAGCACCCGGCTGGACGATCCTCTCAGGTCCCCCGCGCTACCCGGTGACCGGCGGCGCGCACGGCTACGACAATGCCGATCCCGATATGCTGGCGCTGTTCATGGCGTTCGGCCCGTCGATCAAGCCGACATCGGGCCTTCCCGTGTTCGACAATGTCGATGTTTATCCTTTGGTCGCACGCCTCGCAGGCTTCGATCCGCTGCCGTCGGATGGCAATGCGAAAACTCTTTCCAGCATCGTTGCCCCATAATTCGCTTGCAGTTTGAAGGTTGCCAAACGAAACTCATGTCCATGATGTACTTTGAAGATCTCGAGATCGGTGTCACCCAGAGCTTTGGCCGCTATGATGTGACCCGCGAGGAGGTGATTGAATTTGCTTCCAAATATGATCCGCAGGAGTTTCACCTGAGCGACGAGGCAGCGGCGAAAACCCATTTCGGGCGGCTGTCGGCGAGCGGCTGGCATACCTGCGCGATGACCATGGCGATGCTGGTCGCCAACCTCAAGGAACACAAGCAGGCCGGCCTCGGCTCGCCCGGCATGGACGAACTGCGCTGGGTCAAGCCGGTCTATCCGGGCGATACTTTGCGCTGCGAAAGCAAGGTCATCGAAAAACGTCGCTCGAAAAAGCGCCCCGACATGGGGTTGTTCAAATCCGACCTTACCGTGTTCAACCAGAACGACGAGCCGGTGATGACGATGCGCAGCAACGGCCTGATCAAGGTGCGCAACCCCGAGACCCCGATCGAGGATTGAGGCGCTCGGGCCTCAGTTGCAGACCCAGAAGCCTTGGTTGTAGGTGAATGCGGGTCCGTCCGCGTCGCTGACCTGCATCGTTGCGGCACTGCCCAACGTCTCGGTGTCGCTGGCAGATACCGTCAACGTGACACCATCGCCGGAGAAGCTGCCGCCAGTCGGCGCAACCGTGGCGGCCGGAACGACATCGATCTGCCGACCCGCGAGCGAGATGATGCCCTTGCCCGCCGTCCGGCTCGCCACCAGCACCGGCAGTGCACCTTTGCCTGGACTGAAGCGGCACGACCCGCTGACCAGCCCTGCCTCGCTGATGGCGCTGGAGAGCAACGGCTCAAGCTTTGCTCCCTCGGCATCGACAGCCTGAACGCCCGTGGTCGGCGCAGGCGAAACACCACCCGCCGAGGCCGAAACCGTACCCTGCTGGGCCGCAGCGTCGCCATCGAGCCTCACCAGAGTGTCATCGGCAGGCTTGTCGCTGCTGCACGCGGCGAGAAAAAAGAGCGGGATAAGGAGGACGTTGCGCATGGGGGATGCTCCGGAGTTGGGGATATTGGCGGGCGTATAGCGTGGTAGCCGATGCGATCAAAGCCTCTCCCCTCCCTTCAGGGAGGGGCAGGTCCGGCTCGCCGGACCGGGGTGGGCTGGGGCCACAATTGTCTGCTCAGGCCCACCCCGGCCTTCGGCCACCCCTTGTATCTGGACGTTGTCAGCTGATTGGATAGTGATTGGTTGATCGCCGGGGTGGGTGGGCACCCAACCCCGCGGTTGGGGTTTTTAGCCCGTCGC
>JBKBTF010000062.1:0-19847 GCA_046291395.1 Blastomonas sp. | reverse complement strand
GGTGGCTCGGTTCTTGTGCTGCGACCGGTCGTTCTGGCTGGCAGCGATGATGCCGGTGGGAATATGCGTGATCCGGACCGCCGAATCGGTGGTGTTGACGTGCTGCCCCCCCGCGCCCGATGCCCGGTAGGTATCGATCTTGAGGTCGCTTTCCTTGACCTCGATCTCGATATTGTCGTCGATCACCGGGTAGACCCAGACGCTGGAAAAGCTGGTGTGCCGCCGCGCAGAGCTGTCATAGGGCGATATCCGCACCAGCCGGTGCACGCCGCTTTCGGTCTTGGCAAAGCCATAGGCGTTTTCGCCCTTGATCAGCAAGGTGGCCGACTTGATTCCCGCTTGCTCGCCTGCGTGATAATCGACCAATTCGACCTTGTAGCCGCGCCGCTCGGCCCAGCGCGAATACATGCGCTGCAGCATCTCGGCCCAGTCCTGGCTCTCGGTACCGCCGGCCCCTGCGTGCACTTCCAGATAGGTGTCGTAGCTGTCGGCCTCGCCCGCGAGCAGCGCCTGCACCTTGTCGCGCTCGGCCCGTTGGGCCAGCGCCTTGAGGCTGGCGAGCCCTTCGGCGATGGTCTCGTCGTCGCCTTCGGCTTCGCCCAGTTCGACGAATTCGATTGCGTCGGCCATTTCTGCGCCGATCTCGTTGACCGTGCCGATCGCCTGTTCCAGCCTGCGCCGCTCGCGCATGACCTCTTCGGCACCCTTGGGATCGTTCCACAAGGTCGGGTCCTCGACGCGCGCGTTCAGCTCGTCAAGACGGCGCAAGGCGCGCTCCCAATCCAGAAACTTGCGGACCAACGCCAAAGCCGCGTTGATGGTGTCTATATGGGCCTGCCCTTCGGCACGCATGGGTTCACTCCTGATACGTTGGAGCCGCGCTCTAGCCGATTGCCGGGCAATCGCAAAGCCCTGCGCCGTATGCGCGATTGATCTTGGCAGCCAAGCGCCTAGATTGGCTGCATGCACGGCACCCCCGGCCCGGTAACGATCGATCTGACGATGCTGATGCGTGCCTATGCCATCGGCATTTTCCCGATGGCCGATGCGCGCGACGATATCGATGTCTTCTGGGTTGAGCCGGAAATGCGGGCGATCCTGCCGCTCGATACCTTCCATCTGTCGAAGTCGCTGAAGAAAGTGATCCGCTCCGACCGCTTCACCGTTACCTGCAACCGGGCATTTGAACAGGTCATCGCGCTGTGCGCCGAGTCCGCGCAGGGGCGCGAGCAGACCTGGATCAACCGAACGATCGAGGCAAGCTTCATCGCGCTCAACCAGCAGGGCCGGGCCCATTCGATCGAATGCTGGCAGGGCGACGATCTGGTCGGCGGTCTGTATGGCGTCGAGATCGGCCGGGCATTCTGCGGCGAAAGCATGTTCAGCCGGGCCACCGATGCCAGCAAGGTGGCGCTGGCCTGGCTGGTGGCCAGCATGCGCAGCGGCGGCCTCACCCTGCTCGACTGCCAGTTCATCACGCCGCACCTGGCCTCGCTTGGCGCAATCGAAATCCCTCAGGCGAAATATCTGGAACTGCTATCGACTGCGATCTGCGATTCACCGTTTGCGCCTCCACGGGCGCAGCGCCCGCATCCGGTCATGCCGGGGACCTACTCGGCGTCTGTGGACGGTGTCGCAGGGGCCGGAGCGGATTCGGGGCTGATCGCCGGGTTTTCGGCATTGACGGGCGGTGCTGCGGCAGGCCGTGACGCAGGAGCGGACTGGCCTGCGACCGGGGCTTCCTCGCCCGGAAACTCCATCGCGCAATTCTTGACCCAGACATCGTAAATCGGGTGCTCGACAACGTTGAGCGAGGGCGATTCCTTGAACACCCAGCCGGAAAAGACGCGCTTCCACACCGGATCGGACGAGCGGGTTTCGCGATCCTGAACCAGCAACTGAACGAACGCGCCTGTCTCGGGCACCGGTTCCCAAGGCGCGGTGCGCTCGCACGCGGAAAGCCGGACGATCGCGTCGCCGACACGCCGCGACTCGCCGGGTTTCATCTCCAGATCCCGGGTTTCGCCGTTACGCTTGTTGAGAAAGGCGATAGTGGCCACGCGCTCGGCCATGGGAGTCGCATCGCCGCTCGCGATCTGCACCGGCGGGCGGGCCGGCCCCTGCGAGGCAGCCCTGGGTTGACCCGGGGTCTGGTTGCCCTGGGTCAGGCGATCGCCGAACTGCATCCAGCCGAATATGCCGCCCCCGATAAGCGCGACGACCAGAATGACGATGGCGATGATTCGCCCGCGCGTCACGCCTCGGGCGTCCAAGCTTCGTAATCGCCGGTCGCAGCAGCCCGTACGCCGCCACGGTCGAGCGAACCTGCGGGACGATAGGCACCGATGGTCCCCGTCTGGTTGGGGACATAGTCCTTTTCCCAGATGCGTGGCGGCGGCAGATGGCTTTCGGGGATTGCGTCATAGCTGTTGTGCAGCCAGCCGTGCCATTCGGAAGGGACCCGGCTCGCATCATTGGGGCCCTTGTAAAGCACCCAGCGGCGTTCCTTGCGGCCCTTTTTGGGCTTGGAGCGGAAATAGGTGTTGCCCTGATGGTCCTCGCCGACCTTTTCGCCGTTGAGGGCGCTGAACAGATGCGTGCCGACGGTCGCGCCGTCCCACCAGGTGAAGATTTTTCCCAGAAGTCCCATGGCAGCCCGCTTAATGCGTGGGAGCGCAAAGGGGAAGATGGTTTTGTGTCAAAGCGGTCCGCTTTGTCGCGCGCCGGGGCGAGACCCTTGCAGTTTCTTGCAGACCCCAGACGTAGAGGAAGCGGGACGGCCAGGCCATCCCGCTTCACTCCACAGTTGCGACACTGGGGACAAGGTCGGGGAGACAACAGCTCCCCATGATTTCCTTAGCCGGCCAGTGCCATCTGCTTATCGCTGACGAGCCGATGCATCGCTTTTTGCAGCTTTTCGAAAGCGCGCACCTCGATCTGGCGGACGCGTTCGCGGCTGACATTGTAGACCTGGCTCAGTTCCTCCAGCGTCTTGGGATCATCGACCAGGCGCCGCTCGTTGAGGATGTGCCGCTCGCGCTCGTTCAACGCCTGCAGCGCTTCCCCGAGCATTTCATGGCGCATCGAAGCTTCCTGCGCATCGGCGACCGCGACGTCCTGCAAGGGAGCATCATCGGTCAGCCAATCCATCCACTGGCCGTCGCCGTCCTCGCGCATCGAGACGTTGAGCGAGGCATCCCCGCCCATCGCCATGCGACGGTTCATGTTGACGACTTCGGTTTCCGACACGCCCAGCTTGGTGGCGATGGTCTTGACGTCATCGGGGTGAAGATCACCGTCCTCGAACGCGCGGAGGTTGTTCTTCATCCGGCGAAGGTTGAAGAACAGCTTCTTCTGAGCCGCAGTGGTGCCCATCTTGACGAGGCTCCAGCTGCGCAGGATGTATTCCTGGATCGAGGCCTTGATCCACCACATCGCATAGGTCGCGAGGCGGAAGCCGCGATCGGGCTCGAATTTCTTCACGCCCTGCATCAGGCCGATATTGCCTTCGGAGATCAGTTCGCTGACCGGCAGGCCATAGCCGCGATAACCCATCGCGATCTTGGCGACGAGCCTGAGGTGCGAAGTGACAAGCTGCGCGGCAGCCTCAGGATCCTGATGTTCCTGATAGCGCTTGGCGAGCATGTATTCCTGCTCGGGCTTGAGCAGGGGGTACTTGCGAATTTCGGTGAGGTAACGGTTCAGGCTGGCCTCTCCGCCGAGGGCGGGGATGGTCGCGACACTCTTTGTCTGGCTCATGTTTTCCCTTTCTGCCAATCCGATAGGCGGGCCTCGAACGAGCGCCCGTCTTGGGGATCGCATTTCGACTTGCAACTTAAACACGCATTATAGTCAAAAGTTCCGCCATATCGGCCGGAATCGGACTAAAAAAGTCGCATTCAGATCCAGTCACCGGATGTATAAAGCCCAGACGCTGCGCGTGCAATGCCTGACGACCGAAATCCGCGGCTTTCAGCAGGTCTCGCAGCGGCTTTGGCGGCCTTGAATAAAGCGGATCGCCAAGCAGCGCATGGCCGAGGCTGGCCATGTGAACCCGAACCTGATGCGTGCGTCCGGTCTCCAGCCGGCACTCGACCCGGGTCGCGCCGCGCAGCCGCTCCTCGGTGGTGAAATGGGTGACGGCATGCTTGCCGCGCCCTTCCCCCACCAGCGCCATTTTCTTGCGGTCATGGTCGCTGCGGCCGATATTGCCGCGCACCGTGCCATCGGCGGGACTGGGCCTGCCCTGGACGATCGCGACATAGCGCCGGTTGATCGTGTGCGCGGCGAACTGTGCCGCAAGGCCCAGATGCGCGGCATCGGTCTTGGCCACAACCAGCAGGCCGGAGGTGTCCTTGTCGATGCGATGGACGATCCCGGGGCGCGCGACCCCGCCGATGCCCGACAGTTGCCCCGCGCAATGATGAAGCAGCGCGTTGACCAGTGTGCCATCGGCGTGGCCTGCCGCCGGATGCACCACAAGCCCTGCCGGCTTGTCGATCACCAGCAGATGCGCGTCCTCATAAACGACCGCCAGCGCGATATCCTGCGCCTGGGTGTCGAGCGGAAGCGCCTGCGGGACCGCGACACTGTAGCGCATTCCCGCTGCCAGCTTCACCGAAGGCCGCGCGACGGGTTTGCCGTCTATCATCACGGCGCCCTGCAGGATCAGCGCCTTGATCCGCTCGCGCGACAGTGCCGGCTCGATCATCGCCAGACCGGCATCGAGCCTCTGGCCCGCCGCGCTTTCAGGAACGGTACCGGTGCGGATATCTCCTGCAGGGATGTTGGATTGCCCAGACTTCATGGCTATGCTGTGGCCGATGCAGGTATTGCTTTCAAGCGCGCTCCACGCCCAGTTGCTCGCGCATGCCGCCGCAGCCTATCCTGAAGAGTGCTGCGGCCTGCTTTTCGGGCTCGGCGACACGATCGATCGCATCGAGCCTGCCGCCAATGTTGCGGATGACCCGGAACATGCCTTCGAAATCGACCCGGCCGTGCTGATCTCGGCCGAACGCGCCATGCGGCAAGGCGGCGCCAGCATCATCGGTCATTATCATTCGCACCCCAATGGCCGGGCCGATCCATCGCCGCGTGACGCGGCTGCTGCTGCGTGCGACGGGCGGCTGTGGCTGGTCATCGCAGGCAAGCAGATCACCGCCTGGAGGGCTGTCAGCAGAGGCGCTTTGCTGGGCGCCTTCGACCCAGTCCCGCTGCAACTGATCGGCTGATCTGGCGCACCGGTTGCCGTTACGTCCTCGCCGGGCCGGATTAAGGCTTGAACCCGTGCGGCCTTTTCGCCACATCGACGGTGCGGGCCCCTCCGGCCTCAACGCGTATCCCCTTTCCATCCGCCACAAAGGCATGCCTAAGTCTATGTCCATCTCAGCCGATCTGTCAGAAACCGAACTCGCCAGCCTTTTGTGCTCGCGGCTGTGCCACGATCTGCTGAGCCCGATCGGGGCGATGAACAACGGACTTGAACTGCTCGCCGACGAGACAGACCCGGAAATGCGGGCCCGCTGCATCGAGTTGCTCACCGACAGCGCTCGGGCTTCCGCCAGCAAGCTCAAATTCTTTCGCCTCGCATTTGGCGCTGCGGGCGGGTTTGGCGACAAGGTCGATGTCAACGAGCCGCGTCAGCTGATTGAAGGGCTCGTGGCTGACAAGCCGCGGGTCGAGCTGCAATGGCATGTGCCGTCCGACCTGCTCGCCAAGCCGGCGGTCAAGGTGCTGCTGAACCTCGCACTGATCGGGCTGGACGGACTGGTGCGTGGCGGGCAGTTGATCATCGCGGCAGAAGAAAATGCGGGCACCTGCGAGATTGCGGTCAACGCCACTGGCCCCAAGGTGGTGATAGACCAGGCGGTGGCTGCCGCGCTTTCCGACGATATCAGCCATGCAGTGATGAGCCCGCGCACCGCACCTGCCTATATGATCAAGCAGATCGTACGTCGCAATGGCGGCGATATCCAGCTGGCAGCGACTGCGGAATCGCTGGTGATCGGGGCTATGCTGCGCGTCTGAAATCGGCGCGTTGCCATCGAAAGCAACCTGATCTTAACCATATCGCGCGCACATCGTTCGCCAAGCGCTGGCGGACGATGGACATGGATGACCTGATACAGGAATTTATCGCAGAAACCCGCGAAACGCTGGACGCGCTTGCCAGCGAACTGGTGCTGTGGGAGCAAAATCCGCAGGACAGTGCGCGTCTCGACAGCATTTTCCGCTTCGTCCACACCGTCAAGGGAAGCTGCGGCTTCCTCAATCTGCCCCGGTTCGAACGGTTGAGCCATGCCGCCGAGGATGTTCTGGCGCAGGTGCGCGACGGCAAGCGCGAAGCGTCGGCACCGCTTGTGGATGCGGTGCTGGGGATCATCGACCGGATCGGCGAACTCATCGTGGTGATGGAATCGGGCGAGGCGCTGCCCGACGGATCGGACGCAGACCTTATTGCCGCGCTGGACCGCGACCCGAAACCCGCCGAGCCCGCCATTCCCGTCGCGACCAAACCTGCCAATGACACCGGCTCTGCTGCGCGTAGACAGGCCGCGATCCGATCGATCCGCGTACCGCTCGACCTGATCGATCATCTAATGAACGGCGTTTCTGACATGGTGCTGGCGCGCAACGAGGTTGCCCGCTGCCTGCGCGACGACCAGGACGGCCCCGTGCTGGAAAACGCCTTCGACCGGTTGTCGGCGTGTATCGCCGATATGCGCGATGCCATCGGCCAGACCCGGATGCAGCGGATCGAGCGCATTTTCTCGCCCTTGCCGCGTCTGGTGCGCGATTTGTGCGCGGATCTCGGCAAACAGGTGGATCTCAGAACATCCGGCAGCAATGTCGAACTGGATCGCGAAATGATCGAGATGATCCGCGATCCGTTGACCCACATCATCCGCAACTCGATCGACCACGGCATCGAATCACCTGCGGCGCGAAGCCTTGCTGGCAAGCCAGCCGCCGGTCGCCTGAGCATTTCGGCGCGCCAGTCAGGCAACCAGATCCTGATCGAAGTCGCCGATGATGGACGCGGCATCGATACCGACAAGCTGGTCGCACGCGCACAGGCGGCAAAAGTGCGCACCGCGTCCGAAATCCTGGGACTGAGCGAACGCGCCAGGCTTGAGCTGATCTTCGCGCCGGGCCTGTCGACCGCCGACCAGGTGACTGCCATTTCCGGCCGTGGCGTGGGCATGGATGTCGTCCGCTCGAACATCGAGCGCATCGGCGGCTCGATTGATCTGGAGAACAATCCGGGCAAGGGACTGCGCGTCATTCTGCGGGTACCGTTGACGCTGACCATCATCCCGTGCCTCACCGTGCGAGCGGGAGGCCAGGACTTCGCCATGCCGCGCTCTGCGATCCGCGAGATCCTGTTCGACAACAACGATCAGGTCCGCATCCAGCAGGTCGGCGGGCGCGACCTTGCCTATATCCGCGGCGAGTGCCTGCCGCATGTTGCGCTGGAAACGCTACTGGGCCTGCAACGCACCGTAGGCCCGGCGGCGCGCCATCGCACGATCATCACCGTGAATGCATCGTCCGAACTTCGCTATGCACTCGCGGTGGAAGCGGTAATCGATCATGAGGAACTGGTCGTGCGCCCCGGCGCCCCGGTGATCATGGCCGACGGCCTGTACGCCGGGACGACGCTGCCCGACAATGGCCGCCCGATGCTGCTATTAGACCCGCTGGGTCTTGCCAACCGCGCGCAGCTCAACGAATTTACCCGCGCGGTCGAGGACCAGCCCAAGGTGCAGGCCGATGCCATCGAGATCGATGGCGGCTCTGCCCTGCTGTTCCGCGAGGCTGCAGGCATGCTGCGGCTGATGACGCTGGCTGCGGTCGAGCGCGTCGAGGACGTCGAGGCGACACGGCTGGCCCTTGCCGGAGGCCAGGTCCGGCTGAGCATCGATGGCGAAAGCCGCCCTGTGTTCGGGCTCGACCTGCCACCGCAGACGGGCCATGCCAAATTGCTGCACCTGAGCGACGGCAAGCGGCACGTGCTTTATGCCGTGGATGATGTGATCGACATCGTGCGGCTGCCAGCCAAGATAGAGCCTGCAAGCGAGCCTGGCCTGGTCGGCGGAATCGCGCTGCTGGACGATCAGCAGATCGAGGTGATCGATCCGCACTGGGTGTTCAGCCATCTTATAGGGCCAGTACCGTCATCAGAGCGGCCGGCGTGCTGCCTGATCGGCAGCGATGACCCATGGACCCGCAATATCCTGGCGCCGCTGGTGCTCGCTGCGGGCTATCGTCCGGTGTTCGGCGTGACTTCGGACGGCCAGCACAGCGATACCGCCGTCAGCATCATCGTGGGCGACGACGCCGACATGCCCGCTGCGCTTTCCGGCGAGGTCATCCGCCTGCGCGATAGCGTGTCGGGAGGCCCACAGGATGCCGACACCATCTATCGCTATGACCGGGCAGCCTTGCTGGGGCGTCTGATCAACCGGCGCAAGGGAGCGCAGGGCACATGAAAGAGCTTTACCTGATTGCGGTCATCGCAGGCGAAAAGGTCGTCATTCCCGCCGAGCAGGTCGATAGCGTGGTCAATGTCCGCGAATCCGTTCCGGTACCATCGTCCGCGCCGTTCATTGCGGGGCTGTTTGCACTGCGCAGCCGGGTACTGACCTTGATCGACTGCCAGTTCTTCGTCAGCGGCGAGCCTGTTGACCTCGTCCCCGGCCAGCCGGCAATCGTGGTCAACATCGGCGGCTGCCATTACGGCCTTCTGGTCGACGCTGTTATTGATGTGGTTCAGTCCGCCGTATCGCCCGTCCCCCTGCCCGGCCAGTTGCCCGCTGGATGGCGCGACATCGGCCGTGCACTTCTGGATATTGACGAGGCGACCTATCTGCTCATCGACCCGGATTACATGGTCAATCCAGCCTTGCGCCGCGCAGCCTGACCAACGCTGCAATCGGGCGTTTGCGGTGAACCGCATCACCCCTGATGCTGCTGTTAACATGCTGATTACCAATCAGCTCTAAGGTCAAAAACGGCAATATCGCTGCGAGGAGGCCGCGCCCATGAAAACCTGTCTGGTTGTTGACGATAGCAAGGTAATCCGGAAGGTCGCACGGCATATTCTGGAGACGCTCGACTTTATCGTGTCCGAGGCAGCCGATGGCAGCGAGGCGCTCGACCAATGTCGGCAGATGATGCCCGATGTGGTACTGCTCGACTGGAACATGCCCGTGATGAGCGGCATGGAATTTCTGTGCGCTCTGCGCGTGGTCGATGGGGGGGCCAAGCCCAAGGTGGTGTTCTGCACCACCGAAAATGGCCGCGGCCACATTCAGGCGGCGATCGACGCGGGTGCCGACGAATATGTGATGAAGCCGTTCGATCGGGAAACCCTGCACAGCAAATTGCAGATCGTCGGCTGCGCCTGACGGGTGGTGCGGGGGGCAACCATCATGACCATCGTTGACCCCCGGACAGCGCCGCGGCGCGTTTCCCTGCGGGCGCCCGAGCCGTTGCCCGTCAGCCGCGTGCTGATTGTCGATGACAGCCTGGTCATGCGTTCGATCGTCCAGCGGATCGTTGAGGCGGCTCCCGGTTTCTCGGTCTGTGCCAGCCTTCCTTCGGCGCAGGCCGCGCTCGACTTCCTGGCGCATGACGCGGCAGACATCATCCTGCTGGATATCGAGATGCCGCGGCGTTCCGGCCTGGATGCGTTGCCCGATCTGATCGCTGCCAGCCACAAGGCCCGCATATTGGTGCTATCCTCGCATTGCGGCGTGGGCGCACCCACCACGCTCAAGGCGCTCGCATTGGGCGCGAGCGACACCTTGTCCAAGCCCGATCAGCGTCTTTATCCGCAAAGCTTCGTCACCGCTCTGCACGAAAAATTGCGGGTGCTGGGCGATGCCGCCAGGTTTTCTCGTCAAGCGATGCCACCGGTGCCCGCCCGTCCGGTTGCAACGCAAAGCATGCTGGAGTGCATCGCCATCGGATCGTCTACGGGCGGAATCAGCGCCATTCACGAACTGCTGGGCGCGCTTGATCCACGGATCGATGCCCCAATACTGATCACCCAGCATCTGCCGACCGATTTCATTCCCTTTCTCGTTCGTCACATTGCTGATCTGGGCCTGCGCCCTGTACATGCCGCCGAAAATGGCGCTGTCCTGCAGCGCGGGCATATCTATTGCGCGCCCGGCAATGCCCATCTGGGGCTTCAGGCGAGCGGCGGGACCACCCGGATTGCACTGATACCCGAGTGGCCCGGCACGGCCTACAAACCTTCGGTCGATCCCATGTTTGCCGCGGTCGCGCGCTGCTTCGGCGCGAGCGGCGCCGGAGTGATGCTGAGCGGCATGGGCGCGGACGGCCTGGCGGGCGCACATCTCCTCGCCGACGAAGGTGCACCTATCTACGTGCAGGATGCCCAGTCGAGCACCGTCTGGGGCATGCCCGGCACTATCGCCCGTGCCGGCCTCGCCAGCGTGATGCTTCCCCCCGCCGGTATCGCCCGGTTCATCGCCGATTGCTGGCTGGAGCCGAAATGATCCATTCCCAACCCGCCGCCAATGCCACGCGCATCCTTGCCGGGCTGCTCGAGGCCCGCACCGGTCAGCAGATCGCGCCCAGCCGCTATTGGCGCATCCAGACCGCGCTTGCCCCCATGCTCAAGGTGCAGGGTATCCCCGATCTCGATGCGCTGGTGGCTGTCCTTTCCGATCCCGACAACGAGAAATTGTTGCAGGAAGCGCTCGACGCGATGCTCAACAACGAGAGCTTTTTCTTCCGCGACACCGCGATGTTCGCTGCCCTGCGCTCCGACGCCTTTCCCGTACTGCGCGAACGCCGGGCCCAGCGCCGGACGTTGCGTATCTGGTGCGCGGGCAGTTCTACGGGACAGGAAGCCTATTCGGTGGCGATGCTGTTCGATTCCGAGCGCGAGACATGGAACGGCTGGAAAATCGAGATCGTCGGCACCGACATCTCGCCATCGGTCATCGCCCGCGCCAAATCGGGCCGCTACAGCCAGTTCGAGATCCAGCGCGGTCTCTCGGTCGAATATATGCTGCGCTATTTTTCCCAGGACGGCGAGGATTGGGTGATCGACCCGCGGTTGCAGGCGATGGTACGCTTTCAGGAAGACAATCTGCTCAAGCCGCGCGGCGATCTGGGCCGGTTCGACATAATCCTGTGTCGAAACGTGCTGATGTATTTCGCCGCCGAGACCCGCCACATCGCTTATTCCAAGCTGGAACGCTCGCTGGAGGATGACGGCATGCTGATGCTGGGCGCGGCAGAAACGGTGCTTGGACACACCGAGCTGTTTTCGGCCACGCGCGAGATGCGCGGCCTTTATTCCAAGGCCGCAGCGGGCCGGGCCGGCCAGTCGGTCATCCCTGCGCCGCTGCCCTGAATTTTCGCCACAATCCCTTCGCAAGCGCAGCATAAAGGCTGTTCTGGTGCCGCATTTGTCCTATGCCACGCGGCATGACGCACGATTCGCCCGCGCCTGACCTGCCCGAACGGAGCTTTGGCCGTCTCGATTGGGCGGTTGCCATCGCGATGATGCTGCTGTGGGGCTTCAACATCATCGCGATGAAATCGGCGGTCGACAGTGCGGGCGCGCTGCCCGCAGCTTTCCTGCGCCAAGCCATCGTGGCGGTAATCTGCCTGCCGTTCCTGCGCATCGTTCCGGGCCGGATGCGGCTGATCGCGGTGCTGGGCGTGCTGAGCGGCGGCCTGTTCTATGTTGCGATCGGCCTCTCGCTCAAGATCAGCACCAATGTCAGTGCGCTCGCCATCGCCGGGCAATTGGGCGTTCCCTTCTCGCTGATCCTGGCGGTCGTCTTCCTCAAGGAAAAGATCGGCGTTCCGCGCCTGATCGGCATCGTCCTTGCCCTGTTCGGGGTGGTGCTGCTGGTGTTCGATCCCGCAATTGCCGGGGAACTGCCCGCCATCGCGATATCGGCCTGCGGGTCGCTGGTCTGGGCGATCGCTACGCTGATCCAGCGCAATCTGGGCGGTATCGGCGTGCTCAACATCAGCGGCTGGCTGGGTGTGATCGGATCGCTGGTGATCCTCCCCTTTGCGCTGCTGCTGGAACCCAATGGCATGGCGATGCTGCCGCACCTCAGCACGGAAACCTATGCCTGGACGGCCTATGCGGCGATCGGATCGAGTATTGGCGGTCATGGTGCGATGGTGTGGCTGCTGCAGCGGCACAGCGTTTCCACCGTCAGCCCGCTTACCATCCCCACCCCCGTGATTTCGGTGATTTTCGCCACTTGGTGGTTCGGCACGCCGCTGACGTGGTTGATGATTGCAGGTGGATTGATCGCATTGCTCGGCGTCTCTATCGTGGCGATCCGCAACGCCCAGCGTTCGCGGATGCTCGCCGAGGCTCGGCTGATGAAGGAAGGGACGAGATCTTGACGGAAGGACCTGGGTCTTGATCGACACGCCGTCGCCGAACTTTGACGAACGTTCGCTGCCGATTAGTATGTTGGTGCTGCATTATACCGGAATGCAGGACGCGCCGTCGGCGATCGACTGGCTTGCTAACCCGGCATCAAAGGTTTCGGCGCATTATGTCGTCACCGAAGACGGTCAGATCATCCGCATGGTCGACGAGGCCAACCGCGCCTGGCATGCGGGCCGTGCGCACTGGCGCGGCATCAGGGACGTCAACAGCGCCAGCATCGGCATAGAGATCGTCAATCCCGGACACGAATTCGGCTACCGTCCCTTCCCCGAAGAACAGATGTCGGCGCTGATCCCGCTAATTGCCGAGATCGTCGACCGCCACGGCATCCCGCGCGCCAATGTCGTGGGGCACAGCGACGTCGCGCCCGAACGCAAGCAGGATCCCGGCGAACTGTTCGACTGGCAAAGGCTGGCGCGGGTGCGTCTCGCGCTGCCGATCCCCGACGGACGTCTGGTCGATCCATACTGGAGCGATGGCGCGTTCCTGCTCGCGCTCGAACGCTTCGGATACGATATTTCCGATGGACGCGCAGCGACCACGGCGTTCCAGCGGCGCTGGCGGCCCGGCACGATCTCCGGAGAGATCGACGGCGAATGCCGCGCCCTCCTGTTCTCGCTGCTGCTCGATCGCGACGCGGGCCGTTACCGCTGATTGCGCTGAACGCTTTTCGCCGCTAGGGCCGCTGTTGCCAGAGGGTCGGGCAGCCGCGGGTCATGCAAATGGCGCGAGGAAAGTCCGGGCTCCACGAAACAAGGATGCCGGGTAACGCCCGGCGGGGGCGACCCCAGGGACAGTGCAACAGAAAGCAGGTTGCCCAAGGCTTCGGCCCGGTAACAGTGAAAGGGTGCGGTAAGAGCGCACCGCGCGGCCAGCAATGGTTCGCGGCACGGTAAACCCCATCCGGAGCAAGACCGAATAGGGGCGGACATGGCGATACGGTTTCTGCTTGCAGGAGCGCGTCCCAGGGGTGTTTCGGCCCCGAGCCGTCCGGGTTGGTTGCTTGAGCGGTGCAGCAATGCCCCGCCTAGAGGAATGGCTGCCCATGACCGGCAACGGTCAGGACAGAACCCGGCTTACAGACCCTCTGGCAATTTTCGTTGAAAGATGCGCTCAGAGCGCAGCAAGCACCAACCGTGCCGGAACCCCGTTTTCACCGTTCAGCACTTTCGACTGGCATTCGGCGAAATCCTGCACGCCTTTGCCGGCATAAGCCTGCGAACCGAGCGCGAAGGTCGCCATCATCACGATGGACAGCATGGCGGAGAATATCAACTGGCGGCTCATTGCGGGAATCCCTGAAACGTCTCGATTTGCAATCTATGTTGCAGATGCGAGATGGATAGCGCAGCGAACCTTTCAAGACCCTTAGCGTTCGACAAACGACATTTGCGGTCGATGAAGTCGGCTTCGGACCATCCTTCGACCCGCCATCACCACCATCCCCCTAGCCCTCGCACGACTGCCTCGCTAGATGACACCCCATGGCAGGCAGACGATCAACCGACTGGGGTTTCCCGCGCTGGCGTGGCTATGGGTCGTCGCGCGAGGCGCAGACGGTGCGTATCTGCGACCGACATGGGTGCGACGACGCTGGCAAATGCCCCGCGCCCAAGTCGCCCAACAGCCCAGACCGCTGGTATTTCTGCGAAAAGCACGCGGCCGAGTACAACCAGGGCTGGGACTATTTCGAGGGGCTCGACAAGGAAGAGGCCGCCGCGCGCGCCGCCGAGGAAAAGCGCGATACATCGGGCTATCGCGAATCGGTGTTCAACGAATGGGCAGGCTCGGGCGATGGCAGCCGCTCGCGCGACGAGATGCGCGCGCTCGACGTGCTGGAATGCCATGCGCACAGCGAGTTCGACGAGATCAAGAAGGCCTATCGCCGCCTTGCCAAGGCCAACCACCCTGACACCAACCAGAACGACAAGGACGCCGCTATGCGGTTCCAGGCGATCCAGGCCGCCTATGCGGTGCTGCGCAGTGCGGAAGAAAGAAAGGCCTGGAAAGGCGTGTAATCGCCCCTTCTCGCCCCTATCTGACCTTGATGAAAACTGAAATCCGCGCCAACTGGTCGCATGCGATCCTGGTCTGCAAGAAGTGCCAGAAACGCGCCAAGGCCAGTTTCGGCCCCGAGGGCGACCCATCGCTCGCCAAGGCGCTGAAGCGGCGCCTCTCCGGTGGCAAGGGCCGCAAGGCCAAGCTGGGTGTCATCGAGGTTCCCTGCCTCGATATCTGCCCCAAAAAGGCGGTGGTCCTGATCGACACCCGCCATCCCGATAGCTGGCGCATCGTGCGCGAGGATGCCGATATCGACCGATTGGCCGAGGAGCTGGCCCCTGGCTGAGCAGCCGCACACGAAAAAGGCCCCTCCCGTCGCCGGGAGAGGCCCTTTCGCGTCGCATGGAGGGCTTAGCGGCAGCTGACCCGGCTGCGGTCGATCGCACGACCAGCAGCGGCTCCGCCCAAACCACCGACGATGGCGCCCAGTGTCTTGTCGCCGCGACCGGCGACCTGATCGCCAATCAGCGCGCCGACGCCGGCGCCCACCAGCAGACCGGTGGTGCCGTTGCTGCGCTTGCAGCGATAGCGGCCATCATCCCCGCGCCAATAGCGGCCTTCATAGCGGCGGCCATCGCGATTGGCACGGCGGTCATCGCGCCGCTGGAAATCTGCTGCTTCCTGGGTATGGAAGCTGGTGGGCAGCGGAAGTGCCACCGGATTGGCGGGGGCCGGGTTCAACAACGCGGCAGCACTGGCAAGGGCAAGGTTCAACATGATCTGATCTCCACTGAATGCTCCGGGCGATCCGGCCCGGCTCAACCCTAACAACATTCATCCCCGCCGCCGGTTTCATGAACAGGATACAACATAGGTGAATCCTGCCCATCCAAGGCTGAGTTGGTCCCTGCGCGCGACCAACCGTTTAAAATCTTGCAACCGAGCGCTGTGTTATCCATATGAGACACATGCTGAACATTCTTTCGGTCCTGATCGGGATCATCGCCCTTTTGCTGGCCATACCAGCATTCCTCCCTTTACTCGGCGCGCTCAACTGGCTGATCGTACCTATTGCGTTGCTGGGCGTGCTGCTCGGCTTCCTGTCGCGCAGCAACTCCGGCCGCAACCTCTGTCTGGTTGTGCTGGTGATCTGCATTATTCGGCTATCGCTGGGCGGCGGCATCTTCTAACCCGCGCCGCATGAGCGGTGACAGCAAGCAACTGAAAGGCCTTCCGCAAGCGGTTGGCGCCTATACCATCTGGGGTTTCATGCCCCTGTTTTTCAAGCAATTGCAGGCCATCTCCCCGGTGGAAATCGTCGCACACCGCGTGATGTGGTCCGTGGTCCTGATCGTCATTATCCTGGCGGTGCTACGCCGCTTGGGCGAGTTCACCACCGCCTTGGCCGACGCGCGCACCCGCCGGTTCATGCTGGCAAGCACCACCCTGATCGCGGGCAACTGGCTGGTCTATATCTGGGCGATCGCCAACGGACACATCCTTGCCGGCAGTCTGGGTTATTACATCAATCCGCTGCTGAACGTCGCGCTGGGCGTGGTTTTTTTCGGCGAACGCATGAACCGCACCCAGATCGTCGCGCTGGCGCTTGCCGCCACCGGCGTGCTGGTGCTGGCGAGCGAATCGCTGGCGTCTATCTGGATCAGCCTGACGCTTGCCGGGTCGTTCGGACTGTATGGCATGGTGCGCAAGATGGCGCCGGTGGGCTCGCTCCCCGGTCTCGCATGCGAGACCACGCTGCTGCTGCCGATCGCGTTTGGTTATGCGGTCTGGGCCACGCTGTACGATCCGACACCTGGGTTCGGCTTTTCCACTTATACCGATGTCATGCTGATCGCAGGGGGCGCGGTCACCACGATCCCGCTGCTGCTGTTCGCCAGCGCGGCGCGCAAGATGCCGCTGTCGACGCTGGGCTTCATCCAGTTCATCGGCCCGACGATCCAGTTCGTCCTCGGCGTGTTCGTCTATGACGAACCGTTCACGCGCGCTCACGCGATCTGCTTCGCACTGATCTGGCTGGCGGTGGGCGTGTTCTGCGTCGATGGGATCAAGCGCTCGCGCGCGGCGCGGGTGGCAGTGGCTTAGATTATATCATCCAAATCCTCTCCCGAAACGGAGAGGTGGCAGCCAGTCAGGGCTGGCGGAAGGGAAGCGGCATTGAGCAGCGATCCGTTGAAGCGCCCAGCCGCTTCCCCTCCACCGCTTTGCGGTCCACCTCCCCGTGAAGGGAGGAGGGAAAACGTGAATCAGCCAGCGCCGACCAGGCCCTTTTCCTGCATCAGTGCCTGCAGTTCGCCGGCTTCGAACATTTCCATCATGATGTCCGATCCGCCGACGAACTCGCCCTTCACATAAAGCTGGGGGATCGTCGGCCAGTCGGAGAATTCCTTGATTCCCTGGCGGACTTCCATGTCCTGCAGCACGTCGATGCTTTCGTAGTCGACGCCGAGATGATCGAGAATGGCGATCGCCTTGCTCGAAAAGCCGCACTGCGGAAACAGCGGCGTGCCCTTCATGAACAGCAGGACGTCATTGGCCTGAACGATTTCGGCGATGCGGGCCTGGGCAGTATCGGTCATGGTTTCAGCTCCGTGGATATGCAGATGGTGCCAAAATGGCCTGGCATTTAGCTGGGGACCGCGGTGGTCAGTTGCAAGGCGTGCAGTTCACCGCCCATGCGCCCGCCCAACGCCGCATAGACCGCGCGCTGGCGGGCAATGCGGCTTAGCGGTCGAAAGCTTTCCGCAACGACGTGCGCGGCATAATGGTCGCCATCGCCCGCGAGATCGGTGATCGACACCTCGGCGTCGGGTATCCCTGCCTTGATCAGCGCCTCGATGTCTGCGGCTGCCATGGGCATGGCTCAGTTCGCCTCTTCGATATACTGGCGGCGCGCTTCGATCATCTTGGCCTCCAGCGCGGCGCGGACGCCCAGTTCGTCGATCTCGACACCGGCAGATACCAGATCGCCCAGCAGCTTGCGGATCACGTCCTCGTCACCGGCTTCCTCGAAATCGGCCTGGACGACCGCCTTGGAATACGAATCGGTTTCTTCAGGTGTCAGGCCCATCTGCTGCGCAGCCCAGTGGCCGAGCAGGCGGTTACGCCGCGCGGTGATCCGGAACTGGAGGTCAGCGTCGGCTGCAAACTTCGCTTCGAACGCGCGTTCGCGGTCATTGAAAGTGGTCATGTCGGCCCCTTGTGGTCATGCAGGTTTGCCTAGCGCATACGCACAGCGCGCGTCAGCGGCAAGCGACAAACCGCATGACCGGGGCAGCTGTGCGTTACATCGTCACCACCAGTTTGCCGATTGCCTCGCGGTTTTCAAGCTTGGCAATGGCGTCAGGCGCGGTCTCGAAGCTGAAGGTTTCCGAAATGCGCGGGGAAATCTTGCCCGCGGCCCAAAGATCGAACAATTCCGCGATGTTGGCGGCGTTCCGCTTGGGCTCGCGCGCTGCGAATGCACCCCAGAACACGCCGCAAACGTCGCAGCTCTTGAGCAAAGTCAGGTTGAGTGGCAGCTTTGCTATTCCGGCAGGGAAGCCGACCACCAGGAAGCGGCCTTCCCACGCCATCGCACGCACCGCCGGCTCGCTGTAATCGCCACCGACGGCGTCATAGACGATGTTTGCACCATTGGGGCCGACCGCGTCCTTGAACGCGGTTGCCAACGCCTTGGACTGATCCTTGTCGAACGGCTGGCGGGCATAGACGACCACCTCATCAGCGCCCGATTCGCGTGCGGCCTGAGCTTTCGCCTCGCTCGAGACGGCAGCAACGACGCGCGCGCCATAGGCCTTGCCCAGCTCAACGGCCGCCAGCCCGACGCCACCGGCCGCGCCCAGCACCAGCAGGGTATCGCCCTGCTTGATATGCCCGCGATCCTTGAGCGCGTGGATCGAGGTGCCATAGGTCATCAGCAGGGACGCGCCCTGTTCGAAGCTGAACTGCTCGGGCAGTTTGTAGGCGCCAGCGGCCGCGACGACCTTCTTCTCGACCAACCCGCCAAAGCCGGTGCCTGCAATCACCCGGTCACCGACCGACCAGCCGGTCACGCCCTCGCCCACTGCCTCGACCACGCCGGCGATCTCGCTGCCTGGCGCAAACGGGCGCTGGGGCTTGAGCTGATACATGTCCTTGATGATCAGCGCGTCAGGGAAGTTGATCGAGCACGCCTTGACATCCACGAGCAGCTCACCGGGACCTGCCACCGGCGCATCGATCTCGGTCATCTGCAGCGTTTCAGGTCCGCCGGGGGCAGTCGACAAAAGGGCTTTCATGTGAGGCTCTCTCCGTTTGTTTTGAATTGTCGTCACCCCCGCAAGGGCGGGGGTCCCGCTTTTGATGCTACCTCCGCGCAGAAGCGGAATTCCCGCGTTCGCGGGAATGACGTTGTCAGGCCGCGATCGGCACCATCCAGGGGCGATCCGCACTCGCCTTGGCTTCGTACGCGCTGATCGCATCGGCATTGCCCAGCGTCAGCCCGATCTCGTCGAGGCCCTGCATCAGGCAAGTCTTGCGGAAAGGGTCGATCTCGAAGCTGAATCGATCCTGGAACGGCGTGGTCACGGTCTGGCTTTCCAGATCGATGTGGATGGTGTCGGTCGTGGCCACCTCCATCAGCCGGTCGACCGCCTCCTGCGGCAGCACGACCGTCAGGATGCCGTTCTTGAATGCGTTGCTCGAGAAAATGTCCGAAAAGCTTGGCGCGATCACCGCGGTGATGCCCAGGTCTATCAAAGCCCATGCGGCGTGCTCGCGGCTCGATCCGCACCCGAAATTGTCGCCTGCGATCAGGATCGGAGATCCGGCATATGCGGGATCGTCGAACACGTTGCCCGGCTCAGCGCGGATCGATTCGAACGCGCCCGCCCCCAGTCCTTCGCGGCTGATCGTCTTGAGCCACCGCGAGGGGATGATGATGTCGGTATCGACGTTCTTGCGGCCGAAGGGGATGGCCTTGCCCTCGACGCGATCAATCGGTTGCATGCGGACCCTCGGTCGCTTCGGCGCCGGGCTCTTCCGGCTTGGCGGGGGCATCGGCCTTGGGTTTGTTGTACTGCTTTCCGACATACAAAAGCGCCGCTGCCAGCGCTGCCGAACCCACCGCCGCGCCCGCCATAGCGCTGTTCGACCAGCCGTCCTTCTTGTCCTTGCTCACTGCATTTACTCCGCCGCCTGGGGAAACGCGGGCAGCTTGCCCACGTCTGCCGGCTCATGTTGAATGATCACTGTCGCCTTGAGATTGTCTGCCAGTTTCTTGAATCGGTCAAGCGATGCCAGGCTCTCGGCCCGGTTGACGTTGAAAGTCGGCACGCCGTTTGACTCATAGTTTTCGCTGAAATGCGCGAGATCTCCGGTCAGC
>JBKBTF010000061.1:0-19954 GCA_046291395.1 Blastomonas sp. | reverse complement strand
ATCTCTTGGCGCATGGAACGGGGCAGTCAGTTCATCGGGGAGTCAGGAGCGTTTCTGGACGCGGTCGAACGCGCCAGTCGGGCGGCCATGCTCAATCGTCCGGTGCTGGTGATCGGCGAGCGCGGAACCGGCAAAGAGCTGATCGCCGAGCGTCTCCACCGCCTGTCCTCGCGCTGGGACGGTCCGTTGATCACGCTCAACTGCGCCGCGCTCCCCGAAACATTGATCGAGGCCGAACTGTTCGGACATGAGGCCGGCGCCTTCACCGGTGCGACCCGCGCCCGGCAGGGCCGGTTCGAGGAGGCCGATGGCGGCACCTTGTTCCTCGACGAGCTCGCGACCTTGAGCTCCGCTGCGCAGGAAAGACTGCTGCGCGCGGTCGAATATGGCGAGATCACCCGCATCGGCTCGTCGCGCGCGATCAAGGTCGATGTCCGCATCGTTGCTGCCACCAACGAGCATCTTCCCGAGCTGGTCGACCAGGGCCGCTTCCGCGCCGATCTTCTCGACCGGCTGTCGTTCGAGGTGGTGACCTTGCCCCCCTTGCGGGTGCGCGAGGGCGATGTGATGGTGCTCGCAGATTTTTTCGGGCGGCGCATGGCTGCCGAACTCGACTGGTCCGACTGGCCCGGCTTCGGTGCGATGGCGACCGAGGCGATGAAGCGGCACAGCTGGCCCGGCAATGTCCGCGAATTGCGCAACGTCGTCGAGCGCGCGGTGTATCGCTGGGACGACCCTGACCGCCCGGTCGATCATATCGTTTTCGATCCCTTCGAATCGCCGTGGAAGCCGCAGACATCGAAGCGCCCGGCTGCGGCGGCGGCACCATCGCCTTGCGACGAGGTGATTGATGCCGCGCTGGCGGATTCAGGGATGCGCGGTACGCTTGAGCAGACGCTGAACTTCGATGCGGTCGATGATCTACGCGCCGCGGTCGACGCGCACGAAAAGCGCATC
Organism: Blastomonas sp.; assembly: GCA_046291395.1. GTDB lineage: Bacteria > Pseudomonadota > Alphaproteobacteria > Sphingomonadales > Sphingomonadaceae > Blastomonas. The sequence continues at coordinate 18,997 of JBKBTF010000061.1, read as the reverse complement.
CTCCAGGCCGCGCTCGCCCGTCACCGCTACAACCAGCGCCAGACCGCCAAGGCGCTCGGCCTGAGCTACGACCAGTTGCGCCACTGTTTGAAGAAGCACGATCTGCTGGGGTAAAAGCACTGGACGTGGATGCGATCGACTGGGAAGGGGAAGGCATGAAGCTTTCCCATTTTGATCCCGCCGAATTCCTCGCCACCCACTGGCAGCGTGCGCCGCTGCTGATCCGTAATCCCTGGGAGGACTGGCAGTGCCCGGTCGAGGCGGATGAACTTGCGGGGCTTGCCTGCGAGCCGCAGGTGGAAGCGCGGCTGATCGAGCAGACCGCCGGGGCTGACTGGGCGGTCGAGCATGGGCCGCTGGCCGAGGATCGCTTTGCTGCGCTCGGGGGCGGCCCGTGGACGCTGCTGGTGCAGGCGGTCGATCATCATGTGCCCGAGGTTGCAGCATTGCTCGCGCAGTTCCGCTTCGTGCCCAATTGGCGGGTCGATGACGTGATGGTCAGCTTTGCCAGCGATGGCGGCGGGGTGGGTCCGCACTTCGACCAGTATGACGTGTTCCTGATCCAGGGGCAGGGGCGCAGGCGCTGGCAGATCGGAGCGGCGTGTGACGAGACGACCCCGCTGCTGCCGCACGGCGATCTCAAGCTGCTGCGCGATTTTGTGTCCACCGAGGAGTTCGTGCTCGAGCCCGGCGACATGCTCTATGTCCCGCCCGGCGTCTCGCACAACGGCATCGCGCTAGGCGATGATTGCATGACACTGTCGATCGGTTTTCGCGCGCCCTCGCGCGCCGAGCTGATCGGCGACTGGAGCGATCATCTGCTCGAGGAATTGAGCGACGACGATCGATACGCCGACCCCGGCCTTGTACTACAGGCCAACCCCGGTGAGATCGATGCGGCGGCGCTGGGGCGTCTGCAGGCGATGGTGCTCGAGGCGCTGGGCGACCGGAAGCGGTTCGCCCGCTGGTTCGGCGCGTTCAGCAGCACGCGCAAATATCCCGATGTCGACTGGCGTCCCGAAGAGCCGCTGAGCCTCGAGGATATCCGCGAGGCCATCGGGCAGGGGCTGGAACTTCAGCACAACCCCGCCAGCCGGTTCGCCTTTGTGCGCGAGGGCGGCGATGCGCTGCTCCTGTTCGTCGATGGCGAGACCTTCGCGTGCGCCGCAGACACCTCCGCGCTCGCCGAGATGATCTGCGCCAACAACAGCCTCACGATCAACGCGGTGAGCGATGCCGGGTGCGACCTGCTGCTGGCGCTGTGCAACATGGGCAGCCTGGCGTTCGTCGACGAAGACGACGAGGACGCCTGATCAGGCCGCATCCACCGCGCGCCACTGGCCGGGTGGCAGACCGTCGATCGACCACCGACCCACCGCCTGGCGCACCAGCCGCAAGGTCGGGAAACCCACCGCAGCGGTCATCCGCCGCACCTGCCGGTTGCGGCCCTCGCGGATCGTCAGGCTGATCCAGCCATCGGTGACGGTCTTGCGGAAGCGCACCGGCGGATCGCGCGGCCACAGTTCGGGGTCGGCAATCGCGCTCGCCTCGGCCGGGCGGGTCATCCCGTCCTTCAACTGCACGCCCTTGCGCAGCGCCGCGAGCGCCTCGTCGGTGATCGTGCCTTCGACCTGCACCAGATAGGTCTTGGCCATCTTGAACTTCGGATCGGCGATCCGCGCCTGCAGCCGGCCATCGGCGGTGAGCAGCACCAGCCCCTCGCTGTCATGGTCGAGCCGTCCGGCAGGATACACGCCAGGCACATCGATAAAGTCCGCCAGTGTCGGACGGTCGCCGTCACGGCTGAACTGGCAGATCACGCCATAGGGTTTGTTGAACAGGATGAGCCGGGACAAGGGCAAGCGACTTTCTGCGCTGGATGGGTGGCATATTCGCCCAAGGCTTGGCACATGGGTGCATCACACAACAAACACAATCGAGAGAGGCTTCTTCCATGACCCTTCCCCAGAGCTATCTGCAGATGATCTCCACCGTCAGCGCCGAGGGCGAACTGACGATGGAGCTGGTCGAAAAGCCGATGCCGGTCCCCGGTCCCGACGAGGTGGTGATCCGCGTCGAGGCGACCCCGATCAACCCGTCCGACCAGGGCGTGATGTTCGGCTGGGCCAGCATGGCCAAGGCGACCTCATCGGGCAGCGGCCCGCACACCAAGCTGACCGCACCCGTCTCGCCGCAGGGCATGGGTGTGATGAAGGCGCGCATCGGCCAGCCATTGTCGGTGGGCAATGAAGGCGCGGGCACGGTTGTCGCCGCCGGATCGGGCGACTATGCGCAGAGCCTGATGGGCAAGGTCGTCGCGGTGATGGGCGGCGGCATGTATGCGCAGTACCGTCTGGCGCCTGCCATGATGTGCCTGCCGCTCAAGGACGGCCACACCGCGCGCGACGGCGCATCGTGCTTCGTCAACCCGCTGACCGCTTTGTCGATGGTCGAGACGATGCGGATGGAAGGTCACACCGCTTTGGTCCACACCGCCGCTGCCTCCAACCTCGGCCAGATGCTCAACCGCATCTGTGCAGCCGATGGCGTCGAGCTGGTCAACGTGGTGCGCAAGCCGGAGCAGGCCGAACTGCTGCGCGGCATGGGCGCGAAGTACGTCGTCGATTCAAGCAGCGACAGCTTCATGGCCGACCTCACCGACGCGATCCACGCCACCGGCGCGACTTTGGCATTCGATGCCACCGGCGGAGGCACGCTTGCCTCGACGATCCTGAGCGCGATGGAAGCCGCTGCGGCGCGTACCCCGGGCGCCTACAGCATCTATGGTTCGGTCAAGCACAAGCAGGTCTATCTGTACGGCGGGCTCGATACCTCGCCGACCGTCCTCAACCGCGCCTATGGCATGGCCTGGGGTGTCGGCGGCTGGCTGCTGCCCAACTTCCTCGCCAAGGCCGGCGGCGATGTCGCGATGCGGTTGCGCGCGCGGGTGGCGGAAGAACTGAAGACGACCTTCGCCAGCCATTACACCGACGAATTGTCGCTGGAACAGGCGCTGCAGGCGGATGTCGTCGCACGCTACTACGCCAAGACCACGGGCGAAAAGTTCCTGATCTGCCCACAGAAATAACTGCCGCAGGCGCGGGCGGGCAGGGCATGAGGCCTTGCCCGCCCCAGCTGCGCCAACCATATCGACAGCTCGCACTGCTGTTGCAAAAAGCCTGCTGCAAGATGAACGACGTTTCCACAATCCGTTCAGTTATCTCTCCCTATATATGAACACAACGGATGGCGAATCAGCGCTGCCCGGTCTCTAGGGAGACAGATTATGAAGAAGTTTCTTATTGCTGCTGCCGCTGCCGGTGCAGTCACCCTTTCCGCAGCGCCCGCCATGGCGGCTCCGCTCACCCATTCGGCTCCCAGCGCCGCCGCCGCTTATGGCGTGACGCATGAAGCGCCCACCGCGCATCAGTATCGCCGCGGCTATGACAATGACTGGCAGCGTCGCGGCTATGACAATAACGGCTATGGCAATCGTAACCGCGGCTACAACAACCAGTACAACGATCGCTACGATCGCCGGCCCGTCCAGGGTTGGAACGGCCAGTCCTGGCGCGGAAACGATGGCCGCACCTATTGCCGCCGTGACAACGGCACCACCGGTCTGTTGATCGGCGGCGCAGTCGGCGCCCTGGCCGGCAACGAGATCGCAGGACGCGGTGACCGCACCGTCGGCGCGATCATCGGCGGAATCGGTGGCGCTCTGCTCGGTCGGACGATCGATCGCGGTGGCAACAACGGCTACAGCTGCCGCTAACCAGCTTTCGCCCACGCCCTGTTTCTGGGCGAGGTGAACGGGGAGACCCCTCTCCGCCGACAGGCGGGGAGGGGTTTCGCGTTTATGGCGCGCGGCTTGCCAAGGGCGACGGCTCTGCTTATCCCCGCAGCCTCAAAAAGCGAGCGGGAGCATTTGCGATGATCAACGGACCGATCCTGGTGACTCAACGTCTCATCCTGCGTCCGCCGGGGCCTGAGGATTTCGAGGCCTGGGCCGAGTTTTCCGCGGACGAAGAGACGATGCGTTATCTCGGGGGCGTGCAGCCGCGGGCGGTTGCCTGGCGCGGGCTGTGTGCGATGGCCGGCGCCTGGCACATCCGCGGATATGCCATGTTCTCGCTGATCACCCGCGATACCGGCGAATGGATCGGCCGGATCGGTCCGTGGTATCCCGATGGCTGGCCAGGCGAGGAAGTGGGCTGGGGCGTGCTGCGCAGCCATGCGGGCAAGGGCTATGCGCTCGAAGCTGCCGTCGCGACGATTGACTACGCGTTCGATCTGCTCGGTTGGGACAGCGTCATACACACCATCGATCCGGAGAATACCGCCTCGATCGCGCTGGCCGAGCGGTTGGGTTCGGTCAACCAGGGCCCCACCCGGCTTCCCGAACCTTATCACGAGTTTCCGGTGGATTGTTATGGCCAGTCCAAGGCGCAGTGGCAGGAAAACCGCAGGAAATTTGTCCGATACTGAAACGGCTTGCCGACGATTCCCGCTTTGGGACAGGTGGAAAGCTGAAAGCGTGGGGGTTAACCCTCTTTTGTCGGGACAGCCTTGCGCCCGCGCAGGCATGGCTAACAGAATGCTAAGAGCCTTGTCCTAGAAGGACTGGCATATGTTTGATGATGAGGACTTCTGCCATGGCACACCGTTCCTTCGCGATGTCGCGCAACCTGCTGGCGCTGGGCGCCGCTGCTCTCGTGCTAACCGCCTGCCAGAAGGCCGATGACACGGCTGCGCAGAACGAGGACGCGGCCTTGCTTGAGGACGCCGCCGACCCTGCAATGAAAGGTGCGCTCGAAGACCAGATCCTCGTCGATCCCGATCTGGTCGACAAGTCGAACCGCAACGCCGTTCTGGGCGAGGGTAGCGACGGTTCGGTGCCGTCTGCCAGCGTGCCCAAGGGCCATCTGGCCGCGGTCGAAAAGGCTGCTGCCGCCGCGATCGGCCCACGCGGGCTGATGAAGGCGCCCGAGCCCAAGAAGGTCGCCGCCGAAGAATGCAAGGACTGCAACCAGGGCAGCACTTTGGGTGCCAAGGCCGCGCAGCAGAGCGGCGCATGCACCGGCAAGCTCGATTACGCGATGGGCTGGGCCAATCGCATGCCGACCGATTTCGCGGTCTACCCGCGCGCAAACGTCAAGGAAGCCGCCGGCGTCGACAAGGGCCAGTGCAATATCCGCGTGGTCAACTTCACCACGCCGGCTGCGCTCAAGAACGTCGTCGACTTCTATTACACCAAGGCCCGGCGCGGCGGCTATTCGGCCGAGTACCAGCTCCGCGGCGCAGATCATGTACTGGGCGGTACCAAGGGCGAGCAGGCGTTCGTGCTGTTCCTCAAGCCCATGGCCAATGGCGGTACCGAAGTCGATATCGTGGCGAACGGCGGGCGGTGACCATCTTAGCCCTCTCCCCTGAAGGGGAGAGAGCGAACCCGCATCAGGGCTCCACCCCACCCATCCCCGGCATTTCCTTGATATACAAATCTCTTTGCGGGAACGGGATCTCGACGCCGTGTTCCTTGAACAGCGTCCACACCCGCATCAGCACGTCGCCGCGAATATTGCCCATGCCGCCTTCGGGGTCGCCGATCCAGGCGCGGATTTCCCAGTTCACCGAGTTGTCGCCGAAGTCGGTCATCCAGATGCGCGGCACGGGCTCTTTGAGCACGCGCGCGGATTCATCGACCGCGCGGTAGAGCAGTTCCTGCACCAGCTGCATGTCGCTGGAATACGCCACACCCACCGGGATGCGCATGCGGACGTTCCGATCGGAATAGGACCAGTTCTCGACCGGGTGGGTCATCAGGTCCTCGTTCGGGATCAGGTGCTCCTTGCCATCGCGGGTGATCACCGAGACCGCGCGCACGCCGATCTTGTTCACCCAGCCGAAGCTGTCCTGCACCGCGATGACGTCGCCCGGCTTGATCGACCGGTCGAGCAGCAGGATGATGCCGGCAAACAGGTTGCCGATGGTCTTTTGCAGCCCGAAGCCGACCGCCAGGCCAAACGCCCCGGAGAAGAAGCTGAGCGCGGTGAGATCGATTCCGAGCGCGTCGATGCCGACGAAAAATGCCATCACGATGACGATGACGCTGGCGATCTTCTGGCCCAGCAGCTTCTGGGTCGGATCCAGCCCGTCGCTGCTGCCGATGACGTGGCCGGCGATGCGGTTGACGACGCGCGCGGCGGTATAGAGCACCAGCACGGTGACCGCGATGGTTACCACCCACAGCAGCGAGAAGCGCTTTTCGCCGAGGTTGAACCCCACCCGGTCCATCGCGATGGTGATCGGATCGAGCCCGCCGAACATGCTGGCGAGGATCGAGATCAGCGTCGCCAGGCCCAGGAAGGTGCCCAGCCAGTCGGGCATCCGTACCCCGCGCACCAGATCGTTGACGAACAGCGCCAGCGAGATGGCCAGTGTCAGCCCGAAGATCACGGAGGCGATCAGGCTCCACTCATACAGGTTGAGCGCCATGCCGATCAGCATCGCGGTGGTGAAGCGGCGCACCATGTCGCGGATGCGGCGGCGCGCGAGCGGGCTTTCATAGCCCGCGCGGCGCTCCCAGATGGCGGCGAGCCGCAGATAAAGCAGGCGGCTCAATCCCCAGCCGCAGATCAGCGCCGTGGTCGCGATCAGTGCTGCCAGCACGCCCTCGACATATTGCAGGTCATCCGGGCGACGTATCCAGCCCCAGCGCAGAAAAGCCGTCGTGATCGCTTCGTTCATGGCGTCATGGTAAACGCTGCCAATCCCTTGGCAAGGTCGGCGATCAGATCATCCGGGTCTTCCAGGCCGATATGCAGGCGCACCGCGAATGCGTTGTCGTCGCCGGCTCTTGGCCAGGACGTGGCACTGCGACAGCGAGCCGGATCGACGGGGATCGCAAGGCTTTCGAACCCACCCCAGCTATACCCGATCCCGAACAATGCCAGCGTGTCGATCAGCGCTGCGCGAGCAGCATCCGAGCCGCCTTTCAGCACGAACGAGAACAGTCCGGTCGATCCGGTGAAATCGCGCTGCCAGATGGCGTGACCGGGGCAAGAGGGCAGGGCTGGGTGCAGCACGCGCGCGACCTTCGGCTGTTCGTCCAGCCAGCGCGCGATCTTGAGAGCAGCCGCCTGATGCTGGCGCAGCCGGACATCGAGTGTGCGCAGTCCGCGCAGTGCCAGCCAGGCGTCATCGGGAGAGACGATCTGGCCCAGCGCCTGTGCCGTATGGCGCAGTCGCGGATAGTAGCGCTCGGTCGCAGTAACGGAGCCCAGCATCACATCCGAATGGCCGACGATGTATTTGGTGCACGCAACGATGCTCATGTCCGCGCCCAGCGCCAGCGCGGGGAGAAAATGGCCGGTCGCCCAGGTGTTGTCGACCAGAAGCGCGATGTCCGGATCGGCGGCGCGCGCCGCGGTGCAGATCGCAGGGATGTCCTGCACCTCGAAGGTCAGGCTGCCCGGGCTTTCCATCAGGATGGCGCGGGTGCGCTCGCAGATAAGACCGGAAATACCGGCGCCTATCAGCGGATCGTAATAGCGGGTCTCAATGCCGAAACGCTTGAGGAAGCCCTCGGCGAAGCCGCGCGAGGGGTCATAGGCGCTGTCGGTCATCAGCAGCACGTCACCTGGCGACAAGACGCTGAGCAGCGCACCGGTGATCGCTGCGACGCCCGACGGGTAGAGCATGGTGCCGTGTCCGCCCGGCTCGAGCGCGGTCAGCGCCTCGGCGAGCGCCCATTGGGTGGGCGACCCGCGACGGCCGTAGAAAAACCGCCCGTCCTCATTGCTGCGCGGGCCGGACTTCAGTGCAGCGGTATCGGCATACAGATGCGTGCTCGCGCGCCACACCGGCGGGCTGACCACCGCGCCTGGCTGGTCCGCCGTCCCCGTCCACTCCGCGCGCCGGCCACCGGTGACGAGACGGGTGGCGGGCGATTGCGGGTCGGTGGACTTGGACATGGCGTACCTCCGCCCTCTCCCCTTGCGGGAGAGGGCAACGAGACTTGGCCCGCGATTGCGGGCCTAGTCGCAGTGGGAGAGGGGGGCGGCCCTCTCCAACGTCGCCTAGGCAGCAAGCTGCCAAGGCTTTGGTATCCTCTCCCGTAAAGGGAGAGGATAAATTCGGATCACCCCGTAACCTTGGGGGTGTCGGCGTCCGCACCCCATTCGCTCCAGCTGCCGTCGTACAGCGCGACATCGGTCTTGCCGAGCAGATGCGCGCCGAAGGCCAGGACGCTGGCGGTCATTCCAGAGCCGCAGGTGGTGACGATGGGCTTTTCAAGATCGACACCGGCGGCTTCGAAAGCGGACTTGAGGTCGTCACCGGTCTTCCACGTGCCATTGGCGTTGAACAAGGCGCTATGCGGCAGGTTGACCGCACCGGGAATGTGACCGGCGGCGATGCCGGGGCGCGGATCGGGCTCGGCACCGGTGAAGCGGACAGTGGGACGCGCGTCGACGACCTGTTCGGCCTTGCTGTGCAAATTGCCCAGCATGTCGGCCTTGGTGCGAACGTTCTTCTTGTCTTCCCAGACGGTGAAGTGGCGATGGCGCAGCGTTTCCTTGCCGGTCTTGATCGGTCGGCTTTCGGCTTTCCACTTGGCGATGCCGCCGTCCAGGATCGCAACCGCGTGCGCGCCGAACATGTTCAGCATGAACCAGGCGCGGGCAGAGGATTTGAGCGGGCTGTCGTCATACAACACGATCCGGCTGCCATCGCCGAGGCCCAGCGACTGCATCCGGCTGGCGAACTTTTCTGCAGGGGGCAGGGTGTTGTCGATGGCTGAATTGCTGTCGACCAGCTCTTCGAGATCCATGAACACCGCACCAGGAATGTGACCGGCTTCATATTCGGCAAGTGCACTGCGGCCGGTGTCGGGCAGGAACTTGGACGCATCAACGATGCGAAGATCAGACGCGCCAATTTCGTTGGCGAGCCACTCGGTTGAAACCAGCGAATCCATGTGTTGTCTCCCTCTGCGAGTGTGCGCCCTTTTGGGCTTTTCCCCGGCTTTTTAGACGGGAAACCCGGCTGGTTGCTCAGCCGGGATGCCGTGTTTTTGTTGCGCTGCACCATGGACATTATCGCGAGACGCCACACACGTCGAGTCGCAAGGCAGACACTGCCGCAGTTTTTTTGCATATGTTGCAGCCGGGTGCCTCGACAGTGGCAGATAGGGACGGGGGACGATAGGGATGGGACTTCCCCCCCAACAGGAGCCAATAGAGCATGCGCATTCTGCTGACCAACGACGATGGCGTCAACGCGCCCGGACTGGAAGTTCTGAGGAGAATCGCCGCGACATTGTCCGACGATGTCTGGATTGTCGCCCCGGCCGAGGAGCAGTCCGGCGCGGGGCATTCGCTGACGCTGACCCGGCCACTTCGGGTGCACCATTACGGACCCAAGCATTATGCGGTGACCGGAACGCCCACCGATGCGGTGATGATGGCGGTCGCGCGACTGATGAAGGATACGCCGCCTGACCTCATCCTGTCGGGGGTCAACCGGGGCGCCAATCTGGGCGAGGACGTGACCTATTCAGGCACCGTATCTGCCGCAATGGAAGGCGCTCTGGCCGGCGTTCCGTCGATCGCCCTGAGCCAGGTCTATGCACGCGAGGGCGCAGGGCTGGATGTCTCGTTCGATGCGGCTGCCCAATGGGGCGAACAGGTGCTGCGCCCCATCATCTCGAAGCCGATGCCGGAACGAACGCTTATCAACATCAATTTTCCCGCCATTCCCGCCGATCAGGTGCGCGGCGTCCGCGTGGTGGCGCAGGGATTTCGTGATTACGGTCGCCTCAAGATCGTCACTGGGACCGATCCGCGCGGGTTCGATTACCACTGGTTCGCGTTGGGTGCGGTGGAACAGACACCTGCGCACAGCACCGATCTGGAAGCGGTGGCGGACGGCTTTGTCGCGGTGACGCCGCTGCACCTCGATCTGACGCATTATCAGTCCCTCGCCGAACTGAGCGCAACATTTGACAGGAATTGAAACGCACGGGCAGGGATGCAGGCCCGGAAACAGTGGCAAACCCCGGTGATCATGCTAGATAATGTGGTCATGGTTAGGGGCATAAGACGCAATCGCAGCAGAGCCGCAGGAGCGGTCACCGCAAGTCTGGGGGTGATACTGCTTTCAGGCTGTATTCCGGGCGGGGTCAGCCAGCAGGGCATGCAGCCTGCAATCACCGAGGCAGGGCGAACCGCCGGTCCGGCAGCCGAACCGCAGGTCATCGGCAGCGATGCTCCGGTCTGGAACAGCCGCAGCGTCAGCGCCAATGCGACGGACGTCATCGTCACCGTCTATGTCGTGCAGCCGGGCGATACGCTTCGGGGCATCGGCAACCGCACGGGTGCCGGGTCAGAGGCGATTGCCGCTGCCAATGCTCTGGGCGCGCCGTATATGCTGCGTCCCGGACAGCAACTGACCATTCCTGGTGGGCGCTATCATGCAGTCTCGCAGGGCGAGACCGGTATCGGCATCGCGCATGCCTATGGCGTGGCGTGGAGCGACATTGTGGCGCTCAATGGCCTGGCCGAACCGTATATCCTGCGCATCGGCCAGCGGCTCAGGCTGCCTGCGGGCGCCGCTGCCGTCGCGGCTGGCACCTTCACATCTGACCAGACCGCCGCATCGGCTGCGAAGCCCGGGCGCATCGGCGCGCTGGTCGTCAATATCGACGATGTCGTGACCGGTAGCCAGCCGGCAATCGCGGAAGGAACAGCGGTTCCGGCGGCGCGGGCTGCACGGGCTCCGGTTTCCGCTGCCGTACCCGTCTCGGTGCCCAGGGCATTTGCCGGCAGGTTCACCTGGCCGATCAATGGATCGGTGCTCACGCGCTATGGGCCGGTCGGCAAGGGTCAGATCAGCAACGGGATCGACATATCCGCGCCGCGCGGCGCGCCGTTTCGCGCCGCTGCCGATGGTGTTGTCAGCTATGCAGGCAGCGAGGTTGCGATCTATGGCGGTCTCATCCTGATCAGCCATGGCGATGGCTGGGTCAGCGCTTATGGCCATGCCGAGCGGATCGACGTGACCCGTGGTCAGGCGGTCAAGGCAGGGCAGGTGCTGGGCGCAGCCGGGCAGAGCGGCTTTGCGGAAACCCCCAAGCTGCACTTCGAATTGCGCAAGGACCGCAAGCCGGTCGATCCGCTGCTGTATCTGCCCAAGAGCTGATAGCGCGCGTGGCACAATCCGATATCAAGCCCAAGGCACTGCTGAAGCGTGCGGCACGGCTGCCAGTCTGGGCGGATGTGGCGGTGCGGATCAGCATCGCATTGCTTCTGATCGGGCTGGTGGTCCTGGTGCACTGGTTGGACCGGGACGGTCTGGTCGACAATGTCGACGGCGATATCAGCTTTCTGGATGTCGTCTACTTCACGATGGTATCGGTCACCACCACCGGCTTTGGCGATATCGCGCCGGTGTCCGATCGGGCGCGCCTGCTGGAGTCGGTGGTGGTGACACCCGTTCGGGTTGCGGTGATTTTCATTTTCGTCGGCACCGCCTACAGTTTTGTCCTCAAGCGCACATGGGAAAAATGGCAGATGAGCAGGATCCAGCAGCGCCTGACGGGGCACATCGTGGTGTTGGGATTTGGCACCAGCGGGTCGGAAGCGGTGCGCGAACTGGTTGCACGCGGCACCGACCCGAGCTGCATCGTGGTGATCGATCAGCACGAGGCCTCGCTCGCCCGCGCGGAATCGATGGGCTGCAACGTGCTCAACGCCGATGCGACGCGCGACGAAACCTTGCGCGACGTGCACATCGATCGGGCGTGCTCGGTCATCGTTTCAGCAGGCCGCGACGACACCTCCATCCTGATGGTGCTGACCATCCGCCATCTGGCGCCCGATGTCCCGATCAGCGTGGTGGTGCGCGCAGCGGACAACGAACTGCTCGCGCGGCAGGCAGGGGCCAGCACCGTGATCAACCCGGTCAGCTTCGCCGGGCTGCTGCTCGCAGGCTCGTGCCAGGGGCCGCATATCAGCAGCTATCTTGCCGATCTGGCTTCGACCAGCGGACGGGTGGTGCTGGTCGAACGGATGGTCCGTCCCGACGAGATCGGTATTCCGCTGAAGGAGATCAGTGACGGTGTCGGTGTGCGCATCTATCGCAACGGCAAGCCTTATGGCTTCTGGGATGAGGAAAGCGCCAGCCTGTGCGCAGGCGACCTGATCGTCCTGATCACGCAGGGTGACGGCCGCGTGCCGACCACCATGGCAGGCGACTAGCCTTCAGTCACCGCCGCATCCACCGCATCCACTGTCTACGCCGCCGGTATCACCGCCGCTGTCCCAGTCGCCATCGGCGCCGCTACCGCCGAAATCTCCGCCTGCTCCCATAAACGTAGCGCCGCCTGCCGCCGCTGCCGCGCCCGACCCGCCACCCGACCAGCCATCCGATGCGATATCGACGCCGGTGCTGCTGTCCCGGTTATTGCGCAGCTGGCGCTTGCGCTGCGTTTTGCCATCGGCTGCCGCCGCGCGCTTGCCGCCGTTTTTGCGCACACGGTCTATGAGCATGCCGATCGCAAACAGCAACAGAGTGCCTGCGATGACGAAACCGACGAGCCTCGCATCCGTACCGAAAAGCAGGTCGGCAAAGCGCCTCGCCATCGACGGACTAACCGCGCCCGCAGTGTCCGCCGCCAGCGCGGTACATGCCGCCAGCAGCACGGCACCTCCCGCGATCCCGGCGATCGACACCGACCGACGCGGCAGAACGAAATTGCGCGAGCGGTCCACCCACTGATACCTCGCGGCAAAGCGGACTTCCGTCGGCGGCCAGATGTCGGGGTGCGGCTCGGCACCGAACGTGTCGCGATAGCGCTGCAGCGTTTCGGCATAGAGCCTGCGATATTTGCGTCCCTCCGCGCTCCCGCCTGCGGTCGGGCCGTGGTGCAGCGGCCTGCCGATGATCCGTGCGCAAAGCTCGCCCCAATAATGATGGGTATAGGCTAGGTGCAGGTGCCAGGCCTGATCGACCTGCTGCGAAGGCGTCACAGGGATGCTGTCGGTGGCGGCAAGGTAGAGGAAGCGTCGATATTCTTCGACCACCTTTGTAGCATAGGTCGGCGACCACCCGTTTTCGCGTGCCAGCCGCCGGGTGAAGGTCAGCGTCGCACCCTCAGGCTCGATCCGCATCGCCGCGAGCGCCGCCCAAAGCGACTCGTCGATAACACCCATTAGCGCCCTCCCGCTGTCGTGGTGATCGTGAGGCTATACCCGAAGCAACCGGGGGGCAATGCAGGATGTAAAATCGTCCCAACCACGAAGGGTTGCCCGCGCGGAGGCGGGCAACCCAGAATGGAATTGCTGACGACGTGCCGATCAGCGGCGGATGCGCGCCCGCGTTTCCAGATCGGTCAGGCGACGTTCGACATAGGCGCGCTCGTCGGCAGTGGCGTTCATGCGGGCATAGGCGGCCTCAAGCCTGGAGATGTCTTCATGCTCGACCCGCAGCTGCGCCTGTGCGCTTGCCGAAAGGCCGCTCGACGGAAGCGCCCGGGCGATGGCGTCAAGACGCGCGCGAGGGGTCTGGGTGCTGTTGCCGCCACCGGTGCCCGCCATATCGCCGACCCGTGCATCGAGTGCTTCGAGGCGGGTATAGAGGTCATCGCGCTCCTGATCGGTCAAGCGGCCGTCACGCATGTAGTTGGCTTCGGTGCGAACCAGGCTAGCATAATCGGTCTTCAGCCGTGCCCCGGCGACGCGGGTGATGCGTCGCGAGGAGACCGAGGCGTCGACCCGCTGGTTGAACTCGGTCTGTCCGTCGACAATCGAAATGCCCAGATTGTTGTTCGCGCCATCGGCATAGCCGCCGTCGGAGATGATCTGGGTCAGACGGCCGTAACGATCGGAAAGCTCGGCGCGTTCCTGTGTCGTGAAGCGGCGATCGGCGCCGTAGCGAGCTTCCAGCTGCACCAGTTCGTAATAATCGGACTTGAGCTGGGCCCCGGTGCGCTGGTCGATCGTGCGCGAGCGCACCTCCTGATCGACCTGGCTCTCGAACTGTGCGCGCTGGGTCGCGAGCGGCGTGCGACCGAGCGACCATTGCGCCTCGAGCGTACCCGTCGAGCCGGTACGGTCACCGAAAAGGGCGCCGAAGATGGAGTTCAACCGCTCCTGCTGGCGCGAGGGCTGCTGGTCGCTGGTCGTGTTCGTCTGGGCGATAGCCGAGGTGCCGGAGAGCATCAAAGCAGCAGCGGCAGTAGCGGTGTAAATGGATTTCATCTGGGCAATCCTTAATCGGTTAACGGACGCAATACGTGCGACCAACCGAAAGGGTTGCTGCCGTGGCGATAGGCCACAGATGTATTCAGCCTGCCAGACCGGCCTTGAGCCTGTCGATGACGGCATCCTGTGAAGCGACCAGCGCCAGAACATGACGACGAGCCTCGTCAATCTGCGCAGATCCGCCCGATTGGACCTCTCCTGCTGCCTCTTTTTGCAGGCGGGAGACATACATGACCTCGAGATCGCCAAGCAGCTGGCTCAGCTCCCGGCGCGGCGCGTCGAGCGCGCTGATCCGGGTCTGCGCCACCGACCAGGCTTCGCTGCCCATGCCGGCTCCGCTGGCCGCCCCGGCTGCCTGCTCTGCGCCTGCGCGCGCCGCTGCGAAATCGGCTTCGGCCTTGTCGGCCCGGGCGAGCAGACCGGCCAGATCGCGCGCCAGGGCAGGGTCGGTTGCGGTCGCGATCGGGGGAGGCGGGGCTTTGGCTTCTGCCTGCCGATCGCGCACCTCGACATCGCGCCGGGCCAGCGAGGGGCGGCCCTCCATTGGCTCGAGGCAGCCGCCCAATAAAGCGGTGCAAGCGAAAGCTGCGGAAAAAAGCGTGGTCGAAGCGAAGTTTCTCATGTTGTAAGGCTCTACGCTGGGCTAAGGCCGGTCGCAATGCCTATGGCCGTGTTGGGTCGTCAGTTTGGCAGGTGAAAATGCAGCGCCTGTCTGGTGCAAAACGGCCAAAAAAGCCATGGGCACAGTTGACAGCCCCGGTGGTTTCACCTAACGGGCATGGCTTTCCGGCGCGGGACATCCCGTCGCAGGGCAGCGTTTTTCACTCTGCTGATTCGGTTCTGGCAACAGGCGGGTCAAAGGCTTGGATTTCGCGATTTGCGTGCCCGGAACCGATTGAAGCAAACAGAAACGAGACAACCCATGTTCGCTATCGTGCGCACAGGCGGCAAGCAGTATCGCGTTGCAGCCGGAGATAAAATCGCAGTGGAAAAGCTGGCCGGAGAGGCTGGCGACGTCATCGCGCTGAGTGATATTCTGCTCGCCGGTGACGGTGGCGAATCGAAGGATCTGGCCGGTGTGGTCGTTTCTGCCGAAATCATCGCACAGGCCAAGGCCGACAAGGTCGTGGTCTTCAAGAAGAAGCGTCGCCACAACTATCGCCGCAAGATCGGCCATCGCCAGCAGCACACCATCCTGCGCATTCTGGGCGTGGGCGAGGCTGTAAAGGCTGCGCCGAAGAAGGCCGCCGCGAAGACCGAAGCACCGGTGGAAGCCGCTGCTGCCCCGGTGGCAGACGCACCCGCCGCAGAGGCTGCTCCCAAGAAGGCTCCGGCCAAGAAGGCAGCACCGAAGAAGGCCGCCGCCAAGCCCGAAGCCGATTCGTCGGCCGACAACGCCTGATAGCGCGCGCACAAGGAGTTTTGAAAAATGGCACATAAGAAAGCTGGCGGTTCGTCGCGCAATGGTCGTGATTCCGCAGGTCGCCGTCTTGGCGTGAAGAAGTTCGGCGGCGAGCCGGTTATTGGTGGCAACATCATTATCCGCCAGCGCGGAACCAAGGTCTATGCCGGCGCCAATGTCGGCATGGGCAAGGACCATACGCTGTTTGCGTTGACCGAAGGCCAGGTGAAGTTTCACGCCGGCCGGCTTGGCCGCAAATACGTATCGGTAGTCGCTCCGGCGATGGCGGAAGCCGCCGAATAACGGACGATCGATGACGGGTCGTCCTCCTCAAAGGGACACCCCATCGCCGGTGAAAACCGGCAGAAATGACAGGGAGATGGGGTCCGTCCCATCTCCCTTTTTTTGTTTCCCTGTCACGGCACTGACTCGGCTCTGTCACGTTTGGCTGGCAAAGCATTTTGCATCACAGGAGAGATATAATGTTCGCAAGGACGCAAAGATTGTTGCTGCGGCCGGTCTGGCCCGAAGATGCGGAAAATCTGTTCACGGAGATGAACGATCAGGGCATCGTCTGCAACCTCGCTCGTGCTCCCTGGCCCTATTCGCGTGATGATGCCGATGCATTTGCCGCCCGCGCGCAAGATCCGCTCTATCCGCATTTTCTGCTGACCCTCCCAGGCGATGCCGGGCAGACCCTTGTCGGGAGCTGCGGCCTCGGCAATCGGGACGGCGAAGCGGAAATCGGCTACTGGATTGCCCGCGAGCACTGGGGCAAGGGTTTTGCCACCGAGGCGGCGGGCGCGCTGATCGCCAACGCCTGGATGCTCGGCCATCGCAGGTTGGTTGCCAGCCATTATATCGACAACCCGGCTTCCGGAGCGGTGTTGCGTCGGCTGGGTTTCCGCCCGACCGGTGTCACGCGTCCACGCTTCAGCGCCGGCCGCGGCTATGAAGCCATGGCACAGGAATATGCGCTGGAAAGCGACATGGCGGACGTGGAACGACCTTTGGCGGCGTGAAGAGATGACACCCCCTCCGTCCAAGGGGAGGGGGCTGTCTGTCGGCCAGCATTACTTCTTCAGTGCAAAACACGCCTGGCCTGAACGCGCCACGCTGTCGCAGGCCTTTTTCGCCTCGGCCTGGCTGGCGAAGGGGCCAGCCTGCAATTTTGTGATCGCGCCCGCCTTGACCAGATACGGTTGAAGCCCGGTAAGACCTGCGTTCTGGCGTTCCAGGCCGGACCACAAGGTGCGTGCGCGGCCTTCCTCGCTGAAAGCCCCAAGCTGGATGCGCCAGTCGCCGCTGGCCGCCACCGCCGGCGCGGTGTTCGCCGCGGCAACGGTCGGAGTCGCCACGGGTGCGCGCGGAGCGGGCGAGGGGGCTGGTGTAGATGCCGGTGCAGGTGCGGGTGTCGGGGCGGCTCGGGGCGGCGCTGATGCGGACGGCGTGCCCATGGTGGCAAAGTCTACGCCCGCACTGGCCGCTGTGCTGGTGGGATTGGAGGGGGCGGAGGGCACCACCGAGCCGCTGACGCTGGACGGCGGCAGGCTGGTGGTCTGGATTGTCGATGACGGTGTCGATTCTGCGCGGCGCGACGGCGCCGCAGGGGGCGGCGTCTTCGCCGAGGCACTGGCGGCGGAGGTCGCCCCCGTGGCGGAATCGCCCACCAGGCCTCCGGCTACGTTCGCCAGACGCCGACGCTCGGCGGTCGCTTCGCGCTCGAGTTGTGCGGCAAGCTGGGTGCCCTTGGTTCGGTCGGCGAGCGGGATGTATTTGTCCATCGTTGCCAGGCTGCGCGAGGCCTGAGGCAGGCCCTGTGCCGAGGCGCGAGTCATCAGCGCATAGGCGCGTACCCAGTCCTTTTCGGCGATGTCGCCATTGAACATGGCGGTGCCCAGCACATATTGCGCGCGTGGCTCGCCCCGGGCGGACGAGGCGCGGATATAGGGCATCGCCTCTTCGCGGCGGTTGTCCTGGAACAGTACCAGCCCGTAATTGTCGGCTGCCTGGACATGACCCTTGTCGGCTGCCTTTTTGTACCAGCTTTCGGCGAGCTTGAGATCCATCGGCACGCCGCGACCCAGCTTGTAAGCCTGGCCAAGGTTGAATTGCGCATCGGCATCGCCCTTGGCAGCAGGATCGCGCCATTCGGCGACGGCGCGTTCAAACTCGCCGCGTTCCCATGCGTCCACCCCGGCCTTGACGTCTGCCAGGGCAGGCGAGGCCATGCCCAGCGCGATGAGCCCCGCCGCCATCATCAGGCGATTGCGCGAAAATATTGTCGATTGTGCCATGCGGGTGTTGCTCCATCGCATATGGTAAAGCCTTGATCCGATCCTATCAGGCCGGGATTGCGCTGCAGGCAGGGCCTGCCGATCATTCAATGCGTAAATCGCTATAGCTAATGACACGTTAGCAAAGCGTTGATGGCGCAATCAAGCAACATGAAAGCCACGGTGCAGTCCGGCTGTCCATCAGCGGCACAGTACACTGTTAACTCAAAATTAGCCTGCCCAAGCGCATTTTCTGCCTCGACCGATAGGACCGAACAGGGGGTTTGAGTGCGCGTACTCGCTTTGGCATCTCAAAAAGGAGGATCAGGCAAGACGACCTTGTCGGGTCATCTCGCCGTGCAGGCGCAGCTTGCAGGCGACGGCCCGGTCGTCCTGATCGACATCGATCCGCAAGGCTCGCTCGCCGACTGGTGGAACGAGCGCGAGCCGGAATACCCGGCGTTTGCGCAGACCACCGTCGCACGGCTGCCAGCCGATCTTTCCATCCTGCGCCAGCAGGGCTTCAAGTTGGCCGTCATCGATACGCCGCCTGCGATCACCATGGCAATCCAGTCGGTGATCTCGGTCGCCGAACTGATCGTGGTGCCGACCCGGCCCAGTCCGCATGATCTGCGCGCCGTCGGCGCCACGGTCGATCTGTGCGAGCGCGCGGGCAAGCCGCTGATCTTCGTCGTCAATGCTGCCACGCCCAAGGCGCGGATTACATCAGAAGCCGCAGTGGCTCTGTCGCAGCACGGCACGGTTGCACCGACGACCTTGCATCATCGCACGGATTTTGCCGCCTCGATGATCGATGGCCGCACCGTGATGGAGGTCGATCCCAACGGCAAGTCCGCCGGAGAAGTGCGGGCCTTGTGGACCTATATTTCCGACCGGCTCGAAAAGAACTTCCGACGCACGGTGTTCGCCGTGCCCAATGCACCCGTGATCCCCGGTTCGATCCGCCCGATGGGCGGCTTCGGTCGCCGTGTGGCGGGATCGTAAGCGAAGACGGGGCAAGGATGAGCTTTATGGCCGAACCCAAACCAATCGCGTCG
>JBKBTF010000060.1:0-20069 GCA_046291395.1 Blastomonas sp. | reverse complement strand
CGGGTGCAAACGCCACGCTTCTGCGGGTTTGCATCCATTGCGGGCACCTTGGACTTGGCCTTTTGCGGCACCCGGCCCTTGCGGACCAGCTGGTTGATAGTTGGCATGTTTCTCTTCACCTGATTGGTATAAGGTAAGGTTACTCTGCCGTCCGATACGTGCCCGGTCCGTTTGATAACGGACCGATATGGTGGAGGCTCCGCCTTTGTCCCACCCGCACCTGACGCCAGTGTCGTGCTAATATCCGGAGTGCGGGACGCAATACGCCCCGGCAACCGAAGCGCGGCCCTTAACGGTGAATCCCTGTACGGTCAAGCCGCAGCGGAATGCGGCATCGTCTGAGACAGGATCGCCTGGCGCATTCCCGTCCAGTCATTGAAATGCCAGAATTCGGGACGCTCGGTGCCCAGGATCTGAACACCGTGGTCGGGGGTAATGGTGATTTCCTGCGGCGCGAGCTCCTGCAACCGCGAGGTGCAGTAGAACGGCAGCACCCTTACGCCTGCGGGATCTTCGGAACAATTATCCACCACCAGCGCCAGCCGGTGATCGTTGAGCCGCACCAGACCGCCCGCAGGATACAGCCCCATGCTGTTGAGGAAGACCTGCATCAGCCGTTCGTCGAAATGACCTTCCCATTGCATCATCCGGCCCAGAGCGACGCACGGCGTCCAGGGATCCTTGTAGGGCCGGTTGGAGGTCACCGCATCATAGACATCGCAGATCGCCGCCATCCGTGCTGCCAGGCTGATCTCGTTGCCCTGCAAGCCGAAAGGATAGCCCGACCCGTCGATCTTTTCATGATGGTGCAGGCAGACGTCGCGGGCAATATCGGGGATATCGGGATTGTCGCCGATCAGCGCATGGCCACGCACCGGGTGGCTGCGGATCGTGACCAACTCGTCGTCAGTCAGCCGCTCGACCTTGTCGAGGATCATCTGCGGAACCGCCATCTTGCCCAGATCGTGCAGCAGCCCGGCCACCCCCATCGAGCGGATGGTGTCGTCATCCAGATCGAGCTTGCAGGCGAAGTTGATCATCAGCGTGCACACCGCGACCGAGTGCAAATAAGTGTATTCGTCCTTGTTCTTCAGCCGGACCAGGCTGGTCAGCGCCTTGTTGTTGCGCTCGACCGAATCGCGGATTTCGTCGATCAGCGGCAGAACCTCGGGAAGTCTGACCGCCTGGCCAAGCCGCGCGGCCTCGAACATGACGCCGACTTTCTTCTTCGATTTCTCGACGATTTTGGCGGCTCGGCGGCTCTCCTGACGGAAACTGGTCTGGCGCGGCGTCTGGCTGAGCGGTCGGTAGCGTCCGGTGACCGGCATTTGGCGCGGCGGGAGCGGGTTGGCCGAAGCCCGAACCGGCAACAAGGACGCGCTCTGCGCAGGCGCCAGCCCGCGATCGACATCGACAATCACAGCCGTGACCTTGCTCTCGCGGATCTTGAGCACATCGGCATCCTCGGTGAGGAGGAACTTCTTGCGCCAGAACGGATGGTCGAACCACGAGCCGACAAAGCCGTGGACGAACATCCCCAATGTCACTTCTGCTGGCTTGATGTGCCGCAACATCCCTCTGGTCTTTCCCCCCAACCCGTGTCTGCATGATCGACTCAGGTCGCCCGGCAGAGACACGCACCTTGGCGCAGAAAGCTTAATCGAAGGTAATTCTCGACCGGATCGTATAATATTTTACAGTTGGCAACCTCAGGGAGCAGTTGATCGCCGCGCGCTGACGACCCGCACGGGGCTGGCGGGCATCTCCCCCTTGAAGGCACCGCCGGTCGTCTTGGCGGGGTCGGTGGGGGTGTCTAGAATGCGGGTCAGCACATCGCGCCCGGCAACAATGCGTGCAAAGGCGGCATAGCCCTGATTGTCGCCAGTCGCGGACGGATTGGCATCGAGCGAAAGCTGATCGCCCGCCATGATCGTGAACTCACCGCGTGCCGAGCCCGGCTCGAACCGCGCGACCGAGAGATAGCCGTCGCGGTGGCTGAGCCCGGTCTGGGTCGTCGGTTCGTGCGCGATTGGCGGCAAGCTCCGCTTGGGATCGCCCAGTCCGCCGAACTGCACGAACCCGTAGTTTGTCCCGACCTTGACCACCCGATAGAAGGTGACCCCATCGAGCAGCTTCTTGTCGACGTAAGCCAGGAAATTGGCGCCGGTGATAGGTGCGCGGCGGGTGTCGATCTCGACCGTCATCGTGCCGACATCGGTGACGATATCGACCGTGGGCAACGGCGGCAGATCGGCGACAGGCGTCTCCTGCGCCAGCGCTGGAACGGCAAGCGCAAGTGCCGCCGCCAGCATCGCCAACCAGCGCTTCATGCGGCGAGCGCCTTCTTGAGCAGCTCGTTAACCATCTGCGGATTGGCCTTGCCTTGCATCGCCTTCATCGTCTGGCCGACGAAGAAGCCGAACAGCGCTTCCTTGCCGCCGCGATACTGCTCCACCTTGTCGGCATTGTCGGCGAGCACCTTGGCAATCGCAGCATCGATCGCGCCGGTGTCCGATGTCTGCTTGAGACCACGCGCCTCGACAATTGCCCCTGCCCGCTCGCCGGTTTCCAGCATGATCTCAAAGACCTGCTTGGCGATGGTGCCCGAGATCGTGCCATCGGCGACCAAGGCAATCAGCTCGGCGCCCGCAGCCGGGCTGACCGGGCTGTCGTCTATGGACTTGCCGGTGCGGTTGAGTGCGCCATAAAGCTCGGACAGCAGCCAGTTGGCCGCAGCCTTGGCCACTTCTGCTTCTGGCTTGCCCTGTGCCTTGGCGCTTTCGGTGAGCAGCGTCTCAAACCAGCGCGCCGTCTCTGCCTCTGCGGTCAGCACTGCTGCGTTATAGGCGGACAGGCCGAGTTCGCTCTCATAGCGCTTGCGCTTGGCATCGGGCAGTTCCGGGAGCGACGCCTTGCAGCTTTCCAGAAACGCATCGTCCAGTTCCAGCGGCAACAGATCGGGATCGGGGAAGTAGCGGTAATCGTGCGCGTCTTCCTTCGAGCGCATCGACCGCGTCTCGTTCTTGTCGGGATCGTAAAGCCGGGTTTCCTGGACGATCGTGCCGCCGCTTTCCAGCACATCGACCTGGCGATTGGCCTCGTGCTCGATCGTCGCCATGACATAGCGCACCGAATTGACGTTCTTGGTCTCGGTCCGCGTGCCGAATTCGTCGCCGGGCTTGCGCACCGAGACGTTGACGTCGGCGCGCATCGAGCCTTCTTCCATGTTGCCGTCGCACGAGCCGACATAGCGAAGGATCGAGCGCAGCTTCTTGAGGTACGCGCCGGCCTCCGCGGGCGAACGCATGTCGGGCCGCGAGACGATCTCCATCAGCGCGACACCGCAGCGGTTGAGATCGACATACGACATCGTCGGGTGCTGGTCGTGCATCAGCTTGCCTGCGTCCTGCTCGAGATGCAGCCGCTCGATGCCGATCGTCTTGGTGTGCGCATCGGGGTTCTTTTCGTCGAGACTGATCTCGATCCCGCCCTCGCCGACAATCGGTTGATAGAGCTGGCTGATCTGATAGCCCTGTGGCAGATCCGCGTAGAAATAGTTCTTGCGATCGAACCGCGAGTAGCGATTGATATGGGCGTTCAAGGCCATTCCCGTGCGCACTGCCTGGCGCACGCATTCGCCATTGGGCACCGGCAACATGCCCGGCATCGCCGCATCGACCAGCGACACCTGCGCATTGGGCTCCGCCCCGAAGGTGGTCGATGCGCCCGAGAACAATTTGGCGTGGCTGGTGACCTGGGCGTGCACCTCAAGCCCGATCACGACCTCCCACTCACCGGTGGCGCCCTGGATACGATAGGTTGATTCAGTCATTGTCACCACCACTGCGCCGGGCGCGCGGTAAACCCTGCGCGTTCTTCGATTGCCAGACCTGCGTTCAACACGCCCTGCTCGTCGAGCGGCTTGCCGATGATCTGCAGGCCGAGCGGGAGGCCCTGGCTGTTGAGTCCACCGGGAACCGACATCGCAGGCAGGCCAGCGAGCGAAGCGGGCACCGCGAACACGTCGTTGAGATACATTGCAAGCGGATCGTCGGTCTTCTCGCCAAGGCCGAAGGCGGCGCTGGGCGCGGTCGGCGCGAGCAGCACATCGCATTTATCCCAGACCTGCGCGAAATCGCGGGCGATCAGCGTGCGGACCTTCTGCGCCTGGGTATAATAGGCATCGTAGAACCCGGCCGACAGCACATAGGTGCCGATCATGATCCGGCGCTTGACCTCTGCACCAAAACCGGCGGCGCGGGTCGCTGCATACATGTCCTGCAGCCCCGCCCCGTCGGGCAGGGTGCGCTGGCCGTAGCGCACCCCGTCATAGCGCGCGAGGTTGGACGAGGCTTCGGCCGGGGCGATGATGTAATAGGCCGGCAGCGCATAGCGCGTGTGGGGAAGAGAGACCTCGACGATCTCGGCCCCGGCATCGCGCAGCCAGTCGGCGGCCTGGTCCCAGATCGCGGCGATCTCGGCATTCATCCCGTCGATGCGATATTCCTTGGGAATACCCACGCGCTTGCCCTTGAGATTGCTCGACAGCCCGGCTTCCCACTGCGGCACGGGCAGGTCGAGCGACGTCGAATCCTTGGGATCGAACCCGCTCATCGCTTCCAGCATGATCGCGCAGTCGCGCACGTCGCGTGCCATCGGCCCCGCCTGATCGAGCGAGGAAGCGAACGCGATCACCCCCCAGCGCGAGCAGCGGCCATAGGTCGGCTTGATGCCGCTGATGCCGACAAAGGCTGCGGGCTGGCGGATCGACCCGCCGGTATCGGTGCCGGTTGCTGCCGGACAGAGTCGCGCCGAGACCGCTGCCGCGCTGCCGCCCGATGATCCACCCGGAGCCAGAGGCGCGTTGCCGCCGTCATTGCGGCGCCAGGGCGAGATCACATTGCCGAACGCGCTGGTCTCGTTCGACGATCCCATCGCGAACTGGTCCATGTTCAGCTTGCCGAGCATGCCCGCGCCCGCGTCCCACAATTTCTGGCTGACGGTCGATTCATAGGTCGGCTTGAAACCGTTGAGGATTTCGCTCGCCGCGCGCGCTTCCACGCCGACGGTGCAGAACAGGTCCTTCATGCCGATCGGCACGCCGGCCATGATCGGCAACTCTTCCCCCGCCGCGCGCTTCGCGTCGATCGCGTCGGCAGCGGCCAGCGCGTGATCGGGGGTATTGATCAGAAAGGCGTTGAGCGCCTTGGCTTCGGCCACACGGGCGTTGAAGGCGCCGGCGACTTCGCGCGCGCTGAAGGTTCCGGCGCGCACGCCGTTACGGATGTCGGCAATGCCGAGTTCGGTCAGGTCGGTCATGTTTACTCGATCACCTTAGGGACGCCGAAGAAGCCGTGTTCGGCGGCGGGGGCATTGGCCAGCACCTTGTCACGGATATCGCCGTCGGTGACGACATCGTCCCGCAGGCGCAGCGTATTGGGGATGACGGCGGTCATCGGCTCGATGCCGGCGACGTCCACCTCGCCCAGTTGCTCGACCCAGCCCAATATGCCGTTGAATTCGGGCACCAACGCTTCAACCTCGGCATCGGTCATGGCGATCCGCGCGAGGCTGGCGATCTTTTTCACGGTTTTGCTATCTACTGACATGGCTAAAGCGGCTAGCATCGCCTTGCCCTACCATCAAGCGGGCAAATGCTGCGATTGAGGGAACAAACACCGCTGGCAGTATGCGGGGCTCGCACCTATATGCGCCCATTCACGTGCACGCGATGGAGCGCTAACGCCTGTCCTTCGGAGAGTTTTTTTGGCCCGCAAGTTTCTGTATCTGATCGCGGCGATCATTTTTCTGCTGGTTGCACTTTTCGCGGTCTACCGACTGTTTCCCCAGCAAATCTTCGCCGCCGCCTTTGTGCCCTCGACCGAGTTCGTCAAGCCCGAGGCAGTGGAGACCAGCGCCTATGCGGACAAGGACATGTGGTTTTCCCGGCCGGAAATCGCGCGCGGCGACAATCCATCTTTATGGACGCCCGAAGGTTTCCAGCCGACCACCACCCCCAAGGTGGCCGTCTTCTATGTCCACCCCACATCCTATATGAAGCGCAAATACTGGAACGCGCCGCTGAACGACAAGGAATCGCAGGACCGCGCGCGCATCTTCCTGCGCAGCCAGGCGAGCGTGTTCAACGGCGTCGGCCAGATCTGGGCACCGCGCTACCGTCAGGCTGCGATCGGCGCGTTCCTGACCGACAAGCCCGAAGCGCAGATGGCGTTCGACGCCGCCTATTCGGACGTTCTGGCAGCGTTCGACGAGTTTCTCC
The DNA here is from genome assembly GCA_046291395.1 of Blastomonas sp. Lineage (GTDB taxonomy): Bacteria > Pseudomonadota > Alphaproteobacteria > Sphingomonadales > Sphingomonadaceae > Blastomonas. Next base: position 13,789 of record JBKBTF010000060.1, on the reverse strand, counting down.
TCGAAATTCCCGACGACATGCCGATCATCATCGCCGGACACAGCCAGGGCGCGTTGCACCTCACCACACTGATGCGCCAGCGCGTGGTCACCCGGCCGCTCGCCGACCGCATCGTCGCTGCCTATGTGATCGGCTGGCCTGTCTCGCTCTCTACCGATCTGCTGGCGCTCGGGCTGCCCGGGTGCGCCGAGCCTGATCAGACGAACTGCCTGCTCGCCTGGCAAAGCTTCGGCGAACCGGCTGAGCCCAAGCTGATCCTTTCGGTCTATGACATCAGCATCGGCTTCGATGGCGAATTGCGCGGCACATCGCCGATGCTGTGCGTCAATCCGATCACCGGCGTGATGGGCGACAAGGCGCCCGCCGCCCAGAACCTGGGCACGCTTGTCCCCAACGACGAGTTGACCGACGGCGTCATTACCGCGGGCCTGGTGCCTGCGCGCTGCGACGATCGCGGCCTGCTGCTGCTCGGCGGAGAGCCGCAGATGGGCAATTATGTGCTGCCCGGCAACAACTACCACGTTTACGATTATCCGCTATTCTGGGCGAACATTCGCGCCGACGTCGAGCGGAGGGTGGCAGCATTTCTGGCGCGCTGATCACGACACGGCCCGCGGAGTTTCGTGAGGCACTGCCCGAATACGGGCGGTTGATCGGACTGGATGTCGGCAGCAAGACCATCGGTACCGCGTTCTGCGATGCGGGCTGGAGCTTCGCGACGGCGGCCAAGACGATCAAGCGCGCCAAGTTCGGCGCAGACAAGGCGCAGATCGAGCAGCTCGTGCGCGAACAGCATATCGTCGGGCTGGTCATCGGCCTGCCGCTCAATATGGACAGCACCGACAGCCCCCAGACGCAGAGCGTCCGCGCCTTCGCGCGCAACATCGCGGTGCTGGGCCTGCCGATCCTGCTTCAGGATGAACGCTGGTCGACGCAAGCGGTCGAGCGCGCGCTGATCGATGCCGATGTCAGCCGCGCCAAGCGCGCCGAGCGCGTCGATTCGGCGGCAGCTGCGTTCATCCTGCAGGGCGCAATCGACGCGATGGTGGGCTGAGGGCCCGCCTCGGGCTCAGCCGTCAATGCGAAAAATCAGCGGAAATTATCAGCATAGGCCTGGATCTTCAGGCGGCGCGGAGGTGTCTGCTCGATCCGCGCGGCAATGCCGTATTTGTCGGCATAGGCCTTTGCGGCGGCGAGATCGGGGAAGCGCAGGTTGACCTGCTGCTGGGTATCGCCCGAGCCTGCCCATCCGGTCAGCGGATCGGGTTTCTTCGCCTCGGCAGGCTCGAATTCGAGCACCCACAGATCGGTAAGCGCGCGGCCCGACTGCATCGCGTTCTTGGGGCGCTGATAGATTCGTGCGGCCATTGGTGTTCGTCCCGGGAAAGATTGCTAAGCCGTGCCCATGCTACAGCGGGGGTGTTCGGGTCAAGGCCGGTGTGGGTGGTTCAAGGCTCTCTCCCCTTCAGGGGAGAGATACGTAGGCTTGGCAGCTTGCTGCCTAGCCGAAGTTGAGAGGGGCAGCAGATCACACGATATGTCGCGTGACTGCCCCTCTCCCAACCGCTGACTGAGGCACGTGACTCGGTCAGCCCCCTGAAGGGGAGAGGGCTTTTCAAATCAAATCCCCTGCCGCTTCTTTGTCGCCAGGCTCGCCTGCGCCTCCCATGGGGTGTCTGGCCAGTGATGGCGCGGATAGCGACCGCGCATGTCCTTGGCGACATCGCGCCAGCTGCCGCGCCAGAAGCCGGGCAGATCGCGCGTCGTCTGGATCGGGCGGCCCGCAGGCGAGGTCAGCGACAGCACCAGCGGGATGGCATCGCGCCCGACCACCGGGTGGGCATCGAGCCCGTAGAGCGCCTGCACCCGCAGTTCGACCGTCGGCCCGGCGGTGGCGGAATAGTCGATGGCATGGCGCGTTCCGGCAGGGCTGGTGAAGTCGGACGGCGCGATCCGGTCGATCGTCTGCGCCGCATCCCAGCCGAGCAGGTTTTGCAGCGCGTTGTTCAGATGCCCCGGCGTCGCGGCGGCAAGCGAGCGATGCCCGGCGAGCAGCGGCGCGAGCCAATCTTCAAGCGTCGCCAGCAACGCCGCATCCTCGAGCGCGGAAACACCCGCAAAACGAGCGCGCTGCCGCAAGGCCTGGGCCTTGTCGCCCCAATGGAGCAGATCGAGGCCATGCTCGCGCACCCCGCCGATCAAGGCTTCGCATAAAGCTTCGGCTGACGGCGCAGGATCCGGCCCGCTTGTCAGCCGGATCGCGCCCAGCCTGCGCTCCAGCCGGGCTTCGGCGCGGCGTTCCGCAAGCGCGAACGAACAACGGCTCACCCGCTCGATCCGCGGCGCAAGATGGGTTTCGACATCAATGGGATCGAGCGCCACCGCGCTGAGGATGCGCGCGTCTGCCGCCTTGCCCTGGACCTCGCCGATAGCGAGCCATTGCGCGGTGATCAGCGACGACGTGGGATCGAGCCGGAAGCTGCGCCCGCCCGCGCTCGCCCAGGCCTCGCCCGATCCGTCGCGGCGCTTGGCGACCCGGTCGGGAAAAGCGAGCGCGAGCAGGATCGCGGGCGGCAGGTCGACGGACCTGACGTTTCCCACCTGCCGCTGCGCCAGCGTCGCCCAGCGCTCGGCGAGCTTGCGCGACTTTCGTGCACGCTCGCCCCGGTCGGAGCGCCAGCGCATCAGCCGCGCCTCAAGGTCTTCTCTCTGCCCGCCCAGCCCGCGCTCCTGCAGCAGCAGCGCAATCTCTGCCGCCAGCATCGCGCACCCTGAGCGTGCACCGCACAGCAGCATATTCGCCAGATGCGGCGGCAGCGGCAGTGCGGCGATGGCGCGGCCGTTGGGGGTGATCGCGCCGGTGGCGTCCACCGCATCGAGCGCCTGCAGCCGTTTGCGCGCCTCGGCGAGCAGCGGCCCGGGCGGCGGATCGAGCCAGCGCAATCGCAGCGGGTCGCTCTCTCCCCAAGCGGCGCATTGCAGCACGAGCGGGGCCAGATCGCTGTCGAGAATTTCGGGTGGATCGAAGCGCGGCAGCCCGCCGGTCGCAGCCTCCTCCCATAGCCGGTACGCGACGCCCGGCGCCTGACGCGCGGCGCGGCCCGCACGCTGGGTCGCCGCCGCCTGGCTCGCACGCTCGGTCACAAGCCGGGTGGTGGCGGCGAGCGGATCATAGCGCGCGCGCCGCGCCATGCCACTATCCACGACGACCCGCACCCCATCGATCGTCAGGCTGGTCTCGGCGATGCTGGTGGCGAGGATGACCTTGCGGCGGTCCTCGGGATCCCGCCGGATCGCCGCGCGCTGCTCGGGCGGGGTCAGCGTGCCGTGCAGAGGGAGGACGGCAATACTGTCGCCCAGCCCTGCCAGCCTTTCCTGCGTCCGCGCGATCTCGGCGACCCCAGGCAGGAAGGCGAGCACATCGCCCGGCTCCTCGCGCAACGCGGTGCGGATCGCCTGCGCCATCGCGTCCTCCAGCCGCTGCTCGCCGCGCCGCCCGAGATAGCGCAGATCGAGCGGATGCGAGCGGCCTGCGCTCTCGATCACCGGCGCATCGCCCATCAGCGACGAGAAGCGCGCGCCATCGAGTGTCGCCGACATCGCCAACAGCCTGAGATCAGGCCGGAACGCACCCTGCGCCTCAAGCGCCAGCGCGAGCCCGAAATCGCTGTCGAGGCTGCGCTCATGCACTTCATCGAACAGCACCGCCGATATGCCCGCCAGCTCGGGATCGGCCTGGATGCGATTGACGAAGATCCCCTCGGTCAGCACCAGCACGCGCGTTGCCGCGCTGCTCTTGCTGTCCATCCGGGTGGCATAGCCGATGGTCTGGCCGACGCTCTGGCCCACCAGCTCCGCCATCCGTTCGGCCGCGGCGCGCGCAGCGAGACGGCGCGGGGAGAGAAGCAATATCTGCCCGGTGCACCAGGGCTGGTCGAGCAGCGCCGGGGCGACCGAGGTGGTCTTTCCCGCGCCGGGAGGGGCGACGAGCACGGCGTTGGGGTTGGTCGCCAAGGCCGAGAGCAGGTCGGGAAGGACGGCCTCGATCGGCAGGCTACTCACGATCCGTGTTCCCGAGCCCCTCGGCTGGCTGGCAAGCCAGCCGCTCGGGATAAACTTCCCGGCCTTGCCGGGAAGTCGAGGGACCTTCCGCAACCCTCGCGCATACGTCCCTCGACTTCGCTCGGGACAAACGGAGTGGGGAAGGGTTGCATTTACTCATAAACCCCAAGCCCGAGCCTCGCGCGCATGATCCAGCGCGAGACGACCAGCACCGAGACCACCGCGAGCCCCGCCGCCAGTCCGACCCACACGCCCACGCCATCCCAGCCCAGCCGGAAGGCGAAGAACCATGCCGTCCCCATGCCGACCACCCAGTATCCGAACGCGGCAAAAAGCATCGGCCAGCGGGTGTCCTGCAATCCGCGCAACACCCCTGCCCCCACTGCCTGCACCGCATCGACCAACTGGAAGATCGCGGCGACGACGATGAAGCTCAACGCCAACTGGAACGCGACCGCTGCGGATGCATCCTCAGGATCGATGAACAGGCCCACAAGGAAGTTTGGAAATGCGGTCATGATCGCCGACATCGCGCACGCCGCGATCACACCCAGGCCCAGGGCCGCCCAGCCTGCACGCCCCGCCGCCACCGCATCGCGCGCGCCATGGTGCAACCCGACGCGAACGGTGGCGGCCTGCGAGATGCTGAACGGCACCATGAACGCGAACGAGGCGATCTGGATCGCGACCGCGTGCGCCGCAAGCGAATCGCGGCTGATCAGCCCCATCAGAAACGCCGCTGCGCTGAAGATCGCGACCTCGAACGCAAAGGTGATCGCGATCGGCAGCCCCAGCCGGAACAACCCGACATAGCGCGGCCAGTCCGGCACCCAGAACCGCCCGAACAGCCGGTACCGGCGGAACGGCCGCACCATGGTCACGACCAGCGCCATGACCGCGAACAATGTGCAGTTGGCGACAAGATTCGCGGTCGCCGCCCCCATCAGCCCCATTTCGGGAAAGCCCAGATTGCCGAATACCAAGGCCCAACAGACGACCAGATTGACCGCGACGCCGCACAGGGTGACGATGACGCCCCAGATCGGGCGCTCGAGCGCAGAGACATACATCCGCAGCACAAACTGCAGCAGCCAGGGCAGCAGACCCCACATCGCCACGCGCATGAACTGACCGGCGTCGCGCGACAGATCGGGCTGCTGGCCCATCAGCAGGAACAGGTCTTCGGCCTGCCACAGCACCGCCCAGATCGGGACGCAGACGGTCAGCGCCACCCAGAACCCCTGCCGCACCGTGCGGCGGATATCGCGCACCGAATGCGCGCGCCGCCCACGCTCGGCAGCGATCATCGGCGAGGCGGCGGTCATCAGCCCCATGCCAAAGGTGCCGCAGGCGAAATACAGGTTTACCGCCAAGGCCGCCGCCGCCAGCGCCTGCACGCTGTAACGGCCGAGGATGATCACCTCGGTGGTGTGGATCGCCATCTGCGCCAGATTGCCAAGCACCAAGGGGCCTGCAAGCCAGAGCAGCGCGCGGATTTCGATCCGCAGCGAAGCGGGCCGAGCAGCAGCGGGATTGGAAGTGGCTGAAAGCGCCGTCATGGACCTGAATTCACTCTACCGGGACTGGCCCGGCGATTCGGGTCAGTCGCGCCTAATATCCTCTTGCGATGGCAAACTCGACCGTTTCGATCAGCGCCGCCTTGGCCTTGCCATTGGGGAAGCCGGCGATGGCATCGATCGCGCGCTGGCCGAAATGGCGGGCGCGGTCGAGGGTCAGGTCGATGGCGTTGTGGCGGCGCAGCAGATCGGTCGCGTGCGCAAGATCCTCGTCCGATGTGCGGTGGCCGATGATCGCGGCTTCCCAGAACTTGCGCTCTTCGGGCGTGCCATGCGCATAGGCGAGGATCACCGGCAGCGTCACCTTGCCGTCGCGGAAATCGTCGCCGACATCCTTGCCCATCTTGGCCGCGTCCGAGACATAATCGATGGCATCATCGACCAGCTGGAACGCGATCCCGAGGTTGCGGCCATAAGCATCGAGCGCGAGCTCGTCGGCCTCGTTGCGCTCTGCCACCACCGCCGAAATCCGGCAGGCAGCGGCAAACAGCGCTGCGGTCTTGGCGCCGATGATCGCCAGATAGCGCTCTTCGCTGGTCTCGATCTGACGCTGCGCGGTGAGCTGGTCGACCTCGCCCTCGGCGATGATCGCCGATGCGCCTGACAGGATCTTGAGCACCTTGAGCGAGCCGTCCTCGACCATCAGCTCGAACGAGCGGCTGAACAGGAAATCGCCGACCAGAACCGTGGCGGGATTGCCGAACACCAGGTTCGCAGCCTTCTTGCCGCGCCGCATGTCCGACCCGTCGACAACGTCGTCGTGAAGCAGCGTAGCGGTGTGAATGAACTCGACAGCCGCAGCCAGCTTGTGGTGCCGGGTGCCGGGATAATCGAGCAGCCGTGCGCAAGCGAGCGTCAGCATCGGCCGCATCCGCTTGCCGCCTCCGGCGATCAGATGCCCGGCAAGCTCCGGAATCAGCGGGATTTTGGACTGCATCCGGTCCAGAATCACGCTGTTCACGGAGTGAAGGTCATGCGCCACCAGCGCCATGATCGGGTCCAGGCTGGGCGCAGAGGCGGGCGCGCTACCGGGGCGGCCAATCGGGTGAACAGTCGCTGTCATGGGTTGCGATGTGGCAATCCGCATGGCTTAAGGCAAGCGCAAAGCGCAACGATCATGCGATACGCGGCGCGATTCTGGTCCCGTTCTTGACAAGGTTAAACGCTTATGGCGCACGATCCCGTCCTGGCAGCTTTCCGGCAGAGCATCGACAATATCGATGCCGCTCTGATCTTCATGCTCGCCGAACGCTTCAAGATCACCAAGGCGGTGGGCGAATACAAGGCGAAGACCGCACTGCCGCCCGCTGACCCCGGCCGCGAGGAGGAGCAAATCGCCCGGATGAAGCGGCTGGCAGTCGATGCCGATCTCGACCCCGATTTTTCCGAGAAGTTCCTGCGTTTCGTGATCGATGAAGTGATCCGGCATCACGAGCAGATCCGGGACGCGGGGTGACACTTCATCTCCCCTCCCGCTTGCGGGAGGGGCAGGTTCAGCTTGCTGAACCGGGGTGGGCCGGGAGCACGACCGGTGCAGGAGCTTATTGATTCAGGCCCACCCCGGTCTCGGCGTTGCCTCGACCACCCCTCCCGCAAGCGGTAGGGGAGATGTGGCCCTACCCCGCCCGCGGCAGCCTCAAGCGCACCAGCAATCCGCCCAGATCCTCGCTTTCGTCGAGTTCGACCAGCCCGCCGTAGATCTCCGCGACATCGCGGACGATCGCAAGACCCAGCCCGGTGCCCGGCTTGCCGGTATCGAGCCGCGCGCCGCGATCGAAGATGCGGGTCCGCTCGACCTCCGGAATACCGGTGCCGTCGTCCTCGATCCAGATATCGACCAGTTTCGGGTCTGCGGACCCCGGTGGATCGATCGTCACGAACACGCTGCCCCCGCCATATTTGCCAGCGTTCTCGACGAGGTTTCCGAGCATTTCCTCAAGGTCCTGCCGTTCGATTGCGACCATCGCGGTCTTGCTGCCATCGAGGTCGCAGCGGACATGCGGATAGAGCCGCGACACTGCGCGCTCCACTGCCTGCGCGCTTTCCCAGACATTGGCGCGGGCCAGCGCCTGCCCGCGTCGGCCGACAGCGCGGGCGCGGGCAAGGTGATGATCGACCTGGCGGCGCATCACGGCGGCCTCGCGGATCACGGTGTCGGCAAGATCGTCGGCGCGCGCGGTGGCGCTGTTCATCACCACGGTGAGCGGGGTCTTGAGCGCATGAGCGAGATTGCCCGCATGCCTGCGCGCTTCTTCGGCCTGCTTTTCGTTGTGCTCGAGCAGCGCGTTCAGTTCCTCGACCATCGGCATCACCTCGATCGGCATCGGATCTCGCACCCGGTCCATCTGGCCGGTGCGCATCGCCTGGATCGCCTCGCGCACCTTGCGCAGCGGCCAGAGGCCATAGAGCGTCTGCAGCCCTGCCAGAATGATCAGCCCCAGTGCGAGCAGGGCAAAGCTGTAGGTCAGCGTCTGGCGCAGCTGGCGGATCTGCATATCCATCGCCTCGCGCGACTGCGCCACCATGAAGCGCCAGCGCACCTTGGAGCCAGGCAGATAGATCGACTGTTCGATGATCCGCAGTTCGCCATCGGTAAACTGGTCGCTGTTGTAGATGCGCGGCTGCGAGCCGTCAGCATCGGTCTGAGTCTTCAGCGCGCGGTCCCACAGCGAACGCGAGGTGAAATCGGCGTGTCCCTTGCCGCTGATCTGCCAATACAGTCCGCTATTGGGCTCCAGAAACCTCTGGTCGCCCAGAGGGCGGTTGAAAAACACCTCGCCATCCGGGCCAATCTCGGCCGAAGAGATCATCGCGGTCAGAACATATTCGAGCTGATCGTCGAAGCTGGTGGTGACGGTATTGGTGAGGATGCGATCAAGCGCCAGCCCTCCGCCGAGCAGCAGCACGAAAATCCACGCCGCCGCGATGCCGATCATCCGGCGGCTGAGCGATCCGGTGTTGGGCAACGGCGCCGCAGGCGCAGCCGATGCCTGGTCGCGATCAGCCGTCGGCACGCTCTGCCGGATCTTCAAGGCTGTAGCCGAGCCCGCGGATCGTGGTGATCACATCGGAACCCAGCTTCTTGCGGATGCGGGTGACAAAAACCTCGATGGTATTCGAATCACGATCGAAATCCTGGTCATAGATATGCTCGATCAGCTCGGTGCGGCTGATAACCTTGCCCTTGTGGTGGAGCAGGTACGACAGCAATTTATATTCCTGCGCGGTGAGTTTCACCGGCTCGCCGTTGAGCGAAACCTTGCCCGAGCGGGTATCGAGCCGCACATCGCCTGCGGTCAGTTCGCTCGAGGCATTGCCGGAAGCCCGGCGGATGAGCGCGCGCAGCCGGGCGATCAGCTCTTCGGTCTGGAATGGCTTGGCGAGATAATCGTCGGCCCCGGCATCGAGCCCTGCGACCTTGTCCGACCAGCTGTCGCGCGCGGTGAGGACCAGCACCGGAAAGGTGCGGCCCTCCTTGCGCCACATGCCCAGCACGGTGAGCCCGTCGATCTCGGGCAGACCCAGGTCGAGGATCACCGCGTCATAATCTTCGGTCGAGCCCATGAAGTGGCCATCCTCGCCATCGACCGACAGATCGACGGCATAGCCGGTCGCCTCCAGCGTGGACTTGAGCTGCTTGCCAAGGGTGGGTTCATCCTCGACGATCAGAACGCGCATGGGCTACTCCTGCAATGGCGACGAAAGCGGCAAGGCGGATGCCGACGCTTCCTTAAAGGGGTGCATATTGGCCAAAACGCGCGTGGTGACAAGTTGGCGGGCGGAAAAGACGACGATAACGATCAACCCGTCTGGCGCAGAATGGCTCCCGTGCGCGCATCGACATCGACAAAGATAACCCGTCCGCTGTCGAGGAACTTGAGCCGGTAGACCTGCGATCCGGCGTCATATTCGGGGCCGAGATACTGCATCCCGCGCATCCTTGGAAGAATGCGTCCCTCGATCTCGCGCAGCGATTTGACCTGGCCGGCCATGAACTGTTCGCGTGCCTCGCTCTGCTCGCCGCGCCGTTTGCCGTCAAGCGCATCGGCATGCGGCGCACTTGCCACCAGCAGGGCAGCGGTCAGGGCCAGGCCCGGCAGCGAGAAAGAGAACAGTTTCATGCCGACCGCATTACCCCCCGATCATTGAATAGCCGGTGAATAGCGCGCTAACCGCTTCTTCAGCCTTTGGCCAGAGCCGCGCCGCGGTCACCGGGTCATCTGATAGGTGACGTTGACCGTCACGCTGGTGCCTACCTGCCCGCCTTCGATCGGCGGTGCGGCAGCGACCGATTGCATCGTGGTGCGCTTCATGTCCATCATCCCCATCGGCGAGACGTTGGAGGTCGCTTCGGACACCGCCAGCAACTGGACTCCGGTAAAGCCGATGCGCCGCGCATAATCGACCGCCTGTGCCTGGGCGCGTTGCATCGCCTTGTCGCGCGCCTCGCGCTGGGCGGTGGAATCATCGTCGATGCTGAAGCTGGGCCCCGAAATGTTGTTCGCGCCCTTGGAGACGACTGCATCGAGGATCGCGCCAAGCCGCGCCATCTGGCGGACCTTGACCGTGACCTGATTGGTGACCTGATAGCCGATGAAACGCGGCTGGCGGCCATCATTGCCATAGTCATAATCGGCGTTGAGGTTGATCCCCGAAGTCTGGATGTCCTCGCGCTTGATGCCCAAAGCGACGATCTGCGCGATCACCTTCTCCATCTCGGCGGAGTTCGCGCGCAGCGCTTCCTGCGCGGTCGGCGCCTTGGTGGTCACGCCGGTGCTGAAGGTCGCGGTATCGGGCGCGCCCAGCACGGTCTCAGTGACGCTGAGTTCGACCACCGGATTGGCGGCGCTGGGGGTCACCTCGACGGCGGCGAGCGCGGGGCCAGCTGTCAGGGTGGCGAGAAAGGCCAGCGGCAGGGCACGGGTGAAGGTGTTGGTCATCTGATAAATCTCCAGGCGGCGTAATATTCCCGTTTTTCGGCGAGCGCCGAAATCCAGTGGCGATATACACTAAAGACACCTCTGGACTCAGGCTTTTGCCCGAGAACGTAAAAAGCTATGCGATCAAACAGTTGTCGGAGCGCTGAACGGATCGGTCAGAACCGCTACAGCCTTGTAAACATCCCTATCCCCGCGCGGCGCGCGCATGATCGATATAGGCCTTGCGCAGCGCCAGCGTCTCCATGCCGGGACGCCCGTCGCCGACCGGCAAACCGTCGATCTCGACCACCGGCATCACGAACAGCGACGCCGAGGTTACGAACGCCTCGGCCGCGCCCTGCGCTTCGGCAATCGTGAACGGTCGTTCCTCGACTGTAATGCCGCTTTCGCGGGCAATGGCGATCAGGCTCAATCGGGTGACGCCGGGCAGGATGTGGTGCCCCAGATCGCGGGTCACCAGATGGCCCTGCGGCGTGATGATGCAGGCGTTCTGCGAGGTGCCCTCGGTGATGACGTCGCCCTCCACCAGCCAGACATCGTCGACGCCCGCCGCCCTGGCCTCCATCTTCATCATGCTGGCATAGAGCAGCTGCACCGTCTTGATGTCGCGTCTGCCCCAGCGCCGGTCGGGCCGGGTGAGGATGCGCATGCCGCGCTGCGCCATCGGGTTGGCCACGAGGGTTCGCGCCTGGGTGAAGGCAAACACCGTGGGCGACGTGCCGGGCGCAGGGAACAGGAAATCGCGGTCCGCGGCGCCCCGGCTCACCTGGATGTAGATCGTGCCCTCGGTCAGGCCGTTGCGCGCGATCAGGCTCGCCAGAACCTCGTCCCAGCCGGTGGCGGCGACATCATGCGCGATTGCCATCTCGGCCAGCGAGCGTTCCAGCCGTGCCAGATGCGCCTGCCGGTCGATGATCCGCCCGTCGAGCACCGAGCACACCTCGTACACCGCGTCGGCAAACAGCAGCCCACGATCGAAGATCGACACCGTTGCCGAGCCTTCCTCGACATAATCTCCGTTGAGATAGACCGTGCGCACAGCAGACCCCCTTGATAGCTCTTGCCCGTCTTGCGACGGGGTGCTGCCGCGGGTCAAGCCGCTTGTCGCAGGGCGAGCAGGGATTGCGCCGCGCCGCCTCCCCGCCTAAGTGCGCGGCCATGTCCACACCCCCCGTATTGTCCTATGAAGAGCTCGGCCTGATCCAGGGGACCGGCTGGCTATTTCGCGATATCAACCTGCATATCGGCCCGCGCGACCGGCTGGCGCTGATCGGCCGCAACGGCGCGGGCAAGACCACGATGCTGCGGCTGATCGCGGGCGAAATCGAGGCCGATCGAGGGCGGCGGACGATCCAGCCCGGTATCCGCTGCGTGATGCTGGCGCAGGACCCCGATTTCAAGGGCTTCGACACGCTGAACGACTGGGCGCTGGCGGGCGACGATGCCCCGCCCGCGCATGAGGTCGCCGCTATCGCCGACCAGATCGGCATCGACCTGTCGCGCGAGGCCGCGACTGCCAGCGGCGGGGAACGCAGGCGTGCCGCGATCTGCCGCGCGCTGGCGAGCGAACCCGATGTGTTGCTGCTCGACGAGCCGACCAACCATCTCGACCTTGCCGCGATCGACTGGCTCGAAAGCTGGCTCGGCCGATTCAACGGCGCATTCGTCGTGATCAGCCATGACCGGACGTTCCTCGAACGGCTTACCAGGCAGACATTGTGGCTCGACCGGGGCAATCTGCGCCGCCAGGAGATCGGCTTTGGCGGTTACGAGGCGTGGATGGAGCAGGTCTATGCCGAAGAGGCCCGGGCCGCGGACAAGATGGACGCCAAGCTCAAGATCGAGGCGCACTGGCTCGAGCGCGGAGTCACCGCGCGGCGCAAGCGCAACCAGGGCCGGCTTGCCAAGCTCTGGGAGATGCGCGCCCAGCGTGCCGCGATGCTCGGCCCTGCAGGCACCGCCAAGCTCAAAGCGGTCAGCGACGACAGCAAGACCAAGTCGGTGATCGTCGCCGACCGGGTGTTCAAGACCTTCGGCGAAGGCGAGAGTGCGCGCACGATCATCAAGGATTTCTCGCTTCGCGTGCAGCGCGGCGACCGCATCGGCATCGTCGGCGCCAACGGCGCGGGCAAGACGACATTGATCCGGCTGCTGACCGGTGAACTTGCCCCCGACAGCGGCACGATCACGCTCGCCAAGACATTGGACGGCGTGATCATCGACCAGCAGCGCAAGTTGATGTCGCCAGAAAAGCGCGTGCGCGACGTGCTCGCCGAAGGCGGCGACTGGATCGATGTGCGCGGCGTTCGCAAGCACATCCAGGGGTATCTCAAGGAGTTCCTGTTCGATCCGGGGCTGGTCGAGGCGCGGGTCGGCACGCTTTCGGGCGGCGAGCGTTCGCGGCTGCTGCTGGCGCGCGAATTTGCCCGCGCGTCGAACCTGCTGGTGCTCGACGAGCCGACCAACGATCTCGATCTCGAAACGCTCGATCTGCTTCAGGAAGTCATCGCCGATTATGATGGCACCGTGCTGATTGTCAGCCATGACCGCGATTTTCTCGACCGGACAGTCACGGTCACGCTGGGGCTCGACGGTTCGGGCGTGGTCGATGTCGTCGCGGGCGGCTATGCCGACTGGGAGTCCAAGCGCAAGCAGCGCACCGCCGACTGGGTCAAGTCGAACCGCAGCAAGGCCGACGCGGCTGCCGCAGCGGCCGCCTCGGTGCCCAAGCCGGTGCAGCAGAAGGTCAAACTGAGCTACAAGGACCAGCGCGACTACGACACCCTTCCCGAACGCATCGAGGCGATCGAGGCGGCGATCGCGCGCGACGAGGCGGCGCTGTCCGACCCCGAACTCTACTCCCGCGATCCCGCCAAATTCGCCGCGCTGACCAAGGCGATCGAAAAGGCCCGCGAGGACAAGGACGCCGCTGAATTACGCTGGCTGGATCTGGCCGAGCAGGTCGAGGCGATGCGGTAACGTCGCAGGTCTACCCTGTCCCGCTACCCGGTCCGCTGCGCAGGCAGGGGAGCGGAACGGATCGCGCAATCTATCCGCCTCTCCCTTGATGGGAGAGGCAGCGAGACTTGGCAGCTTGCTGCCTAGTCGCAGCGGTGAGGGTGATGGTGCGGCTTGATGCCGACGGCGCGGTATCGAACCTGTCGCGCTATCCCGAGAGATGGGCCCCCCCCCCAACCAACCCCCCCAACC
>JBKBTF010000059.1:0-20724 GCA_046291395.1 Blastomonas sp. | reverse complement strand
CGGTGGCGCGCGCGATGCACAGCACGCGGGCATCGTCGGTCAGCACGAACAGCCATTCGCCCGAGATCACCGGGGTGGAGATGCCGGCGATGTTGAGTTCCCAGATACGCTGGCCCGTGACCAGCTCGTACGCCGCCATGCGTCCGCCCTCGCCCACCGCATAGACCCGGCCGCGATCGATGATCGGATCGGCATCGATATCGGTCAGCGACGACACCGAGGTGGAAATGCTGGTGCGCGCGAGCGCATCGGACCACAGATTGCGGCCGTTTTCATAGCGATAGGCGATCAGTTCGCCGCTGGAGAACCCGGCGACAACCGTGCCCTGGCCCGCCGCGGGGGCCGCCACGCCGAACACGCCGGCCTGGCCCAGAGATCCGCCCTGGTTCCAGTTGATCGCGCCATCGACCTGATTGAGCGAAACGAGCTGGTTGTCCTGGGTCATCACATAGACCGCCCCGAACGCCAGCGTCGGTGCCCCGCGCAGGGGGCCTGCAGGCTTGACCCGCCAGATCTGCGTGCCGTCGGCAGAATTGAGTGCGGCGACCTCGCCCACGCCATTGGTCGCATAGACCCGCGTTGCATCGGCGCTGACGCCGCCACCGAACACCGAACCAGAGCCATCGCTGCGCGCCTCGAGCGCGACAGACCAGACCTTGGCCCCGCTAGCCGCATCGAAGGCGTGGACCATGCCGTTGGTATCGACCGCATACAACCTGCCGCCATAGACGACCGGCGCTGCCGCCAGCCGCACGCGCAGGCTGGAGCCGGCGATCCTGGCCGACCAGGCGCGCGACAGCGTATCGCCGATCGTCACATGGCCGATCGCCTTGGTCGCGCTGCCACCGGGCTGATTCCAGTTGGGGTTGGCGACCGCCGCAGGCAGGATCACCGATACACCGGCCAGATCCTTGTCGACCTCCGCGCCGCTTTCAGCGCGGGTCAGAATGGAGGTGCGGTTGCCCACGGTCGGCGTGGTGGGCTTGTCCTTGCCGCCCAGCACACCACAGCCGGCAACCGTTGCCGACAGCGCGAATATCATCGCCCATTTTGCTTTTTGCATTGCCAGTCCAGCTCCCGAATCTTCAAATGTGCATCATCAACGGTAGCGACCCGCAAGAATTATATCATTGTCCCGCAGCCGACGCGGTCAGTCCCGCGGCCGTGACAGGTTCCGCAACGCCCTGCGCCTTGCTGGGATCGCTCACCGCGTCCACGCCCATGACACCTGCCAACTGACGGCTACGTGAACGGATGGTCTCAGGAACCTGCTTATCTTCGGACAGCTGCAGAAACAATGGCCCAGCCAGATCGGGCTTGTTCATCCGCATGTGCGCGATCGCGACCATTTCGCCGGCGCTGCCGAACCAGGGATTGCCGGGCACGGCCAGCGGCCTGAGCCGGGCGATGACGTCGGCGGGCTTGAGGCTGTCATATTCCGCGGCAGTCTGGCGGATCAATGCCAGATCGCGCAGCGGCTTGGGCAGGCTGTCGTCGGCGGCAACCTTGGCAAAGGCGGCGGCGGCGGCTTTGGGATTGTCCTGTTCTTGCGCAATCGCGCCGGCCAGCAACTGCGACGCCGCGCGGTAACCCGGCTGGTTGGCTGTCTCCAGCGTCTTGAGCGCATTTGCGGCGCCGGCCAGGTTGTTGTTGCGGACAGCGTCGAGCGCGCTGGTCAGCTCCTCGCCGCGCTCGCCCGCAGCTTCTGCCTGGGCAGAGCGATAATAGAACCACCCGCCCAGGGCGAGCAGCAGCGCGACTGCAGCGGCCAGGATGATCTTGCCGTAATTCTGGACGATACCGGCCATCCGGTCCTGGCGCAGGGCGTCGTCGACTTCGCGCATGAACATATTGTCGCGCGCGGCATCGGCGTCCTTTTTAGGTGTCAGCGCCAATTGGGACTCCCAAATTCATTCTACACCATCGATCCATGTCGCCGCAGGCGTCTGCCCCGGCTCAAGCTGGCGTCTTTAGCGACCGCCAATCGCAAAAGCCATGGCAAATTTGGCGTCAACCTCGCGCGTCAGAAGCGTTTGCGGAAGCTCAGCGAGACGACGCGGCCCTGCGGATCGATGAAGCCTGGCTGATAACGCAGCGGCACCGTGCCATCCTGCGTGGTTACCCGCTGCTGCGCGTTGAAGACGTTGTCCACCGAAAAGCGCAGCCGGCTGCCTTTGAGGAATGGCACCGCCTCGGTCAGCTTCGGCTTGTTGTCGAAGTTGACGAAGGTGCGCAGCCCGAAGGTCGCGATATCGTTGAAGCGCAGATCGGTGGCACCCGGCAGTCCGCCGCCATCCACCCGCGACCCGCTCTGGTAGTTGCCGCTGAAGCGCAGGCCGACGCCGTTGAGGAACAGCCCACCCTCCATTTCCACGCCATGGCGCGGCACGCCGCCGCTCGAGCCGATCGCCGATCCGCCGAGCAGGTCGAGGTCGGCAAGGCCCGGCCGGATGCGGATCGTCTCGGCAAAGCGGACGGTGTGATAGACCGAAATGTTCCAGCGACCGCCGCGACCACCGGGGCCGAAACCGCCGGGAGGTCCGCCGCGCCCAGCAGCGCCTGCCGCCCTGCCCGCACCGGCGCCGGGCCCACGCGAGGCCCCCTCGCCCCGGGGTGCGCCATCGGCAAGCGGAGCGCCCTCGCCGCGGGGGGTTCCGTCGGCGCGCGCAGCCCCATCGGCAGGCGGGGCGCCCTCGGCTGGCGGCGCAGCATCGGGACTCGCCCCGGGTCGGCCTTCGCCGCGCGGTGCGCCGTCTGCACCACCCCGGCCGCCGCCACCGCCAAACCTGCCGCCGCCCTGCTCATTGCTGCCGATCCGCTTGGAAAAGTTGAAGCCATAGCGCACCCGGTCGCTGGTCACGCGGTCATAGTTGATCGCGCGCTGGTCGATCGCGAGCAAGGTACCGTCGGTGTCGCGGATGATCCGGTCGGGAAACGCCGCTTCGATCTCGGGGGTCAGGATCGGGAACGACGAGGTCGTGCCATAGCTGCGGTTGCGGATGAACTCGGCGAGGAAGTCCAGCCCCTCGATGAACGGCGGGCGATAATTGATCGACACCTTCACATCGCGCCGCTCCTCGGGCGTCAGCAGTGGGTTGCCACCGGTAATGATGGTCGCCAGCACGGTTTCGTTGCGCGCAAGATCGAAGGTGCTGATGTTGGGGGTGACGATGCGCGGATCGCCCAGCTGGCTGATGCCCGGCGCCGCTTCCTCGGCGATCAAAGAGGCCTGGATCGTCAGCGTATCGGTGGGTGACCAGTTGAGGCCATAGCCGAAGCTCAGCAGCCCGCCGACATCGCTCAGTTCGCGATAGCCCAGATTGCCGTTGACCGAGAGCTTGCCGAACCAGTCGCTCATATAGCTGTCGACCAAGGGCACATCGATATTGGCCGAGACGTTGGCTTCGCTGCGGGTGAGCGAGGTGCTGCCCTGCCCCGCCAGTCTGCTGTCGGTCGAATCCTGCAGCCGCCGGGCAAAACCGCCGACAACGGTCATGTTGACCGGGCCTGCGGGCAGATCAGCCAGCTTGCCATTGGCGGTAAGCTGCGAATTGAACAGCTGGTTGCGGCTGAGCGCCGAATCGCTGATCAATGCGGGCAGCAGCGAACCCAATGTGCCGGTGAACGGATTGATCGCGCCGCTGGGCGCCGAGATCGCGGCCTGTAGCCCCGATACATCCGCCGCGCGGTCGATGATCGTCAGCGTGTCGACGCGGGTATAATCGCCGGTGAGCGCCCATCTCCAGTTCGCGGGCAGCACGCCATTGGCGTTGAACCCCAGCGAATAGGTGTCGCTGTCGACGGTGCGGGTGATGCTGCGCGGATCGCCGAAAGCGGTGAGCAGGGCGACGTCACGGCTGAACGGCGAGAACGGGTTGGTCGACGGGATCGTCAGCGTCGCGGTGTTGAGCCCGAGCAGCGAAGTCGCGAAATTATTGGTATAGGTCGCGTTGACCTGAACATTGGTGTCGGGCCCCAGGTTGCGGATATAGGTGGCATTGGCCTGGATGCGGTCCGAATTGGGAATAAGCGTGCGGAACTCGCCCAGATCGGTGGTGTTGGGGCTGCCGGTGAACGCCGACAGTGCGGGCGCTCCGGCAATCCCCTGCGGAACGCCGACCAGCGCCAGCGGCCGACCGGCAAGGCCACTCAGCGCCGGGTCGATTTCAGCGCCAGAGCCGAACGGCGAAGCGCCGATATTGCCGCCCAGGGCGAACGGCGCACTGCTGCCCGGCTGGACGATCCCGCGCTCGCTCTCGCGAAGGGCCGTTGCGGTTTCATATTCGACGTCGAGGATCAGCCGGGTGTTCTTGCCGATCTTGGTGAATGTCGCTTCGACCTCATTGGTGCCATAGCCGCCCTGTGTCGCCAGGCCACCCTCGACTTCCGCAGCCAGGCTTTGATAATTGTCGA
This sequence comes from Blastomonas sp., assembly GCA_046291395.1. Lineage (GTDB taxonomy): Bacteria > Pseudomonadota > Alphaproteobacteria > Sphingomonadales > Sphingomonadaceae > Blastomonas. The sequence goes on along the minus strand of JBKBTF010000059.1, from coordinate 16,311 downwards.
CCAGGATGAAGTTGATCACCCTCTGGTCGGGGCGGAAGCCATAACGCAGCGCCAGTTCCTCGGGGAACACCTCGACCTTCTGGATCGCCTCGGGCGGAAGGTCGCGGATCGCGCGGAAGCCCGAGATGCGCTGGCCGTTGAGCAGCACAACCGGGCCGCCACCGCCACGGCCGCGGGCGCTGCCGGTCTGAGGCGCGATCTGCTCGAGCAGTTCGGCAATCGAGGAGGCGCCGTAGCTTGCGATATCGGTCGCGTTCAGTTCGGCCACCGGCGGCACATCGGTGCGGATCGATCCGCGCAATTGCTCTGCCCGCACCACGATGGTGTTGCCATCATCGTCGGGCTCGGTGTCGTCGGGCGAGGTGGTATCGGGCTGCACTTGTGCAGAATCAGCCGCCGCACCGGCCGCTGCCCGGGCAGCCTCGTCCTCCACCAGCGCGGCCGCAACCGCCACAGGACTCGCAGCCAACGACAGCGCGGTGGCGAGGGACAGGCCGAGCGCAGGACGCACAAAGGGCACAAGGGCGACAGGGGGGCGCAGCGAAAACATCATGGGAGATACGGCTCTTTTTATCGATCGGACGCCGGGGGACAGGCGTGATGGGGAAATTAATTGTTGCAGCGCAATATGATGAGGTGCCCATCCTTAGCCAGTGCTGAATTGTAACAAATATTCGCGCAACCGCCGATCGTGTGCGACAGACGGCATGAACTCCCGTCTTTTCTTTTGCACGCTTTGTCTGTAAGGCGCGCTCACTCTTGCGCAGGCCGTTCCCCGGAACAGCGGCGCATAACGATGGTGCAAAGGCTGCATCACCGTCACCAGAACCACATTGCAGGGGCCGAATGGCAAAAGAAGAACTTCTCGAAATGCGCGGCCAGGTGGTCGAACTGCTTCCCAACGCCATGTTCCGCGTGAAGCTGGAAAACGACCATGAAATCCTGGGCCACACCGCAGGCAAGATGCGCAAGAACCGCATCCGCGTGCTGGTGGGTGATGAGGTTCTGGTCGAACTGACGCCCTATGATCTGACCAAGGGCCGGATTACCTACCGCTTCAAGTAAGGATGGCGGCCATGCCCCCGCTCATCCTCGCATCGGCCAGTCCGCGCCGCCAGCAGTTGCTGGCCAGGATCGGCGTGACCGCCGATGCCATCGTTCCTGCCGATATCGACGAAAGCGCTCTCAAGGCCGAGCTGCCGCGAGTCTATGCCCGGCGCATGGCGGCTGAGAAAGCCGCCATTGTCGCTGCGCAGCATCCGGACGCTGCGGTGCTTTCGGGCGATACCGTGGTGGCGGTCGGCCGCCGCATCCTGCCCAAGGCGGAAAGCGAAGCCGAGGCGCGCATGTGCCTCGATCTGATCTCGGGCCGCCGGCACATGGTGCTGTCCGCGGTCACGCTGACGCTGCCCGATGGCCGCAGCCTGCACCGGTTGTCCGAAAGCACGGTCATCTTCAAACGCCTGCACGCCGACGAGATCAACGCGTATATCGGCAGCGGCGAGTGGCAGGGCAAGGCCGGCGGCTATGGCATCCAGGGCAGCGCCGAGGCGCTGATCCGATCAATGGCGGGCAGCTATAGCGGCATCATGGGCCTGCCCTTGTATGAAACCCGCAGCATGCTGGTCACTGCCGGCCTGCTCGACCCTGCAAGATTGAACCCCGCATCATGACGCACTGGCTATACGAAGACGGCATCGGCGAGGAGCGCGCGGCGCTGATCGAGCATGGCCGGATCATCGAGGCACGCATTCAACGGGCTGACACGCAGCTGGGCTGTGGCGCGGTGGTCGAGGGACGGCTGCTGGCCAAGAGCGCGGGCGGCCACCGCGCGCGCGTCGCGCTCGCCGATGGCGGCGAGGCGATGCTGCAGCCGGTTCCCAAGGACCTGAGCGAAGGCAAGACGGTGCGCGCCGAGGTGCTGCGCGAACCCCTGTTCGAGCCAGGAACCGCGCGGCACAAGCCCGCCCGTCTGCGCGCGGTTTCCGCCGCTACGCCGCTTACCCCCGCCCCCAGCCTGCTCGAGCGAATCACCGCCGATGGCCGCGAGATCACGCGTACCTCCGCGCACGGGGCGGATCTGCTCGCTGAGGCCGGCTGGCACGAGGTTCTGGCCGAGGCCGAAACGGGCACGATCGACTTCACGGGCGGTTCGCTGACCCTGTCGCCCACGCCCGCGATGATGGTGATCGACGTCGATGGCGACATCGCCCCGCGCGCGCTGGGGCTGGCCGCGGCGACACAGGCGGCGCTGGCCATCCGCCGCCATGGCATCGGCGGCGGCGTGGTGATCGATTTCCCGACGCTGGCCGACAAGGCCGACCGCAACGCCGTCGCCAACTATTTCGACGCCGCGATGACCATTCCGTGCGAGCGCACCGCGATCAACGGCTTCGGGCTGATGCAGATCGTGCTCAAGCGCACCCGCCCCTCGCTGATCGAGCTCCATGCCGCAGACACTGTGCGCTGGCGTCTGTTGGCAGCGCTGCGCAGTGCGGAACGCGACTGCGGCACCGGCACACTGGCGCTCAGCGTGTCGCCACGCGAATCACGGTTGCTGGAGCGTGAGCCCGCGCTTCTCGAAGCGCTGCGGCGACGCACCGGCCGGCCGGTTGCGGTCGCGCCCACCGCCGCCTAGATACGCGCCATGTCGAATCCTCGCCCCTGCCCGCTCTGCCGCAAGCCCGCGCGCGCGGAATTCACCCCGTTCTGCAGCAAGGCCTGCAAGGACCGCGACCTGCTGCAATGGCTGGGCGAAGGCTATGCCCTGCCCGGCCCCAAGGTGGACGATCCCGACGCGGATTATGATTGAGCCGGGATTCGGGCGCTAATCATAGCCGTCATGCAGCGAGGCGATTTTGCTATGGACAAGCCCCGCCTGCCCTGACTATAGGCGGCGCTCCAAATCGCCGGTGAGGCGATGCCGGCTGCAGATGCGGCCAGATGCCCGGGTAGCTCAGTTGGTAGAGCATGCGATTGAAAATCGCAGTGTCGGCGGTTCGACCCCGTCCCCGGGCACCACTTTTTTTCCTTTTACACGATCGGTGGCGCCATTGTTCGCGCACGGCTCGCCGTCGCAAAAACGTCTGGCGTGAGGCCCGCCTGCGGCCCATGATCGCAGCACGTCCTGCCCGCGACAAGGAGGCCCAGATGCCCGTCAGAATTCTCGTGATCCTGGGATCGGAACGAGTCTCCGGCCCACCCGAGCCCGCGCGGCTCGGCGCGCGGGTGGCGGCGGCGTGCATGCTCCGGCTCGCTGCAAAGTCTGTGCCTGCCGCGCTGGTCGATCCGGTCGAGCTCGACCTGCCGCACCCGTTCAAACCGCATTTCGCGTACCGCCGTGGGTCATCGCCCGAGGTGCTCGACCGGCTGGCCGACCAGATCGCGACCGCAGACGGCTATGTGATGATCAGCCCCGAGTACAACCATCTGATGAGCCCTGTGCTCGCCGACCTGCTCAACCATTTCGGCAGCTCGCTGTTCTCGTACAAGCCCAGCGCGATCGTGACCTATTCGGCGGGCCAATGGGGCGGGACGCGCGCCGCGGTGAGCATGCGGACATTCCTCTCCGAACTGGGCTGCCTGCCCGTGTCCGCGATGATCCACCTGCCGCGCGCGCAGGATGTGTTTGCTGCGGACGGCGACTACCTGCCCGGCGTCGATGGCGACAGGTGGAACGGCTATCTCGACCGGACGCTCGATCAGCTCGGCTGGTGGGCCGCAGCCGCAGCCCGGCAGCGCGACGATGGCGGCAAACGACCCGCGGCGTTCCGCACCGATCCATCGCAAAGGAATGCGCCCTGAGGCCATGGCCGGGCTGGTCGCGCACCCGATGCCGGGCGATGTCAGATTCACCACCCGCACTGCGCCGCCGTCGCTGGCCCATGCGGTGCTGGAGCTGTGGCATCTCGAAGATCCGGGGGCACCGCATTGCGGCTTGCCCAAGCCCTATGTCGAGATAGTCGTCAGCCTGCGCGGAATCCACTGGTGGCGCTCCGCGCCCGGAATGCCCGAGCATCGTTATGCCACCGCCTGGGTAACCCCGGTGCAGGATGGTCCGCGCTATGCCCGCGCGGATGGACGGCGAACGCTTGCAGGAGCGCGGTTGGAGCCCTGGGCTGCGCGCGCATGGCTCGGCACGCTGCCCCCCGGCGATGGCACACCGCCCCCCAGGCTTTCGGCACGTATCGGCCGCGAGGCAGGCCTGCTGCGCGACTCGCTCAAGGCCGCAGACTCTCTGGACGCGCTGTTCGCGCGCTTCGGCCATTGGCTCGAAGCGCGGCTTCCGGGCCCAGATGCGGCCACCCTGCCCGCGCCTGCCCCCGACACGGACCGCGCAATGGATCTAGCCAAGGAGTTCGAAACGACTCCGCGGCATTATCGCAGGGTGTTTTCGGGGAGCACCGGTCTGGCACCCAAACGCTGGCTGCTGCTGCGCCGGATCGACGCGGTGCTGCGCGATCCCAGGCTGGCCGACCTGCAGTTTTCGCTCGCCATACTGGCGTACGAGCATGGCTTTGCCGATCAGGCGCATCTGACCCGCGTGATGAAGCGCTTCACCGGCGCCACCCCTGGCCAGTTCCGCCACCGGGCCGCGCATTATCCGCCGCACATGCTGATGCCGCGATGACCCCTTTGTTCAATCCGGCTGCGGGCGAAGCTGCTAATCGGGGCGGCGACAGGAGATGGGCATGAGCATGGGGCGCAAGATATTGGGGGTCGTTTCAGGAACCGTCACGGCAGGGCTGGCCATTGCCGGTGTCGAGGCACTGGCGCATGGCCGGATCGCGGGCGACGCGCTGTTTGCTGCCGTCGCGGCAGGATACGGGCTGGGTGCCCTGGGCGGGAGCTTCGTCGCGTTCCGGATATCGGGCGCGCGGTGGACAGCGGTGACGGTGACCGCCATTCTTGCGCTACTTGCGCTCCTCAACCTGTTCGCGCTGCCGCATCCGATGTGGTTCGCGCCGGTCGCCGCAATGACGCTGGCGGCAGGCCATGCCGCTGCCATCGGCGCGGCGCGGCGGTTTGCCTGACAGGCCTTGCCCTCACCAGACCCCGGCGTATGGTCTCGCATCACGCCGGGAGATTTTAATGACGCTGCATGACATGCTGGTTCCCACCTACCTCCAGATGCTCAAGGCGCTGTCGGCGTGGCTGGGCAAGGCCGCCGAGCAATTGCCCGAAGACCGCGCGGCGGCGATCATGAATGCCCGGCTCGCGCCCGACATGTTCCCGCTGTTCACCCAGATCTGCTTTACCTGCGTCCAGGCGCAGGAGGGCGTATCGCGCCTGCTTCAAAAAGGACTGCCGGCCTCGCTCGCCACGCTGCTCGACCAAGGGCGCGACGCGGGATCGGGCGCGCAGACCATCGCCGATGCTCAGGCGCTGATCGCCGAAACCCTGCGGATCGTCGAGGCCGCGGCCGCCGACATGACCGACATGGCGTCCGACGCCGAGATCGCGCACGCCCTGCCAAACGGCATGATCTTCGATCTGACCGCGGCGCCATATGTTCGCGACTGGGCGATCCCGCAATTCTATTTCCATCTGATGGCGGCCTATGCAATCCTGCGGGCAGAAGGGGTCAACCTGGGCAAGGCGGATTACGTCGCGCACATGTTCGGCTTCATCCGCCCGGGGACCATGCCCGGCCCGGCGTAGATCCCTAACAAGCTTCTGTTCTTTCTTTGTTCTTGCGCCTATATCGGGGGAATGAGCGAAAAACCGATTCTCGAAAAGCTGGCCATCCTCGCGGACGCGGCGAAATATGATGCCTCGTGTTCGTCGTCGGGAACGGTCAAACGCGATTCGACCGGCAGCAAGGGCATCGGCTCGACCGGCGGCATGGGCATCTGCCACAGCTATGCGCCCGATGGCCGGTGCATTTCGCTGCTCAAGATCCTGCTCACCAATTTCTGCATCTACGACTGCCGCTTCTGCATCAACCGCGCGTCGAGCAACGTGCCGCGCGCGCGGTTCAATCCGGCCGAGGTCGTGCGGCTGACGCTCGATTTCTACAAGCGCAACTATATCGAGGGGCTGTTCCTCTCCTCAGGGATAATTCGCTCGGAAGATTACACGATGGAGCAATTGGTCGAAGTCGCGCGGCTGCTGCGCGAGGAGCACCGTTTCGGTGGCTATATCCACCTGAAGACCATCGCCGGTGCCTCGCCCGAACTGATCGCGCGCGCCGGGCTCTATGCCGACCGCCTCTCGACCAATGTCGAACTGCCGACCGAGGAAGGGCTCAAGAGCTTTGCGCCCGAAAAGACCTCGGCGACGATCCGCAAGACGATGGCAGGGGTTCGCGTCGGGCTCGACGATGCGGCGGAAGCTGCGCGCGGGCGGCTGCTCAAGAAGGCGAAAGCTCCGCGCTTTGCGCCCGCAGGCCAGTCGACCCAGATGATCGTCGGCGCGGATGCCTCGCGCGACGATGATATCCTGCAGTCGGCGACCAGCCTCTATTCGGGCTACAAGCTCCGCCGCGTCTATTACTCCGCCTACAGCCCGATCCCCGATGCGAGCAGCGACCTGCCCCCGGTGCGCCCGCCCTTGATCCGCGAGCACCGGCTGTACCAGGCTGACTGGCTGCTGCGCTTCTATGGTTTCTCGCGCTCCGAGATCATGGAAGGCGCCGACGATGGCATGCTCGACCTGACGATCGACCCCAAGCTCGCCTGGGCGCTGCAGCGGCGTGAATCCTTCCCGGTCGATATCAACCGCGCCCCGCGCGAGATGCTGCTGCGCGTTCCGGGCCTTGGCACCAAGGCAGTCGAGCGGATCATCACCGTGCGGCGGCTGGGTGCGGTGCGGCTGGGCGATCTCGCCAAGCTCACCGCGTCGGTCAAGAAGGTGCTGCCGTTCATCACGACGCCTGACTGGCGGCCCGGTGGCCTCACCGACAGCGCCAACCTGCGCGCGCGCTTCGCGCCGCCGCCCGAGCAGATGAGCCTGGCGTTCTGAAGCCACGAACGATGCGCGAGATCATCCTCAACACCCCCGGCGACTTTGCCGAATGGCGCGATGCCGCGCGCGGCCTGCTCGCTGCCGAGGTGCCGCCCGAGGATATCGTCTGGCGGCAGGCGGACGAAAGCGCGTCCTTGTTTTCCGAAACCGCGCCCCTGGTGCCAAAACGCGCGGTCACCCTGCCCCGCGATCTGGTCACCACGCTCGACCGGGTGATCTGCCACCGCGATGCCAGTGTGCCGACGCGGCTCTATACCATCGCCTGGCGCGCATTGACCGATCGGCGGCTGCTCGAGCGACGCACCGACGACGATGTCGACTGGCTGGCCAAGGCCGACAAGTCGATCCGCCGCGATCTGCACAAGATGCACGCCTTCGTCCGCTTCCGCCGGCTGGGCGAGGACGAAACCGGCCGCGAATCCTTCGCCGCGTGGTTCGAGCCCGAACACCGCATCGTGCGGCTGGGCGCGCCGTTCTTCCGCAAGCGCTTCTACGGCATGGACTGGGCGATCGTGACGCCGGACGCGCGGGCGATCTGGCAGGATGAGACGCTGACCTACGGCCCCGGCGGCACCCGCGACGAGGTGCCCGACAGCGACGTGGTCGAGGACCAGTGGCGGACCTATTACGGATCGATCTTCAACCCCGCGCGGGTCAAGATCGCCGCGATGCGCGCCGAGATGCCGAAGAAATACTGGCATAATCTGCCCGAAGCACAGGATATCGCGCCTTTGCTTGCAGGCGCGGGCGCCCGCGTGGAACGGATGCGCGAGACCGCCGTTCAACTCGCCAACCCGCGCAGCGACAAATGGCGCGTGCGCGGGCAGACGGAGGCTGTAATGGCGGGCGAAACGACAACCCTTGAGGGCCTGGTCCGCAGCCTGCAGACGTGCACCCGCTGCCCGCTCCATTGCAACGCGACCCAGGCCGTCCCCGGCGAGGGCAAGGCGGACGCGCGGATCATGCTGGTCGGCGAACAGCCCGGCGATCGCGAGGATCTGGAAGGCCGCCCGTTCGTCGGGCCTGCGGGACAGCTGCTCGACGAGGCGCTCGACGAGGCCGGGCTCGACCGCGCGCAGCTCTATGTCACCAATGCGGTCAAGCACTTCAAGTTCGAGCCGCGCGGCAAGCGCCGGCTGCACCAGAACCCGACCGCCGGCGAGATCGATATCTGTCGCTGGTGGCTTGATCAGGAGCGCGACCTGGTCAAGCCCGACATCATCGTCTCGCTGGGCGGCAGCGCGTTGCGCGGATTGACCGGCAAGAGCGCGACTATCACCTCGATGCGCGGCAAGCCGGTCACGCTTGAAGGCGGCGAGCGGCTGGTGGCAACGGTGCATCCCTCGTTCCTGCTGCGGTTGCCCGATCGCCAGCGCGCTGCAGCCGAACGCACCGCTTTCGTCGCCGATCTCGCCGCAGCCCGGTCGCTGGCCAAAGGCATCTCGGCGTGATTCAGTTTTATGCAACCCGCTCTGCGCCAGTGCGTAAGGGTGGCATGTTCACCCCCTGCAGCAATGACGATCACCCGCTGGCGCAACGTTTCCGCGCCTTTATCAAGCAACCAGAGTTCCCGTGCGTCGGCGCCAAATCGGCGCTGGCCAAGGGGCAGATGCGGATTGTTGTCGGCCGCGACCTGCGGTCCGGCTGGGATGATCTGCGCATCCTGCCCTCGCTGATGGGAATCGCACAGGATTATGCGCGCGATCCCGTTCCGTTCCAGTCGCTTGCGGTGCTGTTCGAGGAAGACGCAGGGCTCTCCGAAGAGGAGTTCGAGCAGCATCTGTGGCAGCGCGTGCAATCGCTGACCGACAAGGATGCCTGGCTTGGGCAGCAGCCCGACCCGCGGGTCAGCTCCGATCCCGACGATCCGCATTTCTCGCTGAGCTTCGGCGGCGAGGCCTTTTTCGTCGTCGGGCTGCACCCGCACGCCAGCCGTCCCGCGCGGCGGTTCGAGCGGCCGGCCTTGGTGTTCAACCTGCACGACCAGTTCGAGCAATTGCGCGAGTCGGGCCTTTACGAAAAGCTGCGCGGCACGATCCTTGACCGCGATATCAAGCTGGCGGGCGATGTGAATCCGATGCTGGCGCGCCACGGCACGATCTCCGAGGCGCGGCAGTATAGCGGGCGTGCGGTCGAACCGCAGTGGAAGTGCCCGATGCACCAGCGCAAGGCGACCGAAAATGTCCTGTGAAATCCCGCCCCGCTCGGGGACTGCATTCGAACTGCGCAAGGGTCAGACTCTGACCGTCACCGATGTGCGCGGCGAACAGGTCGCCGATCTGCTGGCTTTCGACCGTGAGGACATAAACGAGGTCATCTCGTCGGGGCGCACGCTCGATTATGCCAGCCGCATCTATCTCACCACCGGCGACCTGCTCTATTCCAACCGCAGCAACGTCATGCTGGAAATCGTCGCGGATGATGTCGGCCGGCATGATTTCCTGCTGACACCGTGCTCGAAGGACACCTTCCGCATCATCTATGGGGATACCGATCCCCATCGCGGCTGCTTCGGCAACCTCGCTGCGGCGCTCAAGCCCTATGGCGTGACCGAGGACATGATCCCGGTGGCGTTCAACTGCTTCATGAACGTGCCCGTCGATGGCACCACCGGCGAATTGCGGGTCGATCCGCCGCTCAGCAAGGCGGGCGACACAATCCGGTTCAAGGCGCATCGCGACCTGATCATCGGGCTCACCGCGTGCTCCGCGCTGCAATCGAACAACGGTTCGTTCAAGCCAATCGGATACGACGTCAGCGACTGAAGCCCTGTCAGACCCTGCGCGCGGCGAGATAGAACCAGTCGCCCATGCCCAGTTTCGGCCCCGCCCAGGCCAGCGGCGCAAACGCCAGCGCATAGGCCAGCCGCTTGGGGCTGCGCTTCAACGTGCTTATCGCGCCGAAGGTGTAGGCAAGGTCGATGCAGGTGTGCTGCGTCCCCAGACACGCAAAGCCGTTTTTCTCCAGCATCGCCGAGAGCGTGCGGACCGAGAACTGATAGAGATGCCATGGCGGCTCGGGATGCGGCCAATGGCCCAGCACATCGGCGAAGGGCCGCGACGCGCGCGGGAAAAGCCCTTCGATATTGGGGGTCGACAGAATGAACAGCCCGCCGGGCTTGATCAGCCGGTGCGCGGCAGCGATATCGCCCGCCGGATCGCGGACATGCTCGATCACGTCGAACATGGTCAAGATGTCGAAGCCCTCCGCCGGCGCATCGACGGCATGGATATCGCCATCGGTCACGGTCAGCCCGAAATGATCGCGCGCAAACTGCGCCGATGCGGCGGAAAATTCTGCCCCCGTTGCATCGAATCCGGCACGGCGGGCCTGGTCGACAAAAAGCCCGGTCGAACAGCCGATATCGATCAGCCGGCCGTGCCTGGCCCAGCGCCGGGTGAAGTCGAGATGCTCGCTCGCCACCCTGGTCATCCGGGCAAAGGCCGGGCTGCGGGGATCATGCAGTTCGCTGTGATAATCCGCCTCGCCCTGATACATCGCGGCCAGGCTGGCAGGATCTGGCGGGTTGGCGATGAACGCCAGCCCGCAATCGGCACACTCGACCAGCGTATAATCCGCCACGCGCGCGACAAGCTGCTGCCGGGGCGACCCGCAATGATTGCACTCGGCCTGCGGCCAGGACTGCGCCATGTCTGGGTCCCTTGTCTGACGGTTCATAGCCAATGCGAGGTCGCAACTCGCGCAAGGGCTTATCGCGCGCCGGTGAACAACGGGTAAACCCTCGCGGCGCAGCGTCGGGTTCAAGCGTTCTTAACCGTCTTGGGTTAGACCCGGTGGCGTCAGTCACCAGCCCTCCGGAACGCCCTTTTAGCCATGCAGCCTGTCGCCAGCCCCATCCGCTTTCTGCTCGGCGATCGCCAGATCCTTGCCCCGCGGCGGTTGCTGGTGCCGATCGGCTATGGCCTCGATGCGATCCTGCGGAACGCCCCTTTGACCGCCGCCCCGCTGCCTGCAAATGCCGATGGCTATCGCCTGCAATCGGTGCCGGTCAGCCTGCTGGAAAGCCTTGACCGCGAATTTGCCGGGCTGATCGCATCGCCGCCGCAGCTTTATGCGCGGCATTATATCGACATGGCGCTGGGCCATGACGGTTATATGGCGCAGTTCTCGTCCAAGACCCGCGCGACGCTCAAGCGCAAGACGCGCAAGCTGGCAGATGCGAATGGCGGCGCGCTCGATATCCGCAGCTATCATCGGCCCGATCAGGTCGATGCGTTCTTCAAGGCGGCATTGCCCTTGTCGGGCACGACCTATCAGGCGCGGCTGCTCGATGCAGGGCTGCCCGATGACGCCGCCTTCCGCGAGGATGCCCGCGCGCTGGCCGAGGCGGACAGGCTGCGCGCCTATATCCTGTTCCTGCACGGCAGCCCTGCGGCCTATCTCTATCTTCCGGTGATCGACGACGTGCTGGTCTATGCCTATCTCGGCTATGACCAGGCTATCGCGCAGCTATCGCCCGGTACCGTGCTGCAGATGCACGCGCTCGAGCAACTCTTCGCCGAAAGGCGCTTTCGCTATTTCGATTTCACCGAGGGCGACGGCGCGCACAAGGCGCTGTTCGGCACCCATCAGGTGCCCTGCGCCACGGTGCTCCTGTTCAAGCCCACGCTCGCCAATCGCGCGCTGCTGGCGGGGCAGAAGGGCTTCAACGCCGCGGTGGAGGGCGCCGGCACCTGGCTCGAGCGGATCGGCGCAAAGGCCAGGATCAGGAAGCTGCTGCGCGGGTAAGCGTTTTGCACCTGGCGTCTCTGGGCGCCTTGAAAGAACGGCGGAAAGAACGCGCTAGATTGCGACCACGCTTTCGAACGCTGCGAACTCGTTGAGGAAGAAGGTCGACACTATCCCCGCCTCGTAGCGGATGCGGCTGACCGCCTGTTCGCCATAGCGCATCGCGGTGCGGACGAGATTGGCGGGCAGCTTGGTCAGCGATCGGCTGGTGCGCGGGGTCAGCGCATCGAAGCCCACCGGTTCGAGCCGGTTGTGCTCGGCGATGTTGCGGCACATCGCCTGGAAGCGGCGCACGACGATGGGGTTGGCGCGGCTGCGGTCGCGGCTGAGCAGCTCGAAGCTGTGGCTGACGATGGTGAAGCACGGCCAGTTCTCGTCTGCGGCATGGGACAGCGCATCGCGCATTTCCCAGGCGGACAGCGCGCACAGCTGCACCGCGCGGATGTTGCCCGGCCGGTCCTCGATAACGCTCACCGGAATGATGCCCACGCCCAGATGCTCGGCGAAGGGCGGCGTCTGCTGCGGCAGGCCGATCGCGCACTCGCCCATCAGAAACGCCGGGTTGAAGCTGCTGTCATAGCGCACGCCCAGCGCGCTGAGCGCGCGCAGCGTATCGTCGTTCGCACCGAAATTGCCAGCGCGGAACGCGGTCGGCTGCGGCGCACCCGCCATCATCAGCAGCGCACGCGCCTGATCGAGCAGGCGGATCTGGTCGTCGAGCATGAAATCGGCGATGTTGCGCCCGCGCAAATGCGCATGCTCGTGCTCGCGCGCAAATTCCAGCCATTCGGTGTGGATGTGCAGCTGCACCTCGTGCCCGCGTTCGAGGATCGGCTGTACGATCCGAGCGATCACGCCCGGCCCGTAGACCAGAGCAGGCATGGGATCGACAAAGAACACCCCGGTCACGCCGGCGGCCTCCAGCAGTTCCATCTGGTAGAATATGCCAAACTCGCCATCGCGGCACTTGCCGACGATCGAACTGTCGAAGTTCTCCTGCGCGCTCGCGCCCTCCTGAAAAAGCTTGAGCGAAAGTTCCGTATCGACAGTGTACTGCACCTTGGTGGCCATGGTTCATGCTCTATGTCGAGGGGGTTAAAAACCTGCTTACCGGTGTCGCGGCGAGCAAAAGAATTACAAGCTGTCCTCGACGGAGTCTATCCGATGTTAATTTCCTGCTGTGTCGAATTGGGTCAAAATATAGTCCTTCTGCATTATGCCGACCAGATGAACCGCACCGCGCGCAAGCTGAATTCCCGGCTTAATGATAATAGTTTTCAGTTGCATAGATAATTGGGGGCGACGGGCTTTTGACAGTTGAAATGCCCGTCCAAGCGGCCTAGGCAGGCGCCCTAGCTATGATTCAGACTGGGCAAATCCGGTCGGCGCCAGCTTCAGGTCGTGAAACGGACACATAATTTGCCGGATTTCTGCTCAGGGAACACACACGCACCCTATCCCTCCTCCTCCTGACAGGCAGTCTCGGCCGGGATTCATAATTTTCGGAAAGGAATGACCATGGCACGCAAGAAGATCGCGCTGATCGGCGCAGGAAATATCGGCGGCACGCTCGCGCATCTCGCAGCGCTCAAGGAACTGGGCGATATCGTGCTGTTCGACGTCGTCGAAGGCGTGCCCCAGGGCAAGGCGCTCGATCTGTCGCAGTGCGGCCCGGTCGAAGGCTTTGACGCCAGGATCACCGGAACCAACGATTATGCCGACATTGCCGGCGCCGATGTCATCATCGTCACCGCAGGCGTCGCCCGCAAGCCGGGCATGAGCCGCGACGATCTTCTCGGCATCAACCTCAAGGTCATGAAGGCCGTGGGTGAAGGCATCGCTGCCAACGCACCGAACGCGTTCGTCATCTGCATCACCAACCCGCTCGATGCCATGGTCTGGGCGCTGCGCGAATTCTCCGGCCTGCCGCACAATATGGTCGTCGGCATGGCAGGCGTGCTCGACAGCGCGCGCTTCAGCCACTTCATTGCCGACGAGTTCCAGGTCTCGGTGCGCGACGTCAACACCTTCGTGCTCGGCGGCCATGGCGATACCATGGTGCCCGTGGTCCAGTATTCGACCGTGGCCGGCATCCCCGTGCCCGACCTGATCAAGCAGGGCCGTTCGACCAAGGAGCGCATCGACGAGATCGTCAAGCGCACCCGCGGCGGCGGCGGCGAGATCGTCGCGCTGCTCAAGACCGGCTCGGCCTATTACGCGCCCGCCACCAGCGGCATCGCGATGGCGCAAGCGTATCTGTCGGACCAGAAGCGCCTGCTGCCCTGCGCGGCGTATGTCGAAGGCAAATATGGCCTTGATGGCCTGTATGTCGGCGTTCCGGTGATCATCGGTGCCGGCGGTGTCGAGCAGATCGTCGAGATCGAGCTCGACGACGAAGCCAAGGGCAACCTGCAGGTCTCGGTCGATGCGGTCAAGGAACTGCTCGACGCGTGCAAGGCGCTGGACTCGAGCCTCGCCTGATGACGGCTTCCGGTCTTCTGATCGGACTTTTCGCGTTGGCGGCGATGCAAGTATCGCCGCCAGCCGAAAACCCCTACCCTGCGCGAGAGGTTCTCTCCGCGTTTGCGACCGCCTGTTCGGGTATCGAAAGCATGGCCGTGGCCAAGGCATCTGTGCTCGCCGCAGGCTGGCAGCCGGTGCCTGCCGATGATACCGGAGCGCTGATGGCACTGGTCGCCTTCGCCAAGGCAAAGCTCGCGGAGAGCGATCCCGACATGAAGCTGATCGAGGGCGGCGAATACCGCATGACCGTCGCCGGACGCGAGCTGGGTGTCGTGCTGTCGGGCGTCGATCTGGAAAAGATCCGCTCGCAGGGCTGCCGCGTCTATGATTTCACCGCCGCCAGCGCCATATCGCCGGAAGATCTGGAAGGCTGGGCCGCGCGTAAGCCCAACGACACCCAAACGCCCGAGGGCGGGATCATCAAGCATGTGTGGAACCCGGGGCTGAAACCCGGCCACATGGAAATGGAAATCAGCTTCGTGCCACAAGGCGCACTCGCCGCCGCCAATATTCCCCTATCCGGCCTCGTCTTCACGGCCACTGCAATGGAGTTTCTGAAGCAATGAGCATTCTCGTCAACAAGCACACCAAGGTCATCACGCAGGGCATGACCGGCGCGACCGGTACGTTCCACACCGAGCAGGCTTTGGCCTATGGCACGCAGATGGTCGGCGGCGTGACCCCCGGCAAGGGCGGCACCACGCATATCGGCCTGCCCAACTTCAACACCGTCGCAGAAGCCAGGCACGCCACCGGCGCGACCGCGAGCTGCATCTACGTGCCGCCGCCGTTCGCAGCGGACTCGATCCTCGAGGCGATCGACGCCGAAATGGAACTGATCGTGGCGATCACCGAAGGCATCCCCGTGCTCGACATGGTCCGCGTCAAGCGCGCGCTGGTCGGCAGCAAGTCGCGGCTGATCGGTCCCAACTGCCCCGGCGTACTGACGCCCGACGAATGCAAGATCGGCATCATGCCCGGCAGCATCTTCAAGAAGGGCTCGGTCGGCGTCGTCTCGCGCTCGGGCACGCTCACCTATGAAGCCGTACACCAGACCACCGCGGTCGGCCTTGGCCAAACGACGGCTGTCGGCATCGGCGGCGATCCGGTCAACGGCACCAACTTCATCGACGTGCTCGAGCTGTTCCTCGCCGATGACGAGACCACCTCGATCATCATGATCGGCGAAATCGGCGGCAGCGCCGAAGAAGAAGCCGCGCAGTTCATCAAGGACGAAGCCAAGCGCGGCCGCAAGAAGCCGATGGTAGGCTTCATCGCCGGCAAGACCGCACCTCCGGGCCGCCGCATGGGCCATGCGGGCGCGATCGTTTCGGGCGGCGAAGGCGGCGCGGACGACAAGATCGCGGCGATGGAAGCCGCCGGCATCCGCGTCTCCCCCTCGCCCTCGCTGCTCGGCACGACGCTCGCGGAACTGCTCGAGACGGTGTGACGTACTTTACCCTCTCCCTTCAGGGGAGAGGGAAAGCATCGCGAAGCGATGCGAGGGAGAGGGCTTGGAGCACGACCGGTAGCGCGTTTCCCCCTCTCCCAGCTTCGACTAGGCGCTTGCAGCGCCAAGTCTGCGCAACCCTCTCCCTCGCTGGGGAGAGGGGTTTTAGTGAGGCACATATGACCTACGACGCACATGATTTCGATCCCGCCGAGGCCCCGCAGGCGGGCCCGAGCTGGCAGCGCGACAATTGGCCGCTGGGCGATGGCGGCGACCTGACCGCGGCGCTTGACCCCATGCAGATGCAGCTTGCGGTCAAGGCGGCGATCCGAGATGCGGGCAAGGGCAGCGGCCAGCTCGTGGACGAAGCGTCGATCGCGCGCGCGGCGGACCGGTCGATCCGGGCGATGATGCTGATCCGCACCTACCGGGTGCGCGGGCATCTGGCGGCGGACCTCGATCCGCTGGGTCTGTCGCAGCAGGACATCCCTGCCGACCTGACCCCCGAATACCACGGCTTTACCGCGGCCGAGATGGACGAAGAGGTGTTCCTGGGCGGCACGATGGGCTTCGACAAGGCCACCGTGCGCCAGCTGATCGACACCCTGCGCGCCAACTACTGC
>JBKBTF010000058.1:5462-21208 GCA_046291395.1 Blastomonas sp. | reverse complement strand
GATTGAGCCGGTGAAAACCGCGCTGGTGGCCGCGACGCTCGCGGCGCTGCTGCTCGCAGGCTGCGGGTCGGAGCCCGCAGCCGACCCGGCCGAGCCCGAGCCTGCCGCCGCCCCGGTCGTGGCCGAGGAGCCGGAGGGGGCGGTCCCAGCCGCGCCGACACCTTCCATCGCCAGCGCGCAGACGCTGACGCTCGAAGGCTATGGCGGGCTGACGATCGGCAAGCCGGTGCCCACAGGCTCTCCCTGGACCCCGCGCGGCGCGCAGATCCCCGGCGGCTGCACCACGATCAGCGCGCCCGACTGGCCCGGCGCCTATGCCATCGTCGAGGAAAATGTCGTCCGCCGCATCACGGTGAGCAACAAATCCGAGGCGAAGCTGGTCGAAGGCATCGGCCCCGGCTCCACCGAGGCACAGGTCCGCGCAGCCTTCCCGTCGTTCGTCGCAGAGCCCCACAAATACGTCGAGGCGCCTGCCAAATACCTGACCCAGCCGGGCGATGATCCACGACTGCGCTTCGAGATCGACGACAAGGGCAAGGTCAGCCTGGTGCATGTCGCGATGATGCCCACGCTGGAGTATGTCGAGGGGTGTGCTTAGGGGTTGGCTTGCAGATTGCTAGTGAGAGCGGAGGACGCGATCGCCGGGCGCGATCGCGCTGATCACCCAGACCGCGGGTGGCGCGATGGGCATCATCGCGGTGGTCCTGATCATCGCTGTCGTCACGCACAGGCGCCGCGGCAACTGACGCGCCGTGCTCGCGAGAGCTGAGATTGGGACCGGACCTCGGCCCGCCCTTTCCCATCCTGTTGCGCCCAGGAGCAGCCACGCAGCGTATCGCCGCGCGATCTGATCCATTTCGGACGCACTTGCGCGCCCGAGGCTGCACCTCGGGCCGACGCTGCTGTATGATCAGCCTGCAGCGCTATGCTGCAGCAAGATGCGGGGGCGGCACGATGGCGTCAAAGAAGGCACCGATGACGGCGTCAGCGGGTGAGGAACCGGAGGCGCTGGACTTTACCGACGTGACCACGCTTGCCATGGCCCGCGCGCTGGCCAAGCAGGGCGTGCTCGTGCGGGTCCGGCTGTTTCCCGCACGCTCTGGAAGGCCGAACGATCCTGAAGATATCGGCTATCTGCCGCCGCATGTGCTGGAGGCGAAAGACTATATCGAAGAGCAGATCAAGGAGCTTTCGGCAAGGAAGGACCATGACAAACTGCGGATAGAGGCGGAATATGAAGACCAAAGCCTCGTTCCCTCCCGCATCGTCTATATGCGCTACGGCCAGGGCCCGGGAATGGGCAACATGGCGTTTATCCTCGAGATCTGGTGACCGGCGGGCCGTGCCTGCGCGATCCTACGGCTCATCTCCGCATCGACGCGCTGATCTGTTTCTGCCGACTTGCGCCGGTCGCTTCGCCTTCAGCCTCGCGTCCCAGGCTGCGGCCGGCTGCCCGTCCGGTCAACCGGGAGCGCGCGGCACCTTGCGCCTGCGGCGCACCCGTAGCAGCTCGATCATCTCGTCGATGCATTCGCGGCCCTTGAGGCCATCCTCTGTCTTATCCTCGGGATCCGCCTCGAAATGCGCGCGCATCTTGTCAGACAGCGCGACAAGCTGCGCATAGGTCTCCTCGCCGACCTGGCGGCGGATGGCCTTCAATCCCTCGTTAAGCTCGAAGAAATTAGTGTCGATATTCTCCTCAAAATGCCAAGGTAACCTCGACTTGAACTCGGGTGCGGACAGCATCATTGATCCTAGTTGATCCACCACCTCCCCCCGGGTCTTAGGAATATACAGTTTATCATAATCGATCTTTGGCTTTGGCATCCTACTTCCCCGGCTTTTTAATGACGTAAGTGCTTTTTGGCCCGAGCTTACTCGGGCGCACGATCACTGCAGACTCCGGTCCAAAATCGGAGCTGAAAAACCCCCGAATCTGAGGCTTTGACGGCATTTTCCGTTCCATGGTGGTATCGTACGCCATCCTGCCGACCCGCACATCTGGAATGCGGTATGTTCGGTCCGATCCGGATGTGATATATTCGCGTCCTGCAACCCTGATGGGCTTTCCTGCTCCCTGGTCAATTCCATATCGGATGAAGAGCTTTTTCATATCCTTCCTGACCGCCCGATCGATGTGATTCCCGATCGCCTCGTTACGTGACAGGCGCGGGGTCAGGCGGCCGGCTTCGAACATAGCCAATCCTTCCTCATAGGCGCGGTCTGTACTCGCCTGCATTTGCCGCAGAACTTCCACCTGCAGCGGCTTCACATCTCCGCGTTTGTTGTAAAACGCCGCCGCGCGGTGCATCCTCAGCGTCTGTATCTGGTTGATCTTTCCGTCCAACGTCGTCGGCGTTTCTAGACTATCGAACTGGAACTCCGCGTCCACTCTCCTGATCTGCTGGATAAGGCTTTTGACCTCCGCGGTTGCCAGTTCCGCCGTCAGCCGGTTGGCCGGCCCCGTAATGTCGAGCGCGTAATCAGCCAAGCCGATGATCGAACTGCCGGGCGCGGTGCTCAAGCCCGGAAAGGCCTGCTCGAGCGTCATCGGATCGTACGGCTTCGGTCCGCGATTACCGCCGATCCGTGCGCGCGGGTTGGGCCTGTATCGCGCAAACGCCAGCGTGGTGCTACCGCTCGGCAGCGTCAACTGCGACGGATCGCCGTCGCTGGAGGCGGCGCCGCGCGAGGTCCCTGATCGGCTCCCGCCCGGCGCGAAGGTGAACTGGCCGTTTTCCGGGTCATGATAGGGGTTGAACTTGCGTTCGAGCCGGTGACGCGCGCCGCCCGGATGAGGGTTCCTGCCTGTCCTCAGATACAGCTCGAATGCCTGCCGTTGGTAGGATTTGAAGGATATTGTAGGCTCTGGATTAGGCATGGAATGCTCCTCCTATGAGAGGAGAACATTTCATGAACAAATCCTACATTTCAAGTATTGATTGCTGCCGACTGGTCATCTGGCAGCCAAACAGGAAACGCGCCCCTCACCCCACCACGAAATCCCCCTCGTCCTCGCCATCCCAGTACGCCACCCGGGTCGCGCGGACGTGGAGCATGACCAGGCCTTGGGTGTCGGTGGCCTGCTCGAACCAGCGTTCGAGGTCCTTGCTCCAGTGCTTCTCAAACTGCGCCTTGTCGCGGACGATGTCGGCGGTGCCCTCGACCGCGATGAAGATGCCCGGCGCGCCGAGCAGCGATGTCTTGCCCTGCAACGACAGCCCGACCTTGGGGTCGCGCTTGATGTCGTCGACCATGCGGCAGTCTTCCCAGGTGAAGTAATAGCTGTCGCTGTCGTAATCGACCTCGCGGTTGTTGCTCATCGGCCGCCCGCCGATCGCGCCGCCTTGCGCATCGGTGTTGAGCATCGCAAAATCGATGTCCTTCATGGCCTTGGCGATATGGGCAAGCTGCATGTCGGGTGCGGTATCGGTCATGGGTGGCCTCCTGGCGGGTGTGGCAGGCATGCGCGCGAAACTGCGGATGGTTCCGCGGCAGAAGCGTGGGGGAGCCAAGGCGATGAGGCGATGCGCCAGCTCGCGCCGTCTGATCCATTTCGGTCGCGTCTGCCTGGTTGACGCTGCCCATAATGCCCTTTTTGCCGTATGAGAGGCGGGCAGCGCAATGCTGCGGCACGATGCGGGGCGGTGCTATGCGGGGTTTGAAAACTGGATGGGCGATCGCATTCTTCGTCGCGGTGATGATCGCCTTGCCAGCTTGGACGATGGCGCCCAAGGGGTCTCAAGCGATGCATATGGACTTTTCCAAGGTCACCAGTCGCGCCAAGGCCGAGGCTTTGGTGAAGCGTGGCGATCTGGTCAAGATACGGTTCGTCCCCGAACGCTTCGGCGGACCGGATGACATCGAGAACACCGGCTATGTGCCGCCCGGCGCCCTTTTCGGGCTCAATTTTGTGTATGACCGGATCAGCGGGCTGATCAAGATCAAGAGCGTCACGAGTCTGGTCGTGGATCTTGACTATCGCGGTAAGAGCATCGTGCCTTCGCGGATCGTCTACATCGGCACGGGCAAACGCAAGGGAGACGCCCCGATCGAGTTTGCCGTGAATATCTGGTAGCTGCAGGCAAACGCCTGGCGGTTCGCCCCCGAAGCTGGCCTCAGGCGCCCTCGCGCTAAAGCGCAGGCACCGGAGACAAGGGCGACGTGCCGCTCGCCCGCGCTCGCACCTCGCGCCGCAGCGCCAGCGCAACCAGCGCGATCAGCAACAGCAGCGGAGGCGCCATCAGCGACAGCGGGTCCTTGCCGACGCCGACAATCTCGGGCGCCTGCACGAACGCGGTGACCAGCCCATAGCCGGTTCCGGCCCAGAACAGGGCAAGCAGCGCACATTGTTCGATGGCGCGCGTCCGCTCGATCAGGCCGGGCAGCACGAAGGCGAGCCCCACACCGAGGATGCACAGATCATAATCGTAATTATACGGGCTTACGAACAACGTTGCCGCGCACACGCTCGCTGCGAGCAGATGCGGCGGCAGTTTGCGCATCCAGCCATAAAGCAGAAACGCCAACGCCAGCAGCGCGCCTGCGCCATGCACGGCAAAGGCGATGTCGGGGGATAGCCCCGTGCTGCGCGCCGTGGCGTAGACCGACGTCATCCGGAACAATGGATATTTGCCCTGCGCGAGGAACGCGCTCGATTCGCGCACACCATCGAGAAACGCGGTCCAGATCGACATCCCGAAAACGATCGTCGGCAGCGCCAGAGCGGCGATCACGATGACGGCGGCGACAAACATCGCCTGCCAACGGCGTTCGACCAGCGAAAGCAGGGCGATGCCCACGGCCAGATGCGGCTTGATCACCATCAGCCCCAGCGGAATACCCGCCGATGCCCGGCGCTGCATCAGCGCAAGCAGGAACATGCCGATCAGTCCGCCGGTCAGAAAGCCATTCTGCCCGGTCATCACCGTCAGCAGGATCACCGGCAGCATCGCGATGACCACACCGGGGAGATACGCGCCTGCAATCCGTTTCAGCGCCAGGATATAGAAGGCCAGTGTCAGCCCGACGAACAGGCCATAGGCCAGCCCCAAAGGCAGGGCGGCAAGCGCGGTCACGAACAAGGTGAATGGCGGCGGATAGGTCCACGGCATGAACACCTTGACGCCGGTGTACGTTTGCTGCGCCACCTCCATCTTCTCGATGTCATAGCCGTCGCCCGCTCTGCCCTCCAGCCCCAGCGTACCCGCGACATAATAAGCGTGGAAATCGACCACCGTCTTGTCGGGGCTGGGCGCGGCCGAAATCTGATAGGAATTGGCCGCGAAGGTCAGCAGCATCGCTGCGACCGTCAGCGCGGCCTGCAGCAGCAGACGGCTGGTCGCAACCGGGTGAGAAAAGCCATGGGTCATCGATCGCGCCACCGTGGATCAGGCTCGGCAACTGTCATCGAAAACCCCGTCATCGCGCCGCCAGACAATGCGGTCGGCGGTCCTGGCGAAACGATACGGGGGGCTGGCTTAGATTTGGTTAACAAAATGCCCGGCGGCGCGGGAAGAACGGTTCTCCCGCCCGCGCCGCGTCACAGATAATATTTGATCTTGACCCGCTGGCTGGTGCCCGCGCCTTGCGCAACGAACACCACCTGCGAAAACCGCGGCGGGCCGAAACTGAAGCTGGGGTTGCGCGAAAAGCCGATGCCCTCTTTGGGGATGCCGGCAAAGGTATCGAGCTTGTTGTTGCCGTTCTCGTCATGCACGATCGCCAGCGCATATTGCCCGGCCGGCAGGTTTTCGAACCGGGCCACGGCATCCTTGGCGCGCACTGTCATCCGGCGCGCCGCCGGGTCATCTTCGCAACCCGGAAAGCTGCGCTCGTGAGCGGTGAGGCACAGTTGCAGCAGCCCCTTGTCCGAACGCAGATGATCGACCGAGATATCGATCTCGCTCAACGGCGCGGCGCCTGGCAGGGCAAACAGCGCGGCCAGTCCGAGCGCCAGGGTCTTGGGCAATGCCACTATATCAACTCCCAGAGTGTGCCGAGCGGGCAGCGTCCGTCGCCGAACCCGCCTGCACGCGTTGCGATCCCGTTGCAGGGAACTCCCCCAGCCCCTTGTCCGTACCGCATAGCCTGTCCCAGAAACGGAAATAAAGCCCGTAATTGCAGGTGTAGCGCGCATGGTGATGCTGATGATGGCTCGCCGTTATCACGCCTTTGCCCAACACACCATGAACAAGCCAGCGGGGGAACAGCTCCCAGCCCATATGGTTGGTCACCCCCATCAGCGTCATGATCGCCAGCACCAGCCCCAGCATCGCGGCGTGGATGGGGATCACGAACACCAAAGCGGGGATCACGATCGCCCCGGTCAGGGCCTCTATCGGGTGAAAGCTCATCGCCGCCCAGGCGGTGGGCGGGCGGCTGTCGTGGTGCACAGCATGGGCAATGCGGAACCATTTGGGCTGGTGCATCCAGCGATGCGTCCAGTAAAACCACGTATCGTGCGCGAACAGGAAAGCGAACACCGACACCGGCAGATACCACAGCGGATAGGCGTTCCAATCGGTGTAGACCTGCGTCCACCCGTGGTTCTGCCAGCCCCAGGCGACGACGCCGGTGGGGATGCCATAGATCGCCGCGCTGTACAGCGACCAGCGGATTTCCCTGCCGATCTGCGGTTTCATGCCCTCATACAGCCCCGGGCGGACCTTGTCGGTGATCCAGGCGAACATCCCGCTCGTGATCAGATAGCGCACGCCGACGATCAGCGTCATGGCCAAGGCTGACAGGGCGATATGGGAGGAGCCGAGCATGACCCTGCTGTAGCGTTCTTATGCTGCGGTGCAAAGCAGTCGCTGCACCCTTTCCCTGCGCTGCAGGCTGCGCTAGGGCGGGGGGGACATGAAATCTCCCCGCAATCTCTCCAGCAAAACCCTCAAATGCGATGTGGCGATCCTCGGCGGCGGGCTCGCCGGCGGGCTGATCGCGCTCGCGTTGCGCCGCAAGCGGCCCGAGCTTGAAGTGCTGGTAATCGAGGAGAGCGGATCGCTCGGCGGCAACCATATCTGGTCGTTTTTCGGCCCCGATGTCGCGGACAAGCACCGCTGGCTGGTCGCGCCGCTCGTCTGCCATGGCTGGCGCGGCTATGACGTCAAGTTTCCCGGGCACGAACGCGCGCTCGAAGAGAGCTATTATTCGATCATGTCCGACCGGTTCGACGAATATCTGCGCGAAACCCTGCCCGCGCACCACATCGTCACCGGAACGCGCGCGCTGGCGGCGAGCCAGACCAATGTCGTGCTCGAAAACGGCGCGCGGATCGAGGCGGGCGGCGTCATCGATGCGCGCGGCGGCGGCAATGTGCGCCACCTGCGCTGCGGCTGGCAGAAGTTCATGGGCCAGATGCTGCACCTCACCGCACCGCACGGGCTGACCCGCCCGATCGTGATGGACGCAACGGTCGAGCAGATGGACGGTTACCGCTTCGTCTATTGCCTGCCGATCAGCCCGATGGAGATCTTCGTCGAGGACACCTATTACAGCGACACCTCGGAGCTCGACACCCAGAAGCTGGCGGGCCGGATCAGCGCCTATGCCGATGCCAAGGGCTGGCAGGTCGAGCGCGTCAGCCGCACTGAGACCGGCGCGCTGCCGGTGGTCTATGGCGGCGATTTCGGCGGCTACTGGCAATCGACCGGCGGCGACGTCGCCAAGGCGGGGACGCGCGCGGCGCTGTTCCATGGCCTCACCGGCTATTCACTGCCCGATGCGGTGCGGCTTGCCGCGCATATCGCCGAAATGCCCGATCTTTCGGGCGCGGCACTCGCCGAGATGAGCCGCAAGACCAGCCTCGACCATTGGGAGGCCGACGGCTTCTACCGGATGCTGACCAAGATGCTGTTCAAGGCCGCCGGGCCGGACGAGCGCTACAAGGTGCTCGAACGCTTCTACACCCTCCCCGATGCGCTGATAGCAAGGTTCTATGCGGGCAAATCGACATTCCTCGACAAGGCAAGAGTGCTGGCAGGCCGCCCTCCGGTGCCAATCTGGCGCGCGATCCGGGGGCTGTTCAGCTAGGCTTGCGGGCTGCCGTGCGCATGCCCGATCCACATCCGCTCAGCCTGAGCAAAAAGGCCTAGGTGCGGCTGGTTTGTGCAGCTGCCGCAAAGTGCCGGGAAGTCTGGAATTGGGTGGCAAGCTGCCGGCCGCCTTAACTGTCCAGGCGAGGGCGGTCTGCCAGCTTTGCCAGCAGTTTCTGGTTGTAAGCCTTAGGCTTGAGCCGACGACAATCCTTGAGGAACTCGGTATTTCCCGCCCGCGCAAACGCCTCCGCCTCTTTTTCTGACTTCGAATGGTCTAGCAGGGAACCGCGAATTCGGGAGATCAGACTGTCGGACGGAAGCCTTTCAACCGTGATGGAGCACGACGAAATTTCCTTGGGATACACGTTGTGCTTCCATAGGAAGTCCCCCGCCCCGATGTCTTTTTGGAGGATCTCCAGATTCATTCTCTTATCTCGCGCGACGATCACGCCGGTGTCGTAATCGATCCGATATTCGTTGCGCATCTTGCGGATGAAAACCCAGCAAAACGGCGTCATGGTCGCAAACGGGCCTGCAATGATGTGCTCTGCGTCCAACTCGAAGTGAGTCAGACCGGTGTCAATTCCGGCAATCGCCTGACAAATTGATTTGCGATCTGATCTGGCTGACAGAGGCTTTCTCCTTGCGGCGGTTTGAATGCACGGCGCGTGCGTATCACCCTTGGCGCATGGCAGCTATGGGGTCGTTCGCTGAAGGACAGCTTTTTCGCTGTAGCGCGGGGAGCGGACGAGCGCCTTGAGTGTCTGGCTGCCGTCGCTAGCCTCGCGGCTTGCCAGCGCGAGACGGAAATACCGCGCCCCCTACCCGATCGTCCCGATAACATCGCCGATCTTGTAGGCCTCGCCCTCCTCGCCGGTGACGCGCAGCACGCCTGTATCCTGCGCCTCGATCTCGGTGGTGCTCTTGTCGGTCTCGACGGTGTAGAGCACGTCGCCCTTTTCGACCGTCTCGCCATCGCCGAACATCCATTCGACCAAGGTGACCTCGGTGACACTCATGCCCAGCTTGGGGATGCGGATTTCGGACGCCATCAGCGCCTCCATTCCATTGTCGTGCGGATCGCGACTGCAATCTCGTCCTTGTTCGGGATCCACGCCTGTTCGAGCACGCTGGCCATCGGCACCGCGGAGAACGCGCCGCCGATGCGCTGCACCGGGGCTTTAAGCTCGTTGAACAGGCTCTCGTGCAGTCGCGAGGCGATTTCGGCGCCGGTGCCATAGGCGCGCACCGCTTCGTGCAGCACCACCGCGCGACCGGTCTTGTGCACCGATGCGGTGACGGTGGCCTCGTCATAAGGCGCGATCGTGCGCAGATCGATGACCTCGACCGACACGCCCTCTCCGGCCAGCGTTTCTGCGACTTCCAGCGCATCCAGAACGGTGCGGCCATAGGTGATCAGCGTGACGTCGCTGCCTTCGCGCGCGACCGCCGCCTTGCCCAAAGGCACGCGGTAATCCACGCCCGGATCGTCGGACTTGAGGCCGTAGCACAGGATGTTCTCGATGAAGATCACCGGATCGTTGCACTCGATCGCGCTGCGCATCAGCCCCTTGGCATCGGCGGCGTTCGAGGGCGTGACGATCTTCAAGCCCGGCACATGCGCGAACCACGCTTCGAGCATGTCCGAATGCTGGCCGCCAAAGCCGACGCCGACACCGGTGGTGGTGCGGATGACCATCGGCACATTGGTCTGCCCGCCGGACATGAAGCGCAGCTTGGCCGCATGGTTGACGATCTGGTCCATCGCCACAGTGACGAAGTTCATCAGCATGATCTCGGCGATCGGGCGCATCCCCGCCAATGCCGCGCCGACGCACGCGCCCATGATCGCCTGTTCGGAGATCGGGGTCGCGCGGATGCGGTGGTCGCCGTATTTCTCGCTGAGGCCGGACGAGACCTTGAACACGCCGCCGCCCTGCTTGGCACCAACATCCTCGCCCAGCAGGATGACACCCTCGTCGGCGGCCATCGCCTCGTCAATCGCGGCGTTCAAGGCCTGCACCATGGTGATCTGCTTGGGCTTCTTGGCCTTGGTGGCTCCGGCTTCGAGTGTTGCAGTATCGCTCATGCCGCGATCTCCTCTTCGAATACGTCCTTGCGGATTTCGTCTGCGTCCGGGAACGGGCTGTCGAAGGCGAACTGCACCGCCGCTTCCAGCTCTGACTCGAGCTTCGCCACGATCGTATCGAGCTCGGCCTGCTGGAACTGGTGCTCGAGCATCAGCGCATTGAGCTTGGGAAGCGGGTCCTCCGCCTTCATTTCCTCGATATGCTCAGGCGGCATGTACGAGAAGTCCGCGCCGAAGAAGTGCCCCATCATGCGGTAGCACATCGCCTCGATCAGCGTTGGCCCCTCGCCTGCCCGCGCGCGATCCACCGCTTCCTTTGCAGCCGCATACATAGCCTCTGCGTCGTTGCCGTCGACCTTCACGCCCTTCATCCCGTACGCGGCGGCGCGAGTGACGATCGAGTCGACCTTGGTGTGGTCGGCAAAGGCAGTGTGCTCGCCATAACGGTTGTTCTGGCACAGGAAGATCACCGGCAGCTTGTAGAGCTGCGCCATGTTCAGCGCCTCGTGGAACGCGCCGATATTGGTCGCGCCATCGCCGAAACAGGTGACGGTGACCTTGCCGTCCTTCCTGTTCTGGCTGGAGAGCGCAAGGCCGTTGGCGATGGGCAGGCCGGAGCCGACGACCCCGGTTGTCACCATCACGCCGGTCGCCGGATGGGTGATGTGCATCGACCCGCCCTTGCCCTTGCAGGTGCCCGTGGCTCTCCCTGCGATCTCGGCGATCAGCAGGTCGAGCGGGACGCCCTTGGCGATCTGGTCGTGCTGGCCGCGATAGGTAGTGACGAGATAATCGTCCTGATTGAGCGCCGCCATCATCGCCGATGTCACCAGCTCCTGCCCGCGCATCGTGTAATAGATGGTGGCGAGCTTGCCGCTCATCAGCAGCGAGCGCATCTTCTCGTCGAAGCCCGCCACCTTCATCGTGCGGGTGTAGATATCGAGCAGTTTGTCGCGGTCGATCGGCGTGGTAGCGCTCATGGTCATTCGATTCCCGTCTTGGCATTCATGCTGGCGGCTGCACTGGGGCGGGCGGCGACGCGCGCCGACCAGGACGAGAGATTGGCAAGGTTTTCGGGCGTTGGCTGGCCCACCTGCTTGCCGAATTCGGTGAGGCAATAGAGCAGGATGTCCGCCAGCGTGAAGCGGTCGCCCGCGAGCCAGCTCTTGCCCGCCAGCAGCGCATCGAACGCCGCCAGGCCATCGCGCGCGCAGGCCTTGAGGCCATCGGCGGCCTCGGGCAGGCAGCGCAATCGGTTCTGGAACATCGGCAGGCCTTCGGAGCCACGAAACGCGGTGGTCATCGGGGCAACGACATCGTAATCGAGCCGGCGCACCAGCATATTGGTGACAGCGCGCTCTTCGGCGGTGCTGCCGATCAGCGGTGGCTCGGGGAACTTCTCCTCGATATAGCCGCAGATCGCGGTGCTTTCCGACAGACAGGTGCCGTCGTCCATCTCGAGCAGGGGCAATTGCCCGAAGGGATTGAGCTTCAGGAACTCCGGCGCGCGATTGTCGCCCGCCATGATGTCGACAAAGGTGCGGTCGATGGTCGCGCCCTTCTCCTCGAGAAACATCAGCACGACGCGCGGATTGGGGCCGATCGATTGATAGAGCTTCATGGGGTCGGTCTCCGGGTCAGAACTGGACGCGCTGGGTGAAGCCGCCATCGATGACGACATTCGCTCCGGTCATATACGGGCAGGCGGGGCTCGCAACGAAGACGATTGCCTTGGCCACCTCTTCGGGCTCGCCGAACCGGCCCATCGGCATTTTCGCCAGCGTGCCTTCATACAGCTCGGGCACAACGCCCTTGATCATCTCCCAGTTGCCGCCGGGATATTCGATCGCGCCGGGCGAGATGCAGTTGACCCGGATGCCCTGCCCGGCGAGCGCCTGGCTGAGCTGCGAACCATAAGTGATCAGCGCGGCTTTCAGCGCGTTGAACGCCTGCGGGGCAACGAAGGTCTCGAGCGCCGCAGTCGACGACATGAAGATGACCGAGCCGGTGCCCGATTCGGTGAGCGCGGGGGTGAGCACCTCCATGCCATGCACCGCGTTCAGGATGTCCATGTCCAGGCAGCGCTGCCAGTCGCCGGTCGCGCCCTGGCCCGATGCGCTGGCGGTGTGGACGAAGATGTCGCAGCCGCCCAGCTTGGCGAGGCAATCGTTGAGCCACGCCTTGTAGCCTTCGGCATCGCCGGTGATATCGATCGCGGTGCCGTGCACCTTGCCGGGGCCGCAGCCGTCGATCTCCTTCACTGCCGCATCGACCTTGGCCTGATCGCGCGACAGAAATGCGACGTCGGAGCCTTCGCGCGCAAAATGCCTGAGCGCCGCCAGGCCCAGCCCATGCGCCCCGCCATTCATGATGACCTTCTTGCCTGCCAGACCCAGATCCATAACCGCTCTCCTGATGCGTCTTGCGCGTGATTTTTAGGGTGCCAAGCTATCGGACTCGCCTTGCGCTCGTAACCAGCAAAAGTGACAGCGGACGCCACATGCAAAGTCGGATCGGATCCACGCGCGGGGATCGAAAGGCTCCATAGGTCGTAGCTGGGGAATGCTGGACACGGTTACCGCGAGCCCATAACAGGGGGCAATAGGGCCAACGCAGAAGGATCAACCATCATGACCTGGGTCATTCGCCTGCTCGTCGCCGCCTTCTCGGCGCTGTTTCTCATCATCGGCGTGCGTGCGATGCTCGATCCGCAGAGCATCATCACCCAGTTCGAACTCGGCCGCCAGGGCGTAACCGGGACCAGCGCGATCCGCGCCGACATGGGCGCGTTCTTCATCGGCACCGGGCTTGCCGCGCTCGCGGGGCTGTTCCCGGGCAGGCGCCAATGGCTGCTGGGCGCTGCGGCCATGGTCGCCCTGGCATTTACCGGGCGCTTGATCGGGCTAATCAGCGATGGTCTGACCGCCAACATCGCGCAATCGATGATCATCGAGGCGATTTCGATCGGTCTGCTCGTGTCCGCCTTCGCCATCCTCAGCCCGCGCCGCCGGGAAGAACTTGACGCGCAAAAGGCCGCCGAAGCCGAGCAGCAGCGGCTCGATGCCGAGCAGAGCGAAATTGATGCGCAAAGCGAGGCTCAGGCGCAAAGGGACCGTGACTTGGCGCAACCGATTGTCTAGGGCAGTATCGTATCGATTCTGTCGCCTTTCGGGGGTTTTGCGATCTTGTCTTCGACCCGCTTTCAGCAGCTCCCCGCCCGGACGGGCTGACCCATGGCGACCTCCGGCCTGATCGTCACCTGTCCCGCATCGGCGGATGACGCGCTGCACTGGTGGCGCGCCGAGGCCGGTCATATCGTGGCCCGCGGCCAGGATTTCAGCCCGCCCGCCGCGGCACCGGGAACCGAGGCCGGCACGGTGATGGCGCTGATCCCAGCAGCCGACACAGTGATCCGCGTTCTCGACATGGGCGACATGAGCGCGGCGCAGGCCGAAGCAGCCGCGCGCTATCGCGCCGCCGATCTCAGCATCGGCGGCGATCTGTTCGTCGCCGTCCGCGCCATCCATGGCTCCAGCCCCACGCAGGTGCTGTGCGCCACCATTGCGCGCGCGCGGCTGGCCGATCACCTCGCCGAACTGGCCTTGCGCGGGCTCGATCCGGATATCATCGTGCCCGTCGGCCTGCTGTTGCCTGCAAGCGAAACCCCGGTCAGCGGCACCTTCGGCGATTTGGGCGCCGACCGGCTGGGCGATCTGGTGCTGCCGCCCGACGAGGCGCTGGGCGCGCTGCTCATGGGCGACACACCGCCCGCCCCGCTCGACCATGATGCCCGCGATGCCGCGATGATCGCGGCGCTGGCCGACCCGCCGCTGAACCTGCGGCAGGGCGACTTTGCCCGCCGCACGCCCTTGTTCGCGCTCGGCACCGGCCAGGGGCGGATGCTGGCCTGGCTGCTGGGCGCGCTGCTGCTGGTCAGCTTCGCGATCCCGCTGGTCGAGATCGGCAAGAATTATCTGGGTGCAGACCTTGCCGAGCGGCGCGCACTGGCCAGCGCGCAGCGGCTGGTGCCCGAAGCGAACGACGTCGCGCAGGCCGAACAGGCACTCGACACCCGCCTGGCCGCGCGCGGCGCCGGAAATGCGATCGCCACCGTGCCACTTGCGGGTCTGCTGTCGGCGATGCAGCCGGTGGCGGGCGTGACCCTGCGCCAGGCCGATTACCGCCCCGGCGGCATCATCAGCGCAATGATCGCCGCACCTCGGGTCGAGGACCTGAACGCAGTGCTGATCGCGCTGCAGAACAACGGCTATACCGTCACCGCCGCGCAGCGCAGCGATGCCACCGGGCAGGCCGTGGCCGATATCACGGTGCTGGCACCATGACCGAAGCGGCAAAGAACTGGTTCATCGCACTGTCGCGGCGCGAGCAGATCATGGTCGGACTAGCCGCTGTGTTGGCGCTGGGCATCATCGGCTTTTACGGCATCTACCGCCCGATGTACGGCATCGCCACCGACGCCAAGCGCAGTTTCTACGAGGCGACGATGCAGGCCGGACGGATCGAAGCGAAGACGCAGGCGCTCTCGATGCCCGCCGACAGGCGCCCCGCCGAGGCGATTGCCGCGCTCAATTTGCTGCTCGCCAGCGAAGCGGCCGAGCGCGGGTTCACGCTCGATGCCAACACCGCGCAAGGCGCGAGCCGCGCAGAGATCGCGATCGGATCGGCACGCTCAACCGCGTTCCTCTCGTGGCTCGCCGATCTGGAACGCCGCGGCGTGGTGCCTGAGACTCTGATCATCCGGCGGATGGACAACGGCACCGTTTCGGTTTCGGCGCGGCTGGCGAAGATCGGCGGATGAGCCGCAACGCAAAACGCACAGGTCTGATCGCACTGGTGCTGGTCGCGGCGCTGCTGGTGCTGCTGCCGCTCAGGATCGTCTTCGACATGAGCGGCATGGGCAGCCGCGGGGTGAGCGCGCGCAGCGTCGAGGGCAGCGTCTGGTCGGGTACGATCCGCGATCTGCGCCTGGGACGGCTGAGCCTGGGCGACATGGACGCGGGCCTGTCTGCGGGCGGTCTGCTTCGCGGCGAGACCGTGCTCGCCATGACCCGCGCCAACGACGTTCCCGGCCAGCCACCGCTGGCGTTCGATCTGGCGCGCAGCGGCGACAGCATCGCGATGCGCAACGCCAGCGGCGACATCGCCACCGCCGATCTGTTCGCACCGCTGCCGCTGCGCAGCGTCACGCTCGACGGCGCGAACATCGCCTTTGCCGGCCGCCGGTGCAGCGCGGCGTCTGGCGCGGTCAGGGTCAATATCGAGCAGAGTCTTTTCGGCATCACGCTGCAGCGCGGACTCAGCGGGACGCTGCGCTGCGATGGCGACGATCTGCTGATCCCCTTGCGGGGCCAGTCGGGTCTCGAGCAAATGGACATCCGCATCACCGGCGCGGGCCGCTACACCGCCGATTTCAAGCTCGGTGGCCTCGCCGGCGGAGCGGGCACAGCGCTCTCTGCGCTAGGCTTCCGCCAGCAGGGCGATGCGATGGCGATCCGGATCAACGGGCGGTTCTGAGGGTGGTTTCGTCCTCGGGAGCGTGCGCAAATCTCTCTCCCCTCCCGCGTGCGGGAGGGGTGCCCGCAGGGCGGGGTGGG
>JBKBTF010000058.1:2590-5452 GCA_046291395.1 Blastomonas sp. | reverse complement strand
GCCGTGCCCCCCCACCCCCCCCCCGCGCGGGGGGGGGTGGGGGGGCGGGGGGGGGGGGGCGCCCCCGCCCCCCCGCCCCCCCCGCGACGATCGTGCTCCCGGCCCACCCCGGTCCGGTTTCACCGGACCTGCCCCTCCCGCAAGCGGGAGGGGAGAGGCCATAGCGCAATTCGCCGAATATCGATCAGGAGCAGCCGATGACCCTTCCCCCCAACACCCCGGTGCTGATCGGCGTCGGCCAGACGGTCGATCACTGGGACGGCAGCGATGCGGCGACCGCACCCAGCCCGCAGAGCCTGATGCAGCGCGCCTGCGAAGCCGCTTTGGCCGACACCGGCGCCAGCGACGCCGTCCGCGCGGCCATCGACGTCGTCGCGGTCGTGCGCCATTTCGCCGACAGCGCGCCGGGCATGGTACCCGAAGGCACCGGCGGGTGCGACAAGCCGCCTTTGGGCCTGGCCAAGCGGCTGGGCGTCGCCCCTGCCCGCGCGGTCTATTCGATCGTCGGCGGCCAGACCCCGCAGTCTCTGGTCAACGAATTTGCCGCCGCGATCCACGCCGGCGAGGCGCGTTGCGTGCTGCTGTCGGGTTCCGAGGCCATCGCCGCCGCCAAGACCGCCGCGCGCAAGGGCATTGCGCTCGACTGGAGCGAAAGCCCCGAGGGCGAGATGGAAGATCGCGGGCTCGGCCCGATGCTGCTCGACCGGCACGAGCTGAAGAATGGCGTTGGCGCGCCGATCCTGACCTATCCGCTGTTCGAGCATGCGTTGCGTGCACGTCTTGGGCGCAGCCGTGCCGAGCATGTCGCTGCGATGTCGGAATTATGGGCAGGCTTCAGCGAGGTCGCCGCCGCCAACCCTTACGCCCAGTTCCCCAAGGCGATGAGCGCCCACTATCTGGCGACACCTTCGGAGAGCAACTATCCGGTCGCCGACCCCTATCTCAAATGGCACGTCGCGCAGGATGCGGTGAACCAGGGCGCGGCTGTCATCCTCACCAGCGCAGGCCAGGCCGAAGCGATGGGCGTGCCGCGCGATCGCTGGCTGTTCCTGCACGGCAGCGGCGAGGCGATGGACAAGCCGGTCAGCCTGCGCCCCGATCTGTCGCGCTCGCGCGCGATCGAAGTGGCGCTGGCAGGCGCGCTGGAAAGTGCGGGCAAGACGCCGCAGGACATCGCGCATTACGATATCTATAGCTGCTTTCCCGTCGCGGTGCTGCTGGCTGCCGAGGCGCTGGGCGTCGATGGACGCCCCACCCCGCTGACGCTGACGGGCGGACTGCCGTTCGCGGGCGGTGCGGGCAACAATTACTCGATGCACGCCATCGCCGCGATGGCGGCAAAACTGCGTGCCGATCCCGGAAGCTTCGGCCTGGTGCTCGCCAATGGCGGGTTCCTGTCGAAAGAGGCGGTGGGGATCTACAGCACTGCGGCGCCGGAGAGTTGGGCGCCGGTCGATCACGCCCCGATGCAGGCCGAGATCGACGCCGAGCCCGCCCCCGAAAGGCTGGAAGAGGACGCGGTCGCCACGATCGAAAGCTATACCGTCGGGTATGCCAAGGGCAGGCCCGCGCGTGCGGTGGTGATCGCCAGCACCCCGAAAGGCCGGATCGTGGCCCGCCCTGCGGATGCCGACAAGGAGGCCGCCCTCGCAGCGCTGATCGATCCGGATCGCGATCCCGTAGGGCGCACGGTGCACATCACCTCTGCCGAAGGGGTCAACAGCTTCACGGTTGCGCCATGAACAGGCCTGAGCGCCCGGCCCGCGCCGACTATGCCGCGTTCACGGCGATCAGCACCCGCTGGTCGGACAACGACATCTACGGCCACGTCAACAATTCGGTCTATTACTTCTGGTTCGACACTGCAGTGAACGAGTATCTGATCCGCGCGGGCGCGCTCGATATCCATCACGGCGACACCATCGGGCTGGTGGTGGACACTGGATGTGCGTATTTCGCGCCCACCGCCTTTCCCGACACCATCCATGCGGGCATCCGGGTCGACCATATCGGCACCAGCTCGGTGCGCTATGCCGTGGGGCTGTTCCGCAATGATGACGAGGATGCCGCCGCTGCCGGGCATTTCACGCATGTCTATGTGGGCCGCGACACCCGCCGCCCGGTGCCGCTGCCCGAAGGCTTGCGGACGGCGCTGGACGCCATCCGCATCTGAGCCTTATCCGACGAACGCGCGTTCGAGCACATAGGTGCCGGGGTTCGACTGCGCGCCTTCGACAAAGCCCAGGCTTTCCAGCAGCGCGCCGGTTTCCTTGATCATCGCCATGCTGCCGCACAGCATGACTCGGTCTGTCTCGGGGTTCAGCGGATAATCGCCGCACTCGATCCGCGTGGTGATGCGGCGGTTTTCCTCGGTCCAGGTCGGGCACTTGGTCACCGACCGGTCGTAGGTCAGCCGCGTCACCGCCATCTCGCCCACCAGCGGATCATGCTCCATCCGTGCTTCGAGCTCCTCGCGATAGGCAAGATCCTGAATGTCGCGCACGGTGTGCTGCACTATGATCTGCTCGTAGCGCTCATAGGCGTCGGGATCGCGGATGATCGACATCCAGGGCGCCAGGCCGGTGCCGGTGCCGATCAGGTGAAGGCGCTTGCCCGGCAGCAGCGCATCGAGCGTCAGCGTGCCGGTGGGCTTGCCGCCGAGCAGGATCTGGTCACCCGGCTTGATCTTGTAGAGATGGCTGGTCAGCGGGCCATCGGGCACGATGATGCTGAGGAACTCGAGCGTCTCGTCCCATGCCGGCGACACGATCGAATAGGCGCGCAGCAGCGGCTTGCCGTTGATCATCAGCCCCAGCATCACGAACTGGCCGCTGACGAACCGGAACGACGGCGGGCGCGTCA
>JBKBTF010000058.1:0-2580 GCA_046291395.1 Blastomonas sp. | reverse complement strand
AGTCCCGTGTTCCACTGATGCGTCGTCAGAACCTCGACCGATGTAAAAGCCACTGTCATCCAATCTGTAATCTGAAAGAGAGCAGTTCCCCTAGCAGCATCCCCAGGCCAGCGTGAAGAAGCAATTTTTTGCAACGCACAACCCAGGCTTGGCATCAATGGCGCGCCCTACAGGAGTCGAACCTGTGGCCTCAAGATTAGAAGTCTCGCGCTCTATCCAGCTGAGCTAAGGGCGCGCGCCGATGGAACGGCAGAAAGCCGTGGTTTTCGGGTAGTCTCGGCAAGGACGGGTGTCAACGAAAACGGAACACAGCGGCAACCAGCGGCAGTGTGTGGCACAGGATTGACACAAAAGCTGACACACTGCGGCGCTGCCTTGCCGGTTGACGCGCTGAGAACACAGTGAGAACAAAGGCGCATGACCCGCCGCCGATTCGCCATCATCACCTATGACCCTGACCGCATCGAAAAGATCGAGGCGAACGGTGATGGTCAGAGCTTTGCATGGATTGTGCTGCGCGGGCTGCAGGGATACGATTACGCCAAGGAACGCGGCATCATCAACATCACGCTGATGGACCAATTGCCAAAGCGAGACCGATAGCTAGTCCACCCCGGCATTGACATCGATCGCCGCGACGCCCTTCGCCCAGGCCTGCAGCGCGATCAGCTTGTCGATACTGCCCTGCGCATCGATCATTCGGGCAGCAAGTTCGTCACAGTCGGCGGCACCAAAAGCGCGGCAGGTGGCGTCGGGATCGCCGGGCACTGGCGCTGTTCCGCTACCACTGGCAGCGGCTTCAAGGGTCGCGATTCGGTCGCGCAGGCGGTCAGCGCGGTCAGCATAAGTGCGGGTGCGAGCTTCCAGTTCATGGATGGTCCTTTCGTTGACGGCAGCGGCCTGTGCCTTGGCCCGCTCGGCGTTCTTGCGGTCGAGCTCCGCAGCGGCCTTGCGGCCCTGCTCGACGTTGCGGATGGTCTGGTCATGGGCCTCACGTTCTTCGGCGATCAGGCCGTTGGCCGCGGCGATCTGATCGGTCAGGTCGCGGTGATCAATGCCCCACTGGCGGAACACCAGCAGCAGCGCGAGCGCCAGCCCGATGACGGCCGCCTGCCACGGATAGTCGCGGATCAGGCCGAGCATCCAGGCGAAGACGGCCTTGACCAGGTTGCCGATCCATTTGCCGAACTTCAGCAGCGCGAGTGCAATTTCCATGTCAGCCCCCCTTGATCGACTTGATAATGCCGGCGAGTGCCTGCCCACCGAACAGGAAAGCGACCAGCCAGTAGAGCGCGTCCGGATAGGCCTTCAGCAGAGCCGCCATCGCTGCGGCCATGCGTAAACCTGCACCGGGCACGAAGGCCTCGACAAAGCCGACGATGACAACTCCAAAACCCATGGTGACAACCCCCAGCGCCCAAAGCAGGGCCGGACGCGCAAGGCGGATGATCGCTGCCTGCCAATCCGGCACGGCATGATCGAGCGCGAACGGATCGTCCGTGGCGGCGTTGCCCTCAGGATTGTTGTCGGTCATCACCGCATCGCCGCGGCGAGCTTGTGGTGGTAATTGTTCTTTGCGAAGGCCGGACCATTGTACTTGCGCGCGAAACCGATGCAGTCCTGCGGGTTGGTGCTCAGGCGGCGAAGATCCGGCAACAGGCCGTTGTGGATGATGAAGCGCGAAAGCATATCGTAATGCGCGCTTTCATGGTCGCGCAGGGTCCACACCATCTCCACCGGCCCGGCATACCCCAGCGTCTTCCAGTGCGCGCCCATCACCTGAAACTTGCCGAAGCTGGCGCTTTCGAACGCGACCACGGGATCGCGCATCGCCATGTCGGCCAGCTTCTCCCAGCTGTCGTTCAGCCCGTTGCGATCGGCGTCGAGCGTGTAGCCGCCCGGAGATGGATCGGAGAGAAACGGAATCTTCACTCGCAGCCTGCGCCAGGCATAATGCCGCTCATACAGCGCGGTGGGCTGGCCCTGCGCGTTCCACCCGCCGCCATTGCTCTCGACCTTGGCGACCGCCTGCACCTGGCGCAGCGTCGCGCCCAGGCGGTCGGCGATCATCTGCACCTGCGCCGTCGTCACCGGGTTGGCGTTGCGATTGGTAAAGCCCGAGATCACCGCGGCGCGAGTCTTTGGCCCCCCCTTGCCATCTTCGGCCAGCGTGGCGAGCGCACGGGCATTCAGGAACCTTTGCAGGTCCAGCAGTGTCTTTATCATCCTATGGCTCCCTTTGCCCATGCCAGCACGGCCGCGCCTGCTGCGATCAGATATGTCAGCGGTGATTTGCTCAGCGCCTCGATCGTGCTGCGCTCACCCGATCGCCTGTCCTTGTCGGCCTTCAGCATCTCGATATCGCGGCGCATCTGCTCGAAGTCCTGCGCGTGCATGTGCGCCTCGATCTTGATCAGCGATTCACGGACCTGCCTCGTCTCGGTCTGATTTTCGTCCATGGCCTTGCGCATCGAGTTGATTGAATCCTGCACCCCCCGGAGCGAATGAATAATGGCCATGCGGCTGAAGTCGGCATCGTCCATGGCGACGAAGATGTCGTTGGACGGGCTCGTCATCGTC
>JBKBTF010000004.1:0-133743 GCA_046291395.1 Blastomonas sp. | reverse complement strand
AATGTCCGTCTTGCCGTCACCTCCAACCGCCGCGCGATCGTCGAGCGGACGATGAGCGAACAGGACGATCCGATCAATCCGCGCGACGCAGTCGATGACCGGATGGCGTTGGCCGACCGCTTCGGGCTCAGCCTGGGCTTCCATGCCTGCGACCAGGACAGCTATCTCGCTATGATCGCCGGCTACGCAAAGGCCTTCGCGCTAGAGTTCGACACCGAAGACGCGCTGCTCTGGGCCCGCCAGCGCGGCGCGCGCTCGGGCCGCATCGCCTGGCACTATGTCGTCGAACTGGCAGGCCGCGCGGGGAAATTCGTGTAGCCCTCACTGGCGCCTCCGTTTTTCGGTGCAAGCCGGAATTCAGCGCGACGTCAGCATATCCTCGCCCGTGGGCTCCGGTTTTCGCCGGAGACCTGGCAGCCTTACTTCTTCGGCAGCGGGGCAGGCACGGGCCGGGATGGCAGGGCCGGGGCGGTGGAGCCGCCGCCCGAGCTGCCGGGCAGCGGCGCGCCGACATCGCTCGCCGCGCCGCCGGTAAAGGCGAGCGTGATCGACATGCGGCGGTTGGCGGGATCGTTGCGATCCTTCGGATTGAACGGCTCCTTGTCGGCAACCCCCTCGATGCGCGCGACCTGGCCGGGATTGATTCCGCCCACGACCAGCGCCTTGCGGGTGGCCTCGGCCCGTGCGGTTGACAGCATCCAGTTGTTCATTGTCTTGCCCGACGCATAAGGCAGCGCATCGGTATGGCCGCGGATGATCACCGGATTGGGCATGCCGTTGATCACCTGCGCGACCTCGCGCAGCAATTCGGCGGCCTTGGGAACCAGGGCGTCGGTCGACAGCGCGAACATCGAGAAGTCCGCCTCGTCGACCAGATCGATGCGCAGGCCCTCGCGAGTGTCGGTGAAGCGCACATTCTTGAGCAGCTTCTGAAGGTCCTTGCGCGCTTCCAGACGTTCTTCGATCTCTTTCTTCAGCTTCTGGAACTGTGCCTGCTGGGCGCTGCGCGCCGCCTTGCCCTTGTCATCGCTGGTGCCGGTCGCATCCTGCGGAACAGTGATGGCGCGGGTGCCGGTTTGCGAGGCCTTTTTGGCGTAATCATCGCGAGCGACGATCGATTCCCCACCGAACAGGCCGTTGGTTCCAGCGCTGCCGTTCTTGAGCTGCACCATTGTCGGCGCGAAATAGTCGGCGATCGCCTTGCGGTCCTTTTCCTCGGTGGCGCCAAGCAGCCACATCAGCAGGAAGAATGCCATCATCGCAGTCACGAAGTCGGCATAGGCCACCTTCCAGGCGCCACCGTGATGGCCGCCATGGGCCTCTTCGATGATCTTCTTGACGATGATCGGGCGAACATTCTCGACCGGATCGGCCTTGCGTTTGGCGGCCATGGCTTAGCGACCCCGCATGCCGTCGAACACGTCGGCGAACGAGGGCTGGTTGGCATGGCCCAGGCTCGAGCGGGCGGCCTCGATCACCAGCGGCTGCGGATGGCCGTGCAGCGACGCGATGATGATCTGCTTGGCGACGTGGTACATCGCGCCATCGGCGTCGATCACCTGGCGGCAGCGATTGGCGAGCGGGCCGACCAGACCATAGGCCAGGAAAATGCCCAGGAACGTTCCGACCAGCGCCGATCCGATCATCTCACCCAGAATGGCAGGCGGCTTGTCGATCGAACCCATGGTCTTGACGATCCCCAGAACCGCCGCGACGATGCCCAGAGCGGGCAGGGCGTCGGCCAGGTTCTGCAGGCCGTCAGCAGGAGCGATGGCTTCATGATGGTGGGTCTTGATCGCCTGATCGACCACGTCTTCGACCGCGTGCGGATCAAGCTGGCCGGATGACACGACGACGAGCCGCAGCGAATCGCAGATCAGGTGGACCAGTGTCGAGTCCTTCAGCAGCGTGGGATACTCGGAAAAGACAGGCGAGCTCGCCGGATCCTCGATATGCGGTTCGAGCGCTACCGGGCCTTCGGTGCGCAGCATCTTCATCAGCTTGGACACCAGGAAGATGCAGTCGAGAAAATCCTGCTTCTTGTATTTGGAGCCCTTGAACGCCGTCATGACGCCACCGCCGATGGCCTTGATGTGCGGCCCGGAGTTGCCGATCAGCAGCGACCCTGCCGCCGCCCCGCCGATGATCATCATTTCCAGCGGCAGCGCATGCAGGATGACCCCCATGCTGCCCCCGGCGATGATGAAACCACCGAACACCATGGCAATCAGAACGACAAAGCCGATAGCAGCGAACATGGCGTATCCTTCGATCCAGAAGTCGCGTCACGTGAAGTGGCGCAATGGGGCCGCAAATCGGCCCGGTCAGATCGTAGAACGGCTTTCGCCAGTCGTGGTTAAGGGCAAAACAGGGTTAATAATAAAGGATTTTTGTTAACGAAGATAATCGAACAGCGTCTGCTGCGATATCTTGCCATAGACCGCCTGGGTCGCCTGCAGATTGGTCATCAGAGACTGCAGCCGGGTCAAGGCCTCGGTGACGTTGGCGTCGGACAGTTCCGATTTGCGCGCCGCGAGCGACAATTTGCTCTGCTCGAGCTGATCGCGGGTCGATTCCAGCGTGGTGCGCACCACGCCCTGCTGGGTGAGCAATTGCGTGATCCGGTTGAGCGCGCCATCGAGCGCATCGAGCTGCGCCGCGCGATCGGTCCCGTCGCCGTTGCGGATCGCGTCCGCGGTCGACGCCATGATGTCGTCGAGCGTGGCGGTCGCGCCTCCGCCAACGGGAATGCCTTCGCGCACCGAATCCATGTTTGGGGATGCAACGGTGGTGCGCCCGTCGCTGATCGGCACACGGATCGGCGGGCCGCTGCCGAACAGCTGACCGCCATAATTGTCACGCTGGTTCAACGCGTCGTTGAAATCGGATGCCAGTCCCTCGATCTCCAGCGCCAGTGTTTCCGGGTCGCTCGGGGATATGGTGCCGGAATTGCCCTGAAGCAGCAACTCGCGGGCGCGGATCAGCCCGTTGACGATGGTATTGAGGCTGGCTTCCGCCTGACCCGCACGGGTTTCGGCCCGGCCCAGATTGGACGTCCATGCCGCCTCGTCGCTCTGGAACCGGGAGATGGTGGCGACCTCGAGCCAGGCTTTGGGGTCATTCGATGGGTTGGCGACGCGGCTTTCCCCGCCGACCAGCGCCTGCTGCTTGGCGATCAACTGG
Source organism: Blastomonas sp. (assembly GCA_046291395.1). Taxonomy (GTDB): domain Bacteria; phylum Pseudomonadota; class Alphaproteobacteria; order Sphingomonadales; family Sphingomonadaceae; genus Blastomonas. The sequence continues at coordinate 130,560 of JBKBTF010000004.1, read as the reverse complement.
CTCAGCGCAATCTGTTGCGACACAGCTTCCGGAGCACGATAGCGGTTCACCGACTGGACCATATTAGCTTATCCCGACCTCAGAAAAGCGACAGAACGGATTGCAGCGTCTCGCGCGCGATCTGGATCACGCGCGCGGATGCTTCATAGGCTTGTTGCAGGCGGATCAGGTCCGCTGCTTCGCGATCGAGCTCGACCCGCGAAACCGCGTCGCGCTGCTTGCGCGCGCTGCTGTCCAGAGCGCTGGCTGCCGCTGCTTCGCTGCGGATCGAGGCGAGAGCCGTGGCATGGCCGGCCATGAAGTTGTTCCAACGGGTTTCGACGCCGTCGGGTGTGCGCAGGCCTGCAAGTTTCAGCAGATTGCCGTTGGGGGTGCCATCGGCGCTGGCGAGCGCAAGATCTGCGATCGCGGTGGTCGTCACGGCCAGGGTGGCGACGCCGCCGGGCATGGCGAGCAAGGGGGCGCCGGCGATGCCCGCATCGGTGCGGCCATTGGCCTGCCAGGCGTTGACATCATCGACATATTGGCGCGCCAGGGTCTCCAGCTCGGTCAGCCGGGTCTGCGCGGTCGCGCCTGCCCGGCTCAGTCCGGCAAGCGACCCGTTGCTTGGCGATCGTGCCGCATTGCCGTCGATCAAGACCGCCAGGCTGCCATCGGCGTTGGCCGAGAGGCTGACGGTGGCGGCGAAGTTGACCCCAGCCAGCATCTGTCCGTCATAGGTGACGGTCGCTGTGCCGTTGCCGACCAGCGACACCGTGGCGTCAAGCTTTTCGCTGATCACCGCCAGCATCGAATCGCGTGCATCGAGCAGTCCCGCATGGGCATCGGTGCCCACCGGCGTGCGGGTGATGTTGAGGTTGAGCTCGTTGAGGTTTTCCAGCGCGGAGTTGAGCGTCAACGCCTCCAGATCGGCGGTCTGGTTGATCTGTTCGCCGGTCAGTTCCAGATTGCGCGAAGTCCGCCGGAAGGCATCGACGACGGCGTCTATCTCCGCGAGGAAAGTCAGGCGCAGGGCGTTGTCGAACGGCGCGGCAGCGAGTTCCTCGCCGCGACCAAAAAAGCTGTTGAGGCGCGTGCCGACATTGGAGCCGGCATTGTCGAGATTGGTCTCGACCCGCTCCAACCAGCTGACCTGGGTTTCGGTGCGGATGCGCGATGCGCCCGACTGGCGCACCTGTGCCTCGCGAAACTCATCCGATGACCGCGCCACGCTGTTGATGCGCACGCCGTTGAGACCCGACTGTGCACTGTAAAGGGGATTGAGCTTGCCCGACACGGTAGCATCGCCCAGCAGCGTCGTGCGGCGGACATAATCGGGGTTTTCCGCGTTCGCGATGTTGTGCGACACGGTTTCCATCGAGCGCGCATAGGCCCGCAGGCCCGAACGGCCAATGTTCAGAAGGTCACTCATGTGTCACCGACCCCGAACTGCTTGAGCACCATTTCGGCAATGCCGAAGCTGTGCTTGCCGGCCATGTCGTCGGCGAGCCGCGCATCCATAAGGTCGCGAAACTGGTTGCTGGCGTCCGACCCCAACAGGGTATCGCCCTTGGTCGCGCTGCGCATGGTGCCGATCATCTGGCGCAGGAAGATCGCCTCGAACGATTCCGCCGCCTTGCGCAGCTCGGCTTTCCGTTCCTCGCTCTTGCCTGGTTGAGCGGCGTCCTGGGTGGCAGCCGACGCCGTCGCCGCCTGCTTGCCGAGCGGCATGGCAGAAGACTGGGCGGCGCTGGTGCGGGCCAGCGGGAACGCGGACGAGGCGGGCATCACGGTCACAGGATTACGAGCTCCGCCTTGAGCGCGCCGGCCTGCTTCAATGCTTCCAGGATCGCCGCGAGGTCGCTGGGCGATGCACCGATGGCATTGATGGTCTCAACGATCTCCGACAAATTTGCACCCTTTGTGATCTCGAACGCCGGATTGGTCTGTTCCTCGATGTCGATCTGGCTGCGCTGTTCCACCGCCGTCTGGCCATCGCTGAAGGGCGCGGGCTGGACGATCGTAGGCGCTTCCTGGACCTTCACGGTCAGCTTGCCATGGCTGACTGCGGCAGAGCCAATCCGCACTGCGCCATTGATAACGACCGTTCCGGTGCGGGCATTAACAATTACTTTCGCTGCAGCCTCTGCCGGGGTGACGGGAATGTTCTCGATCCGGCTCATCATCATCACCCGCTCCTGCGCGGTGACAGGGGCCGCGATCCGCACCGAGACCGCATCGTTGGCGACCGCCAGGGCATAGCCGAACTGGCCGTTGATCGCATCGGCCACGCGCATTGCGGTGGTGAGATCGGCATCGGCGAGGTTGAACAGCAGATACGGGGTCTGTTCAAAGCCCGTTTCCACCGCGCGTTCCACGGTGGCCCCGGCCGCGATCCGTCCGACCGACGGGATGTTGACGACGGTGTTGGAACCATCCGCGCCCGTGACGCCCAGACCGCCGACAGCCAGGTTGCCCTGCGCCATGGCATAGATTTGGCCGTCGGCACCCAGCAGCGGCATCATGATCAGCGTGCCGCCGCGCAGCGACTTGGCCTGGCCGATGGCAGACACCGTCACGTCGAGGCGCTGGCCGGGCTTGGCCATCGGTGGCAGCTCGGCGGTGACCATCACCGCAGCGGCGTTCCGCGTGGCAGGGTTGACGCCCGGCGGCAGCGAAAGACCGAAGCGGTTGGTCACGCCGCGCATTGCGAGCGTGGCATATTGCAGGTTGTCATCGCCGGTGCCAGGAAGGCCCACGACGATGCCATAGCCGGTGAGCTGGTTGGCGCGCAGGCCCTGGAACGAACCCAGATCCTTGATCCGCTCGGCATGCGCCGGCTGGATCGCCGCCAGCAGCGCGAGCGCCAGCGCGCACAGCGCACGGACCATTTGGGTGAGGGGACGGGTCATGTCAGAAGCCTTCAAAACGGACTGATGATTTCAAAGAAGCGCTGGAGCCAGCCCTTCTGGCTCGCGCGCGCAATTTCTCCGCTGCCGCCATAGATGATCTGGGCATTGGCGACGCGCGAGGAGGGAATGACGTTTTCCGGGCCGATATCGATCGCACGCACGATCCCGCTGAAGCGGATATGTTCGGAACCGCGGTTGAGGCTGATCAGCTTTTCGCCGCGCACCAGCATGGTGCCGTTGGGATAGACCTCGGCGATCGTCACGGTGACCTGGCCCTGCAGCGAGTTCGACTGCTGCGCGGTGCCGACGCCCTGGAAGCTGGTATTGCCGCCCATGCCGATATCGCTGGGGTTGAAGAAGCTCAACGGGCCGGTGGTCGGCGGGGAGAGGCCGATGCTGCCGTTGCGATCGGTGTTTGCGCCGTTGGACTTGGCCGCCTGGGTGCGCTCGACCAGCGCGATGGTCAGAACGTCGCCCACCATCCCGGCGCGCGCGCCATTGGTCAGCGCCGAATAGCCGTTGCTCGCCTGGAAGATCGCGCCGTTGGGCACGGCGGGGGCCGGCGCCGGCAGCGACAAGGTTGGCGCATAGTCCGGATCGGGCTGGATCGGCGGCTTCTTTTTCCTGGCGTAGGCGGGGGAGGCGGAGATCACCAGGGACAGCGCGATGGCGGCGATCATGCCTGCGCGAACCGGCGAGCCCGCTTTCTCCACTCCCGCATGCGGGAGGGGCAGGGCCGGCGCAGCCGGGCCGGGGTGGGCCTGTGCAGATACGCCGCTGGAGCTCTGCGACGCGCCCACCCCGCCCTGCGGGCACCCCTCCCGCAAGCGGTAGGGGAGAGGGCGGTTTGCGCTGTCGTGGTTCGAAAAAATCATCATCACTCAGATCAACCCATCTGCTGGTTGGCGAACTGGAGCATTTCGTCGGTGGCCGAGATCATCTTGGAGTTGACCTCATAGGCACGCTGGGTCTCGATCATGTCGACCAGCTCCTCGACGATATTGACGTTCGATCCTTCCAGCGCGCCCTGGCGCAGCGTGCCGCGTCCTTCGAGCCCTGCAGCACCGGTGACCGGCGGGCCGCTGGCAGCGGTCTGCGCCAGCAGGTTGTTGCCCAGCGACTGCAGCCCGGTCGGGTTGACGAAGCTGGCGATCTCGATCTGGCCGAGTTCGCTGGGTTCGGGCTGCCCGGCCAGGGTTGCCGACACCATGCCGTCTGCACCGATGGTGATCCCGGTCACGCCCGGCGGCACCTGGATGTTGGGGACGACGGGCAGGCCCTCGGGGGTCACCAGCTGGCCTTCGGCGGTCTGGTTGAAATTGCCCGCGCGGGTGTAGGCGAAGGTGCCGTCGGGAAGCTGGACCTGAAAATAGCCATTGCCCTCGATCATGATGTCGAGCGCGTTGTTGGTGATCTGGGCCGATCCTTGCGTATCGATGCGGCTGGTGCCCGCGACCTTGACGCCGGTTCCGACCGACAGCCCGGTGGCATAGCGGTTCTGCGCGTCGGCGCGCGCGCCCGGCGCGATCTGCTGCTGATAGGCGAGCGTCTCGAAATTGGCGCGGTCGCGCTTGAAACCTGTGGTGTTCACGTTCGCCAGGTTGTTGGCGATGACGCGCATCTTGGTGTTCTGGGCGTCCAGCCCGGTGCGGGCGACCTGAAGGGCTCCGTTGCTCATTTCATTTACACTCCGTTCCGGTTCAATTGGGCATCCGCATGATGCTGGCGCCGCTGTCGTCCATTTCCTGTGCGGTGGTCAGCATCTTGACCTGGGTTTCCCAGGCGCGGCTGGCCTCGATCATGTCGACCAGCGACTGGGTCATGTTGACGTTCGATCCTTCCAGCGCGCCTGTGGTCACGCTGGCATCTGGGTCGTCGGGCAGGGCGCCGTCGCCGGGGACGCGAAACAGATTGTCGCGACCCTTCTTGATCTCGCTGCCCTGCGGGCTCACCAGCTTGAGCCGGCCGGCCTCGATCGGCTGGGCCGGATCGCCGCCGACCGGGACGATCGAGATCGCGCCGTTCGATGCAATAGTGATCCTGTCCGCCGAGGGCAGGGTGATCGGCCCGTTCTGGCCCAGCACGGGATGCCCGTCGCCGGTGGTGAGCAGACCGGTTTCGTTGACCACCAGATCGCCACGCCTGGTATAGGCTTCGGCGCCATCGGGAGCCTGGACCCCCAGCAGCGCATCGCCGTTCAACGCGATGTCCAGCACGCCGCCGGTGTTTTCCACGGTGCCCGCGTTCATGTCGGCACCGATCACCGCCTCGCTGGTGGAGGCGCGGCTGTCGAGGCCTGCACCCTGGATATACAGTGCGCGGGCATTGACGATCTCGGCGCGGAAGCCGGTGGTGTCGGCATTCGCCATGTTGTTGGCGATGGCCGTCTGCCGGGTCATGATGCCCTGCATGGCCTTCAGATTGGTGTGGATCATCTTGTCCATGTCAGGGCACCGTGTGTTGGGGTCAAAGTCAAAGGATCTGGCCGTCATCAGGTCCGCAGGTTGACGATGGCCTGGGTCATGTTGTTGGCGGTTTCGATGGCCTTCGCGTTCGCCTGGAAGTTGCGCTGCGCCGCGATCAGCCCGACCAGCTCTTCGGTCAGATCGATGTTTGCCGCCTCGAGCGCGCCCGAGCGAACCGTGCCCAGCGGGCCGTTGCCGGCCTGGTTAATCGTTGCAACTCCGGACTCGCCGGTTGCCTGCCAGTGCGAATCGCCGATCGGCCGCAGGCCCTCGACAGCGGCAAAGCTGGCCATTGCGAGCGCGCCGAGCCGGCTCTGGTTGCCGTTGGAGAAGGTCGCGGTGACGACTCCGTCATCGGCGATGGTGATATTGGAAAGCACCGCGGTCGCATCGGTGGGGTCGGTCTGGGGCAACACGAAATCCACCATGTCGCCAGCGGCGGTCGAGGTGACCTGGCCCGCGGCGTTGACGGGCAGAAGCTGCGCCTTGTTGCCGGTGTTATCGACAACTTCGCGGTTCACGTTGACCGAGAACGATCCGTTGCGGGTGTAGCTCTGCGACGCGCGCGGGGGCTGGCCCTTGACGACGAAGAAGCCGTCACCGGCCACGGCGAGGTCGAGCGTGCGGTCGGTCGAGTTGATCGAGCCTTGCGTGAACTGCTGGACGATGCCGTTGAGGCGAACGCCCTGACCGGCCACCGACTTGGTGCTCTGGGTCGGCGCCGAGGCGAACAGGTCGCCAAAGGCTGCCTTGCTCTTCTTGAAGCCGATCGAGTTGCCGTTGGCGATGTTGTTGGAAACGACGGAAAGGTCGGTCTGGGCCGCTTTCAGGCCGCTGAGCGAGGTGACGAAGGACATTGGGCTTACTCCTCAGTGAAATGGGGTCGGTGATAAGGGGGACGTCAGTGTTTCAGCCGATGCGGCGAACGCTGGCGGCAGAAAGGCTTCCACCCGGCGTCACCAGCATGGCTTCGGCACCGGTGCTGCTCGATTCGACCGCCGTGACCGGCAGCCATGTCGCGAGCGTGGTAGGGGTCGCGCCCGTGACGCGGACCTTGAGCGGTCCGATATCCACAGGGTTGCCCGCTTCGTCCTGGCTGATCAGTTCGAACGGAACCTTGCCAGCGTTGACGCTGCCCAGTTGCTGGGTGTGGACGACCTCGCCTGCAGCGTTCAGCCATTCCACCGCAGCGTCTGCGGCAGGCGCGTTGATGTTGAATTCTCCGCGATAACGGCCCTGGGCATCGGCATAGGCGGTGTCGCCATCCTGCAGCACCGAACGACCGATGAAATTGGCCGCTTCTGCCAGGCGCGAGGTGCCGAAGCCTCCGGCGATCTGCTTGAGCGACACGTTCATTTCGGAAATGCCCGCAACCTGGCTGAACTGCGCCATCTGTCCGACCATCGCCTGGTTGTCGACCGGATCGAACGGATCCTGGAACTTGAGCTGCGCGGTCATCAGCTTGAGGAACGCGGCCTGGCCCAGCGATTCCTGCGTGTTCTTGGCAGCAACGGTCTGGGTCTTTGTCTGGGTCGAGACAAAATCGGTAATCGTGCTCATTTGCCCATCCTTACGGTATCGAGGATCAGCGACTTGGCGGTCTGCATCACCTGCACGTTGTTCTGATATTGCCGGGCGGTCTCGAGCATATCGATCAGCTCGGCGGTCTCATCGACGCCGGCGTCCCAGACATAGCCGTCCTGGTCGGCCAGCGGATTGGTCGGATCGTGCCGTTTGACGGGCTTGATGTCGGACTGGACCACCTTGTCGACCTGCACGGTGGCGACGCCGGGGCTTTCCTCGATGGTCTTGAACACCGGCTTGATCGCGCGATAGGCCTCGGCCTCGCTCGCATAAGTGGTGCGCGCGTTGGCAAGGTTGGATGCGGTGGTGTTGAGGCGCGAAAGCTGCGCCGACATCGCCCTTCCGCTGATATCGAAAATGTTCATCGGGCCGGGCATGGCTTATTCTCCCTTGATCGCGCGGGTCAGCGTCGCGACGCGGCCCTCGAGGAACGACAGGGTGGTGGAGTATCCGATGGCGTTTTCGGCGAACAACGTCTGCTCGGTGGAAAGCTCCACCGTGTTGCCGTCCATCGACGGCTGCAGCGGCACGCGATAGCCTGCGTTCTCGCCCAATGCGGCGTCGAGACTGTCGCCACCCTGCACGCGCTGCATCGCCTTGTCGAAATCCAGGTCGCGCGCCTTGTATCCGGGCGTCGCGGCATTGGCGATGTTCGATGCCAGCATCGACAGCCGCTGCGATCGCAGCTGCAGCGCGGTACCGTGCATTCCGAAAATCTTGTCTGCCCCCATGGGACCATTCCTCTTAACCAATGGCTGCCTCTGCCGTCATAAGCGATGGACAGAATGCGTCGCCCAGATGGTAAGCAATGCCCGTGCCATTTTGCTTGATCCCCGGTTTTGCAGGGGTTCGAGAGGCTCGGAATGCGGATCGAGCGCGAGGCATTCGGGCCGGGCGGCAAGGCTTTGCCGGTCCGGCGGCAAGGTTTTGCCGCTTTGGGGCCGCGTGCAAACGGGTGGAACAGGACAGATCATGACGATTGCCGCCTTTCTTGACCCGCTGGCGCTGGGCTGTGTCGCCGGGGGCAGCTTTGCCGTCGCCTGGGTGCAGAACGGCACGCCGGCGGCGCTGAGCGGCTTCTCCGCGCTGCGCCGTGAGTTGTGGATGAAGACGCAGGACCAGGCCGATGCCGGGCACCGCGCGGTGCTGCGTATCGAGCATACGGTGGAAAGCCGCGGCATCAGCTGCGCCGACCGGGTCAAGGCGGGCGGGGCGTTCGTTGCCGCCGCTGCCGATGCCATGGCCAACAACCGCTCGCTCGATGGCTTTCAGGCCGCGATGCTGCGCCTGGGCGCGCACCGCCGTGCCCGGCTGACCGCGATGGTGCGATTCTGGGAAAACGTCGCCGACTGCGCGCCGGCCATGGGGATGCTGGGCACCGTCATCGGCCTGATCCTGCTGTTCGGCAATGTCTCGGACGCCGCCTCGATCGGCCGCGCGATGGCGGTCGCCTTGCTCACCACCTTGTACGGGCTGGTGCTGTCCAACCTGATCGCGGGCCCGATCGCGCAGAGGCTTGCGCGCATCGCCAGCGAGCAGATCGGCTGGGAGGAGGACGCCGCACGCCGCCTGATCGAGATCGGCCGCCGCGAATATCCCGATATCACCGCCAGCGGGCGGGGCGTGATGACCGAAGAACCGCGCATCGTGCGGACGCCTGCCGTACTCTCATGACCCCGGCCCAGCGCACCACCCTGTCGTTTCTCGACCTCGCCCTGATCATGACGGGGGTCATGGCGATGATTGCCAGCGTCGGTGACCGTCATCCCGCGGTGGCAGACGCGCTTGTCGACAGTTTCGGAAAACCCGGCGCGGCGTTGGCGCAGCGCACCAGCCTGCCGATCGCGCGGCTGTTCGAACCGCAGGAGGCGCGGCTGACCGGGGAGGGCGCTGCGCAGATCGCTGCAGTCGCCCGGAAGGCCCAGGCTGCCCGTATCGACATCAGGGTGCCGGTGGTGGCAGAAAAAGGCGCATCGCGGCTCGACCGGTGGGAACTCGCCGCTGCGCGCACCGCCGCGATCATGCGGGTGCTCGCCGATCAGGGGATCGCCGACCACGCGATGATGCCCGATCTCGCCCAGCCGGGAAGCGGGACCGCCGAACCGCGCGAGGTGACGCTGACCGTACGCCCGATCGCCGTCAAGCCATAGCCGCGTTCTGGCACGGACCTTGCTGTGACTGGACCGACAGTCATCAAAGGACCGCTTATGTTTGCTCCCAAACCCGCGCTTGCCGCCCTGCTTGTGGCCCCGGTCTTCGCCGCATCCTTGCCCGCCAACGCGCAAGCGATCCAGAACCTGGGCGAGATCGACGTGCTGGTTGCCGCCACCATGGGCGCCGAAGTCGGCCAGCCGGGCGGCGCTCGCGCGCTGGTCGACCGCCGCCTCAAGCTCAAGGCGTGTCCCGTCGCGCTCGAAATCACCGGACCCGATATGGGCGCTGCCGCCGTGCGTTGCCCCACCCTGGGCTGGCGCATCCGCGTGCCGCTGGACCTGACCGCAGCGCCCAGCCATGCAACCGCACCGGGCGGAGCCCAGCAGCGTGCGATCGCCGGGGCTGGAGAAGCGGCGATCAAGCGCGGCGAACCGATCCTGCTCACCGTTGATCGGCCGACATTCTCGCTGTCGCGGGTGATGATCGCCGACAAGGACGGCCGCGTGGGCGAGGTTATCCCGGTGCGCGACGAGCCCAGGGGCAAACCCATCTTCGTGCGCATCGTCGAGCCCGGCCGCGCCACGATACTTGGTAACTAGGACGTTTACCAATGCGGGCAGAACCGCGTTAACCTTTTGTCAAAAATTCGCCTTAAGCAATCCAGGCCAGGGCCGTTAAAGGACGTAAGTCATGCTAGAACGAGGTCTTTATTCCATGTCCCGCATAACCGCATATGGCAGTCCGGCAATCGGCGCGACCCGCAAGAGCGGTGCGACCGAAAAGGCCGTGGAAGCTTCGGCACCGGCTGCGCCCGCCGACAACGTTGCCCGCAATGCGCCGGCCACCACCAGCTTTGCCCAGGCCGCTGCAGCGGCTGCGCCGATCGATGAGGGCCGCGTCGCCGCGATCCGCGAGGCGCTTGCCAATGGCAGCTATGTCATCGATGCCGAGAAGCTTGCGGCCAAGATGATCGAACTCGACCTCGGCGTAGTCGCCAACTGATGCAGGCCGATCTGCTTGAGCGCTTCGCCGACACGCAAAGCGCACTGATCGCCGCCCTGGATGCAGGCGATACGGCGGCGATGATCGCGCACACGCGCGATCTTGGCGGCATCACCGACGCTTTGCGCAACCAGGGGGTATTGCGTGCGGATACCAGCACCCGCAGCCAGCTCGACAGCCTGCTGAAATTCAACACCGCCGCGGCCCAGCGTCTGCGCTTCCTGCGCGACCATGTCGATCGCCGCGTCGCGGAGATCCAGGGCAGCGAAGCCGCCGCGACGTATAACGCGCCCGCGCGCCGCGCCTAAGTCTTAGAGATAACGTGGGGCAAGCCCTCCATCCGGTGACGGATGGGGGGCTTTTTTTATTAGGCCTCTCCCCTCCCGCTTGCGGGAGGGGCAGGTCCGGCTCGCCGGACCGGGGTGGGCTGGGAGCACGACCCTCACTCCTTGCACAGGCCCACCCCGGCCTGCGGCCACCCCTCCCGCAGGCGGGAGGGGAGATAGGTGCTCTACCATCTCCATCCCCCCAAATTGGCACAGACCTTGCTGATACTACCTTCAGAAACCTTCTGGAGATGACCTCTTGTCCTCGTATCTTGGCAGTGTCGGCAGCAGTGGAGATCGCGTCACCCGCGCGATTGCCGCGTCTGCGCGCCGCACCGGGGTGGATTTCGACTATCTCATGGGCCAGGCGCGCGTCGAAAGCGGGATGAACCCCGATGCCAAGGCTTCGACGTCCTCCGCCACCGGCCTGTATCAGTTCATCGACCAGAGCTGGCTCGGCATCATCGACAAGCACGGTTCCAAGCACGGGCTCGACTGGGCGGCCAACGCCATCCAGCGCGACGGCAAGGGCCGCCTGCGGGTCGCCGACCCCGAAACCCGCCAGGCAATCCTCGCGCTGCGCAAGAATCCCGAGGTCGCAGCGCTGATGGCGGGCGAATTCGCATCCGACAATCGCGCCTATCTGGAAGGTAGCCTTGGCCGTCAGGCCGCGCCGGTCGACCTGTATCTCGCGCATTTCCTGGGCCCCGAAGGTGCCCGCCAGTTCCTGGCATCGCACGATGCCAATCCGGACGCCGCAGCCGCGCCGATCTTCGGCCGCGCGGCCAGCGCCAACCGCAACATCTTCTATGATCGCAGCGGCAATGCGCGAAGCTTTGCGGAGATCCGCAACCGCTTTGCCGACAAGCTGGGCGGCGCGGCAAATACCGGCGGCAGCCGCTTGCCGCGGCAAGGCAATGACCTGCCGCAGGTCCAGCCTGCCGATTATGTCCGGCTCGCCAATGCGCGCGCCGCACGACCAGACAATACCGCCTCGCTGGGCGGAAACGACAATGCGCGGCTGGCTTATATGTTGCTCGCCGCGATGGGAGCCTGAACTCGATGACACCTGCCCCCTCCAAGCTCGGCGGTATCCTGGCACTTTCGCGCGGCGCGATCCTGCCGCTCACGACGCTGCTGCTGGTGGTGTTCCTGATTTTGCCGGTGCCTGCGATGGTGCTCGACATCGGGTTCATCTTCAACATCATGATCAGCCTTGCGGTGCTGATGGTGGCCCTCAACGTTACCAAGCCGCTCGATTTTTCGAGCTTCCCCACCGTGCTGCTGTTCGCGACCCTGCTCCGGCTTGGCCTGAACGTCGCCTCGACCCGCGTCGTGCTGGTCAACGGCCATGAGGGCGGAGCTGCAGCAGGTCATGTCATCGAGGCATTCGGCAGCCTGCTGATCGGCGGCGACTATGTCGTGGGTATTTTCGTCTTCGCCATCCTGATGATCATCAATCTGGTTGTCATCACCAAGGGCGCGGGCCGCGTGTCGGAAGTCTCGGCGCGTTTCACGCTCGATGCTATGCCCGGCAAGCAGATGGCGATCGATGCCGATCTCAACGCCGGCCTGATGACGCCCGAGGAAGCCAAGGCCCGCCGGGTCGAGGTTGCCACCGAGGCGGATTTCTACGGTTCGATGGACGGTGCCTCCAAGTTCGTGAAGGGCGATGCGATCGCCGGGGTGCTGATCCTGCTGGTCAATATCATCGGCGGCATCATTCTGGGTACGGTCAACCACGACCTGTCGGTGAGCGAGGCCGCCTCCAATTACACCATGCTCGCCATCGGCGATGCGCTGGTGGCACAGGTACCTGCGCTGCTGCTGTCGATCGCCGCGGCCTCGATCGTCACCCGGGTCAACTCGCCCTTCGATCTTCCCGGCCAGATTTCCGGCCAGTTCGGAATTGCCAAGGCCTGGGTACCGGTCGCCGCGATCCTGGGCATCATGGGCATATTGCCCGGAATGCCGCACATGATCATCCTGCCCGCTGCCGCGATCGCCGGGTTCATTGCCTGGAAGCTGTCGCGGCCCAAGGCGCCGGTGATCGAGGAAGTCGCCCCCGCCGCGCCGGAAAATCCCAACGCCATCGACTGGCAGGACGTCTCCGATGGCGCGATGCTGGGCATCGATGTCGGCTATGGCCTGGTGCCTCTGGTCGACGAGCGCCGCGATGCGCCGCTGATGCGCCGCGTCACCGGAATCCGCAAGCAGATCTCCAAGGAACTGGGCTTCGTCATTCCTCTGGTGCGGATCAAGGACGACATGAGCCTGCCGGCCAACCATTACCGCATCACTATCGGCGGCACGATCGTCGCCGAAGACGAAATCTGGCCCGACGACCTGCTCGCGCTCGACAGCGGCGATATCGACACCCCGATCGAAGGCCGTGCCTGCAAGGATCCGACCTTCGGCATGGATGCGGTCTGGATTTCGACCGACATGCGCGCCGAGGCGATCGTCGCGGGCTATACCGTGGTCGATGCCGCCACCGTGATGGCGACGCACCTCAACCAGATGGTCCGCCTCAACGCCGCGCAACTGTTCGGCATGGACGAGACCAAGAAGCTGCTCGAAACGCTCAAGGAAAGCTCGCCCGAACTGGTCGACGGTCTCACCCCGCAGCCGCTGTCTCTGTTCACCATCTCCGCCGTGTGCCGCGAACTGCTGCGCGAGGGCGTTCCCCTGCGCGATTTCCGCCGCATCTGCTCGGCCATGGTCGAGGCGGCGGGCGAGGGCACGACCGTGCCGCAGATCGTCGAGGGCGTGCGCCAGCGGATCGGATCGATCATCATCCAGTCGCTGGTGCCGGTGAACCTGCCGCTGCCCGTGGTCACGCTCGATGCCGAACTGGAGACGCTGCTCGCGCAGTCGCTGCGGGTCGCAGGCGATGCCGCCTTCCCGATCGAGCCGGGCCTTGCCCAGCGCATCCTGGGTGCGATCGAACAGGCCGCGCGTCCGTTGATGATGGAACAGCGCAATTACGCGCTGGTCACCTCGCCGATGGCGCGCAAGCCGCTCGCCGACCTGCTGCGCCCGCGCTTCCCCGATACCCCGGTGCTCTCGTTCCGCGAGCTGCCCGACGACAAGCCGGTCGAGGTGGTCGCCACCGTCGGCGGCCAGGCGCCGCAGCGCGCGCCCCAGGCCGAACATTCCTTCTCGCGCGGCTGAACCGCATCGCCGCAGCCCGATATTCTCATGAAGCTGGACACATAATATGCAGCACCTTCCCATCGAGACGATTACCTATGGTCGCAAACCCGCCGCGATCGCGCCGGGCAAGCTGATCGAGGCGCATCTGCCCTTGGTCCGCAAGCTGGCCTGGCATGTCCGCGGCATGGCGCCCGGCGTCATCGAGATCGAGGACCTGATCCAGATCGGCATGGTCGCATTGGTCGAGGCGGCGAACCATTATGAGGATCGCGGCCACGGCTTTGCCACCTATGCCAGCATGCGCATTCGCGGCGCGCTGATCGATCATCTGCGATCCAACAGCAACATGTGCCGATCGGCGATGGATTTCCGCAAGAAATTGCGCCGCGCGCAGGAGCAGCTGGTGCGCCAGCTGGGCCGCAACCCGACCGAGGCGGAAGTGGCCGCGGCTCTGGGCATGGATGCGGCCGAATACCGCATGCGCTCCGATGCCGCGCAGGACGTGCGCTTTGAATCGATGGACGAGGTCTATTCCGAACATTCGATGTGGTTTGCCGATCACGAGGACTCGGCCGAGACCCGGATGGAGGCGGACAACCTCAAGCAATTGCTCAACGCCAGCATCGAGACGCTGAAGGATCGCGAGAAGCTTATACTGCAATTGCATTATATCGAGGAAATGAACCTCGACGAAATCGGGCTGATCCTGGGCATCACCGCCGCGCGTGTCTGCCAGATCAAGAAGGCCGCGCTGGAAAAGCTGCGCAAAAGGCTAGCGAGCACGCGGTAAGAACTCCCTAATTCCTCCCCGAGCTTGTCTCGGGGAGGAGGACCGCGCCGCAAAGCGGCGGGGTGGAGGGGAAGCCGGGTGGTATATCGGCTAGAGAATTGCGCCGAGCCTCTGCCCCTCCACCGTTCGCTTCGCGAACGGTCCCCCTCTCCCAGCGCGCTGGGGGAGGATCTAAATTTCTTCCCCCACCATAACGAAAAACCCCCTCCCCGTTGGACCGGGAAGGGGGTTGATCGGAATTCGAAAGGCTCCGGCCGTTGAGTTGTCGTAAAATAACCGGTGCGGAGCCTATACGATTGAGGTCGCTACTTGTTCCCGATCGATTAGCGGATCAGGCTCAACACGCCCTGCTGGCTCTGGTTCGCCTGGGCGAGCATCGCGGTCGATGCCTGGCTCAGGATCTGGGCCTTGGCGAGCTGGGTCGATTCTTCCGAGAAGTTGGCGTCCTGGATACGCGAACGCGATTCCGACAGGTTGGTGACGCGGTTGACCAGGCTGGAGACAGTGGCCTGCAGACGGTTCTGCGCGGCACCCAGGGTTGCCTGAGCGGTCGTGATCGTGTCGAGCGCGGTGTCGAGCGTGGTCAGGGCGCCATCGCCGCCGGCTGCGGTGCCGATGTCGATCGCGTCGATGCCAAGCGTCGCTGCGGTAACGTCGGTCAGGGCGATGGAAACGGTTTCACCCGAGGCCGAACCCGTCTGGACGTCGACAGTGGTGTTGGTGCCGTCGAGAAGCTTCACGCCGTTGAAGTCGGTGCGGCTGGAAACGTCACCGATCTGGAGGATCAGTTCGGCAACTTCAGCCTGCAGGTTAACACGGTCGCTGTCCTGCAGCGTGCCCGAAGCCGACTGCACCGACAGTTCACGCATACGCTGCAGCATGTTGACGATTTCGTTCATGCCGCCTTCTGCGGTCTGCGCCAGCGAGATGCCGTCGTTCGCATTGCGCACTGCCTGGTTCAGGCCGCGGATCTGCGAGGTCATGCGGGTGGCGATGGCATTGCCGGCGGCGTCGTCGGCTGCCGAGTTGATGCGCTTGCCGGTCGACAGGCGGTCGATTGCCTTCGACAGGCTGTTCTGTGCAGTGGTCGAGGCATAGGATGCACGCATTGCCGCGACGTTGGTTCCGATAACAGTCATCTGTTGTTCCTTTCAGTTCTCAATCGGGGCGGCTCGGTCCCACCAAAGCGGCCTCAAAAGCGTTAACGGTGCAAGGCAGGGGGCATTAAGAAAAAAAACGACGGCCCTGTTTTTGCCGGTGCGGATCCCAAGGCACGGTGCGTCAAACCGCCGTCACTTTTTCGCGCAGGTGTCAAAAATCCGTCAGCGGTTCCTTGACTGCTCGCGTCAATAAAATGACGCTGTCGGACGATGCCTTATATACAGGCGCCCCAGAGCGACGCTTTCCCGCCATTCCCGCGAATTGGCACAGCCTTTGCTACTACAGGGTCTGCGGGGCCTCTCTTTAACGGCAGTCTCCGCGATCCATTAAGTCGGGGGACTGAAAAATGATCGAATGCACACTCAGCGAGGCTGTTCGGACGAACCTGCCCATGCTGGAAAGCTGGCTCAAATCGGCCTGGATCCATCCGGTTGCGGTCGCCACGACCACCGGAACGGTCAAGGTGATGATGGCGCAGGAGATCGCCTCGGCCAGCCATCGTGACATTCTTGTCGATCTCACCGACGGCGCACCGCAGCTTGTGCGCGCCGCCAACGGTCTTCCCGCCCGCATCGCTTTCGGCTTTGACGACATGCCCCTGGGTCTCGCGCTGATCGCCGAACTGATCCGCGCCGGTCGCGGTCCTGCTGTCGGTGAACCCGCCATGGCCAAGTTGATGGGCTATGCCGCGCGGATCGCGCGCAGCGAGGCTGCGGTGCTGATCCAGGGTGAAACAGGCACCGGCAAGGAGGGCATGGCCCGTCTGGTTCATGATCAAAGCCCCCGCGCCAAGGGCCCGTTCATTGCGGTCAATTGCGCAGCCCTGCCTGAAACCATGGTGGAAGCCATCCTGTTCGGCCACAAGAAGGGCGCCTTCACCGGCGCGTCTGCCGATGGCGAGGGTCTGTTCCGCGCAGCCGATGGCGGCACCCTGTTCCTCGACGAGATCACCGAGCTTCCGCTGGCGCTGCAGGCCAAATTGCTGCGCGCGCTGCAGGAAGGCGAAGTTCTGCCCGTCGGCGAAACCCGCTCGGTCAAGGTCGATGTCCGCATCGTCACCGCCGCCAACCGCGATGCCGCCGATCTGGTGGCCGCGGGCGAATTTCGCGAAGACCTTTATTGGCGCCTCAATGTGATGCCGATCGCACTCCCCCGCCTTGCAGATCGCCGTCAGGATGTCCGCGCCATCGCCGCCGCCATGCTGCTGCGCATGCAGAACGATGCCAGCGACTTCGCCTGGCTGAGCGCAGAAGCGCTGGAAACGCTTCAGGCGCACAGCTGGCTGGGCAATGCCCGCGAGCTGGGCAATGTGCTGCAGCGCGCGCTGGTGCTGCGCGATGGCGACACGATCGAAGCCGACGATCTGGGTCTCGCCCCAGCCCGTCTGTTCACCAGTCCCGCCGCTACACCTGCACCCATGACCTTCTCGCCGCGCGCCGATCCGGTGCCGGCTGCGGGTTCCGCCCGGGTGATGCTCGGACGTGATCTGCACAGCCTGTCGCGCGCCGTCGAACATGATGCGATCCAGCAGGCGCTGGACGAGAACGGCGGCAACCGCCGCGAAACCGCCCGGATGCTGGGCATCTCCGAACGCACGCTGCGCTATCGGCTCGCCAATATGCGCGAGCTGGCGGCAGCAGCGTGACCGGGCCCAGGGGAGCTAGACCATGAGCAATATCAGCAGCACCATCATGGCGGCGCGCAATGCCATCCTCCAGCAGAACAGCGCGCTGCAGCAGATTGCCAAGAAATCGCCGATGCTCGGCACCGAGGCGACCGAGACCAAGCCCGATGGCTTTGCCGGCACGCTCAAGACCGCGCTCGACCAGGTCAATCAGGTCCAGCACGCATCATCGAATGCCGCGACATCCTATGAAATGGGCCAGACCACCGACATCGCCGCGGTGATGATGGCCAAGCAGAAGGCGTCGATCGGTTTCGAAGCGACACTTCAGGTCCGTAACAAATTGCTGTCCGCCTATCAGGACATCATGAACATGCCGGTATAATCCATGTCAGAAATTACCATCAGCCCCAATCCATCCGACGGTGGCGCGTACAACCCTGCACCTGCGATTGTCGCTGGGACAGGCGGCACGGGCGCATCCTCGCGTATCCTGGGCGGCACAGCCATCCCGGCGCAGGTCCGCAATTTCGTCAGCCAGCCGGCAGTCGCCAAGGCGATGCCGCTGATCGGCTTCATGGGCGTTGTCATGCTGGCGATTCTGGCATGGGCGGCACTTCGCGAGCCGCCGCAGCGCGATCTGTTCCGTGGGCTGCCCGATAGCGACAAGGCCGCCGTCATCGCGGCGCTTGACGGTTCGACCATCCCGTACAGCTTCGAGGACAAGTCGGGCACGATCATGGTGTCGGAAGATGATTATCACAAAGCAAAGATAGCACTCGCGGCGCAGGGTCTGCCCAAGAGCTCGCCCAGCGGCGACGAGTTGATCTCGTCGATGCCGATGGGCGCAAGCCGCGCGGTCGAGAACGAAAAGCTGCGTGCTGCGCGCGAGCTGGACCTGGCCCGCAGCATCGAGGCGATGGACTCGGTCGTGTCGGCGCGGGTCCATCTTGCGGTCGAGCCGCCGAGCATCTTCATCCGCGACCGTAACGAGCCCGCCGCATCGGTGGTGCTGCATCTGGTCGATTCCGGGCGTCTGCCCGAATCGCAGGTGCAGGCTATCGTCCATCTGGTGGCAAGCTCTGTACCGGGCCTTTCAGCCGAGAATATCTCGCTGGTCGACCAGAACGGTCGCCTGCTGTCGAGCAACTCGAAGAGCAGCTCGATGGACCAGGCCGAGCGCCAGATCGAGGTCAAGGAATCGATCGAGGAGCGTTATCGCCGCCAGCTCACCGCACTGCTGACTCCGATGCTGGGTGCCGGCAATTTCGTCGCCGAAGTCTCGACCGAAGTGAACTTCGCCGAACGTCAGGCAACCACCGAAAGCTTCCCCGCCGATGAGGCGCGGGTCCGCAGCGAACAGACCGTCACCTCCACCGAAGCGCTGCCTGCGCCTGCCGGCGGCATTCCCGGCGCGCTGGCCAACCAGCCACCCGCCGACCCCAATGTCGCGCTGGAGCCCGGCGCGGAGCTGGCTGGCGGCGAGGGCGCTGCTCCCGGCCAGACGACGACGCGCAACGAACAGGTCAACCGCAATTTCGAACTGGGCCGTCAGGTCGCCGTGACTCGCGAGCCTTCGGGCAAGGTCACGCGCATCTCGGTTGCCGTCGCGGTCAAGAACCTCGCCGGTGGCAAGGAGCGCAGTGCGCAGGAAATCGCCGCGATCGAGGCTCTGGTCAAGGGTGCGATCGGCTTCGATGTCGCACGCGGTGACCAGGTTGCGATCTCGTCGCGCAACTTCGAGCCGGTGACGACGCTGGAAGAACCGTTCTATGAAACGAGCTGGTTCAACATGCTGGTGCGCAACATCTCGGCGCTGCTCGTGGCGCTTGCGCTCATCTTCGGCATCGGTCGTCCGCTGCTCAAGCGCTACACCAAACAGAAGGCCGAGGACAAGGATGCCGCCCTGGCCGCCGTTGCCATGGAGGGCCCCAGCGGGCTGCTTGCCCAGGCTCTGGCCCGCGACGGCACCGACCCGCGCGCCGCAGGGCGCTCGGTTCAGGACAACGAGCCGGTGACGCTCGACATGATCAACGCCGCTTCGAGCTATCAGGAACGCGCGCTGCTGATCCAGAACTTCGTCAGGCAGAACCCCGATCACGCCACCTTGGTGGTGCGTGATCTGCTGAAGGGCAATGCCGATGCCGCCAAGGAGCCGGTCAATGCCTGATGCCCTTGATGCCGTGGTCGAGGAGGGCATCGCGCCTGCCGGCCGCCGCCCCATCCCGAACGATCACGCCGCCGCCATATTGATGCTGCTGTTTGCCGAAGAACAGGCCGCCGAGATCCTTACCCGACTGGAGCCCGAAGAAGTGCGCCAGCTCAGCGAGATCATGTTCTCAGTGGCCGATGTCGGTGCCGAGGAGATCAACGAGGTGCTCGACCTGTTCATCGACAAGGCACGAAACCGCACGACCCTGGGCTACAAGGCCGACGAGCAGATCGAGGGCATGCTCAAGCGTGCGCTGGGTGACCGGCGTGCCGAAACCATGCTCACCCGCGTCGCACCGAAGAAGTCCGGCAACGGGCTCGAGGCGCTCAAATGGATGGACGCGGTCGAGATCGCGCTGCTGGTCGAGCATGAGCACCCGCAGATTGCCGCGGTCGTGCTGTCGTATCTCAAGCCCGAGGTTGCCGCCAACGTGCTGCAGCTGCTGCCCGCCGAAGTCCAGGAAGACGTCGTCTTCCGGCTGGCGACTTTGGGCCCGGTCAGCGCCGAGGCGCTCGAGACGATCGATGCGCTGCTTGCCAGCCAGGGCGCCAGCCAGCGCAGCGGCGGATCAAGCTCGTCGGGCGGAACCTCCGATGCGGCTGCGATCATGAACATCATCAACAAGCGCGAAAGCGCGCGGATCATCCGCGCGGTCACCAAGCGCGACAAGGACATCGCTCGCAAGATCGAGGACGAGATGTTCGTCTTTGCCGATCTGCTGCGGCTCGATCCCAAGGATCTGGGCGCGCTGGTGCGGTCGATCGAGGCGGAAGTGCTGGTCCCCGCGCTCAAGGGTGCCGACGACAAATTGCGCGACAAGATGTTCGGCTGCATGTCCAGCCGCGCGGCGCAGTCGATCGCAGACGACATCGCCGATCGTGGCCCGATGCCGCTCTCCGAGGTTCTCGAGGCGCAGAAGGCGATCGTCCAGGCCGCCAAGCGGATGGCCGATGCGGGCGAAATCGTGATCGGCGGAGGCGGCGACGAATATGTCTGACCGCCCGATCTCGATCGGTCCCGATGGCGACGCAGCATTTCTGCCGGTCTGGGACATGCAGGCACCGCTCGCGGTGTTCCGCCCCTCGGCAATGTTCACGGCGATGGCAGGCTTTGCCAGCGCCGATGCGCAACCACCGGTAATGGACTTCGACGAGGAAGACGATCTCGACGACGAGCCGGTGATCGATGAGGGCCCGTCGCCCGAGGAACTGCTGGTGCAGGCCTATGATCAGGGGGTTGCCGATGGCATCGCCCAGGCCACCGCCGAACAGCAGTCGAGCGATGCCGCGACCCAGGCGCTTGCAGAAGCAATCGCCGCGTTGCGCCCGCAGCTCTCGCAAGGGCTGTGCGCGATGCTGCTCCACGCGATGAAGCAGATGCTCGAACGCTCGAGCGGCTTTGCCGAGCCCGATGCCGCGGTGCTGGAAAAGCATTGCCGGTCACTCGCGACCTTGGTGACGCGCGACATGCGCGGCAGCGCGCTGCATCTCCACCCTGAAGACATGAAGCTGCTTGGGGATGCCGAATGCGGCCTTGTGTTGACGCCTGACCCGACGATCCGGCGCGGCACGGTTTCGCTTAACCACGCCGATGGGTGGATTGAGCAAGGAACACAGCCGATGCTCGATGCGCTGCAGGGGCTGATCGACGACCTGGAGGGGGACCAATGATTGCCGCACAGGAAGAAGCCGTCCGCCAGTTCACCGACAAGGTTGCGGCACTGGGCGCAGGCCCGCGCCGTGTCGGCCGGCTGGTCGCGCATGAAGGCGGGATGCTGGAAGTCACCGGCTTCGATTATCCGATCGGCTATGGCGGATCGGTGCGCGCTGCCGATGGCCGCCGCATCCGCGCCGAGATCGCAGGCTTTCGCGGTTCGCGCGCGATGATGGTGCCGCTGGAAAGCGATGCCGCACTGCGCAGCGGCGCGCGGGTCGAACCCGACGCGCAGGCCAACATGGCGGTGGTCGGCGAGGCTTTGCTCGGCCGCGTCATCGGCCCGATGGGCGAGCCGCTCGACGGCCTCGGCCCGGTAATCGCGCACGATCGCTGGCCGCTGGCGGGCAAGCGCGAGAACGTGCTCAATCGCGGCCGCGTCACCAAGACCATCGATCTGGGTGTCCGCGCAATCAACGCACTGCTCACAGCCGGCCATGGCCAGCGCATCGCGATCGCAGCGGGATCGGGCGTCGGCAAATCGGTGCTCATCGGCCAGATCATCGGCTTTGCCGAGGCGGATGTCATCGTCGTCGGCCTGATCGGCGAGCGCGGCCGCGAGGTCAGCGATTTCGTCGAAACGAAGATGGCAGGGCCGATGAAGTCGCGCACCATCACCGTCGCGGTACCCGCCGACCACTCTCCGATCCTGCGGTTGCGTGCAGCCTATCGCGCGACGGCCATCGCCGAATATTTCCGCAAGCAGGGCAAGAAGGTGCTGCTGATCATCGACAGCCTCACCCGCATCGCGCACGCACAGCGCGAGATCGGGCTGGCCTTGGGCGAGCCGCCGACGATGAAGGGCTATCCGCCCTCGGCGCTGGCGCTGATCCCGAAATTGGTCGAGCGCGCCGGCAACGACCGCGAAAGCGGCGGATCGATCACCGCGCTCTACACCGTGCTCGCCGATGGCGATGATCTCGACGATCCGATCGTCGATGGCGCGCGCGCGATCGTCGATGGGCACATCATATTGTCGCGATCGATGGCCGAGCAGGGCATCTTCCCCGCGATCGACATCGGCAAGTCGCTGAGCCGCGTGGCGACCGACATCATTTCCGAAGAGCACCGCCGCGCGATGGCGAACTTCCGCCGCATCTGGTCGGCCTATGAGGAAAACCGCGATCTGCTGCTGATGGGCGCCTATCGCGAAGGCACCGATGCCAACATCGACGAGGCAGTGGCGCGCAGACCCGATCTGCTCGATTTCATTCGCCAGGGTCCGCATGACCGGGTCGATCTCGACGACAGCGTGGCCGCACTGATGGAAGGCTTTGGCGCATGAGCCTCAAGCCCAAATCCTGGCGCCGGGTCCACGCCGTGCGCGATGCGCAGGTCAAGCTCGCGATTGGCGCGGCAACGACCGCGATGCGCAACGAAGCGACACTGATGAACAACGCCGAGCGGCTCAAGAAGCTGCGCGATGGCGCGTTCGAGGCTGCACATTGCAGCAACGGCGCAGCGCTGCACGCGCAGCTCGAGCTGGCACAGCGGCTGATCCGGGCCGATGGCGAGATCAGCGCAGCGCTTTTGCGCGCGCGGCAGCATCTTGCCCAGGTCGAGCGGCAACGCACTGCCGCCTATATCGACCGCGAGACGACATCGAAGCTGCTCGACAGGGCGATGGCCGATGCCGATGACACCGCCGACCGCAAGGCCGCCCGACTGCCAATCCGGCGCAGAATGAAGAAGGAAGCCGAAGAATGAGCCAGGACATGATGCAGACGCTGTCGGGGTCTTCGCTGATGTCGCTGTCAGTTGGCACGCTTCCTGCTGTGAAGTCGGGCATGATGCTTGATGCCAACCCCTTTGCCAGCCAGCTGGCGCTGCTGACCGAAGCCGAAGGCGGCTTGGGTGCCCAGGGCGTTGCGATGCCTGGCTTGGGCAACGGCAGTTTTGCAGTCGCGCTCGCCGCGCAGACCGGAGTCGACGCGGGCCAGAAAGTATCCGAGCCAGTGGAGATTGCAGCGTTGCCCGACGATGCCAGCCCCACCCAGATCCTCGCGGCGGTGCTGCAGGGCAAGATTGCACCTGAAACAAGCCCCCAGCGTGCCTTGCCTGACACCGTCAAGGCCGGGAACTCCGGTCTGGAGAAGTTTGCGCCCCAGTCGATGCCCGAAACGGTCGATGCGCAGGAGCTCACCGGCGAGGCGAAACCCGCCCGTCCGCGCCACGCCAACAAGCCAGGCGCGCCCGCCGCGCCCGCCGCGGCTGTGGCTGATCCAGCCTCGGTCACCGCAGCCTTCATCCCGCCCGCCATCCCGGCGCCCGTCCGCCCCGAGGCGATCGCGCCGGAAACCGGAACCGTGCGAACAGCGATCAGCACCAAGCCTGCGCCTGCTCGCGATACGGCCGCCGTAACAGCGCCAGTCGAAAGTGAAGCAGCCTCGGCCGATTTCGTGCCCGGCGTGCCCGCCGAGGCTGCCGCCGTCTCGTCATCGTTCGCCGCTTTCAAGCCCGCACAGCCGACCACCAGGCCCGTTGCTGATCGTCCGGCCGCTGCGCGCACCATTGCGGCGCCATCGGGCGCGCTTGCTACCCCTGCGGCAGGCGCTCCAGCGATTGCCGATAGCAAGCAGATCGCCACCTCCTCGATCGAGGGAGCCGCCGCTAGAGTCTCCGCCTCCCCAGCATCGCCACACGCCACTGTCTTGTCGCCGCCCGACCCCGTCGGCACGCCGGATGTTCAGCCCGAAACCGCGATCCCTGTCGTTTCCTCCGAAGTGCCCCCTGCCGCGCAGGTCCTGTCTGCCGTTCAGCATCCGGGCCCTGCGGCGCCTGCGCCACGCGCAAACCTGTCCATTGCCGGGCAGCGCGCCATCCAGGCTGCATCGCAGGCAGCCCGGCCGGCACAGGCCCTTGGCGCTGTGTTCGATCTCGCCGATCCTGCTACCCAGCCGGTGTCGGGGGCAAGCCGGCTGGCTGCGCCTGGCGGCAAGTCTTCCGATATCATTCCTCCATCTTGGGCCGCGGCGCTGAACGCCGTCATTCCGCCCACGACCGGACAGAGCCTGCAGGAGCTTGCAGCGCCGCTCGCCACAGGTTCCGCCGAGACGGCACCGCTCGAAACGCTTGCGTTTGATGCCGACTTTGTGGGCTCGGTCGAAACCCAGATCGCGCGCGTGATCGGTGGCGGCCAGATGGTCCGCATGCAGATCAGTCCCGAGCATTTGGGCCGCATCGATATCGAGATGCTGGCAGGGCCAGAGCGTGACCATGTCCGCATCACGACCGAACATGACGCGGTGCGCGATACCTTGGTCCAGTCGCAGGTCCGGCTTGAGCAGGACCTGCGCAACGGCAGCCAGCGCACCGCCGATGTCACCGTCGAACTGCGCCAGCAGTCGCCCGGAGCCCAGGGTGGATCGGCGCAGCAGCAGCAACGCGGCCAGTCCGGCCAGGAAGCCGGGGCGGCTCGTGATACGCTGGCGCGGCAGACCGCAGTCGACGCCCAAGCAGAGTCCACACCCGCCCAACGCCGCCAACGCGGCAATGTGCGTTACGCTTAACCTCTTGAACACATGACATTCTCTTAAGGATCGACAGATGGCTGAAACCGAAAAGGAACCGAAGAAGAAGGGCGGCATGGTCAAGAAGCTGCTGATTCCGCTCCTTGCTGTCACCGTGCTTGGTGGCGGCGGCGCGGCCGCAGGATTCTTCGCTGCCGGCATGATCGGCGGCGGTGAGCATGAAGACCCCAATGCCCCCAAGGTGGTGCTGAAGGACGGAACCACGGTATCCGCCAAGGCTGCCGGCCTCAAGAACCCGGGATCGGCCACCCAGCTCGATGCCAAGTTCAAGATCACCTATTTCCCGATCGAGGAGCCGTTCACCGCCAATCTGCGCGGCGACACCGGTTTTGCCCAGATGTCGCTCGCGGTCTCGACCTATTTCGACGAGAAAATCACCGCTGCGATGACCGAGCACAACATCGCGGTCCGCTCGGCGGTGCTGATGACGATCAGCGAGTTCGACGCGATGCAGCTCGAATCGCTCGAGGGCAAGGAAGCGCTCAAGGGCAAGATCAAGGACGTCGTCAACGCAACGCTGACCGAAAAGACCGGCTTTGGCGGCATCGAGGACGTCTATTTCACCAGCATCGTGGTCCAGTGAGACACAAATCGATGACACGGGGCGACAGCATTTCATGAGCAAGGCCAAGACCACCGCACCCAAGGCTGCTGCAGCGGCCGGCGAGACGACCGCCCCCATGGCGGAACGTCGCCCGGCAGAGCACAGCTTCGCCAGGGCCGATGCCGACCAGAAGACGGTCGTGCCGGTGCTGCGCCGTGTGGGCCGCATCCTGTGTGTCGGACTGCGCACCGCGCTGGAACCGATTGCCGGGGTCAAGCTGCGCGTCGATGTGCCCGATCCGGAGTTCACCCAGTTCGACGGCTGGTGCGACCGCCAGCCCGAGCTGGTCAGCATCAGCCAGTTCCAGCTGAGCCCGATGAAGGGCCGGGTGTTGCTGCGGATGGAACCCGCGATGATATCGGCGATGCTCGATGCGTTTTTCGGCGGCGCCCCGCGCGAAAGCACCATGGCCAAGAAGGAATTCACCCAGACCGACATCCGGCTGATCGGCCGTATGGCCAAGGCGATCGGCGAGCAGATGGGTGCGGCCTGGAACGAGGTTGGCAGCTTTGCCTGCCACGCCGCTGGGCATTCGAGCAGCGTCGATGGTGCGCGGATCGCAGCGCCCGGGGCCCGCATGGTGGTCCAGCGCTTCCGGCTGACATTGCCCGGCAACAGCCGCTACGAGATCGAGATCATCTATCCGCTGGACGGACTGCAGGGCGCCGACCAGTGCCTGACGCCGGCCGGCTTTGCCGAGGAGCGCGGACCTGACCCGGCGTGGCGCGAGCAGATGGGCACCGTGCTGGCCGATGTCAGCCTGCCTGCCCGGTCGGTGCTGGCGCGCCCGGTGCTGACGCTGCCGCAGCTGGCGGACCTCAAGCCCGGCGACATCATTCCCATTCCACCGGCGCGCAACCTGCCGCTGATCATCGGTGACCGCGTGTTCGCGCGCGGCAGCCTGGGTGAACAGAACGGCCTGGCCGCGTTCCGCATCGAAACCATTGAAAAAGGATAAGCGATCCATGAGCGACATGACCGAAGCCCCGATGCTGAGCGCCCCTGCCGATCCAGTCGACCTGAGCGGCAACGGATTGCACGAAGCGGCAAATCATTACCGCTTTCTTGCCGATATCCCCGTGCGGCTGTCGGTCGAGGTCGGCAGCGTCTCGCTGCGCCTGGCCGAAATCATGGAGCTGGCCGAAGGTTCGGTGGTCGAACTCGACCGCCAGGCCAATGAGCTGCTCGACATCAACGTAAATGGCACGCTGGTTGCAAGAGGGGAAGTTGTCACTGTCGACGGCCGGTTCGGAATCCGGGTGGCCGAGGTGGTGACGAAGAACGTCGGCCAGGCACGGGTCGAACGGCGAGTCTGACGGGGTCCGATTGTCCCCGCCAGAACCCGCCGGAAACCCGGCGGCGCGGCGGAGGACAAGAAGCGGACCGGCATGACCTATTACATCATCAAACTCGTCATCATGCTGCCGATCATGGCCGGCATGATCTATGGCAGCCTGTGGCTGTACAAGAAATACCAGCCCGGCATGATGGCCCGGCTCGACATGGCCGGCCCCCAGCGCGACCTCAGGGTCGTCGAGACGGTCAGCCTGGGCGTGTCGGGCAAGCTCGCGGTCGTCGAGTTCGCGGGACAAAGAATTCTGGTTTCGGTGACGCGCGCGCGGATCGACACGATCGCGCGTGCCGCTGCTGAAAACGGTCCGGCCAGCGTACCAATCCCCCCGGCGACGCTGGCCGGATCAGAACGCGACCTGCTCGCCGCCTTCAAGGGACGCGGTGCATGAGCATGCCTGTATCCAGTGGCAACCCCGCGCGCCGGTCGGGCTCGCGCCTGATGGGCTGGTGGATCGCCGCCATCCTTCTGGCGGCCCTCGCTGTCCTGCTCGCCAGCCCCGCCTTCGCGCAGGCGACCGGCCCGGTCCCGGCAGCCGGAGCCTCAGAGGCGCTGGGCCGCGCGCTCGATGATGTTGCGGGCGACGGCAAACCGCTGACCCTCAGTCTGCAGATCCTCATCCTGATGGGTCTGCTTACCATATTGCCCTCGATGCTGCTGATGATGACCAGCTTCACGCGGATCATCATCGTGCTGTCGATCCTGCGCCAGGCGCTGGGATTGCAGCAGACCCCGCCCAATCAGGTGCTGATCGGGCTGTCGCTGTTTCTTTCGATGTTCGTGATGGCGCCGACCTTTACCGAGATCAATTCGCGCGCGGTCGGGCCTTATGCCGCCGACACCATCGAGCTGGAAACCGCGATCGAGATTTCGGGCCGCGAGTTCCACAAGTTCATGATCAAGCAGACGCGGCAGACCGACCTCAAACTGTTCATGGACCTGGCCAAGGAAAAGTCGTTTGAGCGGCCGCAGGACATTCCCTTCTCGATCCTGCTGCCCGCCTTCGTCACCAGCGAATTGAAGACCGCGTTCCAGATCGGTTTCATGATCTTCCTGCCGTTCCTGGTGATCGACCTTGTCGTCGCGTCCACGCTGATGGCGCTGGGCATGATGATGCTTTCGCCGACGATCATCTCGATGCCGTTCAAGCTGTTGCTGTTCGTTCTGGTCGATGGCTGGGCGCTGACCATGGGGTCGCTCGCCGGCTCGTTCGTGACGTGACCGTGATGGCTGGCTCCAACCCCCGTCCGTTTGTCCCGAGCGTGTCGAGGGACCTTGTTCAAAGGGTAGCACGTACGTCCCTCGACTTCGCTCGGGACAAACGGACCCAAGTGAAGAACGCAGACTGACATGGAACAGACCGACTATTTCATCGGCCTTGCGCAGCAGACCTTGTGGATCACCGCGCTCGCCTCTGCCCCGCTGCTGATCCCCGCGCTGCTGGTCGGCGTGCTGCTGGGCATGGTGCAGGCGGCGACCTCGATCAACGAGGCGACCTTGAGCTTCGTGCCCAAATTGGTCGTGCTCGCCATCATCCTGGCGCTGTTCGGCGGGTCGATCCTCTATCTGATCGCCGACTTCACGGTCGAGATCTTCAGCCGCATCCCGGACCTTCTGCTGTGATCGCACCGGGCTTTGCCTCTGTCGAAGCGCAATTGTGGATCTGGATCATGGCGATGATCCGGCCCGGCGCAGCCTTGATGGTGGCGCCCGTATTCGGTGCGACCGCGGTTCCGCTGCAGGTGCGCATCATCTTGTCGGCGATGATCGGCATCGCGGCAGCCAATTCGGTCGATATCAACCTGCCAGAGAGCACGCTGATCAGCTATTCGGGCTTCATCTTCATTCTGGGCGAGGTGATCTGCGGCGCGGCGATCGGTTTTGCGCTACAGATCGGCTATTCGGCGGCATTCGTCGCCGGCGAGGCGATCAGCAACACCATGGGCCTGGGCTTTGCCTCGATGAGCGATCCGCAAAGCGGCGCGTCGAGCCCGGTGATCGGCAGCTTCCTGTCGATCATCGCGGTGTTGCTGCTGCTCGCCATGGATGGTCATCTGATGCTGATCGCGATCATCGTGCACAGCTATGAGGCGCTGCCCCCCGGCGACGCTTTCCTCTCGCCGCGCGTCATCTTCAGTCTGGTCGAGTTCGGCGGCACGCTGTTTTCGATGGGGCTGCTAATCGCGCTGCCGGTCGGCGCCGCGCTGATCATCGTGCAGCTGGTGATGGCGATGCTCGCCCGCTCCGCACCCCAGCTCAACCTGTTCTCGGTCGGTATTCCGGTCGCGGTGCTCGCGGGCATCGTATTGCTGGCCATCGCCGCCCCCGTGCTCGCCGATGGCATGATGCGCGCGATCGAAATGGGCCTCGAGCAGTCCGAAGTGATGGCGGGGGAGGGCTGAAGCCATGGCAGACCAGCCTTCTGGCGGCGGTGAAAAAACCGAAGCCCCAACCGAAAAGCGCCTGCGCGATTCCGCGGAAAAAGGCGATGTCCTCCAGTCCAAGGAGCTTGGCACCGCGATGATCGTCATCGGTGGCACGCTGGCATTCGTGCTGTTCGGCGACGTGATGGTCTCTGCGATCGCCGCAATGCTGCGCGCCGGGCTGGTGTTCGATCTGCACGATGCCACCGATTTCAACGTCGGCCAGCGGACATTCACGCTGCTTGCGCCATTGCTGCTGCCGTTCGGCGGTCTGTTCCTCTTCCTGATGCTGGCGGCGGTGGCGACGCCGGCCTCTTTGGGGTCGCTCGGCTTTCGCTGGAGTGCGCTGCAGCCCAAGGCGAGCAAACTCAATCCGATGGCCGGGTTCAAGCGCATGTTCGGGATGCACGGCCTGATCGAACTGGGCAAATCCATGGCCAAGGTCGCGCTGATGGGCACCGTCGGCGTGGTGATGATCATGTCGATGCTGCCTCAGATGGCGGAGCTCGGCCATGGCGATGTGCGCGCCGGGATCGGCGCGTTCGGCGAGCTGTTCGGCATCACATTGATGGCGATGGCCGGCTGTCTGGGGTTGATCGCGATGATCGACGTTCCCGCGCAATGGTTTCAGCGCAACCAGAAGCTCAAGATGACCAAGCAGGAAGTCAAGGACGAGCACAAGGAAACCGAAGGCTCGCCCGAACTCAAACAGGCGGTGCGGCGGCGGCAGTACGAGATGCTCAACGGATCGACCCGCAAGGCGGTGGAAGAGGCGACCGTATTGCTGGTCAACCCGACCCATTTTGCGATCGCGCTGCGCTATGACCGGCTGCGCGATGCAGCGCCGGTGGTGCTGGCGCGCGGGCGCGGGGCGATTGCCCAGGCGATGCGCGAAATGGCGATGGAAAAGGGCGTGACCATCCTGCGCTATCCCGAGCTCACCCGCGCGATCTATTTCACCTCGCGCCCCGGTGCGATCGTCGACGAGCGATTGTACATGGCGGTCGCGACGCTGCTCGCCTTCGTCTTCCGCATCAATGAAAAGATGGATGTCGGCTTCGGCCAGCCCGAGCTTGTCGTGCCCGCCGACATGCGGTTCGATATGGACGGAAAACCGCAGAAATGATGGAAAAACTGCTTAAACCCGGCACGCCTGCGCCGTTAACGGATCGAAGAGGACACGGCCATGGTCACCAATAGCGGAATTTCGAATCTCATCACCGGCTTCACCGGCGTGAACAGCGCGTCTTTGGTGAACGATCTGGTGGCGGCCTCGCTTCAGCCCAAACAGGCGGCGGTGCGCGACCGGCAGAACCTCAACCAGGCGCGCATTTCCGCGCTGGCATCGGCGTCCTCGGCGCTCGATACCTTCTCGACCGCGCTGACCGAAATCCTCAACGGCCGCAAGTTTTCCGGATCTTTGGTATCGACCCGCGGCGATCTGGTGGCGGCCAGCTTCATTCCGGGGCAGAAGCCGCAGGGCCTGCCCGCGACGGTTCAGGTGACGCAGCTTGCCTCGGCGCAGAGCCTGGTTTCGGCCACGTCGCTTGCCGCCAATGCCCAGGTGGGCGAAGGCACGCTGACCTTTACCACCGCAGGCGGCAGCTTCGATGTCGTGATCGATGCGACCAACAACAGCCTGGGCGGCCTGCGCGATGCGATCAACGCGGCCGATGGCGGCGTAACCGCCAGCATCGTCACCGACAATTCGGGCTCGCGGCTGGTGCTGCGCGGCAAGGAAGGTTCGGCCAACACCTTCACCGTCACCGCATCGGGGGGCGGTGCCGCGCTCGATGCGTTTGCCTATCCGCCGGCGGGTGGCTCGGGCATGAACTCGGTGACCGCTGCTGCCGACAGCATCGTCAACGTCAACGGCATCGAGGTCGTCAACAGGTCCAACCAGATCGACACTGCGGTGCCAGGCGTGCGCATCAACCTGCTCGCCGCAGCCCCCGGCACGAACGTGGTGATCAGCGGCGATCAGCCGACCTCGACGGTCAAGGACGTGCTGACCGAGTTCGTCAAGGCTTACAACAACCTTCGCACCGCGCTCAATGATGCGACCGCGCCCGGGCTGGAAGGCGCGAGCGGTGGTCCGCTGGCCGGCGAACGTGCCGCGCGCGACATGATGCGCGCGCTCGCATCGCTGACAACCAAGCCGCTCGCCGATACAGGCGCCTTCCGGTCGCTCGCCGATATCGGGATCAGCACCAACCGCGATGGGACGCTGACCCTCAACAGCGTCAAGTTCGACCGGGCATTGGCCGCCGATCCCGAAGGGATTACCAAGATGATCGAGCCGGCGACGCCCAGCGCGGGCAATCCCGGCCTCGCCAAGGCGTTCGAGGACGTCAAGACCAGCCTCAAGGCGCCCAGCAGCTCGCTGACCGGAGCGCAGGAGCGGCTCAAGAAGCTGGCGACAAATCTGCGCGAGCAACTGGACAAGGTGCAGGAGGACAGCGATCGCTATCGCGAACAGCTCGAAAAGACCTTTGGCGACATGGACCGTCAGCTCACCATCCTGCGCTCCACACAGAGCTATATCGAGCAGCAGGTTTCGGTCTGGTCGAATACCAACAACCGCTAAGACGACACAAGATAAGGGAACGCCATGAGCTTCATCTCGCCCCGCCGCAACATGGGCAGCTACAAGGCTGTCGACACCGCCAGCCGGGTTGAGGGCGCGAGCCCGCACGATCTGGTGGTCATCCTGTTCGACGAGCTGTTGCTGCGGCTCGATGCGGCGGTACGCCATGCCCAGCGCGGCGAAAGCGTTCCGATGATCCAGGCCCGCGCGCGCGCGTCGGCGATCGTCATCGCGCTCGAAGAAAGCCTGGATTTCGAAAAGGGTGGTGAGCTGGCGCTGGCACTGGCGCGAATCTACCGCGAAGCCAGCCGCCGCATCAACGCTGCGATCAGCGTCGACAAGATCGACCAGCTCAGCTCGGCCCGCCAGATGCTCGCCGAAATCGCCGAAGCCTGGCGCACCATCGCGCCGCGGTGACCGCTCACCTCGCCGGGTAGCGCAGGCGTCCCAGGAAGCGGGTGAGGCTCAGCCTGTCGCCGCTCTTGGTCCACTTGGCCTTGGCCTTTTCGAACTGCATGACATTGTCGATACGGCGGCCGAGAAACGCGTGGGTGTCGGCGAAATCGGGGCTTTCATCGTCGAGAAACGCCATCAGCGTCGAGCCATAGACGCCCGACAGGATCATGCGCTTGGAATAGTGGTTGTAGTCGGTCGCGGTGTCGCCCGCGAGCCGCCACATCAGATCCGCAGTGCGCCAGGACAGCTTGGCGGCGCGGCCAAGGTTGGCGGGCAGCGCCATGATCGCGGTCGCGCGGCGCAGCGCCTCGCGCTGGTGCGCCACCGCCTCGAAACGGAACGCGACCAGCGAAGCGATGCGTTCGCGGATCTTCATCGCGGCAATGCGCTCGGGCGGGAAGGTCTCGATCATCTGCGCGTCGACATGGCTGATCCACGCCTCGATCATGTCCATCGGACCCTGGTCGAAGGCAAGCTGGGCAAGCCCGGCCTCCACGCCCTGTGCGCTGGCAGCGGCATCGCGTGCCGCCGGGGTCCAGCCATCGAACACCGCCTCGTCGGCGATAAACGGCGGCAGGAACGCGCGCACCTCGTCGAGCGTGGCATCGGCGGGCAGGGTATCGAGCTTGGTCGGGCGGTACATGAGCGTCAGATGCCTCCTTGGATGCCTATCAATTAGGAAGCCGCGGGCGAACCTGCAAGCCGCGCGGCGCGGCGGGCCTCGGGCAGGCGCACCAGCACCAAGGCGATGCCGATCGCGATCATGCCGATCCAGTCGGGCAGCGAGAGCCGCTCATCGAACGCCACCCAGCCAACGACCGAAGCGATCACCGGCTGGATGAGCAGCACGATACCCAGCACCACCGGCGAAAAATGGCTGACCGCATAGACCATCAGCCCCTGACCGAAGAGCTGGCAGACGACGGCGAGCAGCAGCACCGCCGTCCAGTCGGTCGGCCAGACCGGTTCGCCCATCAACAGGGCGATACCCAGCAACGGGCCGATGCCGAACACGGTCGACCACACCAGCACCGACCAGCTGCCCAGGTCCTTGCGGACATGGCGAATGCTCAGCAGATAGACGACATACAGCACCCCTGCGGCGAGGCAGAACAGGTCTCCAACCAGATTGCGCACGTCAAGTTCGTAGGAGCTGCCCATCAGCAGGCCGGCGCCGATGATCGCCAGCACCACCGCGCCGACTTCCGCCCTGTGCGGCAGCGCGCGACTGATGACGAAGCCGTAGAGCACCAGAATGATGCTGCCCATATTGCCGAACAGCGTCGAGTTGGCGAGCTTGGTGCGCTCGATGCCGAAGTTCCAGCTTGCAAGGTCGAGCGCGAAGGCAAAGCCGCCCAGCGCGAGCATCCACCAGATCGGCTTGCCAAAGCCCGACAACGCCTCGCGTTGCCGCATGGCGATCAGCACCAGCACGGGCAGCGCCAGCGTCAATCGCCAGAACCCGGCGGACACTGGCCCGGTATCGGCCATCCGCACGAACAGCGGGCCGAACGCCAGCGCCACATTGGCCAATATCAGCGCCAGCAGGGCCACGCCGCCTCCGCGCTCGGTTGCTTTTGTCATCGCGGGGCCTTAGCCAATCGCTTAAATCCTGTCTCGGCAAAAACCGGGGCAGCGTACATGGAGAACCGATGCCGATGCCAACGCTGTTCGACCCGATCCAGCTGGGAGCGATTGCATGCCCCAACCGCATCCTGATGGCGCCGCTCACCCGCTGCCGCGCAACCAAGGCGCATGTGCCGGTGCCGCTGATGGGCGAATATTACGCGCAGCGCGCCAGTGCCGGGCTGATCATCTCCGAAGCCACCGGGATCAGCCCCGAAGGCCTTGGCGCCCCGTTTGCGCCGGGCATCTGGAACGACGAGCAGGTCGAGGCGTGGAAGCCGATTACCGAGCAGGTGCACAAGGCAGGCGGTCGGATCATCTGCCAGTTGTGGCACATGGGCCGGCTGGTGCACTCGGATTTCATCGGTGGAAAGCCGCCCATTTCGGCATCGGCGACACGGTTCGATTATCATGCACACACCTATGAGGGCACCAAGCCCTATGACACCGCACGCGCGCTGCCGGTGGACGAGATCCCGCGCGTGATTGCAGATTACGTCCGCGCTGCCCGGAACGCCCGCCGCGCCGGGTTCGACGGCGTGCAGATCCATGCCGCCAACGGCTATCTGATCGACCAGTTCATCCGTTCGTCCTCCAACCTGCGCGACGACGACTATGGCGGCACGATAGAGAACCGCATCCGCCTTCTGGGGGAAATCACGCAGGCGCTGGTCGGTGCGTGGAGCCAACGGCATGTCTCGGTGCGGCTGTCGCCCAATGGCGAGACTCAGGGGGTCAACGATGCAATGCCAAAGGAGACCTTTACAGCCGCTGCCGCCTTGCTTGACCGGATCGGTATTGCGTTCCTCGAACTGCGCGAGCCACCTGCCGGCGGCACTTTCGGCGCGAGCGACGTGCCTCCAGTCAGCCCGCACATCCGCAAGGTGTTCGCAGGCCCGCTGGTGCTCAACAGCGACTATGGTCTGGAAAACGCGACCGCCGCGTTGGCCGAGGGCTGCGCTGATGCGATCAGCTTTGGCCGCACCTTCCTGGCCAACCCCGATCTGCCCGCGCGATTTGCCGCCGGCGTGTCGCTTAATCCGGGTAACCCCCAGCGCTGGTATGGCCAGGGACCCGAGGGGTATACCGATTATCCCACGATGGCCGAGCAGTCCGAACTCGCCGCCGCGTCATGATCGCCAGCAGCCAGCCTTTGCTGATCAGTGCGGTGCTGATCGGCACCGCGCTGGCGCTGCTGCTGGCCGAGGCGCTCTGGCCGCGGCGTCGCCGGTTGCCGGTGGCGCAGCGCTGGCGCACGCATCTGGGCTTCGTCATGGTCAACATGCCGATCGAACGCGGGGTACAGGCTTTGGTGTTCATCGGCGTGTTCGGCGCGGTGACCGGCTATGCGCCGCAGCCCGATTTCGGGCTGTTGCGATTGACCGGGCTTCCCGGCTGGGTGCAGGGATTGATTGCGATCCTGCTGCTCGATCTGGCGGTCTGGGCGCAGCATTGGGCCACCCACCGGCTGCCGCTCTTGTGGCGGCTGCACCGCGTCCACCATGCCGATCGCGACCTCGACATGAGCACCGCGTTGCGGTTTCATCCGCTCGAGATTGGCCTGTCGATGCTGTTCAAGCTGGGCGTAGCCCTCGCGCTGGGTGCGCCTTTGTGGGCGCTGATCGTGTTCGAGGTGCTGCTCGCGGTGCTGCCGATGTTCAACCACGCCAATCTGGCGCTTCCCTTGTGGCTCGACAGCGTGCTGCGGTGGGTGATCGTCACGCCGGACATGCACCGCATCCACCACAGCACCCGCCGGGTGGAGCATGACAGCAACTACGGCTTCTGCCTGTCGATCTGGGACCGCATGTTCCGGACCTATCGCCCGCGGCCCAGCGGCGGCCACGAGACGATGGCGATCGGGCTCAATGACTATCCGGGCCAAGAATCCGCCCGGTTCGGCTGGTCGATGGGGCTGCCGTTCCGGTGAACCGGGACGTATCGCCGACTTGGGTCGGAGAAGGTTGCAGTCAGAGCGGAAACGCCTGCCGGATCGCCAGCAACCGGCGCAGCGCGCGGCCGAGCGGCAGTTCCTCGGACATGCCCATGCCGCCATGGAGCTGGATCGCCTGCTTGCCAACCTCGACCCCGTCCTCGCTGACCGCGCGATAGGCGGCGCGTGCGGCGCGGGTCATGGCGTCGGCATCGCCCGCCAGATCGTGCGTCACCGCCTCATAAACGAGCGAGCGCGCCTGGTCGAACGCCACCGACATGTCGACCATGCGGTGCTGAAGCACCTGGAAGGTCGCGAGCGGGACGCCGAACTGCTTGCGTTCGGTGGTGTAGGCTTGCGTCGCCAGACACAGGCGGCGCATGATGCCGGTGCCTTCGGCGGCCAGCAGCAGACGCGCCTTGTCGATGACCTTCTTCAATACTTCCGCCGCCACGCCGGTTCCGAGCAGCAGTGCGTCTGCCCCCACCGAGGCGTTGTCGAGCGCGATATCGGCGGCCCAATGGTCGTCGCGCAGGCGATAGGGGGTGACGGTCACGCCCGCGCCATGGGCGGGGACGAGGAACAGGCCGAGGCCCGCACCACCTCTGCCGGGTTCGCCTTCGATCCGGGCAAGGACGATGATCTGCTCGGCCGCAGCCGCGCCATGCGCCAGCGACTTGTGGCCCGACAGCGTCCAGCCGTCGCCGCTTTTGGTCGCGCGCGCTTCGCAATGCCAGATGTCGTGGCGCGCGCGCGGTTCGTGCAGCGCCACGCCCACAGGCGCACCACCCGAAACGATGGCTTCGATCAGATCGCTGCGCTGTTGCGAGTCCGCGCTCGCGGCGATCAGGCCGCCGGCGAGGATCGTGCTCGCCAGCACCGGCTCGACCACCAGGCCTTCGCCCAGCACGTCGAACAGGCTGACGCAATCGCCAAGGCCCGACTGGCCCTCGGGCTGAAGACCGCCATCGGCCTCAGCAAACGGCAGCATCAGCCAGCCGGCCTCGGCCATCTCACCCCACAACGCTGTGTTGAGCGGGGCTTCGCCCATCTGGCCGAGCTTGTCGTCGGCATAATGTTTCTGGGTGAAGCGGCGGGCACTGTCGGTCAGCAACT
Organism: Blastomonas sp.; assembly: GCA_046291395.1. Lineage (GTDB taxonomy): Bacteria > Pseudomonadota > Alphaproteobacteria > Sphingomonadales > Sphingomonadaceae > Blastomonas. Next base: position 93,856 of record JBKBTF010000004.1, on the reverse strand, counting down.
GCTGGTCATCATTGGGTGCGAACATGAATTATAGTCCTGTCACTATTTCCGTTCGTCCCGAGCCCCTCGACTGGCTGGCAAGCCAGCCGCTCTGGGTAAACTTAAGTCGAGGGACGTACGCACACGTGTCTCGACTTCGCTCGACACAAACGGAGAAGGAATTGCTGGCGGAAGCGGTGCCTTAGAGCCCTGCGGCCATCATCTTGGCGAGAATGTTCTTCTGCACCTCGTTGGTGCCGCCATAGATCGATTGCGCGCGGCCGAAGAGGAACACCGACATCGCGTGTTCGCCTTCCTGGCCATAGGGATGCGCAGGGTTCTCCGCCGGGCGCGGCAGGGCAGCGGGCCCTGCGATATCCAGCGCAAGCTCGGACACATCCTGCGACAGTTCGGTCCCCAGCAGCTTCAGCGGCGCGACCAGCCGCATCGCTTCCATCGACTGGCTGGGCGATTCGAGTGCGCGCGCTTCCAGAGCCGCCAGCTTGGCCAGCCGCTGTTCGAGATCGTCGAGCCGCTGCGCGATCCTGGGATCGTTGATCGGCGGATCGATGAAGCGTTCGGTCGAACTCGCCCATTCGCGCAGGCGCGCGAGATCGCCGCTGGTGCGGGTGACGCCGGCGATCCCGGCGCGCTCGTTGCCCAGCAGGAACTTGGCATAGGTCCAGCCGTCATTCTCGTTGCCCACCAGGTTCTTCACCGGCACGCGGACATCGGTGAAGAACACCTCATTGAGGTGGTGCATGCCATCGATGGTGCGGATCGGGCGGACCTCGATCCCCGGCGTCTTCATGTCGATCAGCAGGAACGAGATGCCGTTCTGCTGCTTCACTTCGGTGTTGGTGCGCACCAGGCAGAAGATCCAGTCGGCCCAGTGGCCTTGCGTCGTCCACGTCTTCTGGCCGTTGACGACATAGTCATCGCCATCACGGATCGCGCGGGTCTTCAGGCTGGCAAGGTCCGAGCCTGCGCCGGGCTCGGAATAGCCCTGGCACCAGAAGCGCGTGCCGTTGAGGATGTGCGGCAGATGTTCTGCCTTCTGCTCTTCTGTGCCGAAGGTGTAGATCACAGGCGCGACCATGGTGATGCCGAACGGGCTGTACGATGGCGCGCCCGCCTTGGTCGATTCATCGGCGAAGATGCGTTTCTGCGCGAGCGACCATTCGCAGCCGCCATACTGCTTTGGCCAGCCCGGAGCGCCCCAGCCACGCTTGGCGCGCACGCCCTGCCACCAGGCGGTCAGCTCCTTGCTGGCGTTGGCAAAGCCGTCAGCGGCAAACCGCTTTTCGGGCGGAAGTTCTGCATCGAGAAAGGCGCGCACTTCGGCGCGGAAGCTTTCCAGGTCTTCGTCTTCGGTCATGATCCTCACCTCATCTGCCTGTGTCAGGCGTTGGGCGGCAATCTGCACCGGAAGCGCGGAAAAGCAAAGCGCGATCGACCGGCAAACGTGCGGATTTCCGCGCGATCACAGGCTGACGTTACGGCATTGCGGCGCTCGGCAGCATGATTTTTCGCGTGCCTCAGCGGTCGCGGTACTGCGGTGCCCGTTTCTCGGCGAACGCCCGTCTCGCTTCGGCATAATCCTCGGTCATGCTGAGCATGATCTGCTGGCGGTCCTCAAGCGCCAGCGCCGCCTCGAACCCCGTTGCGTCGATGTTGCGGTTGAGCACATCCTTGCTGAGGCGAAGGCCCATGGGGCTTGCCAACAGCATGTCGGCGGCGAGCGCGTCGGCTAGTCCCATGATCTCGTCCGGCCCTGCAATCTCGCTGACGAAGCCCGCGGCGAACGCGCGTTCGGCCCCGATGAAGCGCCCCGTCAGGATCATCTCGGACGCCAGCGAGCTGCCCACCAGCCGGGGCAGGAAATAGCTCGACCCCATGTCGCAGCCGCCCAGGCCGATTCGGATATAGGCCGCGTTCATGCGGAAATCTGGGGTGCAATAGCGCACATCGCTGGCGAGCAGCAGCGACATGCCGCCGCCGCACGCCGCGCCTTGGGCGCAGGCGATGATCGGTTGCGGGCAGGACCGCATCAACTGCATGACCGTGGCGATCGCGCGCTGGGTGCGCCAGCCGCCATGCACCGCGCCCTCGATCTCTCCACCTTGCTGACGCGGGGCCCAGCCCTTGAGGTCGAGCCCCGCGCAGAACGTGCGGCCCTCGGCGTTGAGGATGACCACCCGAATCTGGTGCCGGTCGGCGAGCGTCCGGAAATAGTCCTGCAGCGCCATGATCATCGGTTCGTCCATCGCGTTCAGCGCCTCGGGGCGCGTGAGCGTCACGGTTTCAACCTGTCCGTGCGAAGTGATCCGAATTGGGTCGGTCATGCGGCCTGTCCTTAATTGCGCTGTAAATGCGGGTAAAATCCGGCGACGATATCTGGCTGACATGGTTAAGCGGGTTCACCCCACACCGACCCTGTTCTAGATGGGGAGCTTGCCGTCTGTGCCGGACGCCCGTCAACTGCGAAGGCCCGCTCCCTGATGATGACTTCGATTGTCCGCCGCCTGAAGGGCCGCTCACCTGCCGAGATCGTTCGGCTGGTCGGCCACAACATTGCCTATCATGCGCGCGAACTGACCCCGCGCGCACGGACCCGCAATCAACAGTTCCAGGCGTTCGACGACACATGGGGCACCGACACCTTCGCGATCAGGGAGCTGCACACACTCGACGTCGATCCTTCGGTGGCAGCGCATGCACGGCGCTATCAGGCCAGCAACGGCTTCGACATGCCGGAGTGGTTTGCCGATCTGAATGTCGACTTCGCGCATACGGTGTTCATCGATTATGGCTGCGGCAAGGGCCGGGCGCTGCTGGAAGCGGCCCGCTTCGGCTTTGCCCGCGTGATCGGCGTGGAATTCGCGCCCGAGCTGGTGGAAATCGCGCTCAACAACCGCGATATCATGCAGGCCAAGGGCGCGCTGGTCGCTCCGGTCGATGTCGTCTGCATGGATGCGCGTCACTTTGCGCCGCCAACCGATGGTCCGCTGTTGTGTTATTTCTACGATCCGTTTGACGATACCGTGATGGCACCTGTGGCCGAGCGTCTCTCGTCGCTCGACCAGCCGGTAACGATCATCTATCTCGAACCCAATTGCGTCGACCAGTTCCGGCGTTGTGGCGGCTGGAGCGAAAGCCGCAGCGCGGGCACTCTGGTGTTGCGCAACGCCGCGGCAATGGTCTGAGGTCCACGCGGCGGTGGACAGCGGGCTGCCTGTCTGTCTATCAAGCCGGCTCCTCGGGCGCCCAGGCTGGCGCGCCCATGACGCGAGCCTCTCAATGACCATCAGACCGTTTCACCTTGCCTTTCCGGTCGACGACCTCATCGCCGCACGGCAATTCTATCGCGACGTGCTGGGTTGCGGCGAGGGGCGGTCGTCCGACCACTGGATCGATTTCGACCTGTTCGGCCATCAGATCGTCGCGCATCTCGATCCGGCAGCCAGCCAGGCGCGGTCTCACCACAATCCGGTCGATGGTCATGACGTGCCGGTGCCGCATTTCGGCGTCGTGCTGACCATGCAGGACTGGCAGGCGCTGGCCGATCGGCTGCGCGCTGCGGGCACGCGCTTCGTCATCGAACCGCATATCCGCTTTGCAGGGCAGGTCGGCGAGCAGGCGACGATGTTCTTCCACGATCCGGCGGGTAATGCCCTCGAATTCAAGGCCTTTGCCGACGACGCGATGCTGTTTGCGAGCTGAGCGCGTTCAGCGGACCGCGAGGTCCGCAGGCAAGGTTGGCTCGCTGATCACCCGTTCCATCGCCGCCCAGCGCGATCTGGTGTCGGGGCCGGCGGCCTCGACGAACTCGCGCACCATGTCCTGTCCCAACCCGTAATTGATGACATAGCTGCGATAGGCATCGGTAAACCCGATCGACTGCTTGGCCCGCGCCTCGCTCATCAACTGGTATTTCTGGGTGAGCACGATGGCGCGGTCGCGGTCGATCTCGCCGTCGAGATACATTTGCGCGATCGTGAAACGCGCGCCCCGCAGGCCGGTCAGCGCTTCCTGCAGCGCGGCAAGTCGCGCGGCATCGGTGGTGGGCAGCCCCGCCAGCGAATAGAGTTCGCGCATCTCGAAGGCAAGTTTCTCGTCGCCGGGGAAGGCCAGGTCGATGCCGTAATTGGCCGAGCCCTCGGCGATCAGGCTTTGCGGGCTGTAGAGCGGATAGACGCTGTATTCCATCCAGCCGCGCCCGCGCATCAGGCGCTGCTCGAGCAGGTAATTGAGCGCGTGGTGGCCGGGATAGCCTTCATGACACCCCAGATCGACCGCGCGGCCGATGCGGATCGGCAGATCGGTGTTGATCTGGATCAGGCTGGCAAGATTGCCCTGGTAATAATTATACCCGCTCCATGGTTTGCCGGTGACGAACTCCATGCGGAAGCTTTCGCCCTTGGGCAGCGGGATATGGGCCGCAGTGCGCGCCCGGCATTCGGCGATCGCCCGGTCGAAAACGGGTTGCAACCGGTCGGCGGGGATGACGAAGCGTTCCTGAAACGCATCCACCCGCTGGGCGAGCGTGCCGGGTCCCGGCAGCAGCGCCTCGATCTGGGTCAGTACCGGGTCATAGCTCTCCAGCGGCAGGATGTCGGGCGTTGCGCCGAACAGGCCGAGCGATTCCTGGCGGAAGCTCAACGTCTCGCCGCGCAGCATCCGCAGCCGCGTGCGTGCCGCGTTGAGCTGGGCGCGCAGGAACGTGACCCGCCGCTGCACCATCGGCTCGCGATCTGTGACATCGAGCGCGGCGATACCGGCATCCAGCCTGTCCACCGCCTCGGCGAGCGCGGGCAGCGCGCGCGGCGATGCCTCGGCCGCACGCCTCCACTCAGCCGGGCCGTAATAGGCATCGATATAGCCCTCCTCGTGCGTGCCGATTTCGAGCGTCAGCATGACATATTGCCGGGCGAAATCGTCGAGCGGATCGGCCGTCGCCGTGGTCTGCGGTCCGGTTCTGGGGGTGCATGCGGCGCACAGCAGCAAAAGCACCAGCAGCCCGAAACGGTTGATCCTGGTCATGGCTGTGTCACCTTTTTACATTCTTTCGTGGCCCGATTCCGGCAGAAAACGCTGCGGGCGTCTGGCACGGCGGGGCATATCCGTCTATCGCCAAAGCCATAGCCGGTCCACCCCTGGCCGGGCCGCAGAATGTGAGACACGATGACCGAACAGCCCGACCAGACTGTGATCGCGCCAAAGCCCCGTGGCGTTGCCGGGCGCATGGAGGCGATTGCGGTGCAGATCGCCGGACCGCTGGGCAGGTGGTGGCGCGGGTCGGTGATCCCGTCGATCGAGCACCGCGCGGTGATTGCCAAGGTCGACGATGAATCCGGGCTCACCCCGCGATATGCGTTCATGAACCTGATGTCGGCCGGCATCGCGGTGCTGGGGCTTTTGCTTTCCTCGCCTGCGGTGGTCATCGGCGCCATGCTCATCTCGCCGCTGATGGGGCCGATCATCGGCCTGGGCTTCGGTATGGCGCTGGTCGATGGCAACGAGATCCGCCGCACCGCGATGACTTTGGCGGTCGGGGTGCTGCTGGCGGTGCTGTTTACCGCGCTGATCGTGTTCTTCTCGCCGATCAAGGACATCACGCCTGAGATCGTCGCGCGCACCCGGCCCAACCTGTTCGATCTGCTGGTGGCCCTGTTTTCGGCGCTTGCCGGGGCCTATGCGATGATCCGTGGGCGCGAAGGGACCATCGTCGGTGTGGCGATCGCCACCGCGCTGATGCCGCCGCTCGCCACGGTCGGCTTCGGGCTGGCGACGCTCAACGCGACTGTGTTCTTCGGGGCGCTGATGCTGTTCGTCACCAACCTGATGACGATCGCGATCGCCGCTGCGGTGATGGCGCGGCTCTATGGATTCGGTCCCAAGCTGACCAGCCGCCAGAGCGGGGTGCAGGCGGCGATCATCACCGCGGCGTTTCTGGCGCTGGCCATTCCACTGGGCTATTCGCTCAGCCAGATCGCCTGGGAAGCGCGCGCCCAACGCCAGGCGCGCGATGTGCTCGCCGAGCAATTTCCCCGCCAGGCCAAGATCGATCAGCTCGACATCGATTTTTCCACCGATCCGCTGCTGGTCAGGGCAACGATCCTGACGCCGGATTACCGCACCAATGCGGCCCGGCTCGGCGAGGCCTCGCTGCAGCAATCGCTGGGGCGCCCGGTCAAACTGAGCCTTGACCAGTTCCGGGTCGGCACCGCAGCGGGGGATGCCGAAGCCGCCCAGCTTGCATCGGCATCGGCGCGCGAAAAGGCAAGCAAGGAGCGGCAGGCTGTCGCTTTGATCGGGCGGGAGCTTGCGATCATGGCCGGGGTGTCGCCCGATGCGGTGCTGGTGGACAGCGACAAGAGGCTGGCGCAGGTTCGTGCAAGGCCGCTGCCCGGGGCAACGCTTGCAACCTATCGCGCGCTCGAGCAACGGCTCGCGCAGGCCGAACCGCAATGGCAGATGCAGTTGATCCCGCCCCCCTTGGTCCTCCCGTCGATCAGCTTCGATGGCGCGGAGCCGGATACCGAAGGCGCATCGGACCTGGCATTGGCGGTCTGGGCGGCGCGGCGGACCGGGCTCACCGTCACGGTGGGCGGCAGAGGCGATCCTTCCGATTTTATTTTGACGAAATTGCGCGAAGCAGGCATTCAGGCGCAGAGCAACGGATCGCGCAATTCCGACGGATCTATCCCGCTGGGTTGGGCGCTTTGACAGGGTCTTGACCGGCCCGCCGGGGGGCATCGCTTGGGACCGATTGAACAGGGATTTGGCGACGCACAGTGGCTGACCGTGGCGCGCTACCTGTTTGCAGCCACTGACGCACTCGGTACCGAGCTGCTTCTGTTTGCCGGGATATGGATTTTCATCGGGGCAATCGACGATCTGGCGCTGGATGCCGTCTGGCTGTGGCAGCGGCTGGTGGGTCCCCGCCCCGATTCGGGCGATACTGTCAGCCCGACATCAGGCCAGCGGCTGCGCCATGCGGTCTTCGTCCCGGCCTGGGATGAATCCGCTGTCATCGCCGACATGCTCGGCCATTGCCTGCACCGCTGGCAGACGCAGGACTATCGTCTTTATGTCGGTGTTTATGCCAATGATCCGGCGACCGGCTTTGCCGCTTTGCGCGGGGCGCGGGGAGACGCCCGGGTCAGGATCGTGCCCCTGCGGGTCGATGGGCCGAGCTCCAAGGCTGATTGCCTCAATCGCTTGTGGCACGCGATGCAAGCCGATGAGCGCGAGGAGGGCGTCGCCTTTGACGCGGTGGTGCTGCACGATGCGGAAGATGTCGTCCATCCTGCCGAACTGCGGCTCTATGACCGGCTGCTCCCCCGCCATGCTTACGTGCAGCTCCCGGTCAGTCCGTTGATCGACCCGGCAGCGCCGCTGATCAGTGGCCATTATGCGGATGAATTTGCCGAAGCGCATGCGCGCACCATGCCGGTGCGCAGCCGCATGGGTGTGGCGATGCCATGCGCGGGGGTCGGCTGCGGCTTTGCGCGGACGACGTTGCAGGCGCTGGATGATCAGAGTGACGGACAAGGCCCGTTTGCGACCGACAGCCTGACCGAGGATTATGAACTTGGCATCCGCATTCACGAGAACGGCGGGCGCGGGGTGTTCGTGCGCGCCCGCGACAGTGCGGGCGAACTGATCGCCACGCGCGCCTATTTCCCCGGCGATCTTGCCGCATCGGTGCGGCAGAAGACGCGCTGGACCATCGGTATCGCATTGAGCGGCTGGGATCGAACCGGCTGGGGGCGCGGTAAAGCCGATATCTGGATGCGCGCGCGCGACCGGCGGTCGGTGCTTTCGGCAGTGGTGCTGATCGCGGCCTATGTCGGCCTGATATGCTGGCTTATCTCCGGTGCAGGCGCGATCAGCGGTGTTCATCAGCCTGCCCCGCTCGATCCGGTGCTCCGCATTTTGCTGATTGGCAATGGCCTGGTGCTGGCATGGCGGCTGGTCGTGCGGGCAACGTGCACCGGATGGCATTATGGCTGGCACCAGGCCTTGTGGTCGATCCCGCGCGCTCTGGTCGGCAATATCATCGCGGTGATGGCGGCGCGCCGTGCGATGGCAGGCTATATCGCAAGCCTGCGCGGAGCGGCGCTGGCTTGGGACAAGACGCGCCATTATATTCCGGCGGCACCGTGATGACCCCGTCGCCACATAACCCCCTCTGGAGCATGGCCGGCATCCCGGCAGAGCGAGGCGATGGCTAGCGCCGGGCCTGCGCACCCTTTGCGGAGAACGATGCGCGGGCAACCCCTGCTGTTTCTGATGACGGTTCTTGTGTGCTGGACATTCGCGCGGATCATCCATCACTTGCCCGACAGTGCAGACTTCGTCGCACCCTCGGCGGTATCGCCGCTACCGGTTCGGCTGCTGGCCGTAGCGTCTGTCGATCAGGCCGCGACCGCAAGGCCGGGATCGGTCACCCGCGCCGGGATGCCGTCGCGCGCTGGCGCGGCGTTCGTTCCGGATCGCCTTGGGGCGGCCATGGGGGCGGGCCTGATCGACTTCGATACAGCGATGGCCCATCACCGGTTATGGGCGCAAAGCCTGACCATGCCGCACCCTGGAGCGGCATCGCCGCTGTTCGATGGGCCGCTGCTGATCGAGCCCGGCGCAGGCGAGCCCCATGATGCGCAGCATCCGGGCCGGGCCGCCGCTGTTACAGGGGCGCACAAACGCTGGTCGATCTACGCCTGGTCTTTGGTGCGCCCCAGCGGAGGCGATGCCGCGCTGGCACCTGCGGCGCAGTATGGCGGAAGCCAGGCGGGGATCATCCTGCGCTATGCGCTCGGCGACGGCGCAAACGCGCCCAACTTCTATGCCCGCGCAGTCACCGCCTTGGCGAGCGCCGATGACCGGACCATCGCTCTGGGGGTGAGCGCGCGGCCCTGGGGCGCGGTGCCGGTCGATCTGGCCCTGGAGCGGCGTTTTGGCCTTGCCGATGGGCAGAAAGACCGGTTTGCGGCGATGCTGGTGGCAGGCGGCGGCGCACAGCTGGGCCGAAGTCAGGTTCAGGTCGAGGCCTTTGCGCAGGCGGGTCTCGTCGGCTTGCGCGATCGCCAGGGCTTCTTCGACCTGCAGATGCTGGCCACCCGTCAGGTCGCAACGCGTGACCGGCATACGGTGTCGATGGGTGGCGGGCTTTGGGCGGGCGGTCAGCAGGAAGCCGATTCCAGCGGCGCCAGGCGCTGGAATCACCGAATCGATATCGGCCCGCGTGCCGCTCTGGCGATGCCGCTGGGAGACACTCGGATGCTGGTCGCGCTCGACTGGCGCCAGCGGATCGATGGCGATGCCCAGCCCGCTTCGGGCGCGGCGCTGACGCTATCCACCGGTTTTTAACCCTGGCGGCCGCCTCGAAAGGCGCGTGCCCTCTTCTGCTGCAGCTGCAAACCGTCTAGCGTCCGCCGCACATCATGGACGTTTATCTTCCCATCGCGAATCTTTCGGTCAACGGCTTCGTCATTATCGGGCTGGGCGGGCTTGTGGGCATTCTGTCGGGTATGTTCGGGGTGGGCGGCGGTTTTCTCACCACGCCGCTGCTGATCTTTTACGGCATTCCTCCCACCGTTGCGGCTGCGTCCGCCTCGACCCAGGTCACCGGATCGAGCGTATCGGGCGTGATCGCCTATAGCCGCCGCAAGGGGGTCGATTACCAGATGGGCGGGGTGCTGGTGGTTGGCGGCATCTTCGGAACCTTTGCCGGTGCCGCGCTGTTCCGGGCGCTGCAGCAACTGGGCCAGATCGATACCGTGATCAACATCGTCTATGTGCTGCTGCTCGGCTCGATAGGGTCGATCATGGCACGCGAAAGTTTGGCCAGCGTGCTGGCGATGCGCCGCGGCGAAAAGCTGCCCGCCAAGAAGCGCCGCCACCATCCACTGGTCGCCAATCTGCCGTTGCGGTGGCGGTTCTACAAATCGGGCCTGTATATCTCACCGCTGGCACCATTGATCCTTGGCTTCCTCACCGGGATTCTCACCATCCTGCTCGGCGTGGGCGGCGGTTTCGTGATGGTGCCGGCGATGCTGTATCTGCTGGGCATGGGCGCGCAGGTCGTGGTCGGCACCTCGCTGTTCCAGATCCTGTTCGTAACGCTCGCATCGACGATGGTGCACAGCCTGACCACCAAGGCGGTCGATATCGTGCTGGCGGTGCTGCTGCTGATCGGCAGCGTCACCGGGGCGCAGATCGGGGCGCGCTTCGCGCAGAAGCTTCCGCCCGAGTATCTTCGGCTGCTGCTCTCGGTCTTGGTGCTGCTGGTGGCGCTGCGGTTGGGCATCGGGCTGGGCTTCCGGCCGGCCGAGATCTATTCGGTCGAGTTGCTGCAATGAGGGGGTGGCGGTTTGTCGCGGCGCTGCTTGGCGCGTGGCTGCTGACGGCAGCCACCGAGCCTGTGCTGGTGCCCGAAGTCTCGCAGCGCGACATCCAGATCAAATACGGCTTTACCGGGGCCGAACTGCTGCTGTTCGGCGCGATCGTCTATCCCGGCGGCACCCCGCCCACGGGCGACAGCGATATCGTGGTCATCCTCAAGGGCCCGCCGCAATCGATCATCCTGCGCGAAAAGCAGCAGATCGCAGGGATATGGATCAACGCTGCGAGCACCGAGTTCCGCTCGGCACCCGGATATTACGCATTGGCTTCATCGCGCCCGATCGATAAGATCGTCGATGAGCGGACCGCGGCGATTTACGAGTTCGGCCTAGCCAATCTGCAGCTATCGCCCGCCGGGTCGATCGATCCCGAGGAGCAGCAGCGCTTTCTGGCCGGGCTGGTCGACCTGAACCTGCGCGAAGGCCTCTACAAGCAGCAGGAGGGCAGCGTCGAGATACTGGAAGGCGTGCTCTATCAGGCGCGGCTTTCGATTCCCGCCAGCGTGCCCACCGGTATCTATACCGCAGAGACGTTTCTGGTCCGCGACGGCCAGGTGCTCGCAGCCGCCGTACGCGAGATCGAAATCCGTAAGTTCGGCTTCGAGCGGTTTGTCGCGACGATGGCGGAATATCAGCCATTTTTCTATGGCGTGAGCGCGGTGCTGATCTCGTTGCTGCTCGGCTGGCTGGGTGGTGTGGTGTTCCGCAAGATCTGATCGGGTCGTTTGACCCAGGCCCGGCATATAGGGAAAATTTACCCTATCCGGCTAGGGAGCAAGGTGTACTTGCTTCAGAAAGGCACCGGGCTGCGCGATGGAAGAGCTTAATCCCCGCAATTTCCAGGATCGTGCACCAGCCGCTCCTATCGATCTTCCCCCCCTGCCGCGGATGATCCAGCGTCCGGCCGAGAATTTGAAGATCGGCGAAGTCATCGAAATCGCAGGGTCCAGTTCGCAGGTGTTGCTCGATGCCAGCCGGCTTGCCACGTTGATGGAACATAACGACCCCAGCGTGTCGATGGCAGGCCAGGTGGGCAGCCAGGTCAAGATCCGCATGGGCCCCCGCTGGCTGGTGGCCAATGTCCGCACCCAGCGGATGCATCAGCGCGAGGCCGGGTTGATCGTCTGCCAGATCGATTTCCTGGGAGAGGGCGAAGAGGAAAGGCTGACCGGGCGCATCTTCAATTTCCGCCGCGGGGTGACCCGCTATCCGGTCCCCGGTACACCGCTGTTCGCGATGACCAGCGCCGATCTCAAGCAAGTGTACGCCGCCGATGCGCGCCCGCATATCGAGATAGGAACGGTCTATCCCACCATCGACACGCGCGGCGCGCTGTATGTCGATTCGCTGCTGGGCAAGCACTTCGCGCTGCTCGGCTCGACCGGCACCGGCAAGTCCACCGCTGCCGCGCTGATCCTCCACCGCATCTGCGACATGATGCCCGACGGCCATATCGTTATGGTCGATCCGCACGGCGAATATGCCAGCGCCTTTGCCGGCAACGGTGCGCTGTTTGACGTCGGCAATCTCTCGATGCCCTACTGGCTGATGAACTTCGAGGAGCATTGCGAGGTGTTCCTCACCTCTTCGGGCGCCGAACGGCAGACCGATGCGGAAATTCTGGCCAAGTGCCTGCTTGCGGCGCGGCTGAAGGGCAGGGCGGCGCAGGGCACGTCGCGGGTGACGGTCGATACCCCCATTCCCTATATGCTGTCCGATCTTGTCACCAACATCCAGAACGAGATGGGCAAGCTGGACAAGGCGACATCGAGCGCGCCGTTCCTGAGGATCAAGGGCAAGATCGAGGAAATCAAGGCGGACCCGCGCTACAGCTTCATGTTCTCCGGAATGCTGGTGGGCGACAATATGGTCGACTTCATCGGCAAGATTTTCCGGCTGCCCGCCGAGGGTAAGCCCATCTCGATCATCGATGTGTCCGGCGTTCCCTCCGATATCACGTCCACCGTTGTCGCCGTGCTCAGCCGGATGGTGTTCGACTTCGCGATCTGGAGCCGAAAGGACAGGGTCACACCCGTGCTGCTGGTGTGCGAGGAAGCGCACCGTTACATTCCCTCCGACCGGGTGCTTGAACACAGCGCGGTGCGCAACGTGCTCAGCCGCATCGCCAAGGAAGGCCGCAAGTACGGCGTGTCGCTGGGGCTGATCACCCAGCGCCCTTCCGATCTTTCCGAAGGTGTGCTGTCGCAGTGCGGCACCATCATCGCGATGCGTCTGAACAACGACCGCGATCAGGCGCATGTCCGCTCGGCCATGCCGGAAGGGGCGCGCGGTTTCCTCGATTCGATCCCCGCGCTGCGCAACCGCGAGTGCATCATCTGCGGGGAGGGCGTGTCGATCCCGATTCGCGTGTCTTTCGACGATCTCGAAGAGGCGCGTCGCCCGGCATCGGACGATCCGCTGTTCAGCACCTTGTGGTGTCAGCGCGGCGGCGAGGAGGAGATGGTCGCCCGCGTCGTGGGGCGCTGGCGCAATCAGGGCACCCTGTCCGGACCGCGATAATCAGGTTCCGCGCGTATCGCCGTACAGGTGGATATGCAGGCGGTCGGTAAAGCGCCAGCCGCGTTCGAGGCATAACGGGCCGAGCCAGCGGCTGCGTTCGTGCAACTGGGCAGCGCTGGTGCCTTCGGGCATCAACAGGATGCGCTCGGGCGCGATACCGCAGCGCTCTGCCAGTTCGGCGATCTCTTCGGCATCGCACGGCTGATCGACCACGAATTTGAACCATGCGCGCGGGTCCAAAGCATAATTTGCGAGCGCTGCCTCGTTGAGCCGCAGTGCCCGGTCGTTGCCCGAATGGTCGAGCTTGGGCGACAGGTTGAGCTGATCGACGTAACGGTCAAAGGCCGGTGTCAGCGCAACCGTGCCGTTGCTTTCCAACTCTATGTGGTAGTCGGGGCCCAGTAGGTCGCACAGGGCAGCAAGGGCCGGCTGCTGCAGCAGCGGCTCGCCCCCGGTGAAGACGATATGCCGGCATTCGAACGCCGTGATCCGGCGGACGGCGTCATCGATATCGAGCGTCAGGCTGTTGTCGCGGCGCTCGAAGGTCTGCCCGCCGCGATGCTGTCCGTTATGTCCGGTGAAATACCAGGTGTAGGGCGTATCGCACCACCGGCAGGCCAGATTGCACCCCGACAACCGCACGAACACCGACGGCCGGCCCGCTGAAATGCCTTCGCCCTGCAGCGAATGAAAGATTTCCGGCTCTCCCGGCGTGGTCGTGGCGAGGCGCAGTCTGGTCATGCGACCCGGCCCATAGCGAAAAAGCCGCGAGCTGGCCAAAAAAACTGGCCGCACCTGTCACGACAGATGCGGCCATTCCCCCCCATGCAAACCGGGGTGTGTTCAAGCTGCGATCAGAACGCCGCGGTGATGCTGACCACAACGGTGGCATCGGCAATCTGGCCGCCCTCTGCATTGGCAAAGCCGCCGCCGAGATAGGCCGATTCCGCACGGGTGATGTCGGTATCGACATAGGCAATGCCCAGCGTCAGCGGTCCATAGACATTGACCGATGCACCCAGTGACCAGTCCCAGTATTCACCCGTCGGTGCGACGCTGGTACCGTTGGGGCCCAGGCCGGGATTGCCGTCCGAATAGCCGATATGGGCGTTGATGGTCACCGGCGTATCGGGAATGCCGACGCTGGCGTCACCGGCGAGATACAGGTTGTGCTGCTTCTGCCCGCGGCTGAACGGCGTGTTGGAGAAGTTGCCCAGAGCTTCCTGCTTGGGCGCGTAGAACACCGCTGCCGTCAGATCGACCGGCCCGGCGGTTCCCTTCAGCTTGGCATAGCCTTCGAAGAAGTCGGTGTTGTTGGAGCCGCTGGGGTACATGTACCACGTGACGCCGACGTCGATCCCTGCCGAACCAATGGTCGTGGCATAGCCTGCAAAGATGTCGAGTTCCATGTTGGTGCCGCCAAAGGTACCCCAGCCGGCGAGGTTGGACCCCCAGGTGCCGGCATAGAAGCCGCTTTCGTGCGCGATCGTGAAGCCGCCTTGGATGGCGAGGTCTTCATCGGACTGCGATACGCCGCGAAAGCGATAGTCCGAAACAAGACCGACAGAGCCGGAGATGGTGACCGGCGGCGAGGCCTCTTCCTCCTGCGCAAACGCGGGGGTGGCAACAGCCGACGATACGAGAAGAACGAGGCCAGCAAGGCCCCGATGGAATTTGGACGTACGCATGTTTTTCCTTTCAACTGGATGCGTTTCGTCCCGCCTGCGCTGCAATGGCGACCCTCTTTTAATACGGCGTCCCTGTCCGCCAGATTGGGGTGCTCATGATCAGCGACAGTAATGCTGCCGTGTCATGCTGCGCTGCACAAGAGAAAAATGCCAAAAATATCAAGTTTCGCGAAAGATTGTGTCTTTCACGCCACGGCAAAGCGCCCGTATCGGACCTTTAGAGACGTATTAACCCTCGGCCTCTATTGCCGATCATCATGTTCGCACCGCTCGCCCCGATTCTGGCTACCGATGCCACCGACAGCATGGAAGCCTGTGCTGTGGTGGCGCGAGTCGAGGCGCTGGCGCAGGTTCTCTCGGCCGCCGCCCGGCTGGCAGGATGCGCGCCTCTGCGGGCGGCGGACCCATTGGCGCAAAGCGCTGATCTGTCGAGCCATCTGGCAGCGATGCCGCCTGAGACCACGCGAGTCGTCGCGCGCGATCTTGCGACCATGAGCGTCATGCTGCAGGCAGGGCTGCTGGCGTTGGAAAAGGCGCGGGCTCAGGGACGGTTCAGCCGCGCCGCTGCACGGCTGCTATATGCAGAAGCGGAAGCGCATTATCGGCAAGCCCTCGCGGTCGCCGGTTTCACGACCCACAGCTGATCATCGCGGACAGCCCGTTCACCTGCATTTTCAGGGCCCGGCCCGCCTTTCATCTGTTCACGTTTTGTATTAAAGCGGGACATGACCGAAGCCATGCTCCATCGCCCGCCTGTCCCTGTGGATGCCACCTCGCTGCCGGAGCCGGTCGATAGCTGCGGATTGCCGCAGGGCGCTGCCGCGGTCGCGCGGGGTATTGCCCGTCTGTTTCGCCGCAACCAGATCTGGGTCGCGCCGGAAATCGCGCTGCCCAACGGTCGCCGGGCCGATCTGATGGGGATCGACTCGCGTGGTGCCATCGTCATCGTCGAGATCAAGGTGGCGCGCGCCGATCTGCTGGGCGATGCCAAATGGCCCGAATATCTCGATCATTGCGACCGATTCTACTGGGGCCTGCCACCGACGCTCGATGCCGGCCTCGTCGAGTCGCCTGCCTTCCTGCACGAGAGCACCGGGCTGATCGTCGCCGACGCCTATGACGCGGAGATCATCCGCCCCGCCGCCACCCGCCCGCTGGCTCCGGCACGGCGCAAGAGTGAAACCGCCCGGCTCGCTTGCCTGGCGCTGCGGCGGCTGAACCTGTTGCTCGATCCCGCCCCACAGGAGGAACGATACTAGCCAGATCGGTTATTTTACCTTGACATCGTCACGCTGATATGGCACAAATCATGAACATCGCGATGGAGCGGGTCGGGCAGATAGTCCTATCTGACCCCGCGATGGCTTCCGACATGTCATGCCCTATGCGGAGATGCCTGTTTGTCCGATCTGATATCGGAGGAATGCCTTTGGGCGTTTCTCGACCATCTGGCTGAAACGTCCAACGTTTCGGTCGCAGCCAGGCGTGCCGGCGTGTCGCGATCTGCGGTCTATCGGCTGCGGGCGAGCAGCCCTGCGTTTCGCAGCGGCTGGCAGAGCGCGATTGCCACCGGCTATGACGAGCTCGAGTTCCGGATGCTCAAGACCGCGCGGTTCGGCACGTTGAAGCCGGTCAAGCGCGCCGATGGCAGCATCGGCCGCGCCACCGAATATGATGATGCCCAAGGCTTGAAGCTGCTCATGGCCTACAAGGCCAGTGCCGAAAAGGGGCGCGGCGATAGCGCGGGCGAGCCAGCGACGGCGACGGTCGCGCGCGAGCAATTGGCGGCAACGCTGGAGCAGATTCGCAAGCGGCTCGATGCGGCAGGCGAGGACGACAAGCAGACGGATCGCGGAGCGGCGCCGCAGCCATGACCGGGCCATCGCTCGCCGAGCGGCTGGCGCAGATGCCCGCCGATCGGGCGCGACGCTATATCGACGGGCTGACCGATGCGGCGGCGGCGAGCCTTGCCCATCATTGGCAATTCTGGGCACGACCGGAGCAGATGGCCCCGCCAGGAGGCTGGCGAATCTGGCTGATCATGGCCGGGCGCGGCTTCGGCAAGACGCGGGCTGGCGCCGAGTGGGTGCGCAGCATCGCCGAGGCGCAACCGGAAGCGCGGATCGCGCTGGTCGCGGCCAATCTGGCCGAGGCGCGCAGTGTGATGGTGGAGGGGCAAAGCGGGCTGCTGGCGATCGCGCCCGACGCGACCCGCCCGCACTGGGAGCCATCGTTGCGGCGCCTGCGCTGGCCGGGCGGGGCGCAGGCCACGCTGTTTTCTTCCGCCGAACCAGAAAGCCTGAGAGGTCCGGAACATAGCCATGCCTGGTGTGACGAGATAGCCAAATGGGATAATTCATCCCGCCGGGCGATGTTCGCCTGGGATAATCTGCAGCTGGGTTTGCGCGTCGGCGCGCTGCCGCAGATCACAGCGACAACCACACCGCGCGCTGTGCCTCTGGTGCGCTGCCTGCTCGCCGATCCGGCGGTGGTCATCAGCCGGGGCAGCAGCCGGGCCAACCGCGCCAACCTGCCGCCCGCGTTCCTCGATGCGGTCGAGCGGCATTATGGAGGCACCGCGCTGGGGCGGCAGGAGCTCGATGGCGAGCTGCTTGAGGATATCGAAGGCGCCTTGTGGAGCCGCAGCCTGATAGAGGCCTGCCGGATGCGCTGGAGCACGCAAGGCTTTGCCCGCGTCGTGATCGGCGTCGACCCGCCCGCAGGTTCGGGCGGCGATGCGTGCGGGATCATCGTGTGCGCGCTACTCGACGATGGCCGCGCTGCGGTGCTGGCGGATGGCTCGGTGCAGGGCGCCTCGCCCGAAGGCTGGGCGCGCGCGGTGGCGAACGCGTCGGACGCGTGGAACGCAGACCGGATCATCGCCGAGGCCAATCAGGGCGGCGAGATGGTGGGCGCGGTGCTGCGCGCCTCGAACATCGCGCTGCCGGTGCGGCTGGTCCACGCGAGCCGGGGCAAGGTGGCGCGGGCCGAGCCGGTCGCCGCGCTCTACGAGGCGGGCCGGGTGATCCACTGCGGCACCTTTGCGCGGCTCGAAGACGAGATGTGCGGCCTGATGACCGGCGGCGAATATCAGGGTCCGGGCCGCTCGCCCGACCGCGCCGACGCCCTGGTCTGGGCGCTGACGGAATTGATGCTGGGACGGCGCGGAACCCCGCGCATCCGCTCACTGGAGGAATGACATGGGATATTGGAAGCATCTGGCGCTGGCGCTGAAAGGCGCGGCCCGCGATCGGCCGCCGCTGGCGCGCGCTTATACCAGCCCATGGAGCCTGGCGCTGGCCGACCCGCCTTTTTCTTATGCCGAGCAGGTGCGCAGCGCCTATTGCGACAACCCCATCGCTCAGCGCGCGGTGCGGCTGGTGGCCGAAGGCGTGGGCGGAGCGCCGATGGCGGCATCCGACCCGGGGATCGCTGCACTGGTCGCGACCACCAGCGCAGGCCAGGGGCTGCTTGAAACTTTGGCGGCGCATCTGTTGCTGCACGGCAACGGCTATGTTCAGATTCTGCGCGATGCCGATGGCCGACCCGCCGAGCTGTTCGCGCTGCGCCCCGACCGGGTGACGATCGAACCCGATGCGCGCGGCTGGCCTGCCACCTATATCTACCGCGTCGGCGATACCGCGACGCGGCTGGCGGCGCAGGAAGGCGATTGCGCGCCGGTGATCGTGCACATCAAGGGGTTTCACCCTACCGATGACCATTACGGCCTGGGCTGCCTGGGGGCTGCGGCGCGCGCGGTGGCGGTGCACAACGCTGCCAGCCGCTGGAACCAGGCGCTGCTCGACAACGCCGCGCGTCCCTCGGGCGCACTGGTCTATCGTCCCGACGAGCCCGGCGGGGTGCTCTCGCCCGATCAGTTCGCGCGGCTGAAAAGCGAGCTCGAGGCGAGCTTTGCTGGAAGTGCCAATGCCGGGCGGCCGATGCTGCTCGAGGGGGGCTTGAGCTGGCAGAGCATGGCTTTGTCGCCCGCCGACATGGATTTCGTTGCGCTGAAATCGAACGCCGCGCGCGAGATTGCGCTCGCCTTTGGCGTGCCGCCGATGCTGCTCGGCCTGCCGGGCGACAACACCTACGCCAATTATCGCGAGGCGAACCGCGCGCTGTGGCGGCTGACCCTGCTGCCGCTGGCGGCCAAGATCACCGCCGCGATTGCCCAGGGGCTCGATCATTGGTGGCCCGATGCGGCGTTTGCCGTCGATCAGGACAAGGTGCCTGCGCTGTCCGAGGATCGCGAGCGGCTATGGGCGCAGGTGGGCGCGGCGGACTTTCTCTCACCGCAGGAAAAGCGCGCGATGCTCGGGATCGAAGCGGAGGCGGCAAAGGCATGATGGACAGTGAAGACATGCTCGCCAGCCTGCTCGCGCAGGCGGCGGAGGAGGGCGCGGATCTGGGCACCCTGCGCGCGATCGTCGAGGAATCGGGCGATCTGGGGGCGGGACGGGCGCTGGCGCGGATCGGTTTGGCCGATGCCAGCGCCGGGCAGGACCTGCGCGAGCTGCGCGAACTGCTGCAGGCCTGGCGCGATGCCCGGTCGGGGGCCTGGGGCGCGATGTTCGACAAGTTCGTGCGCGCGGTGATGGCGATCCTGCTGGCGGCGCTCGCGGTCCAGCTCGGTGTCGGCGATCTGGTCCGGTGACAGTGCGCTTTGCCGGCTATGCCGCGCTGTTCGACCGGGTCGATCGCGGCGGCGACATCGTAAGGCGCGGGGCGTTCGCCGGGACCTTGGGCGCGACCGATCTTCCCTTGCTGTGGCAGCATCGCCCCGACAGCCGGATCGGCAGCATCGAGCATGCAAGCGAGGACCGCCGCGGCCTGCGCGTGATCGCCGCGCTCGATCCCCACGCGCAGGAGGCCCTGCAGGCTCTGCGCAGCGGCGCTGCCACCGGGCTGAGCTTCGGCTATCGCGTCCGCCGCGCGCTTGGCCGCGCGCCGCGCGAGCTGATCGCGCTCGATCTGGTCGAGATCAGCCTGGTGACCCTGCCGATGATGCCGGGCGCCAAGGTGCACATGCTGGGTTGAGCGCGCCGAAACCTGCTCGTTCCCACCCGCTCTGGCGGGGTTTCTTATGCCTGAAATCCGGGGGTGGTCCCCGTGTGATGCGTGAACCGAAGGAAAAGCTTATGGAAATGCCCCCCAACCCCCTTGAACTGAAGGCCGATGCCGATCCGCTGGAAGCATCGTTCGATGCCATTCTGCAATCAGAAGACCATGAAGAACGCATCGCCGCGCTCGAAACCGGACTCGATGGCGTGAAAGGCGATGTCGATGCCATCCGCAGCGAGAGCGTGACGATGCGCGAGCGGATCGAACGGCTGGCGCGCTCATCCGGGCGTCCCTCGCTCGGTGGCGGCGATGCCATGGCGCCCGAGACCAAGAGCTTCGTCGATCAGTATCTGCGGCGCGGGCTCGAAACCGGGGTGAAGAGCTTTGCCGCCACCACCGGCCCCGATGGCGGCTATGCCGTGCCGCGCGAGATCGACGCCCTGATCGCCCGGACGCTTGCCGATATCTCGCCGATCCGTGCCATCGCGCAGGTCGTGCAGACCGGCACCGCAGGCTATCGCAAGCTCGTCACCACCGGCGGCACGCCCTCGGGCTGGGTCAGCGAGGTGGCAGCGCGGCCCGAGACCGACACGCCTGCCTTTGCCGAAATCGCCCCGCCCTCCGGCGAGCTCTATGCCAATCCTGCTGCCAGCCAGGCGATGCTCGATGATGCCGCGTTCGATGTCGAAAGCTGGCTGGCGGGAGAGATCGCCGAGGAGTTTGCCCGCGCCGAGGGCGCCGTGTTCGTGGGCGGCACCGGCACCAATCAACCGCGCGGGTTCCTTAATGGCACGCCGACCTCGCAGGACGATGCCGCGCGCGCGTTCGGCGTGCTGCAATATGTCGCCGCCGGAGCTGACGGCGGTTTTGCCAGCACCGATCCGCAGGACCGGCTGGTCGATCTGGTCCACGCGCTGCGCCCCGCCTATCGCCAGGGCGCGAGCTTTGTGATGAACTCGTCGACGCTGGCGCGCATCCGCAAGATGAAGAGCGACGATGGCGCGTTCCTGTGGCAGCCTTCGCTTGCTGCGGGGCAGCCTGCGACCCTGCTCGGCTATCCGGTGGTCGAGGCCGAGGATATGCCCGACATCGCGTCGAACAGCCTGTCGATCGCCTTCGGCAACTTCCGCGCCGGCTATCTGATTGCCGAGCGCAGCGCGACGACGATCCTTCGCGATCCGTTCACCAACAAGCCGTTCGTGCATTTCTATGCGACCAAGCGGATCGGCGGTCAGGTGATGAACGCGCAAGCGATCAAGCTGATGAAGTTCGCCGCGAGCTGAGCTGAAGGTCCCCCCCTTTCAGCCATCCCATGGCCTGGGTCGCCGCACGGCGGTCTGGCCCGGTGCCCGCGCGGGTCGATCCCCGCCCGCGCGGGCATTCGCCTTTTGCACGCCAGAATCAGGAACTCCTAAAATGCCTGACCTTTTCTTTGCCGATCTGGTGCGAGAAACCAGCACCGGCACCGGCACCGGCGCGCTCCCCCTCTCTGGGGCGACACCCGGTCACCGCCGCTTCGCCGATGCCGTGCCACCGGGCGCGCGTTTCCACTACGCCGTCGCGGGAGTCACCCACGAGGGGCAATGGGAGGTGGGCGAGGGCGAAATCGCGGAGGGGGCGCTAGTGCGCGATGTCGTGCTCGCGTCCTCGGACAGCGGCCTGGTGGATTTTGCCGCAGGACTGAAGACCGTGACGCTCACCGTGGCGGCGGACTGGTTTGCCGCGCGGGACGACCGCGCCGATCATCTTCACGATATGGAGCAGATCGACGGTCTGGCAGAGGCGTTGGCGGCTAAACAGCCGGCAGGGTCCTATGCACCGGCGGTGCATTCGCACGACTATCTGCCGCGCAACGCGGAAGGCAACTGGATCGCCGTCGAGGGGAGGCTGGGTGTCGGCAGCCTCGCGCCCTATAGCCGGCTGGAGGTGCGCGGTGCGAGCATGGCGGGATACAGCCTCGAGTTCTCCGGCCCGCCAGGCAGCCTTTCGGGCATGCAGATGTATCTGGGCGACGGCAATTTCTATCACTCCGGCTATTGGAACAGCGCCCCCGGAATCGGAGCGATCACCGATCCCACCGGCGTGGCAGGCACACTCGCGCTGGCGGCCTATGGTGGCCTTGCCGGCGAGCGCAGCCTGGTGGCGATGGCCAGTCACAACGGCTATACCGGCCGCGCGCTTTCCCCCGGCGCCGACGGCATGGTGCTGCTGGGCAGGCCGGAACTGCGCTGGTCGGACATCCACGCTGTGTCGGGGACGATCAACACCTCGGATGCGCGCGAGAAAATGTGGCTCGGCGGCATGGACGCGCGCGAACGGCGGGCAGGCCTCGACATTCTGGCAGAGCTGGGATTTTTCCAGTGGACATCGGCGATCACCGCCAAGGGCGTGGACGTCGCGCGGCGACATTTCGGCGTTCGCGCGCAAAGCGCTTTTGCGATCATGGAGCGTCACGGGCTCGACTGGCGACGATACGGCTGGTGCTGTCACGACCGCTGGGAAGACGCCGAAGGAACGCACGAGCGTTATGGCATCCGCACCGACCAATTGTGCTTGTTTCTGATCGCAACGCTGGCGCAGCGGCTGGACGGCATCGCTAGCGATACAGCCGATGCTGCGCGGTGATCCACCGGGCGATATGCCGATCGCCACGGGGAGCCCGCGTCGCCTGCTGGCCACCCGCACCGGTCCACTGCCGCCGATGGTCCGCCCATCGCACGTCGCCCGTCCCGGTGCGGCTGGCCCGACGCTTGTTCCGCATCGGCCATAGTCCGCCGCCGCCGCCCCGTTCCACGCCCTTCACAAAGGAGCAGCCGATGAGCCTGTTCGTCAAGGATCCGGACAGCCGGATCGATTATCGCGTCGATTGGGGCGCGGCCTTTCTCGGCCCCAATCTCGTCGTCGTCAGCAGCTGGCTGGTGACGCCTGTCCAGGATGGCGGGCTGGCAGTGATCGCCGATGGCCATGATGGCCGCAGCGCCACCGCCACTCTGGAAGGCGGGCAGGCGGGTGGGAGCTATGCGCTGACCAATCGCGTGACGCTCTCCAATGGCGAGATCGATGAGCGTTCGGTCGCCGTCCGGGTCGAGCCACGCTGATGGCGATGGTCACCAGCGAACCCGCGGCGATCGCACCCCTGGCGCTCGCCGAGACCAAGGCGCTGCTGCACATCACCCGCGATGCCGACGACGCGGTGCTGACCGGGCATCTGCGCAGCGCGGCGGCCCTGTGCGAACAGTTCACCGGCCAGCAGGTGCTGCAGCGACCGCATCGCGAGACACTGCCGGTGGCCCGCGACTGGCAGAGGCTGAGTGCGCAGCCGGTGGTTACGATTGCCGGGGTCAGCGGGATCACCGCCGACGGCAGTGCAGTCGCTCTGGCGAGCGATGCCTATGCCATCGATATCACCGCCAGCGGCGAGGGCAGGGTGCGCGTGCTGCGGCCGGGTTCGGCCAGCCGCATCGAGGTGCAATACAGCGCGGGCATCGCGGAGCATTGGGGCGATCTGCCCGAGCCGCTGCGGCAGGGCATCATTCGTCTGGCTGCGCACGTCCATCTCGCGCGCGACGGCGACGGCGATGCCGCCCCGCCCGCATCGGTCAGCGCGCTGTGGCGCCCCTGGCGGCTGGTGCGGCTGTGATCCGCCCAGGCTTTGGCAGCGTGTTGCTGCGACAGGCAGGACAGATCGGCCAGCGGCGCGTGATCGCCATCACCGACCGGCTGGCCGGACGGATCGCCGCAACGATTCCCGGCCTGTCGGCCGAAGCTGAACCGGGACAGGTGCGCCTGACGGGGCGCGGACTACGGCGCCGCTGGCACACCGAGCCCGCGCTGCGCTGGCTGGGGAGGGCGCTGCGATGAGCCTGGAACAGGATTTTGCCCTGGCCGCGATAGACTGGCTGGCAGGCGATGCCGGGCTGATGGCGCGGGTCAACGGTGTGTTCCACCGGATGCCCGCGAGGATCGCGGCTCCGTTCGTGGTGCTCGACGACGTACTGGCAACCGACTGGAGCACCAAGGACCGGCCCGGGCGCGAGGTGCGGCTGCCTTTCGCGGTCCGCGACGGATCGGACGATGCTGCCCCGGCCGCCGACATCGCTGCGGCTCTGGAAAGGCGGCTGGCCGCCATGCCGAGCGGCGGGACGGGCTACAGATTGGTCAACCTCATCCCCTTGCGCAGCCGCACTGCCCGTATCGATTCCCTGTGGCTCGTCACGCTCGATTACCGGGCGCGCCTCCTGCAACCCTGACGAAAGGAAACCAACCCATGACTGCGGAAAAAGGCAGCGCCTTCCTGCTCAAGATCGGCGACGGGGCGAGCCCGCTGGCGTTTCGCACCGTCGCAGGCCTTCGCACCACACAGATGGCGATCAACGGCGAGCCGGTGGTGATCACCCACAAAGGCAGCGGCGGCTGGCGCGAACTGCTGTCGGGTGCTGGGGTGCGATCGGTCTCGGTCTCGGCTGCCGGGCTGTTTCTCGGGTCGGACGCCGAACACGCGATCCGCGGCCATGCGCTGGCCGGCACGCTCGACGATTATGAACTCAGCTTCGAAAGCGGGGCGCGGATGCGGGGACGGTTTCTGGTTGCCCGGCTGGAATATGCCGGCGACTTCAATGGCGAGCGTAACTACACCCTGGCGCTGGAAAGCTCCGGCGCGGTGGCCAGCCTGTGAGCGGGGGGGTGATTGCCAATCCGGTGCGGGGCGAGGCATCTTTGCGTCTGGGCGGCGCAGACATCGTGCTCCGTCCGAGTTTCGCTGCGCTGGTTGCAGCCGAGCAGGAAACCGGCCCGTTGTTCGACCTGGTCGAGCGCGCTGCAGGCGGTCGGCTGGGGATCGCGGATATCGTTGCGCTTTTCTGGCATTGCCGGGTCGAGGCGAGCTGTCCGCTCGGCCGGGAGGACTTTGCCGAGGCGCTGGCCACCGCCGGGTTGGTCGCGCTGACGCCGGTGTTGCGCGTCCTGTTGCGACAGATTTTGCAGGGCCGATGAGCGCGGCGAGCTTCGCCGAGGCGGCGCGCGCACTTGCGGGCCTGAGCGCATGGACATTGGGCTGGCGCCCGCACGACTTCTGGCGAGCCACGCCGGAGGAACTGGCGGCATCGTTGAACGGCCCGGCGCCTGCGGCGTCGCCGCCGCCCGATGCCGAAGCGATCGCTGCGCTGCGCGCGATGTTCCCGGACGTTGTGGAGACCTGTGATGGATGAGGAAATCGAGCAGCTGTTGGTCAGCGTGCGCGCCGACACCCAGGGGTTCGCCCGGGATGTCGCGATGATGCGAGGGCAGATAGACGGTCCGTTGAGCGATGGCCTGGGGCGGGCAGGGCAGGTGCTGGAGCGCGGCCTGCTTTCGGCATTGCGCCGTGGCTCGCTGGGGTTCGAGGACCTCAAGCGAACCGCACTGGCGGTAATGGAGCAGATCGCGGCGGCTGCCATTTCGCGGGGCCTCGCCGGGATCGGTCAGGGCGGCGGCGGGGCGTCGCTCGGCGTGGGGCTGCTGACCAGCCTGCTCGGGCTGCCTGGGCGAGCCACAGGTGGCCCGGTCTCGGCAGGGCGTCCCTATCTCGTCGGCGAGCGTGGCCCCGAACTGTTCGTGCCCTCCGGCTTCGGGCGGGTCGAGCCGCGCGGCGCCGGAGCAGGCGCGCGTGATGTGCGGATTTCCATCAACATCAATTCCACCATGCCCTCGGCCCCTGCAGCCTTGCAGGCGTCCGGTCGGCAGGTGGCACGCGCCGTGCGCCGCGCCCTGATCGAGGAGTAGGCCGATGCCCTATTGGCTGTGCGATGCGCGCGGCGACCAGCAGGCTAGCCACATCCAGCGCTTCGACCCCCGTTTCTGGACTGTCAACTTCCCGCGTCCGATGATGGCATCTGTGGTCACCACCGCGCCCGATGCCATGCGGGTCGAAGCGGTGTTCTATGACCGTGATGCTCTTGCCGGGCTTATCTGGGAAAGCGAGGACCGGTTCGATCATCCGCTGCTCGGCTATGCGACCGACCGCGATTATGCGCGCACCACGCTGCGCTTTCACTGGCGTTCGTCCGGGATCAAGCCGCTTGATGCAGTGCATGGGCCGACACTGACCGTCGAGGGGCGCGATGCCGGGGGTACAGCGCGCAGCTGGTATATCCGGCTGTGGAACTATGCCAGCGGAACGCCCGAAGATGCAATCGTCACCCTGCCATTTTCGGGGCTATCAGGCGGGTTTACGCTGTCGGGCGATGCCGATCCGGTGCATCCCTCAGATATCGACCGGATGTTCATCTCCCTGGTTCCGCCGGATTATGACGGGACTGGCGGCGCCTTGGCCGAGCCCGCGTCCGGCTGGGTCGAACTCACCGGCATGGCCTGCGATGGCGAACGGGCGATGCTCGATATCGGCGATGTGCTGGTGCCGCCGCATGGGCTCGCGATGGCAACGGCCTATGACGACAGCTTCAACCTCACGCCCGCGCGACTGGTGCGCAATGTTGTCGGCCTGGGGTATCGCGGTTCGCTCAACCATTATGTCGGGATGAGCCATTATTTCAGCCTGACGCGCGATGGCGAGGCTTTGCTGGTGACGACAGCGGGCGGCGCTATCAATGCCCCATGCGCGGCATGGCATCAAAGTCTTGCGCAGGAGGCCGGATCCTGGGGCCTCAGCCCCATCGTCTCGCTGTCCTATGAGCTGTTCGATGCGCACTGTCCCGAGGGGTGGAAGCAGCGTGCCGAAAACGGCGATCCTGCGCTGACCGGATGGGAACCGCCCTCAACGCTGCTCAGTCCGGCCAGCACCGAGGCGATGGCCTATCTGCAGGCGGTCGGTATCGCCTTTGCGCAGATCATGGCCGATGCGGAGCTGGCCGTGCGGTTTCAGGTCGGCGAGCCGTGGTGGTGGATCATGCCCGATGGCCGCATCTGCCTGTATGACGATGCCGCGACCGCCGCGTTCGGCGAGGTGGGCGTTTCGATCCCGAACATTCGAGCTGTCATGGATGCAGCGCAGCAGGCTATGCTCGATCAGGCAGGTGCAATGCTGGTTGCCTCGACCGCGGCGCTGGTCGATGCGGTGCGCGATGCGCTGGCGCCGATCGCGGTGGAATCGCTGCTGCTGGTCTATCTGCCGACCGTGCTCGATGCCGAGGCGCCCGATGCGCGGCGCGCGAACGTGCCCGTCGGGTGGGCCTGGCCTGCCTTCGATATCCTGCAGCTCGAGGATTACGACTGGGTGATCGAGGGGCGTTTTGCCGCGCAGCAGGCGGGGCTGGACGTGATGCAGCAGCGGCTCGGTTACCCGCTGGCGCAGCAGCATTACATGAGCGGCTTTGTGCTGCTGCCCGAACAGGCCGGTGTCTGGAGCTCCATCGCGCGCTCGGCCGAGCTCGCCAGGGCGCGCGGTGTCGCGGAAACGCTCGTCTGGGCGCTGCCCCAGGTGACGCGTGACGGCTTTGTCTATTTCGATCTGGAAGCAGAAGGAGACGGCGCAGTGCAGGCTTTTGACGATGTGAGCTTTCCGTTGGCGCTGGGACGAGAGGCGGAAAGCACCAGCCGCTTTTCCACCCAGATCTTCCGTTCGGTCACCGGTCATGAAACCCGCAACAGCCTCTGGGCGGATGCGTCGCTGAGCTTCGATGTCGGCCCCGGCGTGCGGTCGGAGTCCGATTGCGCCCAACTGGTGCGCTTCTTTCGCGCACGGCGCGGCCCGGCGCGCGGTTTTCGCCTGCGCGATCCGCTCGATCACAGCTCCGCCGAGGATAATGGCGCGCCGCATCATGGCGACCAGATGCTCGGCGAAGGTGACGGCGTCCATTCCGAGTTTGCGCTGATCAAGCATTATGGCGACCCGCCCGATTCCCAGCAGCGGCGGATCACCCGGCCGGCTGCGGGCACCGTCAGCGTGTCGGTCGACGGGCTCGCGGTCACCGGTTGGACGCTGCAACCTAGGGGCATCATCCGCTTTACCGACGCGCCGGCACCGGGAGCGCAGGTCCGCGCCGGGTTTGTGTTCGATGTGCCCGTGCGATTTGCCTCGGATGACCTCACGGTCAGCGCCGCGACCTTTGCCGCAGGGGAGGCCGTGTCGGTGCCGCTGATCGAAATCCGCGAGGCGATATGAGGACGCGCTGGTTCGATCACCCGCTGGAGACCATCGCCATGCTGTGGCGGATCGAGCGGCGCGATGGCGTAACCCTGGGCTTTGCGGCGCACGACCGCGACATCGCGGTGGCGCACACCGTCTATCATGCCGCGCCGGGGATGCTGCCATCGGCGATCGAGATGGACGAAGGCCTTGGCCCGCTGGACATGGATATCGGCGGCGCGCTCAGCCACACACTCATTCGCTCGGATGACCTCGCCTCCGGGCGGTGGGATCATGCTGCCGTCCGCATCGGCCTCATCGACTGGCAGCAACCGGACGCTGGGCCAGGCTGGTTCTGGCACGGGCATCTCGGCGCGGTATCGGTAGAGGGCAGCCGCTTTTCTGCCGAACTGCGTGGACTGAAGGCGCGGCTTGACCAGCCGTTCGTTCCCGTCGCCTCGCCATCCTGCCGCGCGAGGTTTTGCGGCACCGGCTGTGGGCTGTCTCAGGCGGCCTTCCAGACGGTGTCGGCGGTCGATGCGGTGGATGATGATAGCCTTGTATTCGCCGGCGTGGATGCGGTCACCGCTTCGGGTCTGGTGCAGGGACATCTGCGCTGGATCAGTGGAGACAATGCCGGGTTGGGCGCGGATATCATCGGCCATACCGGTGCCGGCGTTCACATCGACGGTTTGTTGCTCGCCTCACCGGTGGAGGGAGACCTCGCGGTGCTGATCCAGGGCTGCGACAAGTCGCTCGCGACCTGTGCCGCGCGGTTCGGCAACGCCATCAATTTTCGCGGCGAGCCCCATCTTCCGGGCAATGATCTCCTCACCCGCTTTGCAACGTTCTGAAGGCGGAAGCGGGATGGCACCGAGCGAGGGGGAACAGCTGGGCACTGCGGCGCTGGCGTTTGTCGGCGCGCCTTTCCGGATGCACGGTCGCGATCCTGCCACCGGTCTGGACTGTGTCGGGGTCGCCGTCGCGGGGCTTGCGGCTATCGGCAGAGCGGTGTCTCCTCCGGCCGATTATCGCCTGCGCGGCGGTTGCCTGGCACGTTTCGACCGCTGGGCATCGGCTTGCGGGCTGGCCCATGCTCCATCGCTCGCGCTGCCCGCGATTGGTGATGTCCTGCTGTGCATCGTGGGACCGCAACAGTTTCACATCATGATCGATACAGGCGCTGTGCTGGTCCACGCGCATGCCGGCCTGCGCAAGGTCACCGCGATCCCAGGGCCTTCGCCATGGCCGATCGTTCGTCGCTGGCGGTTGCAGGAAATGAGGTAAGAGCCATGGCTACATTGGTATTGAGCACCGTCGGCACGCTGGTCGGCGGCCCATTGGGCGGCGCGCTGGGAGCACTCATCGGGCGCACCATCGACCAGACCGTGCTGTTTCGTCCAAAGGACCGCGAAGGTCCGCGGCTCACCGACCTTGCGGTGCAAAGCTCGCAATATGGCAGCGCGTTTGCCCAGGTGCATGGCCGCGCGAGGATTGCCGGGACCGTGATCTGGGCGACCGACCTCAAGGAACGGCGCATTCGCGAGGGCGGCGGCAAGGGCAGGCCCGGCACGACCCGCTACAGTTACTCGGTGTCGTTCGCCGTGGCCCTGTCGAGCCGGCCGGTGGCAGGCGTCGGACGCATCTGGGCCGAGGGCAACCTGCTGCGCGGTGCCGATGGGGTGTTCACCAGCGACACCGGTTTTCGCCTTCATCCCGGCCATGGCGACCAGCCGCTCGATCCCTTGATCGCCGCAGCCGAGGGCATTGGCGCCTGCCCAGCCTATCGTGGTCTTGCCTATGCGGTGTTCGAAGACATGGCGCTGGAGGAATTCGGCAACCGCATTCCTTCGCTGACCTTCGAGGTGATCGGCGATAGCGGGGATGCCGATCTGGCGCAGATCCTTGCCCGGGCAGGCGTCGATACGCAGGTGCCTGAAATCGCTTCTGTCGTTACCGGGCTAAGCCTGGCAGCAGCGACGCGGCGTGAGGTGCTGGAGACCGTCGGCACAGGTTTTCCACTGGCGCTGCATGAAGCCGCCGGGCAACTGAAGGCCGACTGGAAAGAGACCCAGGCTCCCGGCAGCGGCGTCATCACTGCCTCCGCACTGCTGGCGCGGTCGCCGGATTCTGCCGATCAGTCTACGCTGGCCAGGCGGCGGACAGTGGCACGCACCGACGCGCTGGCGCTACGCTATTATGAGCCTGAACGCGACTATCAGCCGGGATTGCGCCGGACGGGGAGCAGCGCCAGCGGTCGCGTTCGCTCGGTCGAGTTGCCTATGGTTCTGACAGCCGCAACCGCACAGCACCGGGCCGAAGTGCTCGCCAGGTCCGAGCGCGATGGACTTGCGCAGATCGAATTGCGCACCGCAATATTCGATTTTGCGATGCTGCCGGGCAGTCTGGTGTCTGTCGAAGGAGTGGGGGGTAACTGGCGGGTGCTGCGCTGGCAGTGGAGCGTAGACGGAATAGACCTTGTCCTTGCCAGTCACGGATCCTCATCTGCGCCGCTGCCGATCGCCTCGGACCCCGGACGCAGCGTCAATACCCCCGATGGCGGTATAGGGCCGACACGCTTTGCACTGTTCGATCTGCCTTCACCGCTCGACCGACCGATGGCGCATGCGCACATCGCGCTGGCCGCCGCCGGGCCGCGGGCGGGCTGGCGCGGTGCAACGATCTATCGGGTTGAGGGGGATGGGGCACTGGGGGATCCGCTCGAATTCCTGCGTGTCGGAGCCACGCTGGGGCACTGCGTGGCGCCGCTCGGACCCGGCACGCCGTTGCTGCGCGATGATCGCAACACCCTTGTCGTGCAACTGGTGCGCGATGGACCCTTTGCGCTGGTCAACGCCGACGATGCACAGCTTGCTCGTGGCGCGAACATGGCGATGATTGGCACCGAAGCGATCCAGTTCGCGCATGCCGAACCGCTGGGCGACGGCCTGTTCCGACTGTCAGGGCTTTGGCGCGGACGGGGCGGCACCGAGGACACGATTACCGGCCATATAACGGGAGAGTCGTTCGTGATCGTCAACGAGGCGCTGGGACTGGTCGATCCGGCCCATATCGGCGTGGAAACGCACTTCCATGCAGCGGCATTGGGACGCGACGACCCCGAACCGGTGATCGCCGAACTTTCTAGTACCGGTCGGGCGGTCAGGCCGTTGTCGCCGGTCCATGGTGGCTGGAGCAACGATGCATCCGGAGGCCTTAGCATATATTGGGTGCGCCGCAGCCGCAGCGGGTTTGCCTGGCGCGATGGCATCGATGTTCCGCTGGGCGAGGATGGGGAGATTTATCGGCTGAGCGTCACTGCCGACGGCAGCATGATCGCAGATCATGTCATCCACCAACCCATGTTCGCGGTCGATGCCGTGACAGCTGCCACCTGGCGTGCGGCAGCCAGCGCGTCGCTGCGCGCGGTGATCGTCCAGCAGGGCGCCCTGGGGCTGTCGCCGCCCCTGATCGTCGACCTGCCGTTCTAACCTCCCGGAATTCAGGTCCAACAGGAGACGTGCCGATGTCACACACCCCCAATTTCGCGCTGCCTCTGCTTTTTGCGGGACAGGCACACAAGGAAATCACGCATAACGAGGCGCTGGTGTTGATCGATGCCCTTTTGTGCGGATGTGTTGAAGGCGCCGCTTCTGACCCTGACAGCGTGGAGGCAGATGAGGGCAAAGCCTGGATTATCGGACCGTCGCCGCTCGGCATCTGGATGGGGCATGCAAGGTCCATCGCGATTTACACCGCCGGGGGATGGCGTTTTGCTCCGCCTGTCATCGGCATGCGCATGCAGGACCGTGCCAGCGGCAGCGTGCGTATCTTCGACGGCAGTGCGTGGCTGGCGCCAGCGGCGATCCCTGATCCTGTCGGCGGGGGAACTATCGATACCGAGGCGCGACTAACGCTGACGACATTGCTGTCGGCGTTGCGTGAGATGGGATATCTCACTGTTACATGATTGATCTTATGGGCATAATGCAACTATGATTCGCGGATTGGGGCGGACAAGCGCTTGATCCTCGCCGGTTAGGCCGCGCTACCACTTTTTGCCCCGACCCCCCTTAAATGGCGACATTTTGGCAACACTATCGGCAAAACCGCGCTTGCACGGCAACCATGTTAGCGTTAGTAACGTTGCCGAGTTGTCGTTTCCAAATCCTAATTATAAGGGGAATATCTATGCGAAAGTTAGTCATAGGACTGGCGTTGGCATCTACCGCCCTGACCACACCGGCTCTCGCCCGTGATGGCCAGTGGTATGTCGGCCTCGAAGGCGGCGCCATGCTCGTCGAGGATATCGAGTTCGATGTCGGCGCAGTGAATAACGCCGTCGTCGTTGATACCTCCACGGGTTATGATTTCGGCGGTATCGTAGGTTATGATTTCGGTCCGTTCCGTATGGAAGCCGAAGTCAGCTATCGTGAAGCTGATCTGACCGACGTTCAGGCTGGTGTTGCCATTGCGCGTGGTACTGGCCCGAACCAGACCGGTCGCTTCGCCTCTGTCGGTAGCGCCAATGTGCTTTCGTTCATGCTCAACGGTCTGGTTGACTTCGGTCCCGATGATGGTCTTCAGGGCTTCGTTGGCGGCGGCGTCGGCGTGGCTCGTACCGACATCAACGGTTCGACCCAGCCCGGCACCGGCCCCTACATCAACGACTCCGACACCGGATTTGCCTGGCAGATCCTGGCAGGCGTTCGCGCTCCGCTCAGCGACAGCTGGGACGTCGGTCTGAAGTATCGCTTCTTCAACAGCGATTCGGTCAGCCTGATCGATACCGCCGGACGTGATTTCGATGGCCGCTTCCGCAGCCACTCGATCCTGGGCAGCATCATCTACAACTTCGGTGGTGAAGGTGCGGCTCCGCCGCCGCCGCCCCCGCCGCCCCCGCCGCCTCCTCCGCCGCCCCCGCCTCCTCCTCCTCCGCCGCCTCCGCCGGTTTGCGAGAAGGGTCCGTACATCGTGTTCTTCGATTTCGACAAATCGAACATCACGCCGGAAGCAGCGACCATTCTGGACAACGCCGTGGCAGCCTATGGCAGCTGTGGTTCGGTTCCGGTCATGCTGGCAGGTCACGCCGACCGTTCGGGTCCGGCCACCTACAACGTTGGTCTGTCCCAGCGCCGCGCCGACTCCGTCAAGGCCTATCTGGTCTCGCGGAACATCCCGGCAAGCGCGATCAGCACTCGGGCATTCGGGGAAACCCAGAACCGCGTGCAGACCGCCGATGGCGTTCGCGAACTTCAGAACCGTCGCGTGGAAATCACCTACGGTCCGGGTTCGGGCATGTAAGCCTCACGCTGGATCGCAAGATCCGGCAGCAAAATCGGGGTCGGTCTTCGGACCGGCCCCTTTTTTTGTCCGGCATGGGCAGCGCAGTTCGAGTTTCGAAGCGCACCGCTTGTCGCTGCGACCTGAAAGGCTTATGTTGGAACCATGGAACAGACCGCTACCGCCGACATCATCCTCACCCCTAGCGCAGCAATCCGCGTCGCTGCCATTGCCGCGAAGCAGGGCAAGCCTGCTGTCTTGCGCCTGTCGGTCGAAGGCGGGGGGTGCTCGGGGTTCCAGTACCGTTTCGGGCTCGCCGATGGAGCAGAGGATGGGGACACCGTGGCCATCCGCGATGGCGTATCGCTTGTGGTGGACGAGATGAGCCTCGATCTGGTCCGTGGCAGCGCGGTCGACTTTGTCGAATCGCTCGGCGGATCCGCGTTTCAGGTCACCAATCCCAATGCAGCTTCTGGCTGCGGATGTGGATCCAGTTTCTCGATCTGATCGATCAGCCGAATGACCCTTTGACTTTGGTCATCGCTGGCCCGGAACCTTTCGGCGCACCTTCGCGTAGCTTGCAGCGATACGTTGTCGCCAACCGCATCCGGAAGGACCAAGCTATGCTCAGAGCCGCCCTCATCTTCGCCATCATCGCACTCGTTCTGGGCGTCCTGGGTTTCGGCGGTCTGGCAGGCTTTGCGTGGGACCTTGCGAAAATCCTGTTCTGGATCGCTGTGGTAATTGCCGTTGCGCTGTTTGTGATCGGCACCTTCATCTACAAGAAGGTGACCTGAAGCAGCATTCGTCTGCTCGATCCCTTTTGGGTGCGGCGGGCCGCCCTGCGCGCTTTTCCAAGTCTTCATCCGATGATATTCAGGCCATCCTGAACCTTTCGCGCCACCGGCCCTTGCGGGTGGCGCAACTCTCTTGTGAAAGTCTGACCTGATGGAGCCTGCAAACCGAGATGGCCCGGATCGCATGCATGGCATGGGCCGCGTCGCTGCCATGACTATCGTGGTCGTGGCGATCTTGGGTCTCGCCTGGCTGTTTGTCGAACTCGCAGGCTTTTTGATGATGGTATTTGCCGCGCTGGTGCTCGCTGCGGTGTTTTCTTCGATCGCAAGCGGGGTATGCCGCGTTACCGGCATGACCCGCGGCCCGGCGCTGGCGATTTCGGTGGTCCTGCTCCTGGGCGTCTTTGCTGGCGTGTTCACTCTGTTCGGGTCGCAGCTTGCCAGCCAGTTCGATACCATCCAGCAGAGCATTCCGCCCGCCATCAGCAATGTCGAAACCCAGCTCGACAAGATCGGTCTTGGGCAATCGGCCCGTGACCTGTTCAAGCAAGGCAGCGGCGATATCTCCAGCATGGCATCGCGCCTTGGCGGGTTTGCGATGACCGCGACGAACAGCCTCGCCAACTTCCTGCTCATATTCTTCGGTGCGATCTTCATCGCCAGCGACCCCCAGGTCTATCGCCGCGGCGTGGTCCTGCTCATGCCGCGCCGTGCAGAAAAGCCGCTCAACGATGCGCTTGAGGATGCTGCTCGCGGATTGCGCGGCTGGATGCTGGGGCAGGCGGTTTCGTCGATCTTTGTGGCAATGTTCTCTGCGGCGGGACTTGCGCTGTTGGGTGTCCCCGCTGCAGGCGGCCTGGGGTTGATCGCTGGTCTGCTCGACATCATCCCCATGGTCGGGCCGATTATCGCGGCAGTTCCGGCTGTGCTGCTGGCGTTCACCGTGTCGCCCACGGTCGCACTCTGGACGCTAGTGCTGTACATCATAGTCCAGCAATTGCAGAGCAATCTGCTGCAGCCGATGATCCAGAAGCACGCGGTCGATGTGCCCCCTGCCGTGCTGTTGTTCGCCGTGGTGGCCGCAGGACTGCTGTTTGGATTTCTAGGCGTCCTGCTCGCCGCGCCGTTGACCGTCGTGATCTTCGTCATGGTCCAGCGCCTCTATGTGAAGACGCTGCTGGACAAGGATATCAAGGTTGCGGGTCAAAAATGACCCGCGGGCTCACAACGGGTTGCCATCCTTGTCGCGATATACCTCGCGGCGGCCGACATGGTTGGGCGCGCTGATGAAGCCGTCCTCTTCCATCCGCTCGACAAGCCGCGCCGCGCTGTTATAGCCGATGCGCAGCTGACGCTGCAGCCAACTGGTCGAGGCCTTCTGGCTTTCGAAAACAATCTGGCAGGCGCTGCGATACATCTGCTCTTCGGGCGTATCGTCGAGGCTGGCGCCGTCGAGCGCGAAGCCGCCGTCCTCAGGTTCTTCGGTGACCGCCTGGACATAATCGGGTGCGCCTTGCGAACGCCAGTGGTCGGCGACGCGCCGCACCTCTTCATCCGACACGAACGGCCCATGGACGCGTTCGACCTGCTTGCCTCCCGACATATACAGCATGTCGCCCTTGCCCAGCAATTGTTCGGCTCCCTGTTCGCCCAGGATCGTGCGCGAATCGATCTTGCTGGTGACGTGGAAGCTGATGCGGGTGGGCAGGTTGGCCTTGATCACGCCGGTGATGACGTCGACCGAGGGGCGCTGCGTCGCCATAATCAGGTGGATGCCCGCCGCGCGCGCCTTCTGCGCCAGCCGCTGGATCAGGAACTCGACCTCCTTGCCCGCGGTCATCATCAGGTCGGCGAGCTCGTCTACGATGACCACGATTTGCGGCATCGGCTCGTAATCGAGCTGCTTCTTCTCATATTGCGGCTGACCGCTGACCGGATCCCAACCGGTCTGGACCTCTTCGCCCAACGGGATGCCCTTGGCCTTGGCGACGCGGATCTTGTCGTTGAAGTTGACGAGGCTGCGGACCTTGAGCTCGCTCATCATCCGGTAGCGCTCCTCCATCTGCTCCACCGCCCATTTGAGCGCGCGGATCGCCTTTTGCGGTTCGGTCACCACTGGCGAGAGCAGATGCGGGATACCATCATAAATCGACAGCTCGAGCATCTTGGGATCGATCATGATCAGCCGCAGCGTCTCCGGCGTCATGCGGTAAAGCAGCGAGAGGATCATGGCGTTGAGGCCGACCGACTTGCCCGATCCGGTGGTCCCCGCGATCAGCAGGTGCGGCATCGGCGCGAGATCGGCGATAACGGGATCGCCAGAAATGTTCTTGCCCAGGATCACCGGCAACTGCCCGGTGTTCTCGGCGAAATGGCTCGATCCGATCATTTCGTGCAGCACCACGGCATCGCGGTGCTGGTTGGGCAATTCGATGCCCAGTTCCTTGCGGCAGGGGATCGCGGCGACACGGGCCGAGCGCGCCGACATGTTGCGCGCAATGTCGTCGGCAAGCTGGATCACGCGGTTGGCCTTGATGCCGGGCGCGGGCAGCAGTTCATAGCGCGTCACCACCGGGCCAGGGCGCACTGCAGTGATTTCGCCCTTGACGTTGAAGTCGCTGAGCACGGATTCGAGCAGCCGGGCGTTGCGTTCCAGTGCGATCTTGTCGAGCGCGGGACCGGTGCTGCTCGGGGGCGGGTCGAGCAGATCCACCGAGGGCAGTTCGTAGGGACCGAAGAAGTCGCCCTGCTTGCTCTTGGGGCCTAGCTGCGCCTTGGCCGGGCGCAGCGAAGGCTCGGTGATCTCCGGCGGAGGGCGGTTGTCGGGCACGGCTTCCTTGCGCGGCGCGGAAAGGGCAGGGCGGCGTGGTTCCTGTGCGTCGTCGAGGTTGTCGGCGTCATCTTCATCGATGACAGGGCCGATGGGCTTGCGGAACAGCGCCTCGGGAACGCTGACCTTGATCGCCGGCATGCGCAGCAGCCCGCGTTCAAGGCCCAACGACTTCCAGCCCAGGAGCGTTCCGGCGAGGGCAAGCAGGCTCGCTCCGCCATAGATCCCCCAGGCGGCCCCGGCGGGTGGGAGCAGATTCCCCAGAGCCGCGATACCCCGCGCACCGATCAATCCGACAAGGCCGCCGGGGCCTGCCGGAAAATGCTGCGCGGATTCGCCGAAAAACACCGCCGCAGCTACAGAGAGCAGCAGGATGCTGACAATGGTGGCGGCAAAAGCGCGGCGCCAGTGACCGAGCGGACGGTTGATCCACATCCGGTGCGCCTGCACGGCGGAGATCGGAAGGATCAATGCGCTGGCGGGCCCTGCCGCAAACAGCATAAGATCGGAAATCCAGGCACCGGTCGCCCCCATCCAGTTGTCGATCGGGCCGCCCGCGGCCGTGTTGAACGAAGGGTCGGTCTGCTGATAGCTGATCAGCGAGAGCGCCACGAAAACGGCAACCGTGAACAGGGTCAATGAAAGGATCAGGCTGCCGCTGCGCAACAGGCTCTGACGCATCAGGTCGCGCCAATCGGGCGCGTTTCTGGTGGCGGCGCGACTGGCCATGTCCTGCATTACTCCGGCAATATGGTAAATATCGCCTATTTTGCGCAGAGGACGGACTCCGCGTCAAGCAAGGACTTAAGCGCGACTCCCGGCGGCAAAGCCCCTGTTCACCACGCGTCTTGCGTCCTACATTGGCGGCATGACCCAGACACAGCATAGCGACATTCTCATCATGGGCGCAGGGCCGGTCGGCCTGGCGCTGGCCCTGGCCCTGGCACGCGGCGGATCGAGTGTCCGTGTGATCGACCGGATCAGCCCCGAAACACTCGCCGACCCCGCCTTTGACGGGCGCGCCTCCGCGCTGGCCAGCACGAGCTGGCAGATGCTGCAGAATCTGGGCCTCGCCGATGCGCTGTGGCGCGATGCCTGTCCGATCGACCGCATCGCTGTGAGCGACGGGCTGCGCAAGGGCGGGCTCGATTTCGATGCCGGGGTCGAAGGCATGGGGGTGATGCTGCCCAACAGCCTGTTGCGCGCGAGCCTGTTCGAGGCCGCGAGCGCCGACCCGGATATCGATCTGGTGATGGGGGCCGACGTCGCCGCCCGCGCGGTCGATGCGCACCGCGCTGCGGTCACGCTGGCCGATGGCAGGTTCTTCTCCGCATCTTTGCTGGTGGGAGCCGAAGGCCGCTGCTCGCCCACCCGCGACCTGGCGGGAATCACCCTGGGTCAATGGTCCTATGGGCAGCGCGGGATCGTGACGGCGGTGACCCTGGAACAACCGCACCAGAATACGGCGTTCGAGATTTTCTATCCTGATGGTCCGCTCGCCATCCTGCCGCTCAACGATGACGATGACGGCCGCGCGATGGCATCCATCGTCTGGACGGTTCCCGAAGGCAAGGCCGATGCCTGGGTGTCGTTGTCCGACCGGGCTTTCGGCGCGGCTCTGACGAAGATGAGCGGCGGCTTTCTGGGGTCGATCATGCCGGTCGCGCCGCGCAGCAGCTGGCCGCTGACCCTGTGCCAGGCGAGCGCCATGGTCGCTTCGCGCATCGCTCTGGTGGGCGACAGCGCGCACATCATCCACCCGATCGCGGGCCAGGGGCTCAACCTGGGGCTGCGCGATGCCGCAGCGCTGGCACAGGTGGTGGGCGAAGGCGCACGACTGGGGCTGGACCGTGGCGATCTGGCGCAGCTCAAGCGCTATCAGAACTGGCGGATGCTCGACAATGCGATGATGGCGGGCGCAACCGACGTGCTCAACCGTCTTTATGGCCTGCCCGGCAGTGCGCCGTCGCTGGTGCGGCGTCTGGGAATGCAGATCGTCGGGCGCACAGGGCTGATCCGGCGGTTCATCATCGACGAAGCGCGAGGCTCTAGCGGAGACCTGCCCGATCTGCTGCTGGCGAGCGATTGAGCCTCGTATTCAAGGAGTCATCAAGGCTTCAACCCGCGCGCGATGAAATCGTTGGCGGCGCTTGCGATTGCGTCCGGGCTCATGTCCTCGGTCCAGACGCCATAGCGCAGGCCCAGGAAAACGTTCATCCCCATCACCGCCCAGGCGTGGAGTTCGCTGACATCCTCGCGCAGCTCGCCGGTTTCCGCGCCCGCCTTGAGACGTGTCAGGATGCGCGACGCGGTGACCTGATAATGCGCGCGGTAGCTGTCTGAATCGACGAACTCCGCTTCGTCGATGATCCGGTAGATTTCCTTGTGCTCTCGAGCGAACTCAAGAAAGCCCTTGAGCGCGGCGCGTTCGCGGTCGAGCGCGGACTTGGCCTCCTGCATTGCGGCTGCGGCATGGACCCCGACCTGCGCCGACATGTCCTGCACCAATGCGCGGAAAATTTCGTCCTTGGAATCAAAGTAGGTATAGAAGCTGCCCAGCGCCGTGCCGGCGCGGCGGGTGATGCCGCTGATCGAAGCTTCGTGAAAGCCGCGCTCGCCAAATTCAATCGCAGCAGCGTCGAGCAGCTTGCGCAAGGTGGCGCGACCGCGCGCAGTACGCGGTGTTTTCCCAGGTTTTTCAGACAGGTCGTCCGCCTCGTGCGGTGCCGGTGCCTTAGCCGCCATAATCCACTCCCGCTGCCGGACATGATGCGTCGATGCAACATGTCTGACCGATTTTCCAGGCTTTATCTCCCCCTCACATGATAAGAGTTGAAAGCTGGTTCAACTTTCACTAATGGACAATCAGGTTTCGCGCAAGGCCGGTCAATCGATGAACCGGCGCACCGCAAAGCTTCAGGTTTGGATGATGGAGGGATTATTATGTCATCGTTTCGGTTTACCCGTTTTGCCGCCGCGCGCGCCACGCTGACACTGGGCGTTGCCGCCGCCGCGCTGACCGCGCTTCCTTCCATCGCTCAGGCACAGGACATTCAGGAAGAGGCAACGACCTCGGCCGATGGCAATGTCATCATCGTGACCGCTCGGCGCCGGGCTGAAAATCTCCAGGACGTGCCGATCTCGATCAGTGCGTTCTCCGCCGAGCGCCTGGAAAACCAGGGCGCGCTCGACCTGACCGACATCTCGCAGATCACCCCCAACACCACGCTGGAAAACTCGCGCGGCACCAACTCGACGCTCACCGCCTTCATCCGCGGTGTGGGCCAGCAGGATCCGGTGCCCGGGTTCGAGGCGGGCGTCGGCATCTATCTCGACGATGTCTATCTCAACCGTCCGCAGGCTGCGGTGCTCGATATCTACGAAGTCGAGCGAATCGAGGTCCTGCGCGGACCGCAAGGCACGCTCTATGGCCGCAACACCATCGGTGGCGCGGTGAAATATGTCACCAAGATGCTGCCGCAGGAGTTCAGCGTGAAGCTGCGCGGCACCTATGGCACCTATGACCAGGCAGAAGGCGTGGTCACCGTGTCGGCTCCGATCGGGGACATCGTCCGTGCCGGGGCCACCTTTGCGCGGCTGTCGCGCGGCGGCTTTGGCGACAACCTCAACATCCGCAGCCTCGAAAACTACAATCGCGATGTCTATGCCGGCAGGGGCACGCTGGAAATCGGCGGCTACGGCGCGCCGGTACTGATCCGCATCTCGGGCGACTACACCCGCGACAAGTCCGATCCGCGCAACGGCCACCGGCTGATCCCCGGCATCCGCAGCGGCACTCCTGTGCTGCGCGATGTCTATGATACCCGTGCCGGCCTCAATGATCCCAGGCAGGACATCGAGGCTTATGGTGTGGCGATGAACATCTCGGCAGAGCTGACCAACACGCTGACCTTCCGGTCGATCAGCGCCTGGCGCAAGGACGAAAGCTTCACCCCGATCGATTTCGATGCGCTTCCGGCGATCGATGTCGACGTACCTGCGCTCTACCGCAACGAACAGATCAGCCAGGAATTCCAGCTGCTCTACGAAGGCGATCGCCTCAAGGGTCTGGTCGGCTTCTATTATCTCGACGCCAAGGCCGCGACCGCGTTCGACGTGCTGCTGTTCACCACCGTCCCCAACCTCAATGCCTACACTG
The DNA here is from genome assembly GCA_046291395.1 of Blastomonas sp. Taxonomy (GTDB): domain Bacteria; phylum Pseudomonadota; class Alphaproteobacteria; order Sphingomonadales; family Sphingomonadaceae; genus Blastomonas. The sequence goes on along the minus strand of JBKBTF010000004.1, from coordinate 53,065 downwards.
CGGGCGATGTGCGCACCGATACATGGTCGGTGTTCGGCGATTTCACCTATGATTTCACCGATCAGCTGTCCCTGTCGCTGGGTGGCCGCTACACCGTCGACAAGCGCAACTCGACCATCCTGCGCCAGACCAAATTGGGCCGCTCGGCCGAGTTCGGCGGAACCCCGATCATCCTCGCCACCACGTCGAACTTCAACGGGCGGGCGCGGTTTACCGATTTCAATCCGCGCGCGTCGTTGAGCTTCAAGCCCAACACCGATCATCTGCTGTTCGCCAGCTACTCACAGGGCTTCAAGGGCGGCGGCTTCGATCCGCGCGGCCTGTCGACCGCCGCGCCCGATCTCAACCGCGATGGCGTGCGCAGCCAGGACGAAATCTTCGATTTCCTCAGCTTCGAGCCCGAAACCGTCGACAGCTATGAACTGGGCTGGAAGGGCAGCTTTGCCGACAATGCCATCAACCTGGCGGTCACCGGATTCTACGCCGATTACACCAACGTGCAGGTGCCTGGCTCCGCCGGTTTTGACTCGAACGGCGATGGCACCAACGATACCTTTATCGGAATCACCACCAATGCCGGCAAGGCCGAGTTCAAGGGCCTGGAGTTCGAAGGCAACGCCATGTTCGCACGCGAGTTCGCAGGTTCAGGCTCGTTCCTCAGCTTCAACGCCACGCTGGGTTACATCGATGGCGAATACAAGCGCTTCATCGATGCGCGAAACATCGATGTCGCCAACCTGCGCCGCATCCAGAACACGCCGAAATGGACAGCATCGGGCACCTTTTCGGGCGTCTTCCCTGCGTTCTCGGGCATGATCACCGGCACGACCACGGTCAGCTATCGCAGCAAGACCTTCCAGTTCGAGACGCCCAGCCCGTTCCTCGACCAGAAGGGCTATGCCCTGTGGGATGCCTCGCTGATCTGGCGCGATGATGCAGACCGGTTCAGCTTCGGCGTCAATGCCAAGAACATCCTCGACAAGCGTTACATCACCTCGGGCTATCAGTTCCTCGCCGCCGCACCCGATGGCACGCCGCTGCGCAATGCCGCCGGCGGCCTCATCCCGACGCTGGGCACCGAAGGCGTTGCCACCGCCTTCTACGGCAACCCGCGTCAGGTGTTCGTGACCGCAGGCGTGAAGTTCTGATCTGCTGAATGAGGCAAAGGGGAGGTGGCCGCGAGCTCAGCTTGCGGCCACCAGCCTTTGGGGCGCTTCGGCCATGCCATTGCTGGCCATGGTATTGATCGGCATCCACCATTTGCAAATTGGCCTGATCACCAGTATCTCGGCGCGATCGGCGATTGAGGTGCGTGTGCTTAGGATGGCGCAGATATTGGAAGCTCTCCCGCTTGCCAGCATCGACAAGGTCACGTTTTACAAGCGTGATGAACTGACGACCGATCTCATCTGCTGCGAGGTGGTGATCGGTGACCAGTTCTGGACCTTTCACGAAGAAATGACGAACTGGGATGGGCTGATTGCTCATTTTAAAGGCCTGCCCGGCTTTCACGAAGAGGGGTTCGTGGCCGTGTCGCAACCCGCTTTTGCCCCGCGCGAGACGGTGGTGTTTCAGCGATAGTCCGGCGTCGGGCCAGCAAATCTCCCCTACCGCTTGCGGGAGGGGAGAGGGCTGAAAAATTCCACTTGAAGCTGACGCTGCGTCAAGTGGCATAAGCTGCTCATGGCTGATTCGCTCGATATTGGTGCCGTTACCCGTCTCACCGGCCTGACCGCCCGCGCGCTGCGTTTCTACGAGGCGCGGGGGTTGGTGGAGCCGCTGCGCACCGCGTCGGGGCGGCGGCATTATGATGCGGCGGCGCTCGAGCGGCTGAATCTGATCCTGTCGCTCAAGAAGGCGGGGCTGACGCTGGCGCAGATCCAGCGGCTGACCGCTAATCGGCGAATCGACCTGCATGGCCTGATCACCGCGCAGCTTGATCATCTCGAGGCCCAGGCGCGCAGGATTTCCGAAGCCCAGGCGCTGCTCATTTCCGTCAAGTCACGCATCGATCGCGGCGAGTCCATCGATGCCGAGACCTTCTGCTCGCTGATCAGACACGAACAACAGGACACGACAACCATGTCACAAGACCAATGGAAGGCGGTCACCGATCGCTATTTTACGCCCGAAGAGCAGGCCGAATGGGCCGGGAAGATGGGCGCGATGACGCCCGGATTCGATAACGAAGCCTATGCCGCGCAATGGAAGGCGCTGGGCGACGAGATCAAGGCCGCGCTGCCGATGGACCCCGCGAGCCAGGCGGCGGCGGGTTTCGTCGCGCGCTGGTTCGAGCTGCTCAAACCCTTCACCCAGGTCGCCAGCCCTGCGATGATGCAGGGCACGATGAAGATGTATGACGACATGGAAAACTGGCCGGTCAGCGCGGACCCCGGCTTCGATGCAGAGGTGTGGGCGTTCATCAAGCTGGCGTCCGCCGCGCGGCTGGCAAAGGGGTAACCCGTCTCTCCCCTCCCGCTTGCGGGAGGGGTGGCCGAAGGCCGGGGTGGGCCAGAGCAGACAATTGTGCTCCCAGCCCACCCCGGTCCGGCAAGCCGGACCTGCCCCTCCCGCAGGCGGGAGGGGAGAGTGTTATCGCCGCCGCCACTTCCGGTCCGACAGCACCACTCTCGCCGCATTGTGCCCCGGCGCGCCGGTGACGCCGCCGCCGGGGTGCGTGCCCGATCCGCACATATAGAGCCCCTTCAAGGGTCCGCGATAATCGGCATGGCCGAGCACCGGGCGCGCGGACCAGAGCTGGTCGAGGCTCATCCGCCCGTGGAAGATGTCACCGCCGATCAGCCCAAACTTCCGCTCCAACCCCCTGGGGCTGAGCACCTGCCGCCCGAGGATCGATGCGCGAAAGCCCGGCGCATGCGCTTCGACCGTATCGATGATCGTGTCTGCTGCTGCCACCTCCTGCTCGGCCGTCCATTCCAGCGCGGGGTCGAACTGCTGGCAGAACAGGCTGGCAACGTGGCTCCCTGCAGGCGCCAGGCTGTCGTCGACGATCGAGGGGATCAGCATCTCGACGATCGGTTCGCGCGACCAGCCGTGCGCCTTGGCGTCGCTGAACGCGTGGTCCATGTAATCGAGGCTCGGCGCGATGACGATGCCCGCGCGCAGATGCTCGCCATCCCCTGGAAGCGCCGAAAAGCTTGGCAGCCGGTCGAGCGCGACATTCATCCGGAAGCTGCCCGATCCGCAGGCGTAACGCTGGATACGCCGCGCGAAATCTTGCGGCAGCGCGCCGCGCGGCACCATTTGCCCATAGAGCAGTTCCGGCCCGACATTGGCGATGATCCGCGGTGCGCGCAGTTCCTCGCCGCTCGCCAGCCGCACTCCGATGGCGTGGCCACCCTCCACCAGCACCTGATCGACCGGGCTGTTCAGGCTGATCTCCACCCCCTGCTCCTCGCAGGCTTGGGCCATCATCTGCGTGATGCTGCCCATGCCGCCGATGACATGCCCCCAGCTTCCCTGGTTGCCGTTGACTTGCCCAAACACATGATGGAGCAGCACATAGGCCGAGCCCGGCGTATCGGGGCTGGCATAATTGCCGACGACCGCATCGAAGCCGAACGCCGCCTGCACCGGCTCGCTTTCAAACCAGGGGGCCAAGAATTCGCGCGCGGACTTTGTAAACAGGTCGAGCATGTCGCGCTGGACCTCGCGCGGCAGGCGGGCGAGCAGCCGCCCGGTGGTCAGCGCCTCGACCAGCCCGGCGACCCCGCCGCCGACATTGGGCGGCGGGCGCAGCGCCAGATCGCGCAGCACGTCGGCGACGCGTTCGAGCATCGCATAATAGCCGGGAAGCGCATTGGCATCCCTTTGCGAGAACCGCGCGAACGCGGCCTGGGTCCGCTCCAGACCGCCCCCCAGGATCAGGTGGTCCCCGCCGGGCAGCGGCAGGAAGTTCGATACCGGGCGCTCGATCACCCGGTATCCGCGCCGCACCAGCCCCATATCGGCGATGACGCGCGGTTGCAGCAGGCTGACCGTGTAGCTTGCCACCGAGTTGCGGAAACCGGGGTGGAACGCCTCCGTCACCGCTGCCCCGCCGATCACGCCGCGTGCCTCGAGGATGCGGACCGACATCCCGGCGCGTGCCAGATAGAAGGCGCAGACAAGGCCGTTATGGCCGCCGCCGATGATGAGCGCGTCAGGCTGGGACGGGTCGCGTGCCATGCGCCTGGCCTAGCCCAGCGCGGCGGCCGCGCCAAGCATCCTGCAATCGGGCGCAGGTGACCCTGTTACAAGAAATCGCTGGCGCGCACGCACGGATATTGATAGCGGTTCGCAAAACCAACCATGCTTCTTGACCAGCTCCCCACCGGCCAGCGCGCGGAGATTGCCGCGATCGACTGGAGCGTCCTGCCTGCAGACGAGGGCAAGCGGTTGCGTGCGCTGGGCGTGGACGAAGGCGCAAGCGTCACCATCCGCCATCGCGGCATCTTTTTCGGGCGTGATCCGATCGCGCTCAGCATCGGCCGGATGACCGTGGCGATCCGCCGCGTGCATGCCCGTGCCATCACCCTGCGCGAACCGGAGCCGTCCGCATGACCCGGCACCAGCCGCTGATCGCGCTGGTCGGCAATCCCAATGCCGGCAAGAGCGCGCTGTTCAATGCGCTGACCGGAGCGCGGCAGAAGATCGCCAATTATCCCGGTGTCACGGTCGAACGCAAATCGGGCCGATTTGCCTTTGCCGATGGCAGGCCGGCCGAACTGATCGATCTGCCCGGCAGCTACAGCCTCGATCCCACCAGCCCCGACGAGGCGGTGACCCGCGACGTAGTGATGGGCTGCCAGGCGGGCGAGCGCCAGCCCGAAGCGCTGATCATCGTGCTCGATTCGGCCAATCTCGACCAGCATCTGGTGTTCGCGCTGGAACTGCTGGCGCTGGGCCTGCCCACGGTGATCGCGCTCAACATGGTCGATCTGGCCGAACGCGACGGGTTGACGCTCGATGCGACGCGGCTCGCGGCGGATCTTGGCGTGCCCGTCATTCCAACCGTCGCGGTACGGCGCAAAGGGCTGACCGAATTGGCCGAGGCCCTGGACGCGGTAATCCTGGCCAAACAGGTGCCGCACGCACCTTTGGGCGAGCCCGACATGCGCGCACGGCGCAGGCGGGCGGAAACCATCGCGCATGCCGCCATCGTCTCGCAGACCGACAGCCGCCGCTGGACCGATCGCGCCGATTCGGTGCTGCTGCACCCCTTTGCCGGGCCGATCATCCTGTTCGCCCTGCTGTTCATCATTTTCCAGGCGGTTTTCAGCTGGGCGACGCCCTTTGCCGACGGGCTCGAAGCCGCCGCAGCCGCGCTGAGCGATCTTGCCAGCGCGGTGGTTCCCGAAGGGTTCTTCCGCTCGCTGGTGGTCGATGGAATCATTGCCGGCGTCGGCTCGGTGGTGGTCTTCCTGCCGCAGATCATCATCCTGTTCTTCTTCATCCTGCTGATGGAGGCGACCGGATACATGGCGCGCGCCGCGTTCATCATGGACCGGATGATGGCGGGCGTCGGCCTGTCGGGGCGTTCGTTCATCCCGTTGCTCTCCTCGTTCGCCTGCGCAATTCCCGGCATCATGGCAACGCGCAGCATTTCGGACGAGAAGGACCGGCTGACCACCATCCTCATCGCGCCGCTGATGACCTGCTCGGCGCGGTTGCCGGTCTATACCGTGATCATCGCGGCCTTCATCCCGTCCACTGCGGTGGGCCCGGGGATCGGCATGCAGGGGCTCGTGCTGTTCGGCCTGTATGTGTTCGGGATCATCGGTGCGATGGTGGTTGCGCTGGTGCTGCGCTCGACCGTTGCCAAGGGCGGCGCGAGCGGCTTCCTGATGGAAATGCCCAAATACCAGTTGCCCCGGCTCACCGATCTGGCGCTGGGGCTGTGGCAGCGTGCGGCGCTGTTCCTGCGGCGGGCAGGCACGATCATCTTTGCGGTGACCGTTGGTCTGTGGCTGCTGCTGACCTATCCACAGGCTCCGCAAGGCAGCGGCATGAGCCAGCTCGATTATTCTGCCGCCGGCCGGATTGCAGGCGTGCTCGAGCCCGTCGTCGCCCCCATCGGGTTCAGCCGCGACATCGCGCTGGCGCTGATCCCGGCGATGGCGGCGCGCGAGGTTGCGGTGTCGGCACTGGCGACGACCTATGCGATCGATGCGCCCGACGAGGAAACCGAGGCGCTGGCGCTGGGCGAGCGGCTGGCGGGGCGCTGGTCGCTGCCCACCGCGCTCGCGTTCCTCGCCTGGTTCGTGTTCGCGCCGCAGTGCATTTCGACCATCGCGGTCACCAAGCGCGAGACCAACGGCTGGAAATGGCCGATCTTCATGCTGTCCTATCTGTTTGGCCTGGCGTGGATCGCGGCGGGCATTACCTTCTGGACCGCGACCGCTTTAGGGCTATAAACGGCACAACCGACCGGCGCATAGCCTTGCCCGGTCAATCCATCACATCACAAGATATCCGGGGAAAGCATATGTCGGGCAGCGTCAACAAGGTCATTCTGATCGGCAATCTGGGTGCCGACCCGGAAGTCCGCAGCTTCCAGAACGGCGGCAAGGTCGCCAATCTGCGCATCGCCACGACCGAGACGTGGAAGGATCGCAACTCGGGCGAAAAGCAGGAACGCACCGACTGGCACAATGTCGCGATCTTCGGCGATGGCCTTGCGGGCGTGGCCGAACGCTTCCTGCGCAAGGGCTCCAAGATCTATGTCGAAGGCCAGCTGCGCACCCGCAAGTGGCAGGACCAGTCCGGCGCTGACCGCTACACCACCGAAGTGGTGCTGCAGGGCCCGGGCGCAGTGCTGACCATGCTCGACGGCAAGCCCGGCGGCGGTGGTGGCGGCGGCGGGGATTTCGGCGGCGGTCGCAGCAGCGGCGGAGCGTCGGGCGGTGGCTCAGGCGGCGCGCGCGGCTTCAACGACAGCGGCTCGGGCGGCGGATCGGGCGGCGGTGCCGGCAGCAGCTGGGGCGGCGGCGGATTTGACGATGATCTCAATGACGACGTTCCGTTCTGATCCGAGGGGGTAAAGGCGATGCCGTTCACCGTCTATCACAACCCCAGATGCGGGACTTCACGCAACGTGCTCGCCGCGATCCGCGAGGCGGGGCACGAGCCTGAGGTGATCGAATATCTCAAGACCCCGCCCTCGCGCGACACGCTGGAGGGCCTGATCGCGCGTGCAGGGGTGGGTGCGCGCGGCCTGCTGCGCGCCAAGGAACCTTTGGCCACCGAGCTGGGGCTGGATGATGCTGGCGTCAGTGATGCGCAGATCATCGACGCAATGATGGCGCACCCGATCCTGATCAACCGCCCGATCGTGGTGACGCCAGACGCAGTCAAGCTCTGCCGCCCCAGCGAGACCGTGGCGGAGCTGCTCACCGCCTGAACATCTCGCCTCTGCTGGCTGGCGCACGGCGATCCAGCGGTGTCTTTTTCCGTTCGCATGTGCAACATAGACGCACCGCGCGCATTGCTGTCGCAGGCCCGGTCCTGAAGCCCGCCTGCTGCTTTCATCGCACCACAGAGGAGTTTTTCGATGCTCAAAGGTATGAACGCCATCGTCACCGGATCGACCAGCGGAATCGGCCTGGGCATCGCCAAGGTGCTCGCTTCCAAGGGCGCCAATCTGGTGATCAACGGCTTTGGCGATGCCGATGCGATCGAGCAGGAGCGCGCCGGGCTGGAAGCCGACTATGGCGTGAAGGCAGTCTACAGCGGCGCCGACATGTCCAAGCCCGACGAGATCGCGGCGATGGTCGATCTGTGCGTCGCCAGCTTCGGTTCGGTGGATATCCTGGTCAACAATGCCGGCATCCAGCACACCGCCCCGGTCGAGGACTTCCCGCCGGAAAAATGGCATGCGATCATCGCGATCAACCTGTCGAGCACGTTTTTTTCGATCCACTCTGCGCTGCCGCATATGCGCAAGAAGGGCTTCGGCCGGATCATCAACATCGGATCGGCGCACGGCCTGGTCGCCAGCGCCAACAAGGTCGCCTATGTCGCCGCCAAGCATGGCGTGGTCGGCATCAGCAAGGTGGTCGCGCTGGAAACCGCAGGCACAGGCATCACCTGCAACACCATCTGCCCCGGCTGGGTCCACACCCCGCTGGTGCAGAAGCAGATCGAGGCGATGGCGCAGGATCAGGGCATCAGCGTGGAGGAAGCCAGCGACAAGCTGCTGTGTGCCAAGCAGCCCTCGGGCCAATTCGTCACGCCAGAGCAGATCGGCGAACTCGCCGCCTTCCTCTGCAGCAAGGCTGCCGCGCAGATCACCGGTATCGCCCTGCCGATCGACGGCGGCTGGACCGCGCAGTGATAAGGTGAGGGCAGCGAGTAGCTCGCCTGACCCTTACCCCACCGGCGCACGCCTGCGATAGCTGAGCGCCTCGGCGACATGCACTCGTCCCACCGTCTCCGCGCCGCCCAAATCCGCGATCGTGCGGGCCACGCGCAGCACCCTTGTATAACCTCGCGCCGAAAGCCGCATCGCCTCAGCAGCGCGCGCCAATAATTGGCGCGCGGGTTCATCAGGGGTGGCGTGGCGTTCAAGCGCCTCGCCGTCGATCTCGGCATTGGTGCGCGCCTTGATGTCGGAATAGCGCGCGGTCTGCAGCGCGCGGGCGGCGGCGACGCGGGCTGCGACCTCGCGCGATCCTTCGGCGGGCGGAGGCAGGGTCAGGTCGGCGGCGGTAACCGCTTCGACATCGACGTGCAAATCGATGCGATCGAGCAGCGGCCCTGACACCTTGGCCTGATAATCTGCCGCGCAACGCGGCGCGCGCGAGCAGCCGAGCGCGGGATCACCGAGGTGCCCGCAGCGGCACGGGTTCATCGCCGCGATCATCTGGACGCGCGCGGGGAAGGTGACATGCGCATTGGCGCGCGCGACGCTGACCTCGCCGGTCTCGAGCGGCTGGCGCAGCGAATCGAGAACGGTGCGCTGAAACTCGGGCAGTTCGTCGAGAAACAGCACGCCCAGATGCGCCATCGAGACCTCGCCCGGTCGCACCTTGAGCCCGCCACCGACGAGCGCGGCCATCGAGGCGCTGTGATGCGGCGCGCGGAACGGGCGGGCGCGGCTAATCCGGCCATCGGTAAGCGTGCCCGCGACCGAAGCGACCATCGAAACCTCGAGCGCCTCCTCCGGCGTCAGCGGCGGCAGGATGCCGGGAAGGCACGAGGCCATCAGCGACTTGCCCGCCCCGGGCGGCCCGGTCATGATCATGTTGTGGCCACCTGCTGCTGCGATCTCGAGCGCGCGCTTGGCAGTCTCCTGCCCCTTGACCTGTTTGAGATCGGGGCCAGGCGCGGGCTCTTCGGCAACGCCGGGCTTGGGCGGACTCAGACGGCCATTGCCCTTGAGGTGATTGAGCAAGGTGAGCAGATCGGGCGCGGCGATGACATCGATGCCGCCCGCCCACGCCGCTTCTGCCCCCTGCGCCGCCGGACAGATCAGCCCGCGTCCCGTGGCAGACGCATGCAGCGCGGCAAGCAGGACGCCTGGCGATGCTGCGATCCGCCCGTCGAGCGCGAGTTCACCTACCGCGACAAATTCGTTTGCCAGCTCGGCATCGACGATCCCCATTGCCGCGAGCAAGGCGAGCGCGATCGGCAGATCATAATGCGATCCCTCCTTGGGCAGATCGGCGGGCGAGAGGTTGACGGTGATACGCTTGGGAGGGAGCGAAAGGCCGAGCGATGCGATGGCGGCGCGGACACGCTCGCGGCTTTCGCCCACTGCCTTGTCGGGCAGGCCGACCACAGCGATGCCCTTCTGCACGCCGGGCGAGATCTGCACCTGCGCCTCGACGCTGCGCGCCTCAAGCCCCAGATACGCCACGGTCTGGACGATGGCGACCATAATGCTCCCCGTTTGTTCCAAGGCGAGCCTGACGTGTCTGATCGGGCAAGTCGAGGGGATTCGCCCGATTTGCGTCATTCTGGAGGCAATTGTACTTTCTCGGGCAGCGGAAACAGCGTGCAGAAGCGTGCGATCAGCGCCGGATCGCCTTGCGCACTCAGCCATCCCTGCTCGGCAAGTGCTTCCATCGGCACTCCGCCATACACCGCGCCTGCCAGCGCGTGCGGTGTCCCGGTGAAGACGATGTCGCAACCCTCCGGCTCGCCGCGCGCGATAGCGATGCCGCTGGCCGTAAGGTGCCCGACATAGCGCATGTCGCCGAAAACGAATCCGACGCGCAGGTCCAGCTTGCCCACTCGGCCCAAGTCCAGCATCGTTCGAAAAGACAGCATGATCGACACGCCGCTGATCGGCAGCGTCGGATCGTGCCACGGCGAGCGCGCTGCCCAGCGGCCCAGCATCTGGATCAGCGGCTCGGCCTCGTAGCCCCAGGGGGTCAGCTCATAGACTTGCACCGATGCTGGCGGCGGCAAGCGGCGGCGGGCCACCAGCAATTTCGCCTCGAGCCCTTCCAGCCGCTGGGTCAGCACATTGGCACTGATCCCGGGAAGGTCGGCGCGCAACTCGTTGAACCGGCGTGGGCCCAGCATCAACTCGCGCATCACCAGCAGGCCCCAGCGTTCTCCAATCAATTCAAGTCCATGCGCAGTCCCGCAGGCGTCGTCATACAGGCGCTTGGCCAAACCTTGCTCCATTTTGGTTATAATAGATAACTTAACAGTTGCTTTTAATAACATGGTCTCCGACACTCGGCAACAAGCGGCCGATTCGCAGGCAGTGCGACCGGCTTCAGGAGGATGTTCCCGATGAGCAAGATTGCGCCCTGTTTATGGTTCGATGGCGTCGCCGAGCTGGCTGCGCGGTTTTATGTTTCGGTCGTGCCGGACAGCCGCATCGACCGAATCGTGCATGCGCCGGCAGATAGCCCCTCGACCACCGAGGGCACGGTGCTCATGGTCGAATTCACGCTGGCGGGACAGAGCTTCGTCGGATTGAACGGCGGACCCGGCAACCCGCATACCGATGCAATCTCGTTCCAGATCTATACCGACGACCAGGCCGAAACCGACCGCATCTGGAATGCGATGATCGCAGACGGCGGGACGGAGATCGCCTGCAGTTGGTGCCGCGACCGCTGGGGCGTGCGCTGGCAGATCGTGCCCAGGCGTATGATGCAACTGCTGTCTGACCCCGATCGCGCCCGCGCCGCCCGCGCGTTCACTGCGATGTCGGCGATGGTCAAGATCGACATCGCCGCGATCGAGGCTGCCGCCGACGGCGGGGGCGCCTGACCATGGCCGTAGATCCGCAAGCCAGCCTGGTGATCACCGCCTTCGACTGGGTCCCAGACTTCGCGCAGGGCTTCGTCCGCGATCTGCGTCCGCGCTGGGCGTGCGAGGAAATCGGACTGCCTTATGCCGAAAGGCTGATCAGCGCGGTCGATCGCCCGGCGGCGCATTATGCCGACCAGCCCTGGGGGCAGGTCCCGGTGATCGACGATGGCGGTATCCGGCTGTTCGAATCCGGGGCGATCCTGCTGCACCTGGGCGAAAGGCATCCGGGCCTGCTTCCGCCCGAGCCGCAGCAGCGCGCCGATACCCTGTCGTGGCTGTTCGCCGCGTTCAACAGCGTCGAGCCGATGATGTTCGAACTGGGCCAGGTGACGCTGTTTGCTGCGGGCGAGCCATGGGCGGAACTGCGCAAACCCGGCCTGCTCGCATTCATTGGCGAACGGTTCGACCGACTGGCGACCGCGCTGGGGAGCCGCGAGTGGCTGGCCGGGCCCTTCACCATCGCCGACATCGCAATGGCGACAGTGCTGCGCGAGGCACAGGACACCGACCTGCTGACCCAACGTCCGGTGCTCGCCGCGTGCCTGGCGCGCGCCACCGCCCGCCCGGCCTTTGCGCGTGCGCTCGAAGCGCAACTGGCTGCCTTCGCCGAAGGTCCGCCCTCGTTGTCCAGACCGCAAGGAGATATCCCATGACCTATATCGACGGATTCGTAATCGCCTGCCCCGAGGCCAACAAGGACAAGTTCATCGAACACGCGCGCACCGCCGATGGGATGTTCATCGAGATGGGCGCGCTGCGGGTGGTCGAATGCTGGGGCGACGATGTGCCCAAAGGCAAGACCACCGACTTTCGAATGGCGGTGAAGGCCGAAGAGGGCGAGGCGGTGCTGTTCAGCTGGATCGAATGGCCCGACAAGGCAACGCGCGATGCCGCAATGGCCAGGATGACCGAAATGATGACCGATCCGGCAAAGGTCGATCCCCGGATGGACCCGGCCAAAAATCCGATGCCGTTCGACGGCAAGAGGATGATATTTGGCGGCTTTGAAACCGTGGTCGACCTGAAACCCTAAGGAGAGCCGATCGTGACCAACACACATGGCGATTTCGTCTGGTACGAATTGATGACCCCCGATACCGATGGCGCAGGCGCGTTCTATGCCGCGGTGCTCGGATGGACCTTCGCGCCTTCGCTGCAGCCGGATGTCGATTATCGCATCTTCTCTGCGGGCAGCGAACAGATCGGTGGGTTTCTGGGGCTGACCGACGAGATGCGCAAAGCCGGAGCACAGCCCTGCTGGCTGGGCTATGTCGCGGTGGACGATGCCGATGCGGCGGCAGCCAGCATCACCGCAGCGGGCGGCAGCGTCCATATCGGGCCGCATGATATTCCCGGCACCGGACGCTTTGCGTTGGTCGCCGATCCCCAAGGGGTGATGTTCTACATCCTGCAGGACACGTCGGGCGAAACCAGCAACGCCTTCGCCGCCGACGAATCGCGCGTCGGCCATTGCGCGTGGAACGAACTTGCCACCACCGACCAGGCGGGCGCGATGGCCTTCTATACGCAGCAGTTCGGCTGGGCGAAGGATGGCGAGATGGATATGGGGGCGATGGGGGCTTACGAATTCCTGCGGCACGGCAGCGTCATCGGCGCGATGATGACCAAGCCGCCCGAAATGCCCGTCGCCTGCTGGTCGCATTATTTCCGCGTCGCCGATATCGATGCGGCGGCAGCAACGGTGGCCGCGCACGGCGGGCAGGTGCTGTTCGGGCCCTCCGAAGTTCCCGGCGGCGACTACATCATCTCCGGGCTCGATCCGCAGGGCGCGGCGTTTTCGCTGGTGGGCACGAAGTCGTGACGCTGCAGCTGTTCGCCCACCCCTTCTCGTCCTACTGCCAGAAGGTGCTGATTGCGCTGTACGAGCACGACACGCCGTTCACGCTGCGGATGGTCGGTCCCGATCACCCCGAAAACCAGGCGCAACTGTCCGCGCTGTCACCAGTGGGCAAGTTTCCGTTGCTGCTCGATGGCGAGCGGGCGGTGATGGAGGCGACCACTATCATCGAATATCTGCAGGTCACCTGCCCTGGCGGCACGCCGCTGATCCCGGCGAACCCGGCTGCGGCCGTCGAGGTGCGGATGCTCGACAGGATATTCGACAATTACGTGATGACCCCGCAGGGCAAGATCGTGGTCGATGCGATGCGCGCCGAAGATGCGCGCGATCCTGCGGGCCTTACCGAGGCCAAGGCGATGCTCGAGACGATGTATGCCTGGCTCGATGGGCACATGCGCTCGCGCATCTGGGCGGCGGGGGATGCCTTTACCCTGGCCGATTGCGCCGCGGCTCCGGCGTTGTTCTATGCGGACTGGTCCCACCCGATTCCTGACGCTCTGACCGCGCTGAAGGCCTATCGCGCTCGGTTGCTCGCGCGCCCGTCCTTTGCCCGCGCGGTGGACGAAGCGCGCGCGTTCCGTTTCTTCTTTCCCTTGGGCGCACCCGATCGCGACTAACACCGGAGACCATGGGAGATGACCGACAAGAATGACCCAAAGGCTGGAGGAACATTGGTGCTCCAGACCATGGCAGACCCGGATCGTCGAGATCGACTGGCGATCGGGTGTGCGGATGGGTGCCTGCAGCTCGCCATCTGACGGCGCAGCAAGTGGCACGCGAGTCGCGCGGGGCACGGCTGGTTGGCTGTTCCGATTCGAGCAGACCGGGCCTGGGGCGTTGGCAAGGCAATCGCGCCATCGTGTGGCGATGGGGGCGCTGCTCGGCGGTTGAAGACAATCGCGCGAGATGTAAAACGTCTTCGAGGGCCGAACGCATGTAATCAACACGCTATAAACGTTACGTTACAGACGATGATGCGGTATCGCATCCGCCGTTACATGTTAGGCCGGCGGGAATTTACCTCTATTCTGGGGCTATGACGAAGCGGCTGAAATTAGCGATGAAATTGCGTCGAAGCCTGTCTGATCCGTGTTGCATTTGCGAATGCGTTGTGGGATACGGCCATTGCTAGCAGCATGTCTGAAGGGACTATTATATGAAACTTGCAAAGACCGCACTGGCTGCGCTTGCTTTGACCACGATGGTCGGCGCTCCGGTTCTGGCACAGGCTGCGACTTCCGCAGCTCGCGTGTCCAGCGCCTCGAGCGAAGAAAGCGACGCAGAAGGCAGCACCGGCATCATCATTGGTGTCGTTGCAGCTGCCGCCGTGATCGGCGGCATCATCATCATCGCTGATGATGACAAGCCCAACAGCCCCTGATTCCTTCGCAAGAAGAGTTCAGGAACTGATTCGGAAAAGGGTGGCCAGCAATGGCTGCCCTTTTTTGTTGCCCGCTGAGCACGCGTCGGTTGATCGCAGCGGCGGTGCGCTCCTATACCGGCTGTGATCCCCTGCCTCAGTATTCCCTATCCGGAGCGCCAGCCCATGACCAATTTCCCCGCCGACTACACGCCGCCTTCCGTCTGGACCTGGGACAAGGACAATGGCGGGGCGTTCGCCAACATCAACCGGCCCATCGCGGGACCCACTCACGATGCCAAGCTGCCTGTGGGCAAGCATCCCCTGCAGCTCTATTCGATGGCGACGCCAAACGGCCAGAAGGTCACCATCATGCTCGAGGAACTGCTTGCGGCGGGCCATTCCGGGGCGGAATATGATGCCTGGCTGATCGACATTCGCCAGGGGGGGCAGTTCGGCAGCGATTTCGTCGCGATCAACCCCAACAGCAAGATTCCTGCTCTGGTCGATCACAGCACGCCCGAGCCGACCCGGCTGTTCGAATCGGGTTCGATGCTGCTGTATCTGGCCGAGAAATTCGGGGCCTTCCTTCCCGCCGATCCCGCTAAGCGGGCTGCGGCGATCAACTGGCTGTTCTGGCAGATGGGCAGCGCGCCCTATCTGGGCGGCGGCTTCGGGCATTTCTATGCCTATGCACCGATCAAGATCGAATATTGCATCGATCGGTTCACCATGGAAACCAAGCGCCAGTTCGATGTCCTCAACCGGCACCTGGCGGACAATGCGTATATGGCAGGTGACGAATATTCGATCGCCGATATCGCCATCTGGCCCTGGTATGGCGGCGTCGCGACAGGCGTCGTCTATGATGCGGCCGAGTTTCTGCAGGCGCAGGAATATCCGCATCTGCTGCGCTGGACCGACAGGATTGGCGAGCGGGCAGCGGTGCAGCGCGGCAAGATCGTCAACCGCGCCTGGGGCGATGACCTCAGCCAGCAGCTCCACGAGCGCCATGATGCCAGCGACTTCGACCTGCGCACGCAGGACAAATTGGCAGAGCCCGCCGCAACCTGATCGCGCTCAGCCGTCCGTCTGAAGCATATCCGCCGCCAGCAGAAACGCGCCGACCAGCCCCGATACCGGGGCGAGGGCGGGGCGGCGGATGACCTGCGCGGCGGCAGGTGCAAAATAGCCGCCGTCGCTGGCGGCGGCTGCAGCGACGATGCGCTCGAACAGCCCCGGCGTCCCCATCACTCCGCCTCCCAGCGTGATCGCATCGGGCGCCAGCGCCGCGCGCAGCGTGTTGCACATCTCGGCGAGATAGCCCGCGATGATGGCATGGGCTGGATGCTCTGGCGGAAGTTGCGAGAGCGACCGGCCCCAGCGCGCCTTGATCGCAGGTCCGCTGGCCAGCCCTTCGAGACAGTCGCCGTGAAACGGGCAGAGGCCCTCGAAATCTTGGTCGTCGGCGGAGCGCCGCGGCCGCATATGACCCTGCTCGGGATGGCCTGAACCGCTCACGATGCGTCCAGCGGCAATCACGCCGCCGCCGATGCCGGTGCCGATGGTGACATAGACGCTGACCGCGGTGCCCTGCGCCGCGCCAAGCCGAGCCTCGGCCAGAGCCGCGGCGTTGACATCGGTATCGAACGCGACCCGGGCGCATGACGCACGCGCCACGCTGCCTGCTAGATCGCATCCGCTCCAACCCGGTTTGGGGGTGGCAAGGATATGCCCCCAATCTGACGCGCGCGGATCGCGCCCGAGCGGGCCGAACGAGCCGATACCAATCGCGGCGATGCCGGGATATCGCGCGAAGAAGGCATGGGTTTCAGCCAGCGTCGTTGCAGGATCGCGCGTCGCGATCTGCACCTGCTCGATGATGTCGTCAGGCCCATGGCCGACGCCGAGCACGAGCTTGGTGCCGCCTGCCTCGATCGCGCCGAGCAGCGGTCGGTCAGCGGACATGGAGCCGGTCCATCGGGAACTGCTCGACAATGCGGCTGGTCTCGCCGTCGAGCGCGATCCGCACCATCGGCGCTGGCGTGCCGGCGAATGTATCGGCGGTTGTGAACGCGCTTTGCGCCGGGTCGCGACCCTTCAGCCCCCAATGATCGACAAAGCTGCACACCAGAAGCTCGGCTGTGACATACCAGCTGAACGCCTGCATCGGTTCGGTCTCGGGGTTGGCGATCACCAGCCCGGTGCCGTTGAGCGGACGCCAGGGCCCGGCCAAGGTCTCGGCCACCATGCCGTAAAAGCCCGTCGGGCCGCTGGGGCCGTCGGGAGCGAACACGCTGCGCTGGGTGGACCAGAAGACATAATACTGTTCCTGATTCGCGATGATCTGCGCGCGCTCAAGCTCGTTGTTGAGCGTATCGGCATGGACCACCGGGGGGAGCAGGTGCCATTGTCCCGCTGCGCCCATCCGTGCGAGCCCCACCGCCCCGTTGAACGCGCTGTCCGATGCTGCCAGCGACGCGGTGAACGCCAGATAGCGGGCGCCGTCGACAGTGTCGATGAAGAAGGCGGGATCGCGGAAAGCCTTGACAGTGCCGGGAGCCCCCTCGTGCCGGTCGGCGGCGAGATAGATCGTGCCATCGGCGGCAAAGCACTCGCGCACCGGCGTCCATCCGGTGATCCGTCCATCGGCCTGCAGCTTGCCTTTGGTCTGCACCAGCCGCTGCTGGAACCCGCCAGGGTTGGCCGCATAGCCAGCCGCCGTGAAGTACAACGTCACCGCATTGTCTTCGAGCACTGCAGAGCCCGACCATTCGCGCTCGTGATCGCCCAGGCCCTGCGGCAGCATGTCGCCCAGGTCATGCCACCCATCGCCATCGAGATGGAGCAGCCGGATCTTTGCGTCGAAATGCCGCAGCATCGGATCCCCCCGGTCTGGCGCGGCAAGCACCATCCACAGGCTGCCGCCGTTCACCGGAGCGATCCGCCCGTCGGGAAGTTGCAGCGGCCACATGTCCCACAGCAGCAGATCGGGCAGTATCCGAGCCGCCTCCGCCTCGCCGATCAGATCCAGCGCGGGCAGGGGCAGATCGGCAATGGCGGCAACATGCGCGGCGGTCCAGGCGGTCGTCATGCGCAGCGTCAGAAGTCGTAACGCAGCGTGGCGGAGATGGTGCGCCCGTTGATCGAGCGCGCTCGGACGAAGCCGTTGGCGGGAATCGCGCCCTCTTCGGCTTCGGTGAAACCGCGGGTGTCGAACAGGTTGTTGGCGTTGATCGACAGCTGCACCCGTTCGATCGGGCGGACCGCGACAAAGGCGTTGACCTGGGTGAAGCCGGGCAGCACCAGCAGGTTGTTGTCCTGCGCAAAGCTGTCGGTGGTGCCGACCAGATTGGCGCCCAGGCTGAACATGTCCTGCTCGTACTGGCCGCTCAGCTGATAGATGAAATCGGCCTGGCGGCGTGGGGTGTTGCCCTGATTGCCCGGATTGATCCGGTCGCGGCTGATCTCGCCATCGGTATAGGTGCCGCTGGCGCTCAGCGTGAAGCCTCCGGTGCGGTACGATGCCTCGACCTCGAGCCCCTTGGCCTTGAACACGCGGTCGAAGGTCTGGCGGGTGGTCGCCTCGAAATTGGTTTCTTCGGTTTCCGCATAGAAGGCCGTGGCATAGACCGCGACCCCGCCTGAGCGGTATTTGATGCCGGCTTCGGCCTGCTTGACGAAATCGACCGCCAGTCCCTCGTTGGCGATCGCGCCGGTGACGAAGTTGACGTTGTCGTTGTTGAACAGCAGGCGGTCGGCATTGGCGCGGCCGCCGCGGCTGTAGCGCGCGAATGCGGCGAGGCTGTCGGTGAAGCGATAGTTCGCGCCGAACGAATAGCTGAAATAGTCATAGCTGTAGTCGACCAGCGCCGGGCTGTTCAGCGGGATGACCGACGTCTGTTGCTCGGCCGGGCTGATCGCGCCGTTGCCGTTGACATCGAACGGCACCACGCCGACCTGGCCGCCGCCCAGGTCCGCACCAAAGGTACGGCCCGAGGCATCACCGAAGTCATAGCGGATGCTGCCGTCGAGGGTCAGTCGGTCGAACTCCAGCGACAACGAGGCAAAGGGCGCGTTGGTGTCGTATCGCAGGTCGTAGCTGCGGCGGCAGCAGTTGCCGAAGAAGCTGGCGCCATAGGCCGCTGTGCCATTGTCGGTGAGGCGCGTGCCTGCGGCACTGACCACGTCGATCAGCGCCGCGTCGCCGCCGCCGCGCACCTCGAGCAGGTGCGAGGTCCACAGCCAGTCGGTGTCGATGTCCTGGCGCGACTTGTAGAAGCCCGCAGTCAGCGTGGCGGTGCCGCTGCCGACCGCAAAATCGCCGGTGATGCGCAGATCATTGGTGATGTTGTCGAGGCTGTTGAGCCGGGTGTTGAACAGCACGACGCTGGCCACGAGGGTTCCGTTGGGGACGTTCTGCCCGGCCTGCGCGCCGTTGGCGAATACCAGCCGCGACCCTGCGCCGCCGATTGCGGCTGCGGTGTTGGTGGCGGTGTCGAACGATCCGGGGAAGGGCGAGATGAATCCGCCCGAGACGTCGGAGAAGCGGAAGCGGTTGGTGACCGTCCAGCCATCGGCGACCTCGAATTCGCCTTCGAAGCCGAACGCCTTGACCAGCGGGCGCTGGCCGTCGGTGATGTCGAACCGGCGCGGCTGGTTGTTGCCGTCCAGACTCAGCGCCGAGCGGAAGAAGCGCGAGTGCAGGCTGTCCGAACTGATGTCGAAGCCGGGCACGTTGGAGTAATTGGGGTTACCATTGGTGCCGGTCACCAGCACCGGGTTGGGCAGATAGCCGACCGCACGGTCATCGAGATACTTGCCGTAGAGGCGGATATAGCCGCCGGTGAATTCCTTGGTGATGTTGGCCTTGATCTGGCCGCCGCGATTGCCGTCATAGCCGATGTCGCGCGGGCCCTCGCCCTGCCGGACGAAGCCGCCCATATGGAAATGCAGGTCCTGCCCCAGGCTGCCGCCATAATCGAAATCGAAGCGCTTCTCGTCGTAATCCAGGCCAAGCGTCGCCTGGATGGTGCCGCCATTCTGGTCCTTGCCGGTCTTGGAGATCATGTTGATCACGCCGCCGGGTGAATTGGAAGCGAAGGTCGACGCCGAACCGCCGCGGATCGCCTCGACCCGCGCGATGTTGAGATCGGCGCGCAGGAAGATGTCGGCATTGCCGAAGGTGATGTCGCCGAATTCAAGGATCGGCAGGCCGTCTTCCTGCAGCTGCAGGAACTTGGCGCCGCCCGAGGCGATCGGCAGGCCGCGCACCGCGATATTGGCGTTGCCCTCGCCGCCCGAGGATTCCGAGCGAATGCCCGGGATGTTGCGGAAGATTTCTGCCGCGCTGCGCGGCGCGGTGGTGGCGATCTGCTCGGCGCTCAACGAGCTGACCGAGATCGAGCTGTCGAGCACATTGGCGCCGCGGGCGACGGCGGTGACCACGATGACGTCGTCGGATTGCGCGTCGTCCTGGGCGGACGTGTCCTGCGCAAAGGCTGCAGGGGTGATGGTTGCGGTGGCAACGGCCAGTGCCGCATATGCGCTGCGAACGCGCAGGGCCTTCAAAATCGACATGATACCTCTCCTGAACTGGCCGGTTCTCCGGCTGCAGCGTCGAATGCTATGCAAGCCCGCAATCGCTTGCAAGTGGAAATTGCAATCGATTGCAAAAAGGCTTGCCAAAGCGATGCGGTGCCGCCTAGCATGACGGCCAAGGCGCACGGCAAGACGCCATCAGGATCGAGGATTGGGCATGACCAGCGCCACGCAAGCATCACCACCCGGATTATCCGCAGGCTCCATCAGGCCGCCGCGCCTGTCGCTGATGCGCATCGTCGAGATGAACTTGGGGTTCTTCGGGCTGCAGTTCAGCTTCGGTCTGCAACAGGCCAACATGACGCCCATCTATACCTTTCTGGGCGCGGATGAAGCGACCATGCCGCTGCTGTGGCTGGCCGGGCCGATGACCGGGCTTATCATCCAGCCGATCGTCGGCGCGCTGTCCGACCGCACCCATTCCAGGCTCGGGCGGCGCACGCCCTATTTCCTGGTGGGCGCGGTGATCTGCTCGCTGTGCCTGTTCCTGATGCCCTATTCGAGCGCCTTGTGGATGGCCGCCAGCCTGCTCTGGCTGCTCGATGCTGGCAACAACATCACCATGGAACCCTATCGCGCCTATATCGCCGACCGGCTCGAGCCGGGGCAGCGACCCGCGGGCTTTCTGGTGCAGAGCGCGTTTACGGGCCTCGCCCAGTGTCTGTCCTATGCCACCCCCAGCCTGCTGGTCGGCTTCGGCATCAGCCAGAATCTGGTCGATCTGAACGGCATTCCGGTGATCGTGCGGATCGCGTTCGTCATCGGCGCGATCCTGTCGATCTCGACCATTGTCTGGTCGGTGGTCCGCGTGCCCGAACTCAAGCTGAGCGAAGCGGAGCTGGCGCAGATGGCGGCCAAGCCGGTGGGCGCCGCGGCGGCGCTTGCGGAAATCCGCGACGCCTTTGTCGCCATGCCGCAGCCGATGCGCCAGCTGGCCTGGGCGATGCTGTGCCAATGGTATGCGATGTTCGTCTATTGGCAGTTCATCGCGCTGTCGGTCTCGCGCACATTGTTCCCGGACAGTCCGCGCGGTAGCGGCCAGGATTTCATCTCCGCCTCGCTCACTGCGCAGCAGATGGGGGTCGCCTATAACGCCGTCGCCTTTGTAGCCGCGCTGGCGCTGATCCCCGTCGTGCGCAGGCTGGGGGCCAAGCCGGTGCATGCCCTGTGCCTGGTGGCATCGGGCCTGGCGATGTTGACGCTGCCGATGCTCGATGACCGCACGGTGCTGTTCGTGCCGATGATCGGCATCGGCCTGGGCTGGGCGGGCATGATGGGAAACACCTATGTCATGCTCGCCGATTGCATCCCGCCCGAGCGCACCGGCGTCTATATGGGCATCTTCAACATGTTCATCGTCGTGCCGATGCTGATAGAGACGATGACCATGCCGCTGATCTATGCGCCCGTGCTGGGTTCCGACCCGCGCAACGCGATCCTGCTGGCAGGGGTGTTGATGCTCTGCGGCGCGGTGGCGACATTGCGGGTGCGGACGGAGGGTGCGGGATCGTGATATGTATCTCCCCTACCGCTTGCGGGAGGGGGAGTCTGAGCCAAAGGCGAAGACGGGGTGGGCCTGCACCTTCATCCATTGTGCTCCCAGCCCACCCCGGCCCGGGAAGCCGGGCCTGCCCCTCCCGCAAGCGGGAGGGGAGAGGTGCTCAGCTCGAGGCGCGCACAATCAACTGCGGTTCCAGCTGCACCGAGGCGCAGGTTTCGCCGTCGATCTGTCGAAACAGCATGTCGACCAGCAGCCGCGCGCCCTTTTCCAGATCCTGGCGGATGGTGGTGAGCGGCGGGCTGGTGTGCGCAGCCAGCATGATATCGTCATAGCCGACCACCGCGACATCGCCCGGAACCGCCATGCGATGTTCCGACAACGCCCGCAGCACGCTCATCGCCACCACATCGGACGCCGCGAAGATGCCGTCGATGCCGGGATTATCGTCCAGAAACGCGCTGGCGGCGGCATAGGCAGCCTCGGAGGTGAGATGGATCGGCAGGGTGTGGACCTGATCGGCAAGGCCCGCCTCGGCGCAAGCCTGAAGAAAGCCCTGCTGGCGCTGGCCGAACTCGGGCGGGCTGGGATTGCCTAGGAACAGGAGCTTGCGCTTGCCGCGCTCGATCAGATGACGTCCTGCGATCAGCCCGCCCAAAACGTTGTCCGATCCCACCGACACGTGCCTTTGTCCCGGAACCTGCGCGCCCCACACCACCAGCCCGCGGTCATGCGCGGCGGCGGCATCGAGCACCGCGATCTGGTCCGACTGGCCGATGATGATGGCGCCATCGACTCGCCCGGAGCCCAGCAGATCATCCAGCCAGTCGTCCCCCGAGGGAATGACCCGCGACAGCAGCAGGTCGAAATTGCGCTCGGTCAACGCATCGGCCAGATGGCCGAGCATGGTCATGAAGAACGGGTCGGAGGGATGCTGGTCGATCTCGTGCCCCATCGGGATGACCACGCCGATCGCCTGCGCCCGGCGCAGACGCAGGTTCTGCGCTGCCTGGTTGGGCTTGAACCCATGGGCACGTGCCAGTTCGACCACCCGCTCGCGGGTCTTGGCATTGATGATCGTCTTGCCGGCAAGCGCGCGCGATACCGTGGAAACCGATACTCCAGCCAGTTCTGCCAGTTCCTGCATCCCGATCTTGCTGATGACCCTAGCCTTTCCTGCCCAATGCTGTGCCCCCCGGCTGATTGACGTCTAATCCCAAGTGTCGCTCCAGTCGAGCATAAGAACATCACCCCCGAACCGCTTGCATCTGCGATCCGGCTGTGTATTAATACAGCAATACACAGCTAAGGAGGCGCCGTCATGGCCCTGAACTGGAAGCCCGCCGTTGTCCTTGTCGTGGGCGTCATAGCGATCGGCGCGTGGAAGATGTCGGATGCGGCCGAATTCGATTTTGTGGCCGATATGGAAGAATCGGCCGGCGAAGGAGCGGACGGCGAGGCCTGGGCGTCGAGCTGGTCGGGCGAACCATTCGACCGGATCACGCTCGCCGGGCCAGACGATCTGACATTTGTCACAGAGGGCGAGCATGCGGTCCGCGCGACCGGAGACGCGAAGGCACTCAAGACGCTGCAATACAAAGTCCGCAACGGAGAGCTTCGCATCCGCCGTAAATCCTCCGGCTGGAGCTTCGGCGATTCGGGCGATGCCACGATCGCGGTCAGCGCGCCCGCCTTGAGAGCCCTGAAGCTGGCCGGATCGGGATCGGCCAAGGTCGATCGCATGGCAGGCGACAATGTCGAGCTGACCGTTGCAGGGTCGGGCGATGCTTCGGTCGCGAGCATCAGCGCAAAAAAGCTCGAAGGTAAGATCGCCGGCAGCGGATCGCTGCGGCTGATCGGCTCCGCCGATTCCGCGGATATCTCGATCGCCGGATCGGGCAGCGTGCTGGGCGAGCGTTTCCGTAGCGACGCGGTCGATATCTCGATCGCCGGATCGGGCGATGTCACCATGGCATCGGAAGGTTCGGTCGAGGCCAGCCTGATGGGATCGGGCGACGTGACCATCAAGGGCGCCGCGAAATGCAAGAGCAACTCGATGGGATCGGGGAGTCTCACCTGCGGCTGACGTGGTCGGCCAGGGTGTGACCGCGCAAAATCCATTGCGCGCGGCGCGGGCTTGCTAGAATGTCCTCGGCAGAGCGGTGCTGAACGTGCCGTCGGGGAGATCGAATTGAGCGCATCGCAAACCAGCAGCCCGCCGGAAGTTGCTCCCGGTTTCTGGGATCGGCACATCATGCCACGGCTGATCACCTTCTGCTGCAGTCAGCCCGCAGTCGCTAAGGCGCGCAGCCGCATCGTGCCGCGCGCCAGCGGCGATGTGCTGGAACTGGGCTGCGGCGGCGGTATCAATCTCGATCATTATGACCGCAGCAGGATCACCCGGCTATCCGGCGTCGATCCTTCGCCGCAACTGCTCGAGACCGCGCGCGCCAAGGCGCAAGTGCGCGGGTTTGATGCAGATTTCCGCGCGGGAATTGCCGAATCGCTGCCCTTTGCCGATGCGAGCTTCGATACCGTACTCACTACATTCACGTTGTGCTCGGTGCAGGATCCTGAGGCCGTGCTGGGCGAAATGCGCCGGGTGCTTCGGCCCGGCGGCACGATCCTGTTCCTCGAGCATGGCGCGGCGCCCGACAACGGTCCCGCACGCTGGCAGCAGCGGATCGAGCCGGTGTGGAAGAAGATCGCCGGGGGGTGCCATCTCACCCGGCCGGTGAGCGATTCCTTCCGCGCACAGGGGTTTCGCTTAAGCGATTGCCACAACCGCTACATGCCCAGGACGCCGCGCTTCCTGGGGTGGCTCGAAATGGGAGAAGCGCGGACATGAAGGGTGCAACACTTTTCCTGACCGCCTTGCTCGCCTGTGCCGCCGCTTCCGGCACCGCGCAGGCTGCGGAACGCCGCTTCACGCTTTCGGCGTTCGATACCGTGCGGATCGAGGGTGATGTCGCGGTCGAGATCACATCGGATGCAGCGCCCTTTGCGCTGGCCGTTGGCGATCCGCGCGCGCTCGAGGCCTTGAGCGTCCGGGTGCAGGGCAAGACGCTCTATATCCGCCGCGCCCGGCGCAATATCCCGATCGAGGCGCGCAACCGTCCGGGCACGCCCGAGGCGCTGCCGCTGGTGCGGATCGATGCGCGCGCGGTCAAATCGCTGACGCTGCTGGGGCATGGCAGCGCGCGGATCGATCGCTTGTCGGGCGACAGGCCCAGTGCGACCATGGACGGCAACGGATCGGTCGAGATCGGATCGGTGGCCGCCGAGGCGGTGGCGTTCAGCGTCAACGGCAGCGGCAGCCTCAAGGTCGGCGGCAGTGCAACCAGCGCACGCGCGGTGATGCTCGGCGAAGGGCTGATCGACGGCGGAAATCTCACGCTGTCCTCGCTCGACTTTTTCGGCGAGGGGCCTGTGCGCGCGCGGCTGACGGTCGACGGGCCCGCGCGGATTTCGGTCAAGGGCGATGCCGATGTGCAGCTGCGCGGCAATCCCGACTGCACGGTGCGCCAGTCGGGGGTCAATATCGTGACCTGCGGCGGGGTTGAAGCAAAGCCTCGATAGCTCCAGCCCGCTAGATCCGGTCGGCTCTGGCCACCGATTCGGATGCGCGCAGCGCCATGATGATCTGCATCAGATGCGCGACATCATGCACTTCGAGGTCGGATTCATAGGTGTGGAACGGCTGGTCGCGGTTGGTCAGCTTTAGATTGACGATGTTCGCCTTGTGATGGCTGAAGATCCCCGCCATGTCGGCGAGCGTGCCGGGGCGGTTGTAAAGAATGGCCCGGATACGCGCGGTGGCACCCTCCGAATCGCTCTCCCATGACAGGTCGATCCAGTCGGCATCGACCCCGCTGACCAGATTGAGGCAATCGATGGTGTGGACCTCGATATGCTCGCCCTGGCGGCGCAGCCCGACGATGCGGTCGCCCGGCACCGGGTGGCAGCATTCGGCGAGCTGGAAGGCGACGCCCGGCGTCAGCCCGCGAATCGATATCGCGCGGTCCTGGCGGGGGAACTCGCGCAGGGCAGTGAGCTCGCTGCTGCTGCCCGGGACAAGCGCGTCCATCAGATCGTGATCGGTGATCTGGTTGGTGCCGATGGCGACCAGCAGATCGGTCTCGTCCTCCAGCTCCAGCCTTTCGAGCGCCTGTTTGAGCGCCTTCTTGCCGATCTTGACCGGCAGGCGGCCGGCTATCTCGTCGAAGATCACCCGGCCCATCGCGGCGGTCTCCTCGCGCTCCTTGTCGCGAACATAGCGGCGGATCGCGGCGCGGGCCTTGCCGGTGGTGACAAAGCCCAGCCAGCTGGTCTGCGGCTCCTGTCCTTCGGACTTGAGGATTTCGACGATATCGCCGTTCGACAGCGCGGTGCGCAGCGGGACGTTGCGGCCGTTGATCAGCACCCCCACGGCCTGGTTGCCCAGGTTGGTGTGCACCGCATAGGCAAAGTCCACCGCGGTGGCACCCTTGGGCAACTGATGCAGCGCACCCTTGGGGGTGAAGGCGAAGATGCGGTCCTGATACATCGCCATGCGGGTATGCTCGAGCAATTCGTCGGCATCCTGCGCGGTATCGAGAATCTCTATCAGGTCGCGGATCCAGCCGGCCTGGCCGTCGGGGCGTGATCCGCCCTGCTTGTACGCCCAGTGCGCGGCCAGCCCGAATTCGCTCTGCCGGTGCATGTCGTGGGTGCGGATCTGGATTTCCACCCGCATCGACCGGCCATGGATGATCGCGGTGTGCAGCGAGCGATAGCCGTTGCGCTTGGGGGTGGAGATATAATCCTTGAACCGTCCGGGGATCATCTTCCACTTGCGGTGGATATGGCCAAGCGCGGCATAGCAATCGTCGATGCTGTCGACCAGAACGCGGAACGCGATGATGTCGGTCATCTGCTCGAACGAGACATGCCGTTCGGCCATCTTGCGCCAGATCGAATAGGGATGCTTCTCGCGCCCGCTGACATCCGCCGTCAGGCCATGCGCGGCAAGCTCGGTGACCAGGGATTGTGCAATGGTTTCGACCTGATTCTCGCCGCTCGCCTTGATCTGGTCGAGCCGCCCGACGATGGTGTCATAGGCTTCGGGCTCGAGTTCGCGAAACGCCAGCATCTGCATCTCGCGCATATATTCGTACATGCCCACGCGCTCGGCCAGCGGCGCGAAGATATCCATCGTCTCGCGCGCGATCCGCTTGCGCTTGTCGGTGCTGGAGATGAAATGCAGCGTGCGCATGTTGTGCAGCCGGTCGGCAAGCTTGACGAGCAGCACGCGCAGATCGTTCGACATCGCCAGCAAAAACTTGCGCAGGTTCTCGGCCGCACGCTCGTTCTCGGTCTGCGCCTCGATCTTGGAAAGCTTCGTCACCCCGTCGACCATCTCGGCGACCTTGGGGCCGAACATGCGCTCGATCTCTTCGATCGTGGTCAGCGTGTCCTCGACCGTATCGTGCAGCAGCGCGGTGATGATCGTCTCGACATCCATCTTCAGGTCGGTCATCAGACCCGCGACCTCGATGGGATGGCTGAAATACGGATCGCCGCTGGCGCGCTTCTGGCTGCCATGCTTCTGCACCGAAAACACATAGGCGCGGTTGATCAAGGCCTCATCAGCATCCGGGTCATATTCCTTGACCCGCTCGACCAGTTCATATTGTCTCAGCACTAGCTGAATGTCGGTGCTTTGCCTTCAAATGCAACAGAAAAACGCGCCTGTGCAAGGGTCAGGTCCCGTTTCGCCCAAGGGTCTGGGGGCGGGGCAAGGGACACGGAACAATAACGGGCACAGGCGCGCAAGGTTTGCCGGTCGGAAGGAACATCAGCGTGGGAGAACCGAAAAACCACCGACCGGCTGGAGGTGTACAGGAATGGCTCAGCCCCTGGCGTTGCAGGCGGCAAGGTCGTCGCCGGCCATCGGTTCGCTGCGGGTTGCAAAAGCGGTGACTTCACCCATCTTGCGCGACAGGCGGCTACAGGCGTTGATCGGACGCGAGGTGGCCTTGGAGCCGGTGCACACCGTGCCCTCGCACTGCCACACAACGCCCTGGATGATCTTGGTGGTCTTCTCGACCGGGCTCGCCAGCTCCGCGTTGAAATAGCTGGTCTGCGGGGTTTGGGCGCTGGCGGTGCTGGCCTGCAGCATCACCATGCTCGACAACGAGGCTGCGGCGATAAAGGCGATCTGGGTGAGGGTATTGGTGAAGCGGGTCATCATAAGGTCCTTTCGTTCGATTTCCCCGGGAGGAAGGGGGGGTGTAAATTAGGTTGCGAATCACTACCTACATAATTAGGTTTCGAGTTGCAACTAGAAACTGAATTTTCATTGGCTTTGCTGCAATTTTGGATAAAGATGGCAGTCTGCAACCGGATATGATGACAATGACCCAAACCTCTCCTGCCAAACTGCGCGAACCTCTTGCCGAGATCGCCGCCTGTTGCAGCCTGCCCCAGGCACTTGAGACGATGGGCGAGCGATGGTCGTTCATGATCCTGCGCGCCTCGTTCAACGGGCTGCACCATTTTGAGGAGTTCCTCGAAGAGCTGGGCATTGCGCGCAACATCCTCTCCAACCGGCTGACCCGGCTGGTCGAAAGCGGCATCCTCAAGCGCGCACCATGCGTCGACGACCGACGAAAGATCGAATACCGGCTGACCGACAAGGGGCTGGACCTGCTGCCGACGATGATCGCGCTACGCCAGTGGGGCGAGAAGTGGGAAAGCGGCGTGCCGTCAAACCCGGTACTGGTCGACGAACGCGACCGCCGCGCAATCCAGCCGATCTCGATCCTGGCGCATGACGGCCGGGTGCTGACCCATCACGACCTGTGCTGGATCGACATCGCGGACCTGAATACCGGTGCTGTCGATGACGATCACGAAGGCGTGGTCAAGCGCATCGCGACGATTTGAGGGTCTATTTCTCTCCCCTCCCGCTTGCGGGAGGGGCAGGCCCGGCTTCCCGGGCCGGGGTGGGCTGGGAGCACAATTGTCTGTTCAGGCCCACCCCGGCTTCGGCTGCGCCTCAACCACCCCTCCCGCAAGCGGGAGGGGAGAGGGTTACCCCCCGTCCGCCGACAGTCTCACCGCGCGTTCGCGCAGCCGCTCGACCGCCGCGGCATGGATGTCGGGCGCGCAGCAAAGGACGCCGAAGGCATTGGCGCGGGGCTTGTTGAAGCGCAATTCGCCGCCCAGTGCGTCGGTGACCCGCGCGCCCGCTTCCTCGGCGATGATCGCGGCGGCGCCGATGTCCCATTCATAGCCCCAGCGCAATGTCGCGAGCAGATCGGCGCGGTCGTCGGCGACCATCGCCATGCGCAGGGCAATGCTGTTGGGCTTTTCGACGACGGTGAGGTCGATATCCGCCTTGGGCAGGCTGTCGGTGGGGACGCGCGATCCGGGAAAGCTCTGGCGCCGACTGGCCTTCAGCCTCTTGCCGTTGAGGAACGCGCCGCGACCGCGCGCGCCGATCCAGTATTCGTTGCGGGCAGGGGCGGCGAGCACACCCATCACGACATGGCCATCCTCCACCAGTGCTACAGAGATGGCCCAGCCGCTGCGGCCGCGCACGAAATCGCGCGTGCCGTCGATCGGATCGACCAGCCATATGCGCCCGCAATCGAGTCGCCCGGCATCATCGGCGGTCTCTTCGGAGAGCCACCCGGCATCGGGGACCAGCGCGCCGAGGCGATCACGCAGGAAGTTGTCGACGGCAAGATCGGTCTCGCTCACTGGATCGCCGGGCATCTTGTCCCACACCTGCAGATCGCCGCCGGCGCGCGCGAACGCGGTCACGGCGATGGCGCTCGCCTCCTCGACGATATGCCGGATGGTGTCAGGGGAGACCTTGGTGCGCGACTTCATAGCCTGCCCTAGCGCGGCGCACGCCGTCGCAACAGCCCCTCAACGCTCGCGGGTGGCGCTGAACGCAATGTCGGGGTTCTTTTCCTGTTGATAGCCGATGTCCCAGGCCGAACGCGCCATGAACACCGGGTTGCCGTCGCGGTCCTTGGCAAGGTTGTTCATCGATATGCGCTTGAACGCCTCGAGCGCATCGGCAGGGCCTGTGATCCAGCGCGCGGTATCGAACGGCGACATTTCAAGCACCGCCTCGACCTTGTATTCGGCCTCGAGCCGGCTGATCAGCACTTCGAGCTGCAACTGGCCGACCACGCCGACGATCCACTGGCTGCCGATCTCGGGATAGAACACCTGGATCACGCCCTCTTCGGACAGGTCGTCCAGGGCCTTGCGCAGCTGCTTGGTCTTGGTCGGGTCCTTCAATTGCACGCGGCGCAGGATTTCGGGGGCGAAATTGGGCAGGCCGGTGAAGCGCACGTCGTTCTTTTCGGAAAGGGTATCGCCGACCCGCAACGTGCCGTGGTTGGGGATGCCGATGATGTCGCCGGGCAGCGCCTCGTCGGCGAGCTCGCGGTCCTGCGCGAAGAACAGGATCGGCGAATGCACCGCGATCGGCTTGCCATGGCCTGAGGGCACCAATTTCATGCCCCGCTTGAACGTGCCCGACACCAGCCGCATGAACGCGATGCGGTCACGGTGCTGCGGGTCCATATTGGCCTGCACCTTGAAGATGAAGCCGGTGACGTCCTTGCGCGTCGGTTCCACTGCCTCGGGCTGCGCGGGCTGTGCGCGCGGCGGCGGGGCATGGTCGGCGATCGCGTTGATCAGCTCTTCGATGCCGAACTGCTTGAGCGCCGAGCCGAAATAGACCGGCGTCAGGTCGCCATGGCGATAGGCTTCGAGATCGAAGCTCGAATAGCCGCCCTGCGCGAGCTCCGCCTCTCCCGTCAGCCGCTCGAGCGCCTGCTCGGTGAGCTTGCCCGCCAGCGCGGGATCATCGAGGCCCGACAGTTGCGTGAACGATCCGTCGAACTCGCGCGATGGGCCGGTGGGCTGCATAAGCCGGTTGCGCGCGAGATCATACACCCCTTCGAACTGCCCGCCCATGCCCGCGGGCCAGCTCATCGGACAGACATCGAGCGCGAGCGCATCGGCGACCTCGTCCAATAGCTCGAACGGATCGCGACCCTCGCGGTCGACCTTGTTGACGAAGGTGATGATCGGAACGCTGCGCAACCGGCAGACCTCGAACAATTTGCGCGTCTGCGGCTCGATCCCCTTGGCGGCATCGATCACCATGATCGCCGAATCGACCGCGGTCAGCGTGCGATAGGTGTCTTCGGAGAAGTCTTCGTGCCCCGGCGTGTCGAGCAGGTTGAAGGTGATGCCCTGCCGTTCGAACGTCATCACCGACGAAGTGACCGAGATGCCGCGCTGCTGTTCGATCTTCATCCAGTCCGACCGCGCCCGCCGGGCTGCCCCGCGTGCCTTGACCTCGCCCGCCAGATGGATCGCGCCGCCGGTCAGCAGCAGCTTTTCGGTGAGCGTGGTCTTGCCCGCATCGGGATGCGAGATGATGGCGAAGGTGCGGCGGTTGAGGGCGGTCATGGTACTGGCTTTGCTGCTGTGTCGTTTCCCCGCAAAGGCGGGGATCCATCTTCGGACGGGGCATCCGGGTGCGAGGGCAGATGATGGGCCCCTGCCTGCGCAGGGGACCGGCCTAAAATCAACCTCTCAATTCCGCCCCCAGCTTCGCCGCCGCCTTGACGATGGCATCGGCGATGGCTTTCAGCTCCTCGTCGGCGAAGCTCTTGTCCACCGGCTGCAGCGTCACCTCGATCGCAAGCGAGAGCTTGCCTTCAGGAACGCCTTGGCCTGCAAAGCTGTCGAACACGCGGACATCGGTGATCAGCTTCTTGTCGGCGCCCTTGACCGCGCGGACCAGATCGCCTGCGGGCAATGCCGCATCGACGAGGAACGCGAAGTCGCGGGTCACCGCCTGCAAAGCGGGCGGCGCATACGCGTCGCGCATGGCCGAACCGCGCGGTTTCAACGGAATACCATCGAGGAACAGTTCGGCGACCATCACCGCCCCGTGCACCGGTTTGAAGCCGAACGCCTTGGCGGTGGCGGGGTGCAGCGTACCGAACGCCGCGAGCACGTTCTTGGGCCCCAGCCGCAGCGTCGCGGCCTGGCCGGGGTGATAGTGATCGCCGGGACCAGCCGCGTCGGGTGCGAAGTCCATCAGCTTGGCGGCAGGGGCACCGGCTGCGTCGAGCAACGCGAGCACTTCGGCCTTGACGTCGTGCGCTGTGAACGCTTGCGCCTTCCCGCTGCGCCAGTCCCGGCTCACCTTGTCGCCCGCCAGCACGACGCCCAATGTGGCGCGCTCGAGGCTGGTGCCGTCCTCGGCCTTGAAATAGCGCCGCCCGATCTCGAACAGCCGGACCGATCCCGCGCCGCGATCGAGGTTGCGCTTGGCCGCAGACAGCAGCCCGGGGAGCAGCGAAGGCCGCATGACCTTCAAGTCCTCGCTGATCGGGTTGGCCAGCGTCCAGTCGCCGCCGCCGAAGGGCGCAGCCTCTTTTTCGGAAATGAACGACCAGTTGACCGCCTCGTTGAGCCCGCGCGCCGCCGCCAGACGCCGCACGCGGCGCTCCTGCAGCTGCGCCGGGCTGGCGGTGGGCTTGGCGACACCGGGCAGCCGCGGCAGCGGGGTCGAGGGAATCGCATCGATCCCGGTGATCCGCACTACCTCCTCGACGATATCGGCTTTCCCTGCGACATCGCGCCGCCAGCTCGGGACGGTGATCTGCCAGGGCGCCGCGCTGCTGTCGATGGCAAAGCCCAGACGCTCGAGGATCGCCTTCTGCTCGTCGGCGGGGACATCGATGCCGCCCAGCGCCGCGCAATAGGCGGGGTCGTACGCCACTGTCCGCGCTCCGACCGGGGGCGACCCGGCGCGCGTCACTTCGCTCGCCGTGCCGCCGCACAGTTGCGTCACATACGCCGTCGCGATCGCCAGACCCTCGTCGAGAAACGCAGGGTCCACGCCGCGCTCGAAGCGCTGGCGGGCGTCGCTGGTGAGCATCAATTTCTGCCCGGTGCGCGCGATATGCTCGGGGTCGAAATAGGCGCACTCGATCAGCACGTCGGTGGTGGTCTCGGCCACGCCCGAATGCTCGCCGCCCATGATCCCGCCGATATCGTGCACCTGGGCGTCGTCGGCGATCACGGTCATGCTGGCATCGAGCGTATAGGTCTTGCCGTTGAGCGCGAGCACCTCTTCGCCGTCCTTCGCCTTGCGCGCGACCAGCCCACCCGAAAGCGTCGCCGTGTCGTAGACGTGCAACGGGCGACCCAGATCGATCATCACGTAGTTGGTGATGTCGACCAGCGCCGAGATCGGCTTCTGCCCCACCGCTTTCAATCGCGCCTGCATCCAGTCGGGCGCGGCGCCATTGGTGACGCCGGTGACGGTGCAGCCGAAGAACGCCGGGCAACCATCCGTGTCGTCGGTGCGCACATCGGGGCCAGCGCCCACGCGCGCGACATCGGCGATGACCAGCGGCTTGAGCGTGCCGATCCCCGATGCCGCCAGGTCGCGCGCGATGCCGCGCACGCCCATGCAATCCTGCTTGTTGGGCGTCACCGACACGTCAATCACCGGATCGTCGAGCCCGGCATAATCGGCAAAGCTGGTGCCCACCGGGGCATCCTTGGGCAGTTCGATGATGCCGTCGTGATCCTCGCCCATTTCGAGCTCGCGGTACGAGCACATCATGCCGAAGCTTTCGACATCGCGGATCTTGGCGGGCTTCAAGGTGAAGGCGGGGCCGGGGACATACGTTCCCGGCGGACCGAACACCCCGACCAGACCCGCCCTCGCATTGGGCGCGCCGCAGACCACCTGCCAGGGCGTGCCCGAGCCATCATCGACCTTGAGCAGGCGGAGCTTGTCCGCATTGGGGTGCGGTCCTGCCTCGACCACGCGCGCGATCCGGAACGGGCGAAGCACGTCGGCGGGGTTCTCGACGCCTTCGAGCTCGAGCCCGATCGCGGTGAGGCAGTCGGTGATTTCGGCGAGGCTCGCATCGGTATCCAGATGCTCCTTGAGCCAGCTCAGCGTGAACTTCATGCGCCGACTCCTCCGCTCAAAGTGGGGACATCCAGCGACGAGAAGCCATAGTGCTTCAGCCAGCGCAGATCACCGTCGAAGAACGCGCGCAGGTCGTCCATGCCGTATTTGAGCATCGCGAGGCGGTCGATGCCGCAGCCAAAGGCAAAGCCCTGCCACTCGTCGGGGTCGAGCCCGCAATGTTCGATCACCTTGGGGTTGACCATGCCGCTGCCCAGGATCTCCATCCAGCCGCCATTGGGACCGGTGGGGTCGCCACCGATGACACGACGGCCCTTTTCGACGGTGAAGCCGACATCGACTTCGGCCGAAGGCTCGGTGAACGGGAAATAGCTCGGGCGCAGGCGCAGCACGATGTCGTCGCGCTCGAAGAACGCCTTCACGAAGGTCTCGAGCGTCCATTTGAGGTGCGCCATGGTGATGCCCTTGTCGATGACGAGCCCCTCGACCTGATGGAACATCGGCGTGTGGGTCGCGTCCGAATCGCTGCGATAGGTGCGGCCCGGGGCGATGATGCGGATCGGCGGCTTCTGCGCCATCATCGTGCGGATCTGCACCGGCGACGTATGCGTGCGCAGCAGCATCTCCTCGCCCGCCGCGTTGCGATCGGGGAAGTAGAATGTGTCGTGCATCGCGCGCGCCGGATGCGTCTCGGGCATGTTCAGCGCGGTAAAATTGTACCAGCCCGATTCGATCTCGGGACCGGTGGCGACGGCAAAGCCGAGATCCGCGAAGATTTCGGCGAGCTCGTCCATCACCTGGGACACCGGATGCACCGATCCCTGCGGTGTCTGGGCGGCAGGCAGCGTCAGGTCGATCGCTTCGGCGGCGAGCCGCGCGTTGAGCGCGGCGCCCTCGAGCGCATCCTTGCGCGCAGCGATGGCGGCGGTCACCGCCTCGCGCGCACCGTTGATCCGCGGGCCCTGTTCCTGCCGCTCCTCGGCGCTCATTTGCCCAAGCGTCTTGAGCAGGCCGGAGATCGCGCCCTGCTTGCCGAGCGCGGCAATGCGGATCTCTTCCAGACCCGCCAGATCGGCGCTGGCGATCTGCGCGAGATAGTCCTGCTTTAACTGCTCAACATCGGCCACGGTGCGATTTTCCCATTTGCGAAATTTCCGTGCGCGAGCCGTAGTCACGGGGCCGTTCACAAATCAACCCCTGCCGGTGCGCGGCTTTCTTTTCATTATAGTCCGAGCAGTGCTAACATCGCGACCAGGACCGGGCAAAGACCGGCCGAAAATGGGGGATTGGCTGATGAACCTGATACTGCTGTTCGCGTCGCTGGCCGCAATCCTCGCGGTCGCAGGACTGGTTTGGCTGCTGCAACTGGGCGACAACCGGATCGGCAATGCCGAAGACGCCGCGCGCATCGCCGAAGAGCAGATCGCGGGCTTCGAATCCGGGCCGGTGCTGATGTCGGACGATGGGGAGGCGGCGCTTGTCGAGGGCACCGACGGGCGGATCGTCGTGCTCAAGCGGCACGGCGCGCACTGCGCCGGGCGGGTGCTGCCGAAGCCGCTGCGCGCCCATCGCTGCAGCGAGGGATGGAAGGTCGAGACCGGCGATCCACGCTTCGGCCAAGTTTCATTCGCGCTGTCGAAACAGGGTGAAGACAAGCTGCTGACAATGATGTAAGCAGGCACGCATGGTGCCCGATCTGCCCAATCCGACCGAGCTTGCGATCCCGGCATTCGTGCTGCTGATCCTGATCGAGATCTGGTGGGTGCGGCGTCGCGACCGCAGAGCCTATGAGCCGCGCGACACGCTGACATCGCTGGCACTGGGCCTGGGCAGCACGATTGCGGGCGCGCTGACCGGCGGCCTTGCGCTGCTGATCGCGTTTCAGGTCTACGAACACCGCATCTTCGACATTGGCTGGGTGTGGTGGGCATGGCCGATCGCGTTCATCGTCGATGATTTCGCCTACTACTGGGTGCATCGCCTCGGCCACCGGGTGCGCTGGATGTGGGCGGCGCATGTCATCCACCATTCGAGCCAGCATTATAATCTCTCGACCGCGCTCAGGCAGACCTGGACCGGCTTTTTCACCCCAGGGCTGCTGATCGGGCTGCCGATGTTCTGGTTGGGCTTCCACCCGCTGATGGTGGCGTTCTGCGGCGGGCTGAACCTGATTTACCAGTTCTGGATCCACACCGAGGCGGTAAAGCGGCTGCCGCGCTGGTTCGAGGCGGTGATGAACACGCCTTCGCACCACCGCGTGCACCACGCGATCAACCCGCGCTATCTTGATTCGAATTATGCCG
This sequence comes from Blastomonas sp., assembly GCA_046291395.1. GTDB lineage: Bacteria > Pseudomonadota > Alphaproteobacteria > Sphingomonadales > Sphingomonadaceae > Blastomonas. The sequence continues at coordinate 17,194 of JBKBTF010000004.1, read as the reverse complement.
GAGTCTTCATCGTCTGGGACAAGATGTTCGGCACCTTCGTTCCCGAGCGTGACGACGAACCTATTCGCTATGGCATCGTCAAGCAACTCGGCAGCTTCAACCTGCTCTGGGCGGCGTTTCACGAATGGGTGGGCATCGCACGCGACATGTGGAGCGCGCCAGGCCTGCGCAACAAATTGAGCTATCTGCTGCGCCCGCCGGGCTGGAGCCACGACGGCAGCCGCGAGACAAGCGATTCGATCAAGGCGGCCTGGGCCGCGCGCCAGCAAGTACGCGGCGCTGAGGAGCCTTATGCTGGTGGGAGCCTGACGCCCGCCGAATGAGCCAAATCTACAGGGCCGGTACAAAAGAGCCCATGAGGAGAGAGCATGAACGAGTACGATATCATCGTCATCGGCGGCGGATCTGCCGGGTGCGCGGTCGCCGGACGGCTGAGCGAGGACGCGGGGCTGTCGGTCTGCCTGATCGAGGCGGGTGGCCGCAACAACGGGGTGCGGGTCAAGACGCCGGGGTTCATGCCCTTCCTGCCCGCCAACACCAATTGGAAGTTCGATACCGTCCCTCAGCCGGGGCTCAATGGCCGCACCGGATACCAGCCACGCGGCCGCGGCCTGGGTGGATCGTCGGCGATCAATGCGATGGTCTATATCCGCGGCAACAGATGGGATTACGACAATTGGGAGGCACTGGGCGCCACCGGTTGGAGCCATGCCGATGTGCTGCCCTGGTTCCGCAAGGCGGAAGGAAACGCGCGCGCAGGATCGTCGAGCGAGTTCGACGCGTACCACGGCGGCAATGGCCCGCTGTCGGTTGTCGACCAGAAATGGGCCAATCCCGGCAGCCTCGCCTTTGTCGAGGCGGCGCGGCGGCTGCAGCTGCCGGTCAACACCGATTTCAACGGGGCCCGGCAGGAAGGCTTCGGCATCTACCAGACCACGCAGAAGAACGGCGAGCGCTGGAGCGCGGCGCGCGCCTATGTCGATCCGGCCAAAGACCGCGCCAATCTGGACGTGCGCACTCATGCCCTGGTCCGCCGCATCATCATCGAGAACGGCCGTGCCCGCGGGGTGGAATACGAGCGCGCGGGCAAGGTGGTGCAGGTGTTCGCGCGCGGCGCGGTGGTGCTGTCCGCGGGTGCATTCGGATCGCCGCAGATCCTGCAATTGTCGGGCATTGGTCCCGCCGGCATGCTCAAAGAGCAAGGCGTCGAAGTGATCGCCGACCGTGCCGAGGTGGGTGCGAACCTGCAGGACCATATCGATTATGTTTCGGGCTTTGCGACGAAATCCAACCACAGCTTCGGCAGTTCGCTCGCCGGAACCATGCGCATGGCGCGCGCGGTGCTGGAGCATCGCCGCAAGCGGACCGGCATCCTCACCACCTGCTGGGCAGAAGCGGGCGGTTTCTGGAAGATGATGCCCGATGCGCCTGCGCCCGATGTCCAGTTCCACTTCGTGCCAGCGGTGCTCGAGGATCATGGCCGCGAGAATGTGAAGGGCCATGGTTTCTCGTGTCACGCCTGTGTGCTGCGCCCCGAAAGCAAGGGCACGGTGACGCTGAACAGCGCCGATCCCGCAGCGCCTCCGCGCATCGATCCCAATTTCCTAGCCGACGAACGCGACATGGTGGTGCTGCGCGCCGGGGTGCGCTTCATGCACCGCATCTTCGAAACCTCGCCGATGTCCGATTATGATCCGGTCGATCGCCACCCGGTGGACCTTTACGACGACGATGCGCTCGACAATCTCATCCGCAACCGCGCGGACACTGTCTACCACCCGGTCGGCACCTGCCGGATGGGGTCGGACGAGGGCAGCGTGGTTGACCCGCGGCTCAAGCTGCGCGGGGTCGAGGGGCTGTATGTCGCCGACGCCAGCATCATGCCCAAGATCGTCAGCGGCAACACCAATGCGCCGAGCATCATGATCGGCGAACGCTGCGCCGCGTTCGTCGCGGAAGACCTGCGCGTCGGGGCGATGGTCGCGGCGTAACTTTCTAAATCCTCCCCGAGCTTGTCTCGGGGAGGGGGACCATCCGAAGGATGGTGGAGGGGAAGCGGGATAGTGCCTCGATTGCACGAAGCAGAACATCGCTGCCCCTCCACCACCCGCTGCGCGGGCGGTCCCCCTCCCCCAGCAAGCTGGGGGAGGATTTTTAGGAGCACTCGCCCCTTCCACCTGACGAACGGCTAAGCTAACGCTGGCACAAATGAGCCAACCTCCCTCCGACAGCGCCCCCACGCCGATGATGGCGCAGTATCACGCGCTCAAGGCGGAGGCGCCCGATTGCCTGTTGTTCTATCGGATGGGCGATTTCTTCGAATTGTTCTTTGACGATGCCAAGGCGGCTGCCGCGACGCTCGACATCGCTTTGACCTCGCGCGGGGCGCATGGCGGCGATCCGATCCCGATGTGCGGGGTGCCGGTGCACAGCGCCGAAGGATACCTCGCGCGCCTCATCAAGGCGGGGCACCGCGTCGCGATTGCCGAGCAGACCGAGACGCCGGCGCAAGCCAAGGCACGCGCCGGATCGAAGGCGCTGGTCGCGCGCGCCATCGTCCGCTTCGTCACCGCCGGCACGCTGACCGAGGAATCGCTGCTCGATTCCCGCGCCGAAAACCGGCTGGTTGCGCTGGCCAGCGCCGAGGGCGGCTATGGCCTGGCGATGTGCGACATCTCGACCGGAAGGTTCGAACTGATGCAGGCGAGCGCCGCCGATCTGTCCGCCGAAATCGCGAGGCTGTCCGCCAGCGAACTGATCCAGTCGGACCGCACCGATCCGTTCATCGAAGACGCGATCCTGCGCCCCGCAGGCGCGTTCAGCAGCATCGAGGGCGAAAAGCGGCTGAAGGCGCATTTCGGCGTTGCGACGCTCGACGGCTTCGGCAGCTTCAGCCGCGCCGAACTCGCGGCAGCTGGTGGGCTGATGGCCTATCTCGAGCATGTCTCGCGCGGCAATATGCCGTTCCTCGCGCCGCCGCGAAGGCACGAGGTTGCGCAGCATGTGGCGGTCGATGCTGCGACGCGCGAAAGCCTGGAGATTCTTACGAGCCAGCAGGGCGGACGCGCCGGGTCGCTGATCCACGCGATCGATCGCACCGTTACGGGTGCAGGCGCGCGGCTGCTCGCGAGCGATCTGGGCGCGCCGCTTACCGATATCGCCGCGATTCGCGAGCGGATGGGACTGGTGCAGTGGTTCCACGAGGATTCGCTGCGCCGCGACAGCGTGCGCGATGTCTTGAAGACGATCCCCGATCTGGCACGCGCGCTCGGCCGGGTGGTGGCAGGACGTGGAAGCCCGCGCGATCTGGGGCAACTGCGCGATGGCCTGAGCGCCGCACGATCCCTGCGCGAGCGGCTGGCGCGGGGCGATGACCTGCCCGACCTGCTCAAGCGCCTGTTGCCCGACATGCAGGGGCACGGCGCGCTGGTCGAGCATCTGCAGCGCGCACTGGTCGAGAGCCCGCCGACCGAGCGTAGCCAAGGCGGCTATATCGCGCGCGGTTATGATGCCGCGCTCGATGCGCTGCGCGACACCTCGGGTAATGCCCGCCGCGCAATCGCCGCGCTCGAGGCGGATTACAAGGCGGCGACCGGCGTGCAGGCGCTCAAGATCCGCCACAACGCGGTGCTGGGCTATTTCATCGAGGTCCCCGCCGCGCGCGCCGATGCGCTGATGAAGCCCGACAGCGGCTTTGCCCACCGCCAGACGATGGCGGGCGCAGTGCGCTTCAATTCGCCTGCACTGCATGACGAGGCGATGCGGATCGCGCAATCGGGCGGCCATTCACTGGCAGCCGAGGAAGCGCATTTCGAGGGCCTGTGCGAGGAAGTGGTCGCCGCGCGCGAAGCGATCGCGCGCACCGCTGCCGCGCTCGCGCGGATCGATGTCGCCGCCGGCCATGCCGCGATGGCAGCCGAGGGCGATTACACCTGCGCCGAACTCACCGACGAGCCTTGCATCAAGATCGAAGGTGGCCGCCATCCGGTGGTCGAGGCGGCGTTGCGCAAGCAGGGCCAGCCGTTCGTTGCCAATGATTGTTCGCTGTCTGGCGACGACCGTCTTTGGCTGGTTTCCGGCCCGAACATGGGCGGCAAATCGACGTTCCTGCGCCAGACTGCCTTGATCGTGCTGCTCGCCCAGGCGGGCGCCTTCGTGCCCGCGCGCTCGGCGCGGATCGGCATTGTCGACCGGTTGTTCAGCCGGGTGGGGGCATCGGACAATCTGGCGCGGGGCCGCTCGACCTTCATGGTCGAGATGGTCGAGACCGCCGCAATTCTCTCCCAGGCAACCGAACGCTCGTTCGTCATCCTCGACGAGGTCGGGCGCGGCACTTCGACCTATGACGGGCTCGCGCTTGCCTGGGCGATTGCCGAGGCGGTGCACGACACCAACCGCTGCCGCTGCCTGTTCGCGACCCACTATCACGAGCTGACCCGGCTTGCCGACCGATTGGACGCGCTGTCGCTGCACCATGTGCGCGCGCGGGAATGGAAAGGCGATCTGGTGCTGCTGCACGAGCTCGCCGATGGTCCGGCGGATCGCAGCTATGGCCTGGCCGTCGCCAAGCTGGCGGGCGTGCCACAGGTGGTGGTTGCGCGCGCCAAGGCAGTGCTGGCCAAGCTCGAGGCGGGGCGGCAGGCGACTGGCGGGCTGGCGGCGGGGCTCGATGAACTGCCGTTGTTTGCGGCGGCCATGGCCAGGGAGCCCGAGACCAGGGACGCACTGCGCGAGGCGCTGGGCGCTCTGGATGTCGACAATCTCAGCCCTCGCGATGCGCTGGAGGAACTGTACCGGCTCAAGGGCCTGCTGGGCGAATAGCGCCTTGCATGCCGGGCGCGGTTTTAGCCGTTCTCTCGATATGTAAAACCGGTTATTCTGCAACGGTTTGAGGGAGCGGTCACCGGGGCTATGGCATTTGTGCAGACATTGGCGATGGCGGCAGCGCTGGGAGGCGCGGGCGAATCCGTTCCGCAGGTGATCGCCTTATGCGAGGCAGCGACGCCCGCAACGAGCGCCGTTGTGCTGCCGCAGGACCACACCGACAGGGCACGCGCGCTGATTCGCGGCGGCGAAGACGGCGCTGACCGAGCGCTGCAATTGCTGCTGGGCTCGGGCGCCGACCCGGCGTCTGCCATCCCTGCCGATACCCGCCAGTTGGCCGAGTATTGCCTGATCGCAGGCGAGGCGATGCGTCGCGCGCGCTCGGGAAGCCAGTCGCGCGCCCAGGCGTTCCTGCGCACCGCGCTCGATCTTGCCGACAAGGCGGGCGATGCGCCGCTCGCCGCGCGCGCCGCCTGGGAGGGGGCATTGGCGCTGGCAGGCGGCGCACCGCCGAGCGGATCTGGGGTCCGGCGCGGTGGCGCGGCGCGCGGGCGCTCGGCTGCGATGCGGTCGCCTCCCGGTTGCCAGGACGCGCCGCTGCCGGTCGGGACCGCTGGCCAGAGGCTGGAAGCGGCTTTCGAGTGTGCGCTCAATCGCGCCGTGCTGGCGCGCGATCCGCGACTGGCTGCGCTGGCGGGGTTGCGGCTGGCGCGGCTTGAAAATGCGCGCAAGGCTGATGTCTCCGGGCGGATCGGTAGTGCGCTGGAGGCTGCCGCCACCGTGCAGGACCTCGCCGAGCGGGCCGCTCTGCAACGATCGCTGCTGATGCTGGCCTGCGATGCCGGGCTGTGCGCCGGCGCGAAGGCGGACAGTCATGTCCAGGCATTTGCAGCGACGCTGGGCATGGACGATAGCGCCTCACTCGCCGCGATCCGCGGCCGTATCGCGCTGGCACGCGGGGACACCAGGGCTGCGCACGCCCTGCTGCGCCGCGCGGTGTTTCTGGAAAGTCAGCAGGCCCTGCCGCAGCACCAGCCTCAATATTTGCTGTACCTTGCCGATGCCGAGCCCGAGCGGGCTGGCGAGCATGTGCTTGCGGCCTATCGGGCTCTCGAACGGGTTCGCACGGTGCTGATGCCGGTCGATCGGCTGACTGAGGAAAGCCGGTTCGATCTGGTCGTCCGCCCGGTATTCGAACGCGCCATCGGCGCGACGCTCAGCACTGTGGGCGACGACGCCGCTACCCTAGGCGACGCCCAGCGGATCGCCGAGGCATACCGGTCGGCCGAACTGCAGAACAGCCTCGGCGCCGAATGCGTGCCGCTGCGCAACCCGGTGACCCCCGCCGACCTGCTCGCCGGCGAGATCTTGCTCTATCCGCTGCTGCTCGAGGACCGCGTCGAACTGCTCTACGCCACCGGCGACGACAAGGCTTTGGGCTATCGCCGGATGCCGCCCGACCGCAGTATCAATCGCGCCACCGTGGCCGCGCTGGCGCAACGCATGACGACCTCGCTAAGCGGTGAGAGCGACGATTGGGAAGCGGCCTCGCGCGCGCTGTATGCGGCGCTGATCGCGCCGATCGCGGATAGGTTGCAGCCCGGCGGCACGCTGGTGATCGTCCCCGATGGGCCGCTGCGCCGGATCAGCTTTGCCGCGCTGATGGACGCCAGCGGCACCTTCCTGATGGAAAAGGTGCAGCTTGCCGTCGTTCCCGCGCTGAGCTTCGCGGCGCCGGGCACGCGCGATGCCGATCCCGCGATCATCGCCGCCTCGCTCGAAAAGGAGATGGACCTGGCCGTCGGGCGCTTCTCGCGGCTGGAAGGGACCGCAGCCGAAGCGGCGATGGCGGCAGGGGCCGACGGCGTGCTGCTCACCGATTTCGATCGAGCCTCGCTCGCGCGAGCGCTGGCGCGGCGTCCGGCGAGCGTCTTGCACCTCGCTACCCACGCCGCGTTCAACGGCCGCACCGAGCGCTCGTTCATCGTCGCCAACAACGAGGCGATCACGCTCCCCGAACTGCGCGCGATGCTGAGCGCCAACCAGCTTCGCGGCGAGGCGCTGCAGCTGCTGGTGCTCAGCGCCTGCGAGACCGCGGTGGGCGACGATGATCAGGCGATGGGGCTGGCGGGCGCGGCGGTCGAGGCGGGCGCGGCGAGCGCGCTGGCGTCGCTGTGGGAAGTGAGCGATGCCGGGACGGCGGCGCTGATGGAGGCATTTTACACCCACTACCGCGCAGGCTTGGGCCGCGCGCGCGCGCTGCAGATGGCGCAGGTGGAGCTGGCGCGCGGCGCCGACGGGCAATGGGCCGATCCCGGCATCTGGAGTGCGTTCACGATGGTGGGGAGCTGGCGATGAGGCCGATGCACGGAGCCGTTCTGGCGCTGGTCCTGCAGGCTGGGCCGCTGGCCGCGCAGGAGGCGATCAGCACCCAGACCGCGATCCATCCCGATACGCTCGCGTCGCTCAGCACCGGCACCACTACGAGCACCGACGGCGCGACCACGACGATCGGCGGCGGGCTGCGCGCTGGCAGCAATCTGTTCCACAGCTTTGCCCGGTTCAGCCTCGCTGAAGGCGATATCGCGCGCTGGACCGCGAGCGACGCGCTCACCATCCGCAACGTCATCAACCGGGTGACCGGCGGCGAGCGTTCGTTCATCGGCGGAACGATCGACGCGAGTGCGATGCCGGGGGCGGATTTCTATTTCATAAACCCTGCGGGCATCGTCTTTGGCGATGGCGCGTTCGTCGATGTCGGCGGCACCGCGCATTTTGCGACCGCGCATCAGCTTGGCTTTGCCGATGGTACCGTGCTGGTGTCCGGCACCGCATCGGGATCGACCTTCAGCATGGCCGAGCCTGCGCGGTTCGGCTTTCTGGGGAACAACCAGCCGATCCTGGCGCAGGCCACCGGAGGTCTGGAGGGAGGCGGGGCACGCGGGATCGGAGCAGGGCGGCTGACGTTCAGCGCCAGCGATATCCTGCTTTCCGGGACAGCGCTTCAGGCCCGCAGCTTCGACGCGCGCGCCGTGGGGCAGGAAACAGGGAGCGTCATGCTAGCTGCATCGGGGCTGGAAGGGTTGCGTGGCGGGGCAATCACGCTTGACGACAGCCTTGTCCTTATCGACGCCGATGGCTATGCGGCGCTCGCGGCGGGGCGCGTCACGCTCGATACATTCAGCCAGATAGCGGTGAGCGCGCGCGCTGGAGACCGGCCCGCAATCGATATTTCGGCCGATGTGCTCGATCTGGCCAGCGGCGAACTGCGAGTCAGCGGTATCGACGGGCTCGCCGAACGCAGCGGTGATATGCGTATCCGCACCGGTGCACTGTTCATCCGTAACGGTGCCGCGATCCGCACTGAAAGCATGCTGACGGGGGGTGGTGGCACCATTTTCCTGGATGGCGATCTTATCGATATCGATGGCGGTATTGTTGCTGCAACCGGCCTATCTGCGCCGGGTCGATCGGTGGGCGACATCACCGTGCGGGCAGGCCTGCTGCGGATCGTCAATTTCGGCGTGCTCTCGACCACGCTGTTTGAGGCGATCGATGACGGCGCCGGGTCCTCACCCACCGGGACGACGGGCAATATCGTGATCGATGCCTGGCGGATCGAGATCGCATCAACCGGGCTCGTTCTGGCGCAGAGCGCTTCGAGCCTGTCCTCCGGACCGGGAAGCATCACGATCCGCGCCGACGAGTTGGCAATCGATGTCGGGCTGGTCTCGACCAGCACCTCCAGCGCAACCCCGGCGGGGCCGATCGACATCACCGTAAAGGGCCTCATGGAGATGACCGGGTTCGGGCGGATCCAGTCGATCAGCCAGGGTCTGGGAGACGCCGGATCGATAACCGTCAGGGCCGGTGCGCTGCGGATGATCAACCTGAACGGCGGTCCGTCGATATCGTCCGAGACCGAAATCCCCAGGCCCCAGGAAATCGTCGATATCAACGATTATGTGGGGTCTGCGGGGCGCATCCTGATCGAGACCGGGCAATTGGACGTCATCGGCATGGGCACCAGCATTTCGACATCGTCCACAAGCTTCGGCAACGCCGGCGATATCGTCATCCGGGCAAACAAGATAACCATAGCCGAAGGGGGCAGCATCTCCTCGGCTGCGCTGGCGCTCAACCTGCTCGATGAGGACAGGATGTCGTTCATCGAAACACCGGGCCCGGGGCGGGCAGGCACCATCACCATTGATGCGGGCGATCTGCTGTCGGTCACCGACGGGACGATCTCTACAGCGACCGAAGGCTTTGGCGACGCCGGCGCGGTTACCTTGCTGGCGGATCGGATCATGCTGGGCCGGGGCAGCCGGATCAGTTCGGATGCCTCCGACCGGGCGCCCGGCCAGGCCGGAACGGTCCTGCTGATCGGGCGGGATATCACGCTGGCCAACGGGGCTCAGGTCACCACCGGTTCGCAGAACGCCACCACCGCGGGCAACATCGTGCTGCTCGCACAAGATGCGATCACGGTTGCCGCAAGCCAGGTCGCCAGCACAAACAGCGCTGGCGGCGGCGGGGCGGCAGGCAACATTCTGGTGTCCGCGCCGCGTATCACCCTGGGGTCGGGCGGGCTGATCACCACCAATTCGCTCGCGGGCGCGGCGGGGCAGATCGAACTTTTGTTGCCGGACACCGGCCTGCTCAGGCTGGCGGGCGGCACCAATCCTGCGGCGATTGCCACCTCGTCGGGGCCAGGCACCGGCGGGCGGATCACGATCAGTCGGCCCTATGCATTGATCGCCGATGGCGGGCGGATCGAGGCCCTGGGGCAGCAGCGCGGGGCGAACGTGCAGCTTGCCACCGATTTCTTCATCCGCTCGGCCGACAACAGCAACCTGTTGCTGGTCGATGGCGATCTGGTGGTCGACAGCCAGGTCGGCAATGTCAGCAGCGGCATCGACACGCCCGATATCAGCTTTGGCGATGCCGCAGGCGTGCTCGCAGGCCAGTGCCGCGCGGCGCGCAGCAGCGGATCGGTCAGCCGCCTTGCGATCGACGCCGTCGGCCCGCTGGCGCTGGAGGGCGGCGATGACGCCGTCGGGGGCTGCCGTTGAGCCTTCCGCTGATGCTGGCGCTTCAGGCTGCGCAACCGGTGGTGTCGCCGTGCACGCCGGCTCCAGCGACGGCCGATGCCGGGATCGTGACCTTCTGCTCGGTCGAGGTGCGCGCCGATCCCGGCGCGACCGCCATCGCCACCGCGGCCAGCGATGGGCTCGACTTTGGCGGCTTTGAGGTGCGCTATCGCACAGGGGACCGGCTGGACGCCGATTGGGTGCGCCGGCAGGTCGCCTCGAACGCGCTCGTCGGCGTGCCGGTGCCGCTGGATCGCCTGGCCGCGGTTGTCCAGCAGATCAGCCTCGCCTTTGTCCGCAACGGCTATGTCAATTCGGGGGTGCTGATCGATCCGGCCACCGACCCGGACGGGCAAGGCTCGGCTTTGGTGTTGCGGCTGGTCGCGGGGCGTCTGGCCCCGGAAGGGGTGGCGGTGGAATGGCAGGACGGTCGCCGGCGCGGGCTGAGCCAGGCCTATGTGCTCGCGCGGATGCCGTCGATCCAAGCACTGCCGCTCAACGGCCTCGCCATCGAGCGCGATTTCCGCATCCTTGCCGCCGATGATGCCATCGCCACGGTCAAGGCCGATCTGCAGCCGGGCACGGCGCCCGGCGAGGCGCGGCTGTCGCTGCTGGTCGATCCGGCGCCGCGGTTCGCGGTGCAGGCGAGCATCGCCAACAGCCGCTCCCCCGCCGTGGGGGGCCTGCGCTTCGGCACCGGGATCAGCATGCGCAATGCGCTGGTGGCAGGTGACCGCATCGCGCTGGATGCAGGGCTTACCGCGGGAAGACCGGATATCCTGGGGGACTATGCCGCGCCGTTCATCCACCCCGCGATGACACTGGACCTGCGCGGCGGCTACAACCGCGCGGCGGTGGTCGATGCGCCGTTGCGCAACCTCAATATCCGCGCACGCGACTGGTTCGTCGAAGGCGGCTTCGGCGTCACCGTATGGGAGCGGCCGCTATCGCCTGCGTCGAGCGACGGGCAGGCAGAGGCCAGCGCACAGGCGATGACGCTGCGCGCGGGTATCATCCACCGCGAAACGCGCACCTTCCTGCTCGGCCAACCCTTCTCGTTCAGCCCGGGATCGGTGCGCGGGCTGGCGGAGTATACGGCGCTGCGGCTGGGCGCGGACTGGACCCGGCGCAGCTCGGGCACGGTGTGGATCGCGCAGGTCCGCTTCACCCAGGGGATCGAGGGCAGCCGCTCGGACGTCATCGGCATCACCGCGCCGTCGCCCCGCTTCCGCAGCTGGACCGGCCAGGTCAGCCACGCGCGCCGTCTGGGCACCAGCGGCTTCGAGCTGCGCGCGCGCATCGCGGGGCAATATGGCGAGGGTGCGCTTTATGCGGGCGAGCGTTTCGTTGCAGGCGGTAGCCAGAGCGTGCGGGGTTATCGCGATAGCCTGTTGCTCGCCGACCGCGGGGTGACCGGGTCGCTGGAACTGGCCCGGCCACTGGAGCTGGGGAGCGGTACGGTCGGCCCGCTGGGGCTGCGATGGGGCAGCTTCACCCCCGCCGTGTTCGCCGATGGCGCGGTGGTGCGCAACGCCGACCGTGCCTTTCAACCCGTTCCCGGCGAGATCGCCAGCATCGGCGCGCAATTGAGCTGGATCCCGGCACCCCGGCTTTCCGCACGCATTACCTATGGCCATGCGCTGATCCGCGCGCCTGTCACCGGCAGCCGCGACCTGCAGGATGATGGACTGTCGTTTGCGGTGGCGTGGAACACCCAGTTTTAGGCCAGCGCTTGACCTTGGCCTGCGGACCATTACCAGAGCCAGCCATGAAGTTCTTTTCCGACAATGCCGCTGCGGTCCATCCGCGCGTGATGGACGCCATCATCGCCGCCAATCAGCTCGATTCGCCTTATGATGGCGATGCGTTGAGCCAGCGGCTTGATGACCGCTTCAGCCAGATTTTCGGCACAAGGGTAAGCGCCTTGTGGGTGGCAACCGGGACAGCCGCCAATGCGCTGGCGCTGTCGGCCTTGTGCCCGCCGCACAAGGGGGTGATCTGCCACCATATGGCGCATATCGAACAGGACGAGTGCGGCGCGCCGGGTTTTTTCATGCACGGCGCCAAACTGATCCTGGCCGATGGCGAGGGGGCCAAGCTTTCCGTCGATGACATTTCGCGCGTGCTTGGCAATATCCGCGACGATGTCCATCAGGTGCAGCCCGCCTGTGTCTCGATCACCAATGCCAGCGAATATGGCCTGGTCTACACCCCCAAGCAGGTCGCCGCGATCGGGGAGCTGTGCAAGGCCAAGGGCCTGAAGCTGCACATGGACGGCGCGCGTTTTGCCAACGCCGTTGCCAGCACCGGCGCGCATCCAGCGGATATTACCTGGCGCGCGGGTGTCGACATGCTGAGCTTCGGCTGCGTCAAGAATGGTGGCATGAATGCCGAGGCGATCATCGTGTTCGAGCCGACGCTGGCGCGCGAACTGCCTTACTTGCGCAAGCGCGCTGGGCAGCTGCAGTCCAAGGGCCGGTTCCTGGCCGCGCAGCTGCTGGCGATGCTGGAAGATGATCTGTGGCTGGAGAATGCAGCGGCTGCCAATGCCGGGGCGCAAGCGATCGCGCAAGCGGCGGGCGACCGGCTGCTCTATCCGGTCGAGGCGAACGAGGTGTTTGTGCGGCTGACCGCAGCCGATGCCAAGGCATTGCGCGCGCAAGGTTTCGAATTCTATGACTGGGGCGAGATGACGGGCGAGGGCGGCGAGGCCAGGTTCGTCACCGCCTGGGACCAGGATGCAGATACTGTCGCACCGCTCGCAGCCGCGATCGCCGCTCTGTAATGGCCGACAGCGCCCCCGCCACGCCAGAGGCGCGCGAGGAACCTTCCATGCTCTCGGCCCGCGTGCTGGTGCCGCTGTTTCTGGTGTCGCTGATCTGGGGCTCGACCTGGCTGGTGATCAAGGACCAGGTCTCCAGCGTACCGCCGACATGGTCGGTCAGCTACCGGTTCGGCGTGGCGGCGATCGGCATGTTCGCGCTGGCCTGGTGGCGGGGTGCACCGCTGCGCCTCGACCGGCAGGGGCATGTAATCGCGCTGGCGCTGGGGTTCTTCCAGTTCTCGGCCAATTTCAACTTCGTCTACCGGGCAGAGATGTACATCACCTCGGGCCTGATCGCGGTGCTGTTCGCGATGCTGATGGTGCCCAACGCCATCCTCTCGCGCGTGTTTCTCGGCCATCGGATGGTCGCCGGGTTCGTGCTCGGAACGATGGTGGCGCTGAGCGGAATCGCGCTGCTGTTCGTGCAGGAATATCGCGCGATGCCGGCGGACCTCAGCGATGTCATGCGGGGGCTCGGCCTTGCCTTGTGCGCGATCCTTTCGGCTTCGATCGCCAACGTCATGCAATCGGCCGAGCGGGTGCGGACGATGCCGATCCTGTCCCTGCTCGCCTGGGCGATGCTGTGGGGCGCGCTGGGCAATGTGGTGCTCGGTTGGGCGCTATATGGTCCCCCGGTGATCGAGATGCGCCCGGCCTATCTGGGCGGCATCGTCTATCTCGGGCTGCTCGGATCGGTCGTCACCTTCCCGATGTATTTCGCGCTGATCCGCGATATCGGTCCGGCGCGCGCCGCATACAGCAGCGTGCTGGTGCCCGTGGTCGCGATGCTGCTGTCCACCCTTTTCGAAGGGTATGTCTGGAGCACGCTGGCTGCAGGCGGAGCGGTCTTGGGGATGATCGGCCTGATCATCGCGATGCGCGCAAGGACCCCTCGGACGCCAAGGCTGGCCGGGTGACGCGCGAGGATATGGAAAGCACCCGGGTTTGATCAGACAGGAGAGAGCATCGTGAGAAGGGCAGCCATCATTTCCCCCTTGAGGACCGCGGTCGGCGCATTCGGCGGAGCGCTGAAGCCGCTCAAGATGGAAGATCTGGGCACGATCATCATCAAGGCGCTGGTCGAGCGCAGCGGCATCGATCCCGAACGGATCGACGATGTCGTCTTCGGCCATGCCTATGGCAGCGGCGAGGCTCCCGCGCTGGGCCGCTGGTGCGCGCTCAACGCCGGCCTGCCGATCGGCGTTGCGGGCATGGAGATGGAGCGGCGCTGCGGCAGCGGGTTGATGGCGATCTCGACCGCGGCGATGATGGTCCAGACCGGCGCTGCCGATGTCGTGATCGCAGGCGGCGCGGAATCGATGAGTAACTGCGAGTTCTATTCCACCGAATCGCGCTGGGGCTCGCGCATGGGCGGCTTTGCAATGCATGACCGGCTAGAGCGCGGACGCGTGCGATCGCAGCCCGAATGGCGGTTCGGCGTGATCCAGAGCATGATGGAAACCGCTGACAACCTCGCCCGCGACCATGGCATCACCCGCGAGGCATCCGACGAATATGCGGTGCGCAGCCAGCACCGCGCCGCCGCCGCCTGGGCCGAGGGCAAGTTCGCCAACGAACTGGTCCCGGTGCCCGTGCCCCAGCGCAGGGGCGAGCCGCTGATCTTCGATCGCGACGAGGGCATCCGCGCAGACAGCAACATGGAATCGCTCGCCAAGTTGCGCCCGGTGCATGAAGGAGGCGTGACGACCGCGGGCAATGCCAGCCAGCAGAACGATGCCGCAGCGGCGTGCCTGGTGGTGGCGGAAGTCAAGTTGGCCGAGCTCAAGCTCGACCCGATGGCGTTCTTCGTCAACTGGGCGGTGGCGGGCTGCGAACCTTCGCGCATGGGGTTCGGTCCGGTCCCCGCGACCGAAAAGCTGTTCAGGCGCACCGGCCTGTCGCTCGACGAGATGGATCTGGTCGAAGTCAACGAGGCCTTTGCAGCGCAGGTGCTGGCGGTGCTCAAGGGCTGGAACTGGAACGATCCCGACAGGCTCAACGTGAACGGGTCGGGCATTTCGCTCGGCCATCCGATCGGCGCCACCGGCGGACGGATACTGGCGACGATGCTGAACGAACTCGAGCGGCGCAAGGGGCGCTATGCGCTGGAGACGATGTGTATTGGCGGCGGGCAGGGCATAGCGGCGATCTTCGAGCGCGCGTGACACAGGCGATGCCGGCCGACAGATTTGGAGGGGATTGTTCCGGGGTGCAGACGTTCCTGACCAAGCCGTTTGCGATGCCCGCCGGGGCCGCGGCGCTGCGCGAACGGGTGCGCGCGGTGATCGCGGCGCATGCGGGCGGAACCGATCGCGCGGCGGGCTAATTGCCGGCAGGTCAGCGATCCCGCCTTCAGTCGGGCGAGGACCCGGCGCTCGAGGCGACAATTGTTCCAGGATCTGGGCAACAGCTTCGAACAGGTCATCCCGCAACCGGTGCAGCAGGTGCTCGATCTGGACCTCGCCTCGGATGATCCGCCCGCGGTGCTGACGGGGCAATTGCTTCAGGTATCACCCAGCTTTTCGCTGCGCGGCGGCACGTGGGAAATCGTGCGCGGCAGCGTGGCACGGGGGCCTGGGCAGCGAGCAGCACTGGAACCGGGTTCTGGGCGAGAAAATATGCCGCGGGCGCAGGCGGCAATTGGGCAGCCATGGTCGCGCGGACCGACCCTGCCGTCTGACGCACCGCCATCATCTTTCTCAAGTCATTGAAAAGATGGTGGGCGCGGCAGGGATTGAACCTGCGACCCCACCCGTGTGAAGGGTGTGCTCTACCACTGAGCTACGCGCCCGCTGCGTGGCGCCGATGTTCGGCGCGTCAAGCGGAGCGCTCCCTTGCCAGAAGCGGTCGGGCTTGGCAAGGGGGGCAAGGCTTCAGGAAATGGCGCGCAACGCGGTCACATTGGCGACCTCGCCCGTGCCGGCCTGCTGCGCGCCGAGGCCATCGAACAATGTGTCGAGGATGATGCGCAGATTGTCCGGCGTGGCGGTGCGGATCATGTCCATCATCACGAACGGGTTGCAGAACGGCTGCACGATCAGGTTGGTGAGCGACACCACGTGATCCAGATCGTAGCCGGCAAAATAGCCTTCGCTCATCGCCTCGCCCAGCACCACTGCCATGTAGTGGTCGGCAAGGTCGACATAGCCGCGGATGACCTCCCAATGCTCCTCGCCCAGATCCATATTGGCGCGGAACAATACCGGGTCAGCCTCGAACCGCGCGCGCTTGACCGCGACGCGCCTCGCAAAGAACTGGAACAGCTTTTCGCGCGGCGGCAGGTCGGATGCAACGACATCCTCCATGATCTGGTTCAATTCCTCGAACCAGCGCCCGGCGATCGCCTCGAAGAACGCCTCTTTCGACGCGAAATAGCGGTAGAAGCTCGATTGCGACATGCCGCAGGCGGCGGCGACTTCGCTCAGCGACAGGTTGATCGCGCCGCGCGCGCGTACCATGTCTTCGGCCGCATCCATGAGCTGGGTGCGGATGGCGTCGTGGTCATTGAGGGGACGAGACATGGAATCAGCCTAACTGACTTATCGGGGTAACTCGGTTATACGATAAAATTCGCAGATTATCAAATGTTGCTTTCACCGATGGCGGCGCGCTGCCATTCGGGCAGGTCGGCAGCCTTCAGGTCTTCGGTCCGGCGGTGCTCGACCGACAGTCCCAGGTTCTGATAAGCGATTTTCTGGCGCTTGGCATCGGCCTCGGCAATCGGCAGCACGACAATGCGGCGGTTGATCTTCTGCCGCCAGTTCATCCGCGCGGTGTTCTCCTGGCCGACATAACAGCCCTTGTCGAAACTCACCCCGTTCAGTTCGACCGCGTTGGTTTCCAGCCACAATATATCGCCAAGCTCGGCCACGCCTTCGGGCACGCCCAGCGCCAGCCGGTGCGCGCGCCAGGCGTCGTCGGTGGAGCTTTCGTCCGTCGCCGGAGCCAGCCAGCGCCAGCCCAGGGCGGGCAGGCGTGGGTCGGGTGAGGCGCCTTCGACGGGATCGGGCGACCAGCGGACCGACAGGCTGTCATCGCGGGCGATAGAAATCCTGCGACGCAGGCGATAGAGAGTCAGTCGCCTGGCAAGATCGTCCGCCACGTCTCGCGCACAATCGATCAGCACATCGGTGCCGTCATCCCATAGCAGAAAGTCGAACAGCGTCTTGCCCTGTGCGCTCAAAAGCGCGCCATATTGCGGCTTTCCGGGCAGGACGCGGCGGGTGTCCTGCGTCACCAGCCCCTGCAGGAAGGCACGCACGTCCTCGGCGGGGTCCGTGGGCGAGAGGCGGATGAGCGCCCGGTGGAGCAATGTGCTATGGGTGGACATAGACAACTACATGCGTATCAACCGCAACTAATCAAGCGGAGACGGACATGACGGGCAGCTTTGATCTTATCGTGAAGAATGGCACCGTATATCTGCCGGGTGGCCCGGTGGCGGCGGACATCG
>JBKBTF010000057.1:0-21797 GCA_046291395.1 Blastomonas sp. | reverse complement strand
GCGAGGCCGAGGCGTCTGGCGAATATGCTGCCAAGACCGAGATCGGCTGGGGTCACCAGATCCGATCCTACGTCCTTCAGCCCTATCAGCTGGTCAAGGACCTGCGCACCGGGGTGACATCCACCGCGCCTGGTGATGTGCTTGATGGCGCGCTCGATCCGTTCATGGCGGCGGCGTTGTCGCAGAAGGTGACGGGCGAGAAGGTGGACGTCGAAGATGTCGACTGACCGCGTTGGTCGTCTGACAGGACTTGTGCTGGCGTTGAGCTTGCTCGCAGGGTGCCAGCCCACGGGGTCCAACGACAGCGACCGGCCCGAGACAGCGCGCGCCTTTCCCCGTGCCGACCGGCCCGTGGCAGGGGTGGTCAGCAACGAGTTTTCAAATGAGGAGGCCCGCGACGACCGCAACGAGGCGACCACTGTGATGGACCTTGCCGGGATTGCGCCTGGCATGACGGTGGCCGATATCGGCGCGGGCAACGGCTATTATACCGTCCGGCTGGCCGAGCGCGTCGGAGCGAAGGGCCGGGTGTTGGCGCAGGATATCGATGATTCCGCGCTCAAGCGGCTGGGCACCCGGGTCGAGCGCGAGCGGCTCGACAACGTCTCGATCAAGCCTGGCGACATTGACGATCCGCGCCTTCCCGAAGCGAGCTTCGACCGGATTTTCATGGTGCACATGTACCATGAGGTAACCGAGCCTTATGCATTTATCTGGCGGCTGCGTCCCGCGCTCAAGCCCAATGGGCAGGTGATCGTGGTCGATGTCGATCGGTCGACCAACCGCCACGGCATTCCCCCCAAGCTGCTGTTCTGCGAGTTCGAAGCGGTGGGGTACAAGCTGGTCGAATTTATCGAGAAGCCTGATATCGCAGGCTATTTTGCGCGGTTTGAAGCGGTTGGCGCTGCTCTGGAGCCGGGCAAGATCAAGAGTTGCGACCAACGCTGAGCTGGATCGGCAACGGGTCGGGGGGCGGCGCGTTTTTATTGGGCATTTGTTGCGCAGCATGCTTATACGGCTACGCTAATGTGGGAGCTTTTACGTGTTCAAGGGTTTGAAGCCGATTGTCTATGGCGGACGCGAAGTCTGGCCGCTGATCGAGGGCGGCAAGGGCGTTTCTGCCACCAACCATGCCAGCTCAGGCGCATGGGCGGCAGCGGGCGGTATCGGTACCGTGTCGGCGGTGAATGCGGACAGCTATGATGCAGACGGCAATGTCATCCCGCAGATCTATCACGGCCGCACCCGGGGAGAGCGCCACGAGGAACTGATCCGCTATGCCATCGCCGGTGGCGTCGAGCAGGTTCGCCGTGCCTATGAAATCGCAGGCGGCAATGGCGCGATCAACATCAACGTGTTGTGGGAGATGGGCGGCGCACAGCCGATCCTGCACGGCATCCTGGAACAGACCCGCGGCATGGTTGCCGGCGTCACCTGCGGCGCGGGGATGCCCTACAAATTGTCCGAGATCGCGGCGCAGTACAACGTCAACTATCTTCCGATCATCAGTTCCGCGCGGGCCTTCCGTGCACTGTGGAAGCGCGCTTATCACAAATACGCCGATCTGATGGCGGCGGTGGTCTATGAAGACCCCTGGCTGGCCGGCGGGCATAACGGGCTCTCCAACGCCGAGGACCCGCGCGTGCCGCAGGATCCATATCCCCGCGTCGCGGCGCTGCGCGAGACGATGCGGGCAGAGGGCGTGTCCGAAGACGTGCAGATCGTGATGGCCGGCGGCGTATGGTATCTGCGCGACTGGGAGAACTGGATCGACAATCCAGAGCTGGGGAATATCTCGTTCCAGTTCGGGACGCGTCCGCTGCTCACCCAGGAAAGCCCGATACCGCAGGGCTGGAAGGACGAGCTGACCAGGATCAAGCCCGGCGACGTTCTGCTGCACAAGTTCAGCCCGACGGGCTTCTATTCGAGCGCTGTGCGCAATCCGTTCCTGCGCAGCCTCGAGGCGCGGTCAGAGCGCCAGATCCCGTTTTCGACCGACACTGCAGGCGAGCACACCGCGCAACTCGATTGCGGGGTCAAGGGCAAGAATTTCTGGGTGACGCCGGAGGACCTGCAACGCGCGCGCCGCTGGGATGCGCAAGGCTTTACCACCGCGCTGAAGACGCCTGACAATACCCTGGTGTTCTGCACACCCGACGAGCGCGCCGAAATCCGCAAGGACCAGGCTGATTGCATGGGCTGCCTGTCGCATTGCGGATTTTCCGCCTGGAAGGACCATGACAATTTCTCGACCGGCTATCTCGCCGATCCGCGCAGCTTCTGCATCCAGAAGGCCCTGCAGAACATCGCGCATGGCGAGGATGTCGACAAGAACCTGATGTTTGCGGGCCATGCGGCTTATAATTTCGGCACCGACCCGTTCTATTCGAATGGGTTCGTCCCCACGGTCAAGCAACTCGTCGACCGCATCCTGACCGGGGATTGATCCCCGGCAAGAGAGCTGGCGGCTCGCTGTCACAAGTGGTGATTGACCCCACGTGCATTCTCCCGCATCCCTTGTTAATCGTTCGGTTAACGGGATGCGGGGATGGGTGCGGATTGGTCAGGCGAAGCGGTGAGATCGGGATCCCATCCAGGGATGCGCGGGGCCTGCCTGCAGGCTGGTCAATCGCGGTACAGGCGCCGTGCCTTGTTGAGTAGACGCGCCCAATGCTTGCGTTCGCGCTCGGTAAGGCTGGGGTCATATGCCCGTCCTTCCAGCACGGCGATGGTGGTATCGCCATACTTCTTGTGGATCAGCTCGATTTCACGAAAATCCTTGCGTCGCTGCTCGGCGCTTTCAAACAAGCCCAGTACCATAATCCCCCCAACCGAAACGGCGCGACCCGGTTTCCATTCGCGGACCACCCTGAACCCGGAGGCCGACTTTTACCCCGAAATTACGGGCCCTCGCAATGCGACAGGTGCAAAACTGGCCGGGATTTGTCTCGTTTCAGGATGAATTCTGCAAACCAACCGCCAACTGTTGCTATTTTGCGACATATTCTGTGACAAATGATTGATCGGGAAGCTTGGATGACGCAATCTATCTGGAAGACGAGCGACATTGCGGCCACCGGCCCGCTGGCTGGCGTGCGCGTGCTGGATATGTCGAGCGTGGTGATGGGGCCACTGGCAACGCTGATGCTGGCAGACATGGGTGCCGACGTGATCAAGGTGGAAAACCGCGGCGGCAGCCACAGCGGTGACATGATGCGTTATGCCGGCGCCTCGCCGACCGGCGATCTCGGTCCGATCTTCATGTCCCTGAACCGCAACAAGAAGGCGGTCACGATCGACGCCCGCGACCCCGCAGGCAAAGCGCAACTGAAAGCGCTCCTGCAAGAGGCAGATGTCTTCTTCCACAATGTCCGCATGGCCGGGATGCAGCGGCTGGGGCTCGATTATGCATCGGTGAAACAGATCAAGCCGGACATCATCTACGTCCATTGCTGCGGCTATGGGGCAGATGGGCCCTATGCCAAGCGACAGGCCTATGACGACCTCGTCCAGGCCGCATCGGGCTGGGCCGATCTTTACGCAAAGCGCGCTGACGGGCCGCCTGCCTATACGCCTTCGCTGGTAGCGGACAAGACGGTCGGCCTTTTCGCCACCAGTGCGACGCTGGCCGCCCTGGTGCACAAGCAGCGGACGGGGCAGGGGCAGTTCGTTTCGGTACCGATGCTGGAATGCTTTACCTTTTTCAACATGGTCGAGAACCTGTATGGCCAGACCTTTCCCGGCAACGGCAAGCTTGGCTACACGCGATCGATCAATCCGCGCCGCCGACCCTATCCGACCAAGGACGGGTTCATTGCCATCGTCCCTTATGTCGACCGCCAGTGGGAGCGGTTTTTCGAGATCGGCGGTCGTCCGGGCGTGTTCCAGGATCCGCGCTTTTCAAGCTATGAGGAGCGGACCAAACATACAGGAGAGTTGTACGCGATCATAGAGGAAGTCGCCGCGACCAAGACCACTGACGAGTGGGTCGAGCTGCTCGATCGCGAGGATATTCCCGCCATGCGCTTCAACCGGATCGAGGATGTGCCCAACGACCCCCACCTGCAGGCGACCGGCTTCTTCATGGACATGCACGCGCCGCATATCGGCGCCTATCGCACGTTGCGCCATCCGATCGCGTTCTCCGGAAGCCCGGTCAATCAGCGACTTGCCCCGCAGAGCGTCGGCGCGCAGAACGACGAGCTGCCGCGTCCTGCCAACGATTGACCGGTGACCGACGGATTCGGGGTCGGCGGCGGGCGCCGCGTCTAACGGGGAAAGGACGGGCTGTTGCCGGCGATGGTGCGCAGATAGCGCGGCACCTCGGCATTGCCTCCGGTCGGTTTGCGTGCCAGCTTGGGATTGATTTCACGATCAAAGGCAACACCGAAACGCGCGCTGCGCGCCCAGGCTATCTGCCCTCGAACGGGTCCGATGTTGCGTAGAACCGCGACCAGCCTTTGACCCTGGGTGACCTCAAGATCCGATTCGACCATCATTCCACCAGCAGAAAGGTTGCGCACCTTGACCTTGTGGATTTCGTCGGATCCCTCGAAAGTGACCTCGGCGAGCAGAAACAGGCTGTCCCGCGCGCGGGTCTCTTTGGTTTCAAGAGATTTCGGGCTGAGAGGCATGTTCATCGATTTGGCGTCCAGATGATTGGCAATGACAGTCTTGCAACCTGCCGCACCGCAGGGCGGCTGAGACGGGTTCGGTCATGTTATAGGCCAACTATCGTCGCCAATTGGTTAAGCCAGAGCGGCAACCATAAAAAAATCAGTCGTCGCGCGAAATTTTCTCGCGCCGCTCATGGGCTTCCTGCGCCTCCACCGTCATCGTGGCGATCGGGCGGGCAACAAGGCGGCCCAGGCCGATCGGCTCTCCGGTGACCTCGCAATAACCGTATTCGCCCTCGTCGATGCGGCGTAGCGCGGAATCGATCTTGGCAATCAGCTTGCGTTGGCGGTCGCGGGTGCGCAGCTCGATACCCCAATCGGTTTCGCTCGATGCCCGGTCGTTCAGGTCCGGCTCGCGCATGGGGCCATCCTGAAGCTGCTGCAAGGTATCTTTGGATGCAGCAAGAATGGAGCGTTTCCATTCCTGCAGAAGCGCTCGGAAATAGTCCAGTTGCCGCGCGCTCATATAGTCTTCATCAGAAGACGGGAAATAATCCCCCTCTATATTCTTGCGCGCCTTGGCCAGCACATCGATATCGTCGATTGCCGTCGAGATGGACGCCATTGGATGCTCCCGGTGGATAGCAGAACCGGCGGTGCGCGCCCAAGGTCGGACACATTCCGTCGGCCTTATGTTGATCGCGCCTATAGCCAGCACGCCTAGGCCACACAAGCAGCAAAGCTGACGACTCAAGGAGAATTTAAACGGCGTCTTCGCCGACCAGTGGTGCCGTAACGTCAACCCAGGACGTCCGGCACTGCGCGCCGAAACGGTTAATGGTGTTACAGATTGTGGTTCCAAATCGGGACAGCAGGGGTGCGCCCCCGCAAACAGGCGCAGTTTTTTGTCGCGCAAGTTGTCAAATCAAGGTTAACAGCATTGAGATTAACGGTTTGTTCTGGCTTGCATTGCATATCGGGATGCTGACCCGACCGCGGTTTTGGTGCCGAAGGTCGCAAGCAGCCTCCCTGGTCTGAGAGAGAAAACACGATGTCTGTACGGATGGCCTTGGCAAAATTGTGCGCCTGCACCTGCGGCGGAGCAATCATCGGCGGCGGCGCGGTGCACGTGGCAGACACGCCCCCTGCGCAGGTGAAGGAGTACCGGCAGGCCAAGACGACAAAGCCGATCCGCGGGCGTCAGATGGCGAAGGCGGCGCCTGTGCGCCAGATCAAGCGAGCCCGCAAGGTCACGTCGCGCACGGTGAGCAGTTGCACCCCCCAGGTGGTCACAGTAAGCACCCAGCCTTCCCCCATTCCGCTGCCCTTGCCGCTTCCCGCTCCTGCGCCGCAGGAAATGGGCACCTTCGGCGGCGGCGGTGGCGGCGGCTTCCCGGTGGTCGTCGGCGGCAGTGGTGGATTCGGCGGAGGTTTCGGCGGCGGCTTCTTCGGAGGTTTCTTCGGCGGCGGCGGCGGTGGTGGCGGAAGCGTCGTTATTTCGTCGACGGGTTCGACCAGTACCTCGACCGGTGGTTTCACCAGCACGGGCGGATCGACCAGCAGCTCGACCGGCGGCTTCACCAGCACCGGCGGCTCGACCAGCACGTCGAGCGGCAGCATTTCGACCGGCGGCATCTCGACCTCGACGGGCGGTGTCAGCACCTCCACCGGTGGCGTGAGCACCTCTACGTCCACAGGCGGCGTATCCACCTCGACCGGCGGCGTATCCACCTCGACCGGCGGCGTGAGCACATCGTCGGGTAACGTGTCGTCCTCGTCGGGCAATGTATCGTCTTCGTCGGGCAACGTGTCGTCTTCGTCGGGCAACGTCAGCTCGAGCAGCTCCTCATCGTCCAGCTCCTCGTCGTCGAGCTCGTCATCGTCCAGCTCGTCGTCCTCCTCTTCGGGTGGCGGCGAACCGGGCAAGCCCGGGAAGCCGGGCCATCCGGGCAAGCCGGGTGGATCTTCCGGCTCAAGCGGATCTTCCGGCTCAAGCGGATCTTCCGGCTCAAGCGGCTCTTCCGGCTCGAGTGGCTCGTCAGGATCGAGCGGCTCGACGGGCTCGAGCGGATCGTCGTCATCTTCCTCGTCGAGCAGTTCGTCGAGCTCGTCCAGCACCTCGTCGGGCGCGACATCGACCGGGGGCTCGTCCAGCTTTGGCGGCACCAGCAGCGGTTCGTCGGGTTCCACCGGATCCAGCGGCAGCACCGGTTCTTCGGGCTCCAGCTCCAGCTCCAGCTCGTCGTCATCTTCCTCGTCGAGCAGCTCGTCCAGCTCCAGCGGCGGCACCAGCTCGACCGGCGGCACGGATGTTCCGGCACCGCCCGCCATCCTGCTGTTTGGTGCAGGCGCGATCGCCCTGGCGGCACGGCGCCGCTTCGCAAAGCGCAAGGATGCAGGCAAGGATCGTGATGCGGCCTGATCATTCGGCAGCGTCCGTCACCGCTGCCAGGTGATCACCGCATTCAGGGGCGGCCCCGGCATTGCCAGGGTCGCCCTTTTTTCTGGCAATTGCGCATTGCATCGGGTCGCAAGGGCAGGGCATAGGCTCACGCCATGCACGACATAAAATTCATCCGCGAAAACCCGCAAGCCTTCGATGCCGCCATGGCGCGCAAGGGGCTGGATCCAGTGGCCTCCGATATCATCGCGCTCGATGCCAAGCGGCGCGAGGCGCTCAACGAATCGCAGACCGCGCAGGCGCGGCGCAACGAGGCGTCAAAGCTGATCGGCCAGGCCATGGCCAACAAGGATACGGAAACAGCCGAAGCGTTGAAAGCGGAAGTCGCCGAGCTCAAGAGCCGCCTGGCCGAGCTGGAGGAGCAGGCCAGGGTCGGCGACGCAGCGCTGGCCGAGCGGATGGCGCTGTTGCCAAACCTGCCTGCCGATGATGTTCCCGACGGGCTGGACGAAAGCGGCAATGTCGAGATCAGGCGCTGGGGCAATCTGCCGCAGTTCGATTTCGAGCCGAAGGAGCATGCCGATATCGGTCCGGCACTCGGCATGGATTTCGAGACGGCCGCCAAGATTTCGGGAGCACGCTTCACCTTCCTGCGCGGCGGCATCGCGCGGATGAACCGCGCGCTGGGTCAGTTCATGCTCGATGCCCAGATAGCGCGGGGCTATCATGAGTGCGCCACGCCCTTTCTGGTGCGCGACGAGGCCGTGTTCGGCGTCGGCCAGCTTCCCAAATTTGCCGAAGACCTGTTCCAGACCACGGATGGCCGCTGGCTGATCTCGACCTCCGAGGTCAGCCTGACCAATAGCGTGCGCGAACAGATTCTGACCGCCGCCGAGCTGCCGATCCGGCTTACCGCGCTCACCCCGTGTTTCCGTTCCGAAGCGGGCTCTGCCGGGCGCGATACGCGCGGGCTGATCCGCCAGCACCAGTTCGAGAAGGTCGAACTGGTGACGATCGCCGCGCCCGAGCATTCGCAGATGGAGCATGCGCGGATGTGCGCGGCATCCGAAGCGATCCTGCAGGCGCTGGGCCTGCCCTATCGCAAGATGCTGCTGTGCGCGGGCGACATGGGCCAGGCGAGCGCCAAGACGTTCGATCTCGAGGTCTGGCTGCCCGGGCAGAACGACTATCGCGAGATCGCCAGTATCTCCAACTGCGGTGCCTATCAGGCCCGACGGATGAATACCCGGTTTCGGCCCGAGGGCGAAAAGGGGACCGAGTTCGTCCACACCCTCAACGGCTCGGCGCTGGCGATCGGGCGGACGCTGGTGGCGATCGTCGAAAACTACCAGCAGGCCGATGGCTCGGTCCGCGTGCCCGAAGCTTTGGTGCCGTATATGGGCGGGTTGACCGTTCTGACACCGTGATCTCGATCCCCTCCCGCTGACGGGAGGGGGAGAGTCAGTGGACTCGTCCCGGGCAGCCCGCCTCCCCATCAAGCGGGAGGCCAGTGCTATGGGCCAGCCAGGTTTGTGGGGAGAGGGGCGTCAGCCCTGCAGCACCAGCCGGTGGTTGGTCTCGAAATCGCTGGCGAGCAGCTCTGCAATCGCCTCGGCGACGACTGCAGGCTCCTTGACCGTCGCAGGGTCTTCGCCGGGATAGGCCTTGGCACGCATCGCGGTGCGGGTGCGCGCGGGGTCGACGATCGCCGTGCGCACCTTGCCGACATTGCGCATTTCCTCGCCATAGGATGCCAGCAGCACCTCGAGCGCGGCCTTGGAGGCGCCATAGGCCCCCCAATAGGCGCGCGGGGCGGCGGCGACCGAGCTGGTCAGCGCGACCACGCGGGCCTTGCCGCTGTTGCGCAGCATCGTGTCGAAATGCGCGACCAGTGCCTGCGCGCTCAGCACGTTCAGGGTCATCACCCGATTGAATTCGGCGCCGTCGATGGTCGGCACCGGGCCCAGCGTGCCGAGCATCGCGGCGTTGAGCACCAGCATGTCGAGGCTGTCCCAGCGCTGGCCGATCGCCACGGCCAGCCGGGCGATGCTCTCGCCATCGCTCAGATCCAGCGGCGCGATGGTGGCATTGCCGCCTGCCTCGAAGATCGCGTCCTCGACCGCTTCCAGGTCCTTCGCGGTGCGGCCGGTGAGAATGACATGTGCGCCGCGGGCGGCCAGCGCCTTGGCGGTGGCGGCGCCGATGCCTCGGCTGGCGCCGGTGACAAGGGCAAGCTGCCCTTCGAAAATTCTGTCGGTCATGCGTGAAGAGTCCTCAGCCAGCGACCCGTTCGGCCAGCAGGGTGAGCTGGTTGGGCTGGTCGCGCTCGGCCAGATCGGTGAGCGTGGTGGGATAGTCGCCAGTGAAGCAGGCATCGCAATAGCGCGGATTGTTATCCAGCCGCTCGGCCTGGCCCAAGGCCCGGTAGAGGCCGTTTATCGACACGAACGAGAGGCTGTCGGCCTGGATGAACTGGCGCATTTCCTCGACCGATTTCTGCGCGGCGAGCAGCTTGGAACGCTCGGGCGTATCGACCCCGTAGAAGCAGCTGTGCATCGTCGGCGGGCTGGCGATGCGCATGTGCACCTCGGCCGCGCCCGCATCGCGCATCATCTGCACGATCTTGAGCGAGGTGGTGCCGCGCACGATCGAATCGTCGATCAGCACGATCCGCTTGCCATCGATGAGCGGCCGGTTGGCGTTGTGCTTGAGCTTGACGCCCAGATGACGCACGCCGTCGCCCGGCTGGATGAAGGTGCGTCCGACATAATGCGAGCGGATGATGCCGAGCTCGAACGGCAGACCCGACTGCTGGGCATAACCGATCGCCGCAGGCGTGCCGCTGTCGGGCACCGGGACGACCAGATCGGCATCGACCGGGTTTTCGATCGCCAGCTGTGCGCCGATTTCCTTGCGCACGGTGTAGACCGACGAGCCATCGACGATCGAATCCGGCCGCGAGAAATAGACATGCTCGAAGATGCAGGGGCGGGAGTTCTTGTCGGAGAACGGCCGGTGCGAGCGGATTTCGCCGTCGCTCACCACCACCAGCTCGCCCGGATCGACGCTGCGCACGAACTCCGCGCCGACGATGTCGAGCGCCACGGTTTCGGATGCGAAGATCACGGTGTCGCCGATCTTGCCCATCACCAGCGGGCGGATGCCCAGTGGATCGCGGCAGGCGATCATGCCGCTGTCGGTCAGGCAGATCAGCGAATAGGCGCCCTCGACCTGCTTCAAGGCGTCAATGAACTTGTCGAGCAGCGTGCGGTAGCGCGATGTTGCGACCAGATGGATGATCGTCTCGGTGTCAGAGGTCGACTGGAAGATCGATCCGGTGCGGATCAGGTCGTGCCGCAGCTTCATCGCGTTGGAGATGTTGCCGTTGTGCGCGATGGCAAAGCCGCCCGAGGCGAGCTCGGCATAAAGCGGCTGCACATTGCGCAGCGCGGTCTCGCCGGTGGTCGAATAGCGCACATGACCGATCGCCCATTCGCCTTTCAGCGAACGCATGATATCTTCGGAATCGAAATTGCCTGCCACATGACCCAGGGCCTTGTGGTTGTGGAACAGTCGGCCGTCAAAGCTGCTGATGCCCGCGGCTTCCTGGCCGCGATGCTGCAGCGCATGCAGGCCGAGCGCGACCATGGCGGCGGCATCGATAGCGCCTGCCACGCCAAAAACGCCGCACTCCTCGCGCAGCTTGTCGTCGTCAAAAGGATGAGTGGTGATCATGTCGCGCGCCCGATTCGGTTGCAGCCGGCTGGTTCGCCACCCCTATAGGGAGGCCTTCGGCGTTTGTCTTGCTTTTGTCACAGGCCATTTTTCGTTAACCCTGTTGCGCCTTACCCGCGCGGGGATTAACGCCACCTGTCATGGCTGATCCTCGCGAAACCGGGCTTGTCCTGGACCCCAAATATGATGCCGCAGGGCTGATCACCGCCGCCGTCACCGATGCGGCCAGCGGAGCGTTGCTGATGATTGCGCATATGAACGCCGAAGCGCTGGCGCTGACGCTGGACACCGGCGAGGTTCATTTCTGGTCCCGGTCTCGCGCCCGTCTTTGGAAAAAAGGGGAGACTTCGGGTCATGTGCTCAAGCTGGTCGAGCTTCGGATCGATTGCGATCAGGACGCGGTATGGGTGGTGGCATCGCCAGCCGGGCCAACCTGCCACACCGGCGCGCCATCGTGCTTTTATCGCAAGGTGACCGAAAACGGCAGCCTTGAGCGGATTGCATGAAGCGCCTTGCTGCCCTTGCCTGCCTAGGCGCCTGCCTGATGCTGGCCGGGTGCAGCGAAACGCATGCGGGCGGCGATTCGGCTGCCGTGACCCCGCTCGATGCTGCAGCGATCGAGGCAGGCGTGATCTCTGATCCGATGGCGATCGATCTGGCCGGCAGCTTTGCCGACACTGGAGGCGCCGGCAGCGATGCCTTCTGCGCGCGTGGCAACCGCGATCAGGGCTATTCTGTCGGGATTCTTGTGAGCTTCGGCGGATCGAGCCAGTGTGAAGGGCAGGGGCGAGCCGCTTTGTCGGGCGAGCGGGTCCGGATCAGCCTGACCCGCAATGCTGCGGGTGACGCGGTGAAGGATTGCAGCTTCACCGCACGGTTCGATGGCAGCGCGCTGGCGCTGGCCGGCAAGCTGCCTGCGTCCTGCCAGGCCTTGTGCAGCAGCCGCGCAAGCTTGGCTGGCGCCTCGTTCGCGCTGGTCGAGACCGGCGACCGTGCTGCGGGCGCCGCCCGCGGCAGGGCGATAACCAGGCTTTGCGGCAACTGATTTTTGCTTGACGTTTACGTCAAGGGAATGTAGCTCTAGCCGTTATGCACGACCGTTCGACCCTTGGGCGCATCGATACGCCTGATCTGCACAATCGGGACAGCTACACCATCTCCGATCTTTCGGACGAGTTTGGCGTGACCGCACGCGCGTTGCGGTTCTACGAGGATGAAGGCCTGATCGCGCCCGAGCGCAAGGGCCTGACCCGCGTCTATTCAAA
The DNA here is from genome assembly GCA_046291395.1 of Blastomonas sp. GTDB lineage: Bacteria > Pseudomonadota > Alphaproteobacteria > Sphingomonadales > Sphingomonadaceae > Blastomonas. Next base: position 9,780 of record JBKBTF010000057.1, on the reverse strand, counting down.
GCGCGACCGTGCCCGCCTGGCCTGGATCATGCGCGCCAAGAACGTGGGATTCAGCCTTGGCGAAATCCGCGAGATGATCGACCTGTACGATATCGGCGATGGCCGTCGTGAGCAGCGTCGTGTCACGCTGCAGCGCTGCAAGGAACGCATCGCTTTGATGCGCAAGCAGAAGAAAGACCTCGAAAGCTCGATCCAGGAGCTTTCGCAGTTCGTCAAAATGGTCGAGCGGGTGGACCGCGAAGACCTGGCTTAATAAAATCGGGCCTGAACGGCTGACCACTAAAGCGGGCGGTTGCCGCATGGACCACGCCCCGATCGGGCCCAACTGGCTCGAACCACAGATCGCCATTGTTTGAGAGGACATTGACATGCCCAAGTACACCGCCCCAGTGCGCGACACCCAGTTCATCCTTACCGAAGTTCTCGGCATTGAGAAATATTCGAACCTGCCCGGGTTCGACAACGCCGCGCCGGACGTGCTGTCGGCCGTGCTCGAGGAAGCCGGCAAGTTCGTCGAGGAAGTGCTGTTTCCGCTCAACCAGATCGGCGACCAGCAGGGCTGCACCCGCCATCCCGATGGCAGCGTGACCACCCCCGATGGCTTCAAGGAAGCCTATAAGCAATATTGTGAGGCGGGTTGGGGCACGCTGGCCGCGCCCGAAGAGTTCGGCGGACAGGGCATGCCGCATGTCGTCGGCATTGCGTTCGAGGAGTTCATGTCGTCGAGCAACATGGCGTTTGCCATGTACCCCGGCCTCACCCACGGTGCCACTTCGGCAATCCTGACCAAGGGCAGCCAGGAACTGAAGGAAAAGTTCGTCCCCAACATGATCAGCGGCAAATGGGGCGGTACGATGAACCTGACCGAGCCGCATTGCGGAACGGATCTTGGTCTGATCCGCACCAAGGCGGTACCTCAGGCCGATGGCAGCTACGCGATCACCGGCACCAAGATCTTCATCTCCTCGGGCGAACACGACCTGACCGAAAACATCATCCATTTGGTGCTCGCCAAGACCCCCGATGCACCCGACAGCGTCAAGGGCATCTCGCTGTTCATCGTCCCGAAGTTCATCGTCAACGACGATGGCTCGCTGGGTGATCGCAACGCGGTGTCGTGCGGCTCGATCGAGCACAAGATGGGCATCCACGGCAACTCGACCTGCGTCATGAACTATGACGGCGCGACCGGATATCTGGTGGGCGAGGAGAACAAGGGCCTGGCCGCAATGTTCATCATGATGAACGCCGCGCGTCTCGGCGTCGGCGGGCAGGGCCTGTCGATGGGTGAAGTCTCGTACCAGAACGCGGTGCAGTACGCCGGCGATCGCCGCCAGGGGCGCGCGCTCACCGGGCCGGCAGATGTCAATGAAAAGGCCGATACCCTGTTCGTCCACCCCGATGTTCGCCGGATGCTGATGGAAGCCAAGGCGATCAACGAGGGCCTGCGCGCGCTGATCCTGTGGGGCGGCCTCCAGGTCGATCTGACCCACAAGGCGCAGACCGAGGAAGAGCGCGTCGCGGCCGACGACATCATCAGTCTGCTCACCCCGGTGATCAAGGGCTATGGCACCGACAAGGGCTACGAGATCGCCACCAACATGCAGCAGGTTTATGGCGGCCATGGCTATATCGCCGAATGGGGCATGGAACAGTATGTCCGCGATGCCCGCATCGCGATGATCTATGAAGGCACCAACGGCGTTCAGGCGATGGACCTGGTCGGCCGCAAGCTCGCTCAGAACGGCGGCCGTGCGGTGCAGACCTTCTTCGGCATCCTCGACAGCGAGTGCGCCGAGGCCAAGGGTGACGAGCGCCTCGCCGATTTCGCCAACCGGCTCGAAAAGGCCGCAGGCGAACTCAAGGCCGCGACGATGTGGTTCATGCAGAACGGCATGGCCAATCCCAATAATGTCGGTGCGGGCGCGCACAGCTACATGCATATCATGGGCATCGTGGCGCTGGGCCTGATGTGGCTGCGGATGATGCGCGCATCGATCGCTGCGCTGGACGCGGGCAGCGGCAACGCGGTGTTCTATGATACCAAGCTCAAGACCGCACGCTACTTTGCCGAACGGATCATGCCCGATGCCGGCGCGCTGCGCCGCAAGATCGAGGCGGGTTCCGACGCCATCATGGCGCTCGAACCCGAGCTCTTTGTCGCCGCCTAAGCGACAATACATCCCCTAACGAACAAAAAGGGGTGCCTGCGTAAGACCGCAGGCGCCCCTGTATTTCGTTTTGCGATGAGCCGATGTCTTTTTTTGTCGCTTGCGCAAAACCGATTGGCGCAGGGCCTGCGCCGCACCCGAGCCGATCGGACATAAATTTGCGTCAAAGCGCGGGAACCCGAGTATCTTGGGGATGTGCTACCGGTTGCGACAGGAACGTAGAGAGTAATTCATCGTTGATGCTGCGGAGCGAAGTTGAACCCTCCGCAAATATCTTAAGGCCCTCAGCGGGTCGCATCACGAGGAAAAGAACTCATGAAGAATACGTTTTTTGGAACCCTGATCGCCGCGGGTGCGTTGGCAGCGACCCCCGCGCTGGCACAGGAAATGACCCCCGGCACCCCTGAGTCGCCGACAACCGAAGCCCCGGGCACGCCGATGAATGACGCGCCGATGACGGAAACCCCCGGTACGCAGACGAATGACGCGCCGGTGAGCGAAGGCCCGGCCAACGCCGAGCAGGCTCCGCCGGCAACCCTGGATACCAACGGTGATGGTGTTGCCGATGCCTGGGATCGCAATGGTGACGGCCAGCCAGACGCATGGGACACCAATGGCGACGGCCAGCCCGACAAGGCTGATCCGATGGAAGCCTCGGAATAACTTGAATCTATAAGCCCTTAAGGGTCGCAACCGGAGGCCGGGAGAGTAATCTCCCGGCCTTCTGGTCTGTGCAGCCTATGTGCGGCTTTGCCTATTCGGGCAGAAAGTCCGGCACCGACAGGTAGCGTTCGCCGGTATCGTAGTTGAAACCCATCACTCGGGCTTCGGGTCCGAGTTCGGGCAGTTTCTGTGCGATCGCGGCGAGCGTGGCGCCAGAGGAGATACCGACCAGCATCCCTTCCTCGCTGGCCGACCGGCGCGCCATGATCTTGGCGTCGGCGGGATCGACCTGGATCACCCCGTCGATCAATTTGGTATGGAGGTTGCCGGGGATGAAGCCTGCGCCGATGCCCTGGATCGGGTGCGGCCCGGGCTGGCCGCCGGAGATCACCGGCGAGAGTGTCGGCTCGACCGCATAGACCTTGAGCTTGGGCCAGTGCTTCTTGAGCTCTTGCGCGCAGCCGGTGATGTGACCGCCGGTACCGACACCGGTAATGATGGCATCGAGCGGGAAGTCGGTGAAGTCGGCCAGAATTTCCTGTGCGGTGGTGCGCACGTGCACGTCGATATTGGCCGGGTTTTCGAATTGCTGCGGCATCCAGGAACCTGGGGTCTGGTCGACCAGCGCCTGCGCGCGCTCGATCGCACCCTTCATGCCTTTTTCGCGCGGGGTGAGGTCGAAGGTCGCGCCATAAGCCAGCATCAGCCGCCGCCGCTCGATCGACATGCTCTCGGGCATCACCAGCACGAGCTTGTAGCCCTTCACCGCGGCGACCATGGCCAGGCCGACGCCGGTATTGCCCGATGTCGGTTCGATGATCGTGCCGCCCGGCTGGAGCGAACCATCGGCCTCGGCTGCCTCGATCATGGCGAGTGCAATGCGGTCCTTGATCGACCCACCGGGGTTGCTCCGCTCCGACTTGATCCAGACATGGGCGTTGCCGAACAGCCGGTTGACGCGGACGTGCGGGGTCTTGCCGATCGTTTCGAGTATGCTGGTGGCGATCATGGTAATGTCTCTCCTGCTGAGGGCACCTTGGCTTGCGGCGCTTGCGATTGGGGATGCGCTTCTTCCTCGGCAGGATCGAAGCTGCGTGCTGCGCCGATCTGCGGAAACAGCCGAGCCCAGAGCGCTGTAATCACTATAGCACCGCCGCCGCCCGCGACAACCGCCGCCACCGGCCCGATCAGCCAGGCCAGCATTCCGGAAAAGGCATCGCCAAGCTCGTTGGAAGCCGACACCGTCAGCAGCGAAACCGCAGAAACCCGGCCGCGCTTGTCATCGGGGGTGTTGAGTTGAATCAGCGACTGGCGGACATAGACGCTGAACATGTCTGCCGCTCCTGCGACGAACAGGCACGCCATTGAGACGATCAGGATTTTGCTGAACCCAAAGACCACGGTGACGAGCCCGAACAGAAAGACGCTGGCCAACATCTTGTTGCCGACATTGGTGCGGATCGGACGGAAGGAGAAAACCAATGCAACCAGGGCCGCGCCGGCTGCGGGCGCCGATGCCAGCAGCGACAGCCCCTGTTCGCCGACCTGGAGGATGTCGCGCGCAAACACCGGCAGCAACGCGGTGGACCCGGCGAGGAACACCGCGAACAGATCCAAAGTGATGACGCCCAGCACAAGCCTGTTCTGTCCGACGTACGCCATGCCGTCGATGCTCTGCGCAATCGGTCCCTTGCCCTTGTCCATGATCGTGCGGGGAACAGGACCGATGGTCATCATCGCCAGCGCAGCGACGGTATAGAGGCAGGCGCTGACGATATAGGGCAGGTCGGGGCGGATCGCATAGAGCGGTCCTGCTATCGCCGGCCCGACCAGCATACCCGATTGCCAGGCGATAGACGACAATGCGATGGCGGTGGGCAGCGATGCCTTGGGCACCAGATTGGGGGCCAGCGCGCTCAGCGAGGGGCCGAGGAACGCGCGCGCGGTGCCCAGCAGCGCGGCGATGACATAGAGGATCGGAAGGCTGATCAGTCCCTGCGCCGTGGTCCATGCCAGCGTCGCTGCGATCGCGGCCTGGCACAACAGTACGGTGCGCGCGACGAAGCGTCGATCCATGCGGTCCGCGATCCATCCGACCAGGGGGGTCAGCACAAACAATGGCGCGAATTGCAGCAGCCCGATCATCCCCAGCCGCGCGGAGCTGGATGCGATGTCCATGGTTTCGCGCGCGATGTTGTAGGCCTGCCAGCCGACGATCAGCATCATGCAGTACAGCGCCAGCATCGACGACAACCGCGTCAGCCAATAGGCGCGGTAATTGGGAATGGTGAACGGGTGAGGGGTTGTGGTCGCCGAGTCCATGGCGCGGGGTTAGGCGAGGCGACGGGGAGCGGCAAGCAAGATGAACTTGCAGCCATGCGCGATGGATGTTGTGCAGTTGCGAAAGAATTGCTCTTCCCATTGGCAGGCGATGCTGTCAGCAATGGATGGTAGCTTCAAATCCTCACCCGGAACGGGGAGGTGGCGGCCCGTCAGGGCTGGCGGACGGGAAGAAGGATGACACGTCGATCGAATGTGTGTTCTGTCTCGCTTCCCCTCCACCACTTCGTGGTCCACCTCCCCGTAGCAGGGAGGATTTCAGGGTGATTGGATGAGCAAAGGGTCGCGCATGAACTGGTCCAAAACGCTCCTGACTGCCCTATCCCTTGCCGTCATGCCCGCGTGCAGCGTCGTCCCTTCGGACGAGCCCCTCGCCGCCGAGCAGACGACGGGCATCGACACGGCATCCGACTGGGGCAAGTTCGTCGACAGCTTCCTCACCGGCTATTTTGCGCGCAACCCTGATTTCGCGGTCTATCAGGGGCGGCACGAGTTTGACGGAAGGCTGCCCGACTGGTCCGAGCAGGGCCTTGCCGACCAGATCGCGTTCCTGGAAAAGACGCTGGCCGATGCGCAAGCCATGGATATGGCCACGCTGGGCGCCGACCAGAAATTCGAGCACGACTATCTGATGGCGGTCGTCCGCGGGAAGCTATTCTGGCTGAAGCAGGCCGATTGGCCGCATCGCAACCCGGCCTTTTACACCGGCACGCTCGACCCTTCGGTTTATGTGACGCGGCCCTATGCCGATGTCGATACACGGGCCAAGGCATTCATTGCCTATGCTCGCGGCATCCCCAAGGCGGCCGAGCAGATCCGCAGCAACCTCAAGAGCCCGCTGGATCCCTATGCGATCGACTATGGCGTCAACGCGTTTGCTGGCTATGCCAGCTTCTTCACCGGCGATGCCCGCGCCGCGTTCGCCGAGGTCACCGACGCTGCGGTCAAGGCCGATCTGGTCTCTGCGACCGCCGAGGCGAGCAAGGCGATGCAGGGGCTGGCCGACTGGCTGAAGGCCGAGAAACCCGCCGCCAGCGTCAGCTATGCCCTGGGGCCGGACCTGTTTGCGCAGATGCTCGCCAGCACCGAGATGGTCGACCTGCCAATTGCTGAATTGAAAGCGATCGGCGAGGCCGACCTTCGGCGCAACCAGCAGGCGCTCGCCACCGCCTGCGGACAGTTTGCCCCCGGCGCGACGATTCCCGAATGCATGGCCAAGCTATCGCTCGACAAGCCAGAGGATGGACCGGTGGCTGAAGCGCGGCGCCAGTTGCCAGAGCTTCGGGCGTTCCTGGTCGACAAGGATCTGGTCTCGATCCCCGGGACCGAAGAGGCGAAGGTCGAGGAATCCCCACCATACAACCGCCAGAACTCGGCCTATATCGACATTCCCGGCCCCTATGAGCGTGGCCTGCCATCGGTCTATTACATCTCGCCACCGGACCCTTCATGGGCCCCGGAAGTACAGGCCGAATATATACCGCCAAAGAAGGACCTGCTGTTCACCAGCGTGCACGAGGTCTGGCCGGGGCATTTCCTCAACTTCCTTCACGCCAACCGAGCCAAGTCGTTCTTCGGGCGGCTGTTCGTGGGCTATGCCTATGCCGAGGGCTGGGCGCATTATACCGAGGAAATGATGTGGGAGGCGGGTCTGGGCGCGGGCGATCCGGCCACGCATATCGGCCAGCTCGCCAACGCGCTGCTGCGCAACTGCCGCTATCTTTCCGCCATCGGCTTGCACACCGGCGGCATGACCGTCGACCAGTCGCTGGCGATGTTCCGCGAGCAGTGCTTCATCGACGAGGGCAATGCCCGGCAGCAGGCGCTGCGCGGAACCTATGATCCAGGCTATCTCAATTATACCCTGGGCAAATTGATGATCCGCAAGCTTCGTGCGGACTGGACCGCGGGCAAGGGCGGACGCGATGCGTGGAAGGCGTTCCACGATGCGTTCCTGTCGTATGGAGGGCCCCCGGTGCCGATGGTGCGGGCAGCTATGATGGAGGAGCCGGTGGCGAAGGCGGTTTTTTAAGGTTCCGATGATCCCGAGCGATCTGCGCAACGTCCCTCGACTTCGTTCGGGATAGGCGGGTGAGGTTTAATCCCGCAGATTTCCGAAGGCCGCCTACAACATCTCCGAGTTCCCGAGCGAAGTCGAGGGACGTGCGCACATAGGTCGCGTTACTTCCGCAATGCATCCACGCATGCCGCGCGGTCGACCGACTGGCCGTCGCTGCGCCGGGCATCGATATAGGTGACCACCTGCGCACCGCCGGCGCCTTCGGGATAGAGAAACGCGTCGAGGACGCAGGCGCTGCCGACAAACTGCAGCTTGCGTGCATCGAACTCGCGCACGTCGAGCCTGGGGGTTCCGAACATCCGTTCCAGATCGCGCGACGTCTTGCCGAGCACCGCCTCGAGTCCCTTGCCCGACAACGTCGTGCTGCGCGCAGGCATCGTGGAGCGCACTGGCGCCGTTGCGGCCTGAGGCGCGGCGCAGGCGGCCAGGCCTGCGACCATGAATGCCAGTGCCAAATAGCGTGTCATCGAGCTTTCCCCCCGGCCTCGCGCTGGTGGAAAAGGTGCGTGGCCATCGCCGCGGCTATAATCGGTGCGAACAGATTGACCAAGGGGACGAGCAGCAGCAGATTGGCAATCAGCCCAAGCACGAAACGGCTGGTCGGCGATTGCGCCTGCGCTGCCGAAAGCGAATGCCGCGCCGCCACCATCTCGGCAAGGTCGCGTCCTACCAAAACCGCATTGACCGCCAGGAACAGCATCGGCGCGCCGACACCGGTGAACAGAAGGATCAGCGCGAACGGGAGGGCGAGCGCGTTGTAGAGCAGCGCCCGGCCCAGACTGCGCAGCGCCATCGCTAGAGACGGGCCCATCGGCAGGTCGACCGCGCGTTCTGCGGCGTGCGGATAATGCCTGCGCTCGACCGCGATCACGATGCGATCGGCGAAGAGTTGCAGCACCGCAATTGCCACCACCCGCCACCAGAACCAGAAGGCGATGATCGTCATGAACACCGCAAGCAACCCGCTCCACTCGGCATAATCGGCAAGCGGGCCGCCATATCGCGCCATCGCCCACGCCAGACCCTCCCACAGGGCCCAACCGGTCAGCGCGAAGATCACCACGGCAAACGCCAGCGTCCAGGCCAGCGCGCCCAGGATGGCGCGGTCGCCCAATTGGGCCAGGCTCTTGAAAAACGCGCTCAGCATAGCCTGCCGTGTGTCGGGCAAATCCCGGCCAGCGTCAATCGCGTGCGATTGGGCTTGAACCGGCCCGTCCAAGCCGATACGCCGCGCGGCATCATTCCGCGCAGCCGCGCCAAGAGAAAGTTTCGCCTTCCATGACCAGCCCCCGTTTTGACGTTCTTGCGATCGGCAATGCCATTGTCGACGTGATGGCCCCCGCCGACGATGCCCTGCTCTCCAAGGAAGGCCTGACCAAGGGCGGCATGATGCTGATCGACGCCGACCGCGCCACCTCGCTCTACGAAGCCATGGGTCCGGCGCAGGAGATCAGCGGCGGTTCGGCCGCCAACACGCTGGCGGGCCTTGCGGGCATGGGCTGCAAGTGCGCGTTCATCGGCCAGGTCGCAGACGACCAGCTGGGCGAAGTGTTCGCGCATGACGTCCGCGCACTGGGTATCGATTACGCAACGCCTGTCCGCACCGGAGACGACACCCCGACTGCGCGCTGCCTGATCCTGGTCACCCCCGATGGCCAGCGCACCATGAACACCTTCCTCGGAGCATCGCAGTTCCTTCCCGCCAGCGCGCTCGACCCCAAGATGATTGCGGACGCCGCCGTGTTGTATCTCGAAGGCTATCTGTGGGACCCCGAAGAGCCGCGCGCCGCGATGCGCGCCGCAATCGACGCTGCGCGCTCGGCAGGCCGCAAGGTTGCCTTCACGTTGTCCGACGCCTTCGTGATCGACCGCCACCGCGACGATTTCATCGACCTGCTCGACAAGGGACACATCGATATCCTGTTTGCCAACGAGGCGGAAATCCAGTCGCTGGCGCAGGTCGATGATTTCGAGGGCGCGGTTGCGGCGATTTCCGCCAAGCTGCCGACGCTCGTCGTGACGCGCAGCGAAAAGGGCGCGATTGCCGTGCATGGTGACGAGCGCTTCGCCGTTGCGGCCGAGCCGATCGACAAGGTCGTCGACACCACCGGAGCGGGCGATCTGTTCGCCGCCGGGTTCCTCGCGGGTCAGGCGCAGGGCAAGGATGTCGAAACCAGCCTGCGGATGGGTGCCATCGCCGCAGCCGAGATCATCTCGCACTTCGGCGCACGCTCGAGCGCGGACCTCAAGGCACTGATCGCGCAGAAGCTGGGCTGATTTTGGACTGAGGAGGTTTGGGGGGGGCGGACGCATCTGGCGTCCGCTCGCCGGTGACGCAAGGCCGGCCTGAATGTGGCGAAAACGGAAAATATGAGAGGGGCCGCCGGGGATCACAGCCCCCTGCGCGGCCCATCACATGGTCAGCGGCCGGAAGTGCCGCCTGCGAAGTGTATCTCGCGCTCTGACAAGCGCCTGCCCAGACCAGTGGGCAGAAGGCTGTTAGCCGCGAACACTCCGAATGGACTT
>JBKBTF010000003.1:31124-137280 GCA_046291395.1 Blastomonas sp. | reverse complement strand
GTCCCGAGCGAAGTCGAGGGACGTGATATCGAACGGTTGCGTAAGGTCCCTCGACTTCGCTAGGGACAAACGGGAGGGGGGGGCGGGTCATGGTGTCGGCCTAAACGCAAATGTCGTTCGCCCCGGAGCGAACTCGGCGATCACCAGCTCCATCGCCATCCCGAGCTTCAGGTCGGCCAGAACCGCGCTTTCGATCCGCGTCTCGACGATCACCTGCCCGGGCAGCTCGACATAGCCGACGAGAAACGGGGTGAACGCCTCGGGTCCGGCATAAGGCGGGGATTTGGGGCGGAAGTCCTGGCTGGTCCACGACCATAATGTACCGGTGCGCGACAGCGGCACGGCATCGAATTGCTGCGCAGCACCGCCTTGCGGCATCGGGAAGACGATCTCGCCCGTGATGCGGTGTTGCCCGCCGATCAGGCGCGGCTCGGCCTCATCGGTCCACAGCCCTTCGGCGACGGGTACGGCGGCGCTCATGCCGCCACCCTCGCGCCATTTTGCGCATAGGCATCCAGCCCGCTGTTCGGATCGCCCAGCCATTGTGCGAGCAGCAACACCCTTTTGTGCGCATGACCGATCTCGAGCTCGTCGGTGGTGCCCATGCCGCCATGCAGCTGCACCGCCTCGCGCCCGAGGTGGAGCGCGGCCTCGGCGATGATCGTCTTCATGCCCGCAATCTCCGCAGCATCGCCCGACGTGACCCCTGCGATCAAGGCGCTGCGGCACTGGTCGACCAGAGCATAGCATTCGACCATGCGGTGCTGGATCGCCTGGAACCGCCCGATCGCCTGGCCGAACTGCTCGCGCTGGCGGACATAATCCAAAGTGTCCTCGAACAACCGCTGTGCGAGCCCGGTCATCTCGGCTGCGGCCACCAGACGCCCGGTGGCCAGCACCTGCTCGACTTCTGCCCAGCCCAGATCGAGCCGCGCACCATCGGCAACCTCGCATCCGCGCAATTGCAGCTCGCAGGCGATGTTGCCGTCGATGATCTGATAGCCCCGGCGGAACACGCCGGGCGCATCGGCGGCAACCAGGAACAGCGCCGGCTCGCCTTCTGCCAGCGCGCTGACCAGCAGCCAGTCGGCCACCATACCGCCAATGACGAAGGTCTTGTCGCCGCTGAGGCTGTATCCCGATCCGCTTCGCTTCGCGGTGGTGCTGCGCGGCGCGGTGACGTGCCGTCCGTAAGGCTCGAACAGGGCGAGCGCAGCCACCGCCTCGCCGCTTGTCAGCGCGTCGATCACACCATGACCCTCGGCAAGCCCCCGGCCGATGAGCGCGAGCGGCAGCACCGCATTTTCCAGCCAGTTGTCCGAGGAAATGCGCTGGCCGAAGCTTTCGCCCACCGCCACGAGATCGAGCATGCTGCTCCCCAGACCGCCCTTGGCTTCGGGCAGTGCCATCGCGGTCAGCCCGAGCTCCGCCATCGCCTGCCAGCGGCCGCGGTCGAGGCCGCCTGGCTGAGCGCGCTGCGCCTTGCGTGCGGCGATGTCGCGCGCTTCCAGAAACCGCTCGACCGAGGCGCGGAACAGCAACTGGCTCTCGTCATAGTCGAAATTCATGGCGCGCGCTCGAAGCGCACCGGCACCGCTGACGGACCGCGCAGCATCATGTTGGGGTGATAGGCGATGGCTGCCTCATTGGTGAGAGTGATACCGCCAATGCGCGGCAGCAGTTCCTCGAACGCCACCGTCATTTCCTTGCGGCTGAGCATGTTGCCGACGCACATATGGATGCCGCGCCCGAAGGCGAGATGGGTGCGCGCATTGCTTCGGTCGGCGATGAAGGCGTCGGGGTCCTCGTATTTCTCCGGGTCGCGATTGGCGGCGGCATAGCGCATCATCACCATCGCGCCTGCAGGCAGTGTGACCCCGCCCAGTTCGGCATCCTGCTTCATCACCCGCCAGATGCCCGATGACGCGCTGGCCAGCCGCAGCATTTCCTCGATCATGTTGGGAATGATCTTGGGGTCGGCCTTGGCCTTGGCGAGCTCGCTAGGGTTGCGCGCGAGCAGGATGATGCCCTCGGCGAGCGTCGCGGTGGTGGTCTCGTTGCCCGCGACCAGCAGTTGCTGCACGATCGAGAGCAGCTCGCCATCGTTGAGCGGGCGCTCGCCTTCGACCTGCGCATGCACCAGATCGGACAGCAGATCGTCGGTCGGGTTTGCGCGGCGCAGGTCCATCTGCGCTTTGATCGCATGCTGGAACTCGACGACCTCGCGCGCGCATTGCAGCTCGCGCTCGTGTGGCACCATGCCGCCCAGCCGGTCGACAAAGGCGTCGGTCCAGCGCTTGATCGTGCCGGCGTCCTCATGGGTGAGCCCGAGTTGTTCCGAGATCATCCGGATCGGCAGCGGCATCGCGAAATCGCGGACGAAATCGACCTCGTCCTTCGCCAGCATGGTATCGATCAGGTCGCGGGCGATCTCGCGGATGTGCGCTTCGAGCTTGTTCACGCGCGGCGCGGAGAACGCGAGGTTGACCAGCTTGCGAAACCGGGTGTGCACCGGCGGATCGGCGGTCAGCAGCGTATCGACCTGCGGCCAGCCACCCTCGAGGATCGCCTTCACCTCCGGGTCTTCGGAGCGCGCGCCCGAGAGCACCGCCTGGAAATTGTTCGAGAATTCCTCGGTGCGTCCGGTCGCCTCGCTGACCAGCCTGTGGCTTAGCACCAGATACAGGCCGCTGGCTGCATCGTGATAGACCGGCTGGCTGGGGATGGTCGTCTGATAGAACTCGAAGGGATCGGACAGCACATCGGGATGGAAAAAGCTTGTCTGCTCCGCTGCCACCGTCACTGCCTGCTCCCGCGTTTCTGCTCTGTCATGCATCCGTCATAGACCGCGGCTCCGTCCGGCGGCGATAGTCGAAAATGCTAGGTTGCAGCGATTTGGCCGAATGACGAAAATTGCCCTGTTTGCGTTATTGGAGTATATTCCGGCTGCCATTGGAGAAGGAGCAAGCCCATGAACGTATCGATCGGCGAGCGCTGGGAAAGCTATGTCGAGGCGCTGCTCAAGACCGGGCGCTATGGCTCGGCGAGCGAAATCGTGCGCGAGGGCTTGCGGCTGGTCGAGGAACGCGAGGCGAAGCTTGCGGCGCTGCGCGAGACGATCGAGGCTGCGATCGCCGAGGACAAATGGTACACCATGGAAGAGGTCGAGGCGCAGCTCGAGGCCGATCTCGACGCGTGGGAAGCCGAAGCTGCGAAGGTCTGATGCGCTCGCTCCGCATCAGTGCCCGGGCACAAGCGCAGCTTCGCGAGATATCGGCGTATATCACGCGGGAAAGCGGGCATCGCGGCCTGGCGGATGCCTTCAGGCGACGGCTGGTTCACAAAGGTCAGCGGCTGGCGTCACTTCCCGGCACATTGGGAACGATCCGCGCCGACCTCGGCCCAGACATCCGCAGCACTCCGGTCGGCAACTATATCCTGATCTTCCGCTACACGTCTGACACCGTCGACCTTCTGGCCGTGCTCCACGCCAGCCGTGACGCCGTCGCGCATTTTCAGACCGATTGAAAGCGCCCGAAAAGCCTCAGCTGTGCGTCATCACTCCGCCATCGGCGATGATGCCCTGGCCGGTGATGAAGCGCGCATCGTCACTCGCCAGAAACGCGATGACATCGGCGATATCCTCGGGCTGGCCCAGCCGCTTGAGCGCCGATTTGTCGCGATAATATTCCGCCGCCTCGCCGTTTTCCAGCATCCCGCGGGTCATTCCTGTGACGATGCAGCCAGGCTGGACGCAGTTGACTGTGACACCATAAGGGCCAAGCTCCATCGCCAGCGAGCGGGTGAACCCCAGGATCGCATGCTTGGACGCCGCATAGGCGCCCAGGCCCGCATCGCCATAGCGCGACAGGATCGATCCCGTGTTGATCACCCGTCCCGCCTTCGAGCTCTTCAAGAGCGCAAGGCATGCCTTGGACAGCCGCGCGGGCGCCAGCAGGTTGACGTCCAGCCCGAACTGCCACTGGTCGTCGGTCAATTCGTCGAGCGTCCCCACCGGACAGACCCCGGCGTTGTTGATCAGGATATCGAGCCCCCCGAGCTGGCTTTCCGCCACGGCGGCGAGTGTGGCAATGGCTTGGCGGTCGGCAAGATTGGCGACATGGTTATAGGTGCCGGCAAGCCCTTCGCTGCTGATATCGCAGGCCAGCACCATCGCGCCATCGGCCAGCAGGCGGCGCACGGTCGCCGCGCCGATCCCCGATGCGGCGCCCGTGACGAGGGCCTTGCGTCCGTTCAGTCTGCTCATGCTCGTTCCTTCGAAGGGTTGGGGCAGGATCATCTGCGCAGCATCGATGGCGCGTGTCCAGCCCGTGAGGGTGCGTAGGATCAGGCGATCTTGAGGATCATCTTGCCCTGATTCGATCCCTCGAACAGCCGCATGAACGCGGGCAGCGCATTGTGGAGCCCTTCGTCGATATGCTCGTCGACCACCAGCCGTCCCGATGCCGCCCATTCGCCCATCTTTGCACCGCCCTCGGCAAAGCGCGGCACGTAATCGGCGACCAGCAATCCGCATATCGAGGCGCGGTGGACGATCAGCTGCCAGATGTTGCGCGCGCCGACCGGCTCAGGCGCGTTGTACTCGCTGATCAGCCCGCACAGCCCGATGCGTGCGCCGTGGCGCAGGTTCATCAGTCCCGCGTCGAGGATATCGCCGCCGACATTCTCGAAGATCACATCAACGCCGTCGGGCGCTACCGCCCTGATCGCCGCGTCGAGCGCCGCTGCGTCCTTGCCGCGATAATCGATCGCGTGGTCAAAGCCGTAGCGCCCGGTCAGCCGCGCGCATTTCTCCGCGCCGCCCGCGATGCCGATGACGGTGCAGCCCAGGATCCTGGCGATCTGGCCGACCAGCGAGCCGACCGCGCCCGCAGCGCCGGTGACGAGCACCGTGTCTCCCGGCTTGGGCTCGCACACTTCGATGAAGCCGAAATAGGCGGTCATCCCGACCGCGCCGAACAGCGAGAGATAATTGGTCACCGATGGCACCGCATGCGGGTCGATCGGCTGGGTAAAGCCACCCACTGTGCCGACCGAATAATCCTCGATCGCGTTGAGCCCGAGTACCCACTGGCCCTTGGCAAAGCCGTCGGCCTTGCTCTCCTCGACCACGCCGATGGTGGTCGCGCGCACCGGCGCGCCCAGCGGGATCGGCGGCATGTAGCTTTCCGCATCGGACATCCAGCCGCGCTGGGCCGGGTCGAGCGAGGCATAGTGGTTGCGGATCAGGAACTGGCCGTCCGCCAGCACGGGGAGCGCCGATGTCTCGAGCGCGAAATCTCCTGCCACCGGAACGCCATCGGGGCGGCGCTTGAGGATGAACTGGCGGTTGCTGGTCATTGTCTTGAATGTCTCCCGGTAAAGAGGAAGGAAGGTCAGTCCGCGCCGCGTCCGCCATCGACCAGCATCGCGGTGCCGGTGACCATGCGCGCCGCCGGACTGGCGAGGAAGGTCGCGGCGCTGGCGATGTCTTCGGCGGTGCCGACGCGCTGCAGTGCATTGCCATCCATGACGAAGGCCTTGACCGCGTCGCTGTCGCCATAGGCGCCGGTGATCATCTCGGTATAGATCACGCCGGGATTGAGCGAGTTGACGCGGATCTTCGGGTCCATCTGCGCGCCTTCCAGCGCGGCCACCCGGCTGAAATGCGTCACCGCCGCCTTCGCCGCGCAATAGGCTGCGCAATCGTCGAGCCCGATCAGCCCGGCGAGCGAGGAGATGTTGACGATCGAGCCTGCGCTTCGGGTGTCGCGCATCATGCGCAGGCCGTATTTGGTGCCGAGCACCACGCTTTCGACGTCCGCAGTCCACAGGTCGCGGAACTCCTCGAGCGTCGTATCGGGCAAGGGCTTGGAGAAGAACGAGCCTGCGCTGTTGATCAGCGCGTCGACGGAAAGGTGCGCCTTGGTCACGGTGTCGGCGAATGCCGCCCAGTCGTTCTCGGACGTGACATCGAAGCTGTGAAACTCTGCGGTTCCCCCCGCTGCCTGAACCTGGCGCACGGTCTCGGCGCCGCGCTCATGGCTGCGCCCGGTGGCGATGATGTGGAAGCCGGCCTTGGCGAGCCGCAGCGCAGTGGCGCGACCGATGCCTGAGGTCGCGCCTGTAACGATGGCGTTCTTGGCCATATTATACAAACCTCCGTTTGTCCCGAGCGTGTCGAGGGACGTATGTGCAAGGTTGGCGATCACGTCCCTCGACTTCGCTCGGGACAAACGGATTTGGGCGCGGAAGTCCAAATACCATCACGTCAAACTCCATCCGCCGTCGACCACCATCTGCGTGGCGGTCATGAACGAGGATTCCTCGCTGATCAGGAACAGGATGCTCTCGGCGATGTCCTCGGGCTCCTGCGGCACGCCAAGAGGCACGTCGGTCCAGTGCGCGGGATCGTCCAGCGCGCCTGCGGGCATCGCGCCTTCGAGCAAGGGCGTGCGGGTGGGGCCGGGGCAGACCGCGTTGACGCGGATCATGTCGCCCTTGCGGCCGACCTCGACCCCGACCGCGCGCGCCATGTTGGCCATTGCCGATTTGGCGACCGCATAGGCCGAAATTGCAGGCGCGGCGCAATTGGCCATCACCGATGCGGTGAGGATGATGCTGCCGGTCGCGGGCTTCCCGTTCGCCTGGGCCCGCATCTGCGCCACCGCCTTTTGCAGGCCGATAAAGCTGCCTTCGACATGCACCTGATTGAGCCTGCGGAAGCGCGCCATGTCGAGGTCGATGATCGGCTCGTAATTGACGATGCCTGCATTGGAAACCAAGGCATCGAGCCGACCGTGATGGTGCACGGCAGCGGCGATGGCATTGTCCCAGTCGTCCGGGCTGGTGACATCGTGGGTCAGGCCAATGCAGCCGCAATCGGCGGCGACCCCCTGCATCTTCACCCCGTCCACATCGGTGGCGATGACGTGCGCGCCGCGCTCGGCTGCCAGCCTGGCGGCGGCCGCGCCGATGCCCGAGGCTGCGCCGGTGATCAGCACCACCTTGTTCCTGATGTCGAATGTCATGCCGTGAGGTCCAGTTCGATCATGCCGTCTTTCTCTTGGGTGCGATAATGTGTGAGGCCGCAATAAGCGGGCGGGCCCTTGGCAGCGCCGGTGGTGATGTCGAAACGCGCGCCGTGGTGCGGACAGATAATGTGCCCGCGCCGCAGTCGTGCGCCTTCCAATGGCAGCATCGCGTGGCTGCACAGCCCGTCGAGCGCCTGGATGCTGCCGTCTATGTCGCGCGCGATCAGAAATGCTGCACCCTTATGCTGCACAAAACGGGTTGTGCCCGGTGCGATGTCCGATGGGGTAACAGGGGTGAAGGTCATTGCCGGTGTGATGGCGGGAAAGTGCTTTGGGTTCAATCCTCTCCCTTCAGGGAAGGTGGCAGCCCGCAAGGCTGACGGAGGGGCAGCGATCAGATGATCACCCGGAAACCGGCGTGCCATCCCGCTTCCCCTCCACCGCTTTGCGGTCCCCCTCCCCGTTCCGGGGAGGATTTGGGTGGCGCCATCAAGCACGCAGCACCCTCACCGGAATTGCGCTTTGCAGCGCCTGGCCGGTGATCGGATCGAAGCCGCTGGTCTCCGACACCAGCCGGTTGGTGGAGCCGCCGCGGGTCGGCACCGCATCGGGGCCGAAATCGGGATCGCCATAGCCGTGCGCCATCGAGATCACCCCCCGGCGCAGGCCGTCCGAGGCCTTGGCGAGCGCGTGCACCTCGCCGTGCGGCGAGGCGATGCGGATCATCTCGCCATCGGCGACGCCCAGGCCTGCAAGATCGTCGGGGTGAATGTGCGCCGGGTTGGTGGTGCGCTTGGCCGCGAGTGCGGACAGATGCCCGCCGGTCGAATTGAACCGGTGGCGGCTGCGGCGCGAGATCAGCCGGAAGGGGAAGCCCTGTGTCGCCGGGTCATTGGCGCCATAGGCGATCAGGTGCGACGGCATATCGCCGCCCGCCAGATCGAACCGCGCCTCGTGACCGGGTTCTGCCGGTTCGACGATCGGGTGCTTGTCGTCATAGATCACCGCCTTGCCATCCACGCTGTCGGCACGCACCTGGCTCGGCGGGACGACGCAGCCTGCCACCGCCATGTCGAGGAAGCTCTGCTTGTCGGGGCACGCGTCCATCGGGCAGGGGCCACCCGCCAGCGGCAGCCCGGTGCCCAGCCTCTTGGCCAGCCCCCACAGCATCTCGTATTCGTCGAGCAGGTCGCCCGGACGCGGCAGGATGGCGTCGGTGTAGCGTGCGTAAGGGATTTCGTACCACCATTCTGACAGCGACGAGATGTCGTCGCGTTCGAGGCACATCAACGGCGCGAGGATATAGTCGGAGCGGCGCGCGGAGACGCCTTCGCTGCGGATATCGACGCTGACGAACAGATCGAGCGACTGGATCGCGCGCGCCATCTTGTCCTGATCGGGAAAGGCCAGCATCGGGTTGCCGCCGATCGAGATCAGCGCCTTGATCTGACCCGCGCCCGGGGTGAGGATTTCGTCCGCCAGCACGTTGCACGGCATTTCGGCCATCATGTGGGTAAGGCCGCGAAAGCGCGAGGCGGGATAGCCTTCGCCCCACAACTTCATCGGCGCAGCGACCTGCGCGCGGCGCGGCGTGACCGGCGTGAAGATGCGCGGGATCGAGCTCTTCTCGCCCTCGCGGCAGAAGCGCCCGCACAGGATGTTGAGGCTGCTCACCAGATATTGCGTCAGCGTGCCGTTGCCCGCCATCTCGGGGCCGGTGCCGGTGCTGGCCGAGCCCCTGGTGCCGCCGGCGAACATCCGTGCGGCGGCGACCAGATCGGCTTCGCTGACACCCGCCCGGGCCGCAGCGGCCGCAGGCGGGAAACCCGCCACCGCCTCCTTCAGCTCGGCAAGGCCATCGACATGGGCCTGCACGAACGCCTCGTCATACAGCCGCTCTTCCAGGATGACGTGGATCATACCCGCCAGCAGCGCGGGGTCCTCGCCTGGCTTTACGGGCAGATGGATATGCGCCAGCGCAGCGACATCGCTGGTGCGCGGATCGGCGACGATCAGCTTCAAGCCACCCTCGATCGCGTCGCGCAACCGGCGCGAGGGCGAAAAGGGCGGCAGGCCCCCGGGCGGGCCGTAATGCGAGACGATGGGATTGTTGCCGATGAACAGCGCGACATCCGCCTCGCCGAAGACATGCCCGCCGCCCTGCCACTGGCCGTACTGGAACGCGGTATAGACCTTGGCGGGCTGGTCGAGTGTCACGCTGGTGTAGAAATGCCGGGTGCCCAACCCCTGCGCAAAGGCCATTGCCGAGGCGACCCCTGCGGAATTCTGGAAAGCATAGGTGCCGGCATAGACCGCGACGCTGTCCGGCCCGTGTTCGTCGATCAACGCCTTGAGCTTGGCCGCGATCTCGTCGAGCGCTTGCTGGCTGGCGATCGGTGCAAAGCCGCCCGTGCCCTTCTTCTGCGATTGCATCAGCCGTTCGGGATGATGGTGCGCCTCGGGCAGCTGGCGGCCCTTGATGCAGGTATAGCCGCCGAACACCGGATCCTCCGGATCGCCTGAAACGCGCACCACCGCGTCGCCCTCGGTCTCGACCAGGATCGCGCAATTGGCATGGCAGAAACGGCAGAAGCTGCGCTGCACCGGCATGGCTGTGAACCTCCCCAGGGCGCAGACCGACGGGCCACGCACAGGCGCGCAGCATCACGACCGGCCCACGGCCTTATGCTGTCCAGCCTAGCCGATGCCGTAGGGGCCGCGACTGTCATTTTTGACACTTGAGGCAAACCGGTGCGCCAGTCATTTTTGCGCAAGATTATAAAAATGGTGCGGACATGAGCCGCAACAAAAGGGGAGGCTCTTGATGAAGGTATCTACATATCTTTCAGTTTCGGCATTTGCGCTGGGCCTGGGAATTCTGGCAGCGCCCTCGATTGCGATGGCGCAGGATCAGGCACCGGAGGATGCCGAGATCGCGCAGGAGACCGGGCTTCGCACCATCGTCGTCACCGCCCAGCGCCGCGAGGAATCGCTGCAGGCCGTTCCCGTCGCGGTGTCCGCGATCGATGCCGAGGCGCTCGCCACCGGCGCGGTGGATGACCTTCGCGACTTTGCCGGGCGCGTGCCTGGCCTGGTGGTCGATCCGGTCAACGCAGGACCATCGGCCGCGGCCATCGCCATTCGCGGAATCAGCTTCGAGGATATCGAAAAGAGCTTCGATCCCGCGGTCGGCGTGGTGGTCGACGATGTGTTCATCGGGACCAACACCGGGCAGCTGCTCGACGCCTTCGACCTGGAATCGATCGAGATCCTGCGCGGACCGCAGGGGACCCTGTTCGGTCGCAACACCATCGGCGGGGTGATCAACGTCCGGCGCAGCAAGCCCACCGGCGAATGGGGCGTTCGTGCCTCGATCGGCTATGCCGAATACAACACCGTGCGTGGCCGTCTGGTGGTCAACACCCCGATGATCGGCGATTTCCTCGCGCTCAAGGGCTTCTTCTTCTACGACAACACCGATGGCTATCTGCGCAACGTGACGCAGGGCAATCGCCGGACCAACCAATACGAAGTGTGGACCGCAGGTGTCACCGCGCTGATCACGCCGAGCGACAATATCGAGGCGGTGATCACCTATGAGCACATGGAGGAGGACGGCGAGGTCGCGACCGCCAGCGTCTCGAACGACCGCGACCTGATCTGCCTGCAGGTGCCGGTGCCGGGTGTCGGCCTTGTCCGCGCCTTTGGCATTCCAGGCAACCAGTGCAACCGCCTGCCCACCAACAGCAGGCAGCTCTACACCGTGTTCGGCAACATCCAGACCCCGGTGACCAACAAGACCGATGCGATCAGCGGGACCGTCACCATCGAGCTGGGCGAATTCACGCTGACCTCGATCACCGGCTGGCGCAAGAACAAGGAAAGCGTGCGGCAGGACTTCGATTCGTCGTCGATCAACTTCTTCGACACGCTTCGCATCCAGAATTACGAGCAGTTCAGCCAGGAAATCCGCTTTGCCGGCGACGTAACCGACTGGATGGATATCGTGCTCGGCGGCTATTATTTCGACAGCCGGTACACCTTGCGCCAGACCTCGTTCTTCGGATTCCTCGGCCCGGGCGCCAGCGCCTTCCAGCTTTCGATCGGCGATTCCAAATCCTATGCCGGCTTTGCCGACGCGCGCTTCAAGCTGTCCGACAAGCTGACCTTTGGCGTGGGGGGCCGCTACACCCGCGACGAAAAGGCGCTGGTCACCAACTTCGCGCTCAGCGCCGACGGATCGTGCCCGATCGGCTTTGCCGGAATCACCGCGGCATCGTGCGCTGCGGCCGAGGATTTTGGCGAATTCACCTATCGCGCCAGCCTAGATTATCAGTTCGAGGGCGGGCAACTGGTCTATGGCTCCTATTCGCGCGGTTTCCGCTCTGGCGGCTTCAACGGCCGCGCAGCCACGCCGACCGCGATCGGCCCATATCAGCCCGAAATCGTCGATGCCTATGAGATCGGCCTGAAGGCCGACTGGCTCGACCGCCGTCTGCGCACCAACATTGCAATCTTCCAGACCGATTATTCGGACAAGCAGGAAGAGCTGGTGCGGCCGACACTGCCACCGTTCAACGCCATTCAGGCGCAGGAGACCATCGTCGAAAACGCCGCTTCGGCGCGGATCAAGGGGGTCGAGCTGGAGATCGTCGCGTTGCCCGCAGACAATCTCGCATTCAACTTCTCGGCCACCTATCTCGATGCGAATTACCGGAACTTCGTGCGCGGCGGCATCGACGTGTCCGATCTCAATCTGCGCCGCGCGCCCAGATATGCCTGGTCGGCCGGCTTCGACTACAACCGCCCGGTGGGCGATGGCGAGTTCCGCTGGAGCACCATCTTCCGCTATGTCGACAAATACACCACCTGCATCGTCACCGACGCGGGCCTGCAGGCGCAGGGCATCATCACCAACGACAGGCGCTGCGAATCCTCGGTGCGCGAGATCCTCGACTCGACGCTTTCGTACAAGCACGATTTCGGCGGGGCGTCGGCAACGTTCAGCGTGTTCGGGCGCAATCTGCTCGACAATCGCGGCCTCTCGAGCACGCTGCCGGTGGCAGGGCTGTTCGCCTTTGCCGGTGTCCGTCCGCCCCGCCAGCTCGGCGCGGAAGTCATGCTCGAATTCTGATAATCTGATCCGGCCCGCCGTCCAACTTGCCCAGGGCGGCGGGCTCGATCTGAACCACAACAACGGGATCGCAACCGCGCAAGACATGGCCAAGCCCTTTCCGCCCCACCCCTATCTCCACGGCCACCACGCCCCCAACCGCTTCGAGGCCGACGCGCCCGATCTGGTGATCGAAGGCGAGATCCCCGCCGACCTTGCCGGCGTCTTCTACCGCAACGGGCCCGAGCCTTTGCACCCGACGCGCGGCGACGAATACCACTGGTTCGATGGCGACGGCATGGTCTACGGCTTCTTCATCGAAAACGGCCGCGTCTCGATGCGCAACCGCTGGGTGCGGACCGAAAAGTTCGAGCTGGAAAAGGCCGCCGGCGAACGCCTGTTCGGGGTGTTCGGCAATCCGATGACCGCCGATCCTTCGGTTCAGGGCAAGCGCTACAACACCGCCAACACCAACATCATCATCCATGGCGGCAAGTTGCTCGCGCTGATGGAAGGCGCGCCGCCGGTGATGCTCGATCCGCGCGATCTGTCGACCATCGGCGAGGACCATTATGGCGGCACTATCTCGACGACGTTCTCGGCGCATCCCAAGATCGATTATGCCACCGGCGAGATGATCAACATCGGTGCGATGATCAACGGACCGATGGGGGCGGCGGAGATCCGCTACGATATCATCGACCGTACCGGCGCGCTCACCCGCAGCCAGGTGATCCCCGTGCCGCACATGAGCCTGATGCACACCTTCTTCGTCACGCAGAACTGGGTCGTGTTCCCGGTGCTGCCGATCGATACGGACCTCGGCCGGTTCATGCGCGGGGGGCCGATGACGGCGTGGGTCAACGATCGTCCCTCCAAGCTCGCGGTGATGCCGCGCAACGGCAGCGCCGACGAGGTGCGCTGGTTCGAATACGAGCCGCGGCACATGTTCCACGAACTCAACGTGTGGGAGGAAAACGGCAAGATCATCGCCGATGTCGCCGCCGCCAACGGCACCGCCTTGTTCCCCGACGAGACCGGGGTGCGCGCGACGCATTCGGGAACGCGACAGAGCCTGCGCCGGTGGACGATCGATCTCAATGCCAACACCGACGTGATCCGCGAGGAGGTGCTCAACGAGCGCGACCTGCAGTTCCCGCGCCCCGACGACCGGCTGATGACGCGAAAGACGCGGCACAGCTTTGCCAACATCAACCTGGAATCGCGCGATGCCCGGGTCGAGGGACTGGATGCCGCGCTGCGCTTCGACACGGTGACCGGCGCAGAGGACATCCATCATTTCGGCAAGGGGGCTGCGGCGGGTGAACTGGTCTTCGCGCCGCGGCTGGGGGCGAAGACCGGACCGGAGGGCGAGGCGGATGGCTATGCGATGACATTGGTCCACCGCGCCAACGCCCCGGGAAGCGAACTGGCGATCTTCAACGCGCTCGATATCGCGGCAGGACCGATCGCCCGCGTGCTGGTGCCGTTCCGCGTGCCCAGCGGCTTCCACTGCAATTTCTATCCCGCAGACGGCGATCTGTATGCCCGCGCGCTGGCGCACTGAGCGGCGATGAGCATGATCGCTGAGATGGTGGCGTGCGGCGCCGCCGCCACGCCCGACAAGACCGCATTGATCCAGGATGATGACGCGC
The DNA here is from genome assembly GCA_046291395.1 of Blastomonas sp. Lineage (GTDB taxonomy): Bacteria > Pseudomonadota > Alphaproteobacteria > Sphingomonadales > Sphingomonadaceae > Blastomonas. Next base: position 123,478 of record JBKBTF010000003.1, on the reverse strand, counting down.
TGACCTATGCGCAGCTCGATGACCTTGTGTGTCGCTGCGTCGCGGCGCTGAAAGACAGCGGCATCGGCAAGGGCGACCGGGTGGCATTTCTGGGCCTCAACACCATCGATTACGTCATCCTGCTGATCGCCGCCTTGCGCATCGGCGCGGTGACCGTCGCGGTCAACTGGCGGCTGGTGCCGCGCGAGATCGCCTATATCGTCAAGGATGCGGGCGCGCGTTTCCTGCTGACCCAGGCGGCGGTGCTGGGCAACGCGCTGGCCGTGCGCGCCGAGGCGGGGCTGGAGACGATCCTCCTCCGCGATGGCGATTTCGAGGGACGGCCTGCGTTCCGCCACTGGGTGCAGGGCTTTGCGCCCGACCGGACGCTGGCCGATCTTTCGCCGTCTGATGTCGCGGTGCAGCTCTACACTTCGGGCACCACCGGCCAGCCCAAGGGGGCGCTGCTCACGCATGGCAGCCTCACGGCCGCGCTCGGCCAGGGCAGGAAGATCGGCGAGGATTGGGCAGCCTGGTGGCCCAGCGATGTGTCGCTGGTGGCGATGCCGCTGTTTCATATCGGCGGGACCGCCTGGGTGATGCAGACGCTGAACGGCGGCGGCACAGGGGTGATCCTCGCCCAGCCCGATGTCGCGGTGATCATCGCGGCGGTGCAGAAATACCGCATCACCAAGATGTTCGCGGTGCCCGCGGTGCTCAACATGATCCTGGGTCACCCCGACGCACAGGGGGCGGATTTCGGATCGATGCGGGCGCTGCCTTATGGCGCCTCGCCGATCCCGCTCGATGTGCTCAGTCGCTCGATGCAGATGTTCCCCAATGCGCAGTTCGTGCAGATGTACGGCGCGACCGAGACCAGCGGGACGATCGTCTATCTGCCGCCCGAGGATCATGATGTCGCCGGGACCCCGCGCATGGCGGGCTGCGGCAAGCCGTTTCCGGACGTGGAATTGCGCATCGTCGGCGAGGACGGCGTGGACCGCGCGCCCGGCGAGGTCGGCGAGGTCTGGGTACGCGCCCCCCTGGTGATGGCGGGCTATCACAACCTGCCAGATGCCAATGCCGCGGCGTTCGTCGATGGCTGGTACCGCACCGGGGACGCGGCGTACGTGGACGCCGACGGTTATCTCTATCTGTTCGACCGGGTGAAGGACATGATCGTCTCGGGCGGAGAGAACATCTACCCGGCAGAGGTCGAAAACGCGCTGCACCACCATCCGGCGGTGCGCGACTGCGCGGTGATCGGCGTGCCGGACGCGCGCTGGGGCGAGGCGGTGAAGGCGATTGTCGTGCTCAAGCAGGGTGCCGTCCCGGACGAGGCGGGCCTGATCGCCTTTGCCCGCGAGCACATCGCGGGGTTCAAATGCCCCAAGAGCGTCGATTTCGTGTCCGAGCTGCCACGCAACCCCTCGGGCAAGGTGCTCAAGAAGGAACTGCGCAAGCTCTACTGGCAGGAGGGGGCAAGGCAGATCGGGTGAACCCATCCCATATTCCGGACGCTCCCGGCACCTAGCCCCGTTTGTCCCGAGCGTAGTCGAGGGACGCACACGCCACCCTTTCCGATGAGGTCCCTCGACTTCGCTCGGGACAAACGGAAGGGGGAAGTTTTTGAGAGAGGATAAGATATGACCACCACCCGCCAATGGCTGATCGCAGGCCGCCCGCGCGGCCGTCCGGTCGAGGACAGCGACTTCGAGCTGGTCACCATCGACCTGCCGCCCCCCGGACCGGGCCAGATGCTGCTCAGGACGCAATATCTGGGCTTCGATCCCGCGCAGAAAGGCTGGATGGAGAACATCGCCGATTATGTCGCGCCGACGCAGATCGGCGAGGTGATGCGCGGATCGGCGATATCCGAGGTGATCGAATCGAACGGCGGCAAATTCCCCGTCGGCACCATATTGATCGGCTCGACCGGCTGGACCGAATACCACCTCTCGGACGGCGAAGGGCTGGTGCCGTGCGATCCCGCACTGCCGCCCACAGCGATGATGTCGGTGCTCGGCACCACGGGGATGACCGCCTATTGCGGGCTGTTCAAGATCGGCAAGCCGGTGGCGGGCGATACCGTGCTCGTCTCTGGCGCGGCGGGCGCGACCGGATCGATCGTCGGGCAACTGGCCAGGATCGCCGGGTGCCGCGTGGTCGGCATCGCGGGCGGGGCGGACAAATGCGCGTGGCTGGTCGAGGAGGCCGGCTATGATGCTGCGATCGACTATAAAGCAGGCGGATTGAAGGCTGCGATCAAGCAGCATTGCCCGGGTGGCGTCGATGTCATCTTCGACAATGTCGGCGGCGCCATCCTCGACGACATGCTCAGCCAGATTGCGACCAATGCGCGCGTGGTCATCTGCGGCGGCATCAGCCGCTACGAGACCGGCAGCATGCCTGCGGGCCCGCAGAACTATTTCAACCTGATCTTCCGCCGCGCGACGATGACCGGGTTCATCGTGCTCGACTGGGCAGCCGAGTTCCCGCAGATTCGCAAGCGGCTCGCCGCGTTCGTGCAGGAAGGGCGGCTGACCTATCGCGAGGACATCCAGCACGGTTTCGAGAACGCACCGCAGACGATGCAGCGGCTGTTCTCGGGCGCCAACCGCGGCAAGCAGATGCTGAAGCTTTAAGTTTGGTGACCCATTTCGTTGCCCCGCCTCCGGTCTCCTGCGCAGGCAGGGCCATCGTCTGACCGTCGAGCTTGGCGGTCGCTCAGGCGATGGGTCCCCGCCTTCGCGAGGAACCGATCATGAGACCGCTGCCTAATGGAGCAAAGTGCAACTTTGTTGCATTGCAACATTTTCATGTCCAAGCTAACATACTGTGACATCATACAATTAATGCATGTTGCATAAATTGCAACCGTAACTGCAGAAAAATCATTCGCAAATGCAACATTTCGGTTTGCAACTTATCAACCGAGCACTTAAATGCAGGGTGTAACAAACACAGCCCTGTTCAGGGGCCAGTCTGCTCCCCATGATTGAAAGGAATGCTCTCATGACCATTCGTGCTTCCGCCCTGATCGGCGCCGTGCTTCTTGCAGCCACCGCTGCTCCCGCTTTCGCTCAGGACGATGCCCTGATCTCGAAGAACCAGACCATCTATGACGCCGAAGGCAAGCGCGTCGGCAAGGTGACCCGTGTTCTCGAGGACGGCTCGGCCCTGGTCATCTACAAGGGCAAGGTCGTGCGCATCGGCGCCTCGACCATGACCGCTGGCGAAGGCAAGGTCTCGACCTCGCTTTCCAAGAAGGAACTCGCGCGTCTGGATTGATCCGTCAATTCATACGCCGACCGGCCGAGTGCCGGAGAGTAAGGGGCGGGAAAGCACGACGGTGCTTTTCCGCCCCTTTTCACGTCCAAAATCCTACCCTGATCGGCCGAAGCATCCCGACAAGCCACTTTTCATTTGGGCCGAAACCCGCTTAGGGTTGCGCCATGAAACTGACCGGACCTGCATCGCACAGCTTTTTCTCGCAGCGGCTCAAGCTGCATTATGCCGACTGGGGAAACCCCCACAAACCGCCGCTGATTCTGGTGCATGGCGGCGAGGACCATTGCCGCTCATGGGACTGGGTGGCGGGCGAGCTGATGGCCGACTGGCATGTCATCGCGCTCGATCTGCGCGGCCATGGCGATTCGCAGTGGACCGCCGACGGCAACTATCCGATCATGAACTTCGTGTATGATCTGGCGCAGCTGGTCGAGCAGTTCGGCTATGAGCAGGTGACGATCGTCGCGCATTCGCTTGGTGGCAACACTGCGTTGCGCTATGCCGGGCTGTATCCGGAAAAAGTGCGCAAGATCGTGGCGATCGAAGGGCTGGGCCCCAGCCCCAAGATGGTGGAAGAGCGCGCGCAGACGCCGATCGACGAGCACTGGCGCAAATGGTTTGCCGACAAGCGGGCCCGCGCCGCGCGCAAGCATCGCGAGTATGACAGCTTCGAAGACGCGCTGCAGCGCATGCACGCCGAAAACAGCTATCTCACCGCCGATCAGGCGCGGCATCTTTGCGAGCATGCGGTGATCCGCAACGAGAACGGCACGTACAGCTGGAAATTCGATCCGCACATCCGGATCTGGCCGATCCTCGACATCACCACCGATCAGATGCACGCGCTGTGGCAGCGCATTGCCTGCCCGACCCTGCTGTGCTGGGGCGAGAAAAGCTGGGCGTCCGATCCCGAGGCCGATGGCCGGTTGGAGCTGTTCGCCAACGCACGCCTCGCCAAGTTCGCCGATGCCGGGCACTGGCTGCACCATGACCAGTTCGACCGCTTCATGGCCGAGCTGAAGGGCTTCCTGTGATGCAGCAGGCGGACGATTTCCTCACCGAATGCGACCGCATCCACGCGCTGCTGGCACCGCTCGACGAGGCGCAGTTGGCAACGCCCACTTCATTCAAGGGCTGGACGATCGGCGACATCATCGGCCATCTGCATGTCTGGAACCAGGCCGCGCAGATGTCCCTCAAGGACGAGGACGCGTTCAAGGCGTTCATGGGGCAGGTCGGCGGAATCATCCGCTCGGGCGGCGATTTGAATGCATTCGAGCGCGTCTGGCTCGATGGCATGACCGGGCAGGCTTTGGTCGCCGCCTGGGTCGAGACCTACCGCGCCACCGCTGCCGATTTCGCCGAAGCCGATCCGGCGCAGCGCGTCCCCTGGGCCGGGCCGAGCATGAGCGCGCGCTCGTCGATCACCGCGCGGCTGATGGAAAGCTGGGCGCATGCGCAGGCGATCTTCGACGTGCTGGGCGTCGAGCGCGAGAACGGCGATGGGATCAGGAACATCTGCGTGCTGGGACTCAACACTTATGGCTGGACGTTCAAGAACCGCAGACTGGACGCGCCGCAACCGGTCCCGCAGCTGCTGCTGACTGCGCCTTCGGGGGAGCTGTGGGTGTTTGGCGAACCGGCGGACGGCGAGCTGATCGAGGGCGATGCGGCGGAATTCTGCCAGGTCGTTACGCAGACCCGCAACATCGCCGATACGTCGCTCAAGGTGACGGGGCCGAACGCCACCGCGTGGATGGCCATCGCGCAATGCTTCGCCGGTGCTCCCGTCGATCCGCCTGCACCGGGCGTGCGACGGAAGGCGGCTTGAGCCATGGCGGCTGCCAACTAAGGCATCGCGATTGACCAACCCGTCACCCTGAACTTGTTTCAGGGCCCATTTTTCCCCACGCGGCTTCGGCTCATCGGGCACGATGGGTGCTGAAACAAGTTCAGCATGACGGGTTTTTGTACCGCAGAGTTGGTGCGGAGTCTTGATAACGTTCATGTCGAGCGACAGGCGGCAGATACGTTGATGGCGGAGGCGGATACCCACCTCTTCGCGTCTTCGCGTGGAAAATATTGGTTCGCGCGAAGCCGCGAAGCAGCGAAGGAAAGCCATTGCGACAAGAGGTGCGCTTATCGGTCCCCTGCGAAGGCAGGGGCCCATCTCCCCACCGTCGCACTGGCTGCGAGGGCAGGAGATGGATGCCTGCCTGCGCAGGCAAGCGGTTGTGTAAGGGAGGCGACCCCTTGCTGGCGCTCCGCATCCCGTCATCCCGGGCTTGACCCGGGACCCAGTGTTTTTTGTCCAGACGACGCGCGAGATAGCCCTGGGCCCCGGATCAAGTCCGGGGTGACGATAACGGGATCGGTCTTAAACCCGCGCAATTCCCGCCATTACGACTACCAATCCGTGCACCCAAAGCCGACGCCAACCCTCACCCCCTTCTCGGCATCCTAAACGGCAGCATCAGCTTCACGATGCCCTTCTCGAGCCGGTCGAGCGACAGGCTCTCATGCACCGCCTCGGCCTGTTCGCCGAACAATCGCGTCTTGAGCGCGGTGCGCGAGTAGAACGGCGTATCCTCCCAGGTGCGGCGGATTTCGACCGGGGCGCCGGCGTCGGCGCGGGTGATGCGCGGCATGCGCCACAATGTCCTGGGCAGCACGCGTTCTGGCGGAAGTTCCACCTCGCTGATCGTGCCATTGTCGGCAAAGCGCAGCCCCATCGCAAAGCGCGAGGCATCGCGGCGCTGGCCTTCGTAGAGCACCACCGAATCGCGCCCGAGATGCGCGCGCGACCAGTGCCAGTCGGAAAAGCCGCGCTCCAGGGGCTCGACCCCGGCGTTGCTGTCGATATAGCCCTCTCCGCGCCAGCTCAGCGACGGGTTGTCGAGCTTGACCTCGACAACGGCGCGCGGTGCGATCGGACGCCAGGCGTGGTTGCCTTGCGCATCGAGCGGCCAGAGCGTTTGCGGCATCACCTTGGGGTAGACGCGGATGGTGCCGCGCACCTTTTTGGGCAGCGGTGCGGTGATCTCGGCAAGATCGATGCGCAGGCTTTCGCCATCCCAGTGCATCGAGCTGGGGCCGATCACCAGATTGTCGTGATCGCGCGCCAGATGCTCACGCCCGCGCTCGGTCATGCACCAGCCTCCGCGCGGACCATAGAGCGCGACGTTCATCGCGATGTGGTTGTCCGGATCGCCCCGCCCGGACCAGTGGTAATAGGGCGAGAACACGCTGCCGATGAACGCGATGATCGTCAGGCCATGCTTGCCGTCGTCGCTCAGCGCGTCGATGTACCACCAGGCATAGCCACCCGCCGGGACGATCGCATCGAAGGCAGGTCCGCAAGCAGCCGCTCTGCCGCCAAGCGGCCGGACAGACTCGCCATCGGGATCCCGGCGCCGGGGTGGATTCCACCCCCGGCCAAATAGAGCCCCGGCAGGCGGCTCGCTGCCCCGGGCCGCTGGAAAGCCGCTTTCCATCCGTGAGTCGCCCGGCCGTAGAGCGCGCCGCCCGTTGCCGGGAACAAATGCTCGTAGTCCGCTGGCGTCACCAAATGCGAGTTGTCCGCCGTTCGGTCGATCGTCAGGCCACAATCCTCCAGGAAGCCGAAAACTTGCCTCTCGCATCTGTCGATCTCCCCCGGTGAACTCTGGAATGTGTCGCCATTGGCTGGCGCGTTGACGATGAGCTGCAGTCGTTCGGGCCCCGGCGGCGCGCGCGCTGAATGGTCGTCGCGGTCCTGCGCGCAGACATAGATGGTGGGCGCTTCGGGCACCTCGCCGCGCTTGAAGATCGAATCGAATTCGGCGCGGTAGTCGTTCGAGAAGAACACGCTGTGCCGAACCAGCGGGAAGCCCGAGGTCTTCGCATTCATCAGCCAGGTCATGCTGGAAAGCGACCGCTGCTTGCGCGGCACCGGCGGCACCGCGCGGCGCACCTTTTCGCCAAGACGCCCGATGTTGAGCGCGGCCGGATCGCCGTTGAAGACGACGGCGCGCGCGCGGATGACCTCGCCCGATTCGAGCCGGACCCCGGCTGCGCGGCCATGCTCGACGACGATCTCGGATATCGGCGCATCATAGCGCAGCTGCGCGCCGTTGCTGCGGGCGAGCTCGGCAATGGCGGTGGCGATCGAGTGCATGCCGTTGTCGGCGAGCCACACCCCGTCCTGCTCGACATGCGCGATCAGCATCAAGGTGGCGGGCGCGACGAAGGGGGAGGAACCGCAATAGGTGGCATAGCGGCCGAACAGTTGCTGCAGCCGGGGATCAGTGAAATGCCGGCCCAGCGCCTTCCACATCGCCTGATAGGGGCGAATCGCCATCGTCTCGGGCAGGCGTTTGAGGCCGATTCGGGTCACCAGCGAGAAGGGGGTGGGGGCGGAGGCTTCGAGATAGGGTTCGCGCAGCACGTTGAAGATGCGCGCGGCCTCGGCGCAGAAGCTGCGGAAACCCGCGGCATCCTGCGCCCCGAAATAGTCGCCGATCGCCGCTTCGCTGGCCTGGACGTCGGCGAACAGGTCGAACGGGGCTTCCGGGCCCCAAGCGTGCCGCGCGATCAGGCTCGCCGGGGTGAGGGGAATCGCGGTTGCCAGATCGCCGCCGCAGTCGGCGAACAGCCGGTCGAACACCCAGCGCATGGTGAACACCGTGGGGCCGCCATCGACCGGGCGGCCCGCCGCGACCACCTCGCGCAACTTGCCACCGGGGGTGGGCTGGCGCTCGACCACCAGCACGGGCTCGCCCGCTGCGGCGAGCAACGCCGCCGCGCTCAGCCCGCCGACGCCCGCGCCGACGACGATGATCGGCTCATGGCGCATCAGGCGGTCCGACGGATAAAACGCGGTTCATGTAAGGATGCTAGCAGGTGTCCAGAAAAGATGACAGGTGTTTGTCAGGTAAAATGGACATGGGTAGCTGGGTGGGGCGTGATTCATTTGTAGTTCCCCTGCGAAGGCAGGGGCCCATCTCCTGCAGGTGCACAACGCACACCCTTGGCTGAACATGGAAGGGTCGGATGATGGGCCCCTGCCTGCGCAGGGGACCGGCGCCTGTCAGGGCCTTTTCGCCAGCATCCCGCGCCGCTTCAGGTCCGCGATATGCACCGGGAACGACAGCACCAGCGGCAGCGCGATCAGCGGCCAGCCGGCGCCGGTGAGCGCGCCGCGCAGCGCGAGGACGATGAGCACCGCAGGGCCCAGCGCCAGCGCAACGTCTGTCGCCCTGCCGCGACGCGCCACCAGCCAGACGAACTCGGCTGCGAGCACGATCAGGATCAGGTCGGCGGCATGACCGCTGGCGAAGAAGGCGGGGCCTGCGTCCATGTCAGCCGAACGGGCCGTTGAGCCGGACGATGGCGCCGTTCAGGGCGGCAGCGACGCTCACCCAGGCGATGTACGGCAGCAGCAGCCAGGCGGTCAGCCGCGAGAAGCGGCCGCAATAGACGATCAGCACCGCGATCGACAGCCACAGCACCGCGACCTCGATCAAGGCCCAGTCGGGCCGCTGAACGCGGAAGAACAGCAGGCTCCACAGCACATTGAGGAAGCCGTTGAAGGCGAACAGCCCGATGACGTTGGTGCGAACGTTGCGCGTCGGCGCGGCGCGCCATGCGGCGAGCGAGGCCATCGCGGCGAGCGCGAAGATCAATGTCCAGGCGACTCCGTAGAGCCAGTTCGGCGGCGCCCAGCTTGGTTGCGTCAGGCTTTGATACCACGGCCCCAGATCGGTGATCGTCGCTCCGCCTGCGGCCACGATCAATGCCGCCATCGCCGCCAGGATGACGGGCAGAAAACCTTCACGATGCATTCGGTCTCAGCCTCCCAGCTGCAAAAATCACGTAGCCGTCACATCGGCCATCATGTCAGGCCCGCGACAGCCCCAGCAGATGTCCCATATCCTTCACGAAAATCTTGGCGTGCGCCACCGGTTTGCGGCGGACCAGCTCCTTGTGCATATAGCTCTGCCATGTGAGGTACTGGACGTCGGGGTCGGCGCACATCTTGACGAAGCTCTCGCGGCGCTTGTCGGACGAATACCAGAAATACTGCATCATCCCCAGGATCCAGAACACCTTGCCGTGCTTGGCCATGAACTGTTTGCGGGCCTGTTTGAGCGCGGCCGGCTTGCCGGTGACGAGGAACTGGAACACCGCGTCGCCTGCCAGCCGTCCGCACGCCATCGCGTAATAGATGCCCTCGCCCGAGGCCGGCGCGACCACGCCGGCCGCATCGCCGGCGACCACCAGATCGCGGCCATTGTCCCAGCGCTTCAAGGGCTTGAGCGGGATAGGCGCGCCTTCCTTGCGGATCGTCTCGCAGCCGGCCAGGCCGATCTGCTCGCGCATCAGCGCGGTGGTTTCGCGCAAGGGAAAGCCCTTGTTGGCGCTGCCCAGGCCGATGCTCGCGGTGTCGCCATGCGGGAAGACCCAGGCGTAGAAATCGGGCGAGAGCTTGCCCTGATAATAGACATCGCAGCGGTCGGCGTCGAAATCGGTGGCGTGCGCGAGCGCAGGGTCGGGCGCCTTGATGATCTCGTGATAGGCGAACACGCATTTGACCTGTTCAGCCCCCTTGATGTTCTGCCGGGCGACCGCCGAGCGCGCGCCATCGGCGCCGATGACGCTGCGCACCCGCACCCGCCGGTCGGGCCCGCCGCGTTCGCTGCGATAGACCAGAACCGCCATGCCGTCGGAATCGCGATCGATGCGTTCATAGGTGCCGGTGATGCGCTCGGCGCCGTTGAGCGCCGCCCGCGCACGCAGCCATTCGTCGAACACGTCGCGGTCGACCATGCCGACATAGCCCTTGCCCTCGGGCCCGTCGCCCACCGGCATGTCGACCTTGCGCCCGGCAGGCGAGATCATCCGCGCCGCGCGTGCCTTGGCGACCAGCAGCGATTCGGGGATCTCGAAATCCTTGAGCGCGCGCGGCGGGATCGCGCCGCCGCACGGCTTGATCCGGCCATCGCGGTCGAGCAGCAGCACCTTGAGCCCGCGTTTGGCCAGATCGTTGGCCGCAGTCGCGCCGGATGGCCCCCCACCAATGACCGCGACATCGAAATCCGCACTCGCCATTGCCTGTCTCCTGTCTGGCCCTCAGGCCGGTGCCGCCACCATAAGCGGATCGGCGGTGCGCATGGTCACGCGCACCCCCAGAAGCGCAGCGAGGATGAACAGCCCCGCCTCGCCTGCAAAGATCATTTGGAACGCCGCGCCGTCGCTCGTCAGCAGGGCGCGCGCGACATCGACGCCGATCGCGCCGGTAAGGCCGCCAAGCCCGAAGGCGATCGCCTGTGCCGCGCCCCACACGCCCATGCGGACACCTTCCTTGGATCGCTGGCCCGCGCCTGCCAGTCCCATCATCGCGCCGATCGCGGAGACCGCGAACAGCCCGTTGGCAAATCCGAGGATCGCGACATTGGCCTTGAGCGGCCAGGCGCCGCCAGTGGTGGCGGCAAATGCGAGCCCCGCCAGCGCCAGCGCCGATCCGCCGCAGCCTGCCAGGATCCACCAGCGCAGATCGGATGGCCGCCGCCCGGCAAAGGCGCTGCCGCCGATCCCGGCGACGATCATCCCCGCCATCACACCACCGTGCTGCAGCCCGGAAAGCCTGGTCGATTCCCCCGGAGTCATGTCGAACACCAGGCCCGCGAACGGCTCGAGGATCAGGTCCTGCATCGCATAGGCCAGCATCGAGATGAACACGAAGATGGTGAAGCGGCGCGCGGTGGCATCGCCCATGATCTCGCGCAATGCCTCGCCGAAGCTTCCGGCCGGTGCATCGGCATTGGGGTGCGGCGGCGGCACCAGACGCTTTTCGATCCCTGCAATCGCAACGCAGGCAAGGCAGAACGCGCTGAGCGCCACGCCGCCAGAGACGACCGCGAGTCGCTGTTCGCTGAATGGATCGATCAGGCTGCCAGCGGTTGCTGCTGCCATGACGATGCCGCCGACCATCATGATCCAGGTGATCGCAGCGGCTGCGGCGCGGCGTTCGGGCACCACGCCTGACGCCAGCATCGCGAGCAGCGATGTGCCCGCAGCGCCCACGCCCGCGCCGATCATGCTGAAGGCGAGGATGGCGAGCAGCGTGCCGGTCACCGGCGAGACCGGCAGCAGGATCGTCGCATTGACCGCGACGATGCCGCCCAGCGCCAGCACCCCCATGCCGCCGATGATCCAGGGCGTGCGCTTGCGGCCCCGGTCGGAGCCATGGCCCCAGGCCGGGCGCGAGAGCTGCACCGCGTAATGCCAGGCGACAAGGCCCGCAGGCAGCGCGGCAGGCAGCGCGTATTCGACCACCATCACCCGGTTGAGCAACGATGTCGCGAGCATCACGATCGCGCCGATGCTGGCCTGCACCAGCCCCATGCGCATGATGTCGACCCAGCCCAGGCCTATGCGCAGGCTCCGGGGCAGGGCGGCAGCGGTCATATCCAGCCCCCGAGGCCCAGCGCCGCAGCGAGCATGCCGAAGACATAGGAGGACACCCCGGTGGCATTGTACCACGGTGCGAATCTGTTGGGGTCGGTGAGCAAGCGACGCATGAAGACGAGCTGCATCGCCAGCAGGACGGTGACCGCGATGGCGGAGATCGCCAGCCCCCAGCCCACCAGCAGCGCGATGACCACCACCTGCGGCAGCGCCATGACTGCGCAGGCGAGCCTCGCGGCATTGGCGACGCCCAGCGTCACCGGCAGCGAGCGCACGCCCATCGCGGTGTCGCCTTCCACCGCCTTGAAATCGTTCAAGGTCATGATGCCATGCGCGCCGATGCTGTAGAGCAGGATGATCACCAGCACCCGCCCGTCGGGAAGCCCGCCGCTCATCACGCTCGCCCCGGTGAACCAGCTCAAGCCTTCATAGCTCAGCGCCACGACGCCGGGCCCCACCCAGCCGCTCATCTTGAAGCGGAACGGCGGCGCGCTATAGCCCCAGGCGCACAGCAGCCCGACGATCGTCGCGATAAACACCCAGAAGCCCAGCACGGCGCCCAGCACCAGCGAAAGCGCAGAACCGATCAGCGCGACATACAGCCCCCAGCGCCCGGCGATCCGGCCCGAAGGGATCGGCCGTTCGGGCTGGTTGATCGCATCGACATGCCGGTCGTACCAGTCGTTGACCGCCTGGCTGGTGCCGCAGACCATCGGGCCTGCCAGCAGCACGCCACCGATCAGGAACAGCCAGCGATCGTCGAGCGGCGCGCCCGACGACATCACCCCGCAGAAGAACGCCCACATCGGCGGAAACCAGGTCACCGGCTTCAGCAGCTCAAGCACGTCGCGTGGGGCGGGAATCGGCACAGGGCGAGCGATATTGGCGGAGCGATCCATAGGGGCAAAGCTATGCCCGGACCCACAGAGTGTCAATCAAAATGGACAGTCCGGGCTGTCAGGTTTATGACGTCGCGGATGGCGTTCTGCTTGGCGGCTATGGCGGTTATGTCGAATGTTAAGCTATAGCGGCTAGGCCCATCCCTTGGAGCGGCAAGAACACGCAGGCAGGTTGGAAGTCGGATGATGTCACGACGCAGATTGGCGATCCTGCTGGCATTGGTGCCGACCACCTTGCTGTCGTCCGCCGGGCCCGCGACGCAAACGCCCGGTGTGGTCCTGCCGACCGAAATGCTCGCCGCGACGGAGAATGTCACGTCGCCCGAACCGCCGCAAAACGCAGCGCAGCGCGATCGATCCTATCCGTTCTACATGCCGATGGCCAATCTGCGCGCGCCTGCGGTGACGCTGCGCATACGGTGCGATGCCTCGCGCGCCGCTCGGCGCGAGGTGTATGCCGGGCCGTCGGCCGAAACGCTGGGCGGCCGGGTCGAGGGCGGCTTCGAGTTCGTTTACGAGGCCTATGACGGAGCAGGCCGGCCTTGCGTTTATCCCTTTGCGCCCTGGATGCCGCAGATCGTCGGGGCGACCCAGGGCACGCAATATATCTTCCGCTCCTCGGTGCCCGGCGTGCCTGTCACCTTCCGCACCGACGACGCCTGGGCGACGATCAACCTCAGGCTGTTCGATCTCGGCCCGCAGCGGGTTCATTTCGAGATGCGCGACATCGCGCTCGATTTCCCCGGCGCTGGCGAGGCCAAGGGCGCAGTGCACCTCGAGGTGACAGGGGTGAACCGGCCGGGGCTGCTGACGGCCGTGATCCGCCGAGCGAAAATCTTTGGTGGCAAGAACGCGCTCTTCGTGCCCGGTGGACAGACCATGGTCTATGTCGAGGACAGCGAGATCCGCGGCAATGTCGGCGACAATGTCGATCAGGAGCACTCGACCTATATCAACGGCACCCTGGTCTCCCATTTTCGAAACTCGGTCTGGTATGGCCAGAAGGGCTGGGTGGATATCGCCAGCGGCCACCAGCTCAAGGACAAGGCGTATCTTCGCATCTACGAAGACGTGACCGTGGCCAACCTGCCCAATGCGACGACGCCATCGGCGATGCCGCTGGTCGATATCTCGGCGTTCGGATTTACATGGGCGAACAATCTCCGGCTGAAACGCGTCGCGCCGGCGCAGGCACCGCGAGACGCTTTGGTCGATCTGCGCACCGAGATCGTTTACGGCGCGCCCGAAAATTATCCATGGAACATCATGGTCAGCCCCGACTGGCGGATGCCGCGATCGCCGCTGGCTGCGCTCGATCAGGTCTATCTGTCGGTGTTCCAGAACACTCAGGTCGAGAGCTTCCGGACCGAACCGTATGTCTTCGCGCTGCGGCCCCAGGGCCTGGGCGTGGAGCCCGGCACCCCAACCGTGGTGGGCAACGAGCGCACCACCAGGGCGCAGCAGCGCATGGTATCGCTGGCGTTCAACACGCGCGGGACCCTGCGCAAGCCCTATTCGCCCGAGGGGTGGACCTATGTCGATCCTGCGCTGCCGCCAGAGGCGGCCTGGGTGCGCGACCGCGACGCCTTCATCCGCCACGCCCTTGGTCTGATCGGGCGATAACGGGTCAGGTCAATCGCCGCGACCGCGACCGACCCCGGCGCGTCGATCTGTATCGCCACGGGACGCAGGCATTTGCCGCTTGAAGGAATCACTTTTCATTTGTGTCGCGCCTGTCCAATTTCACACGGGGTTTGCAATGGCAAAGGGGGCATTCATGAAAAAATCTGCTGCGGCATTGGTGATGTGGATCGCTCTGGGCGTTGCGTCGGCGCAGGCCGCGCCCGACCGGACCAGGCTCGACGACCTGATCGCGCGGTTCGAAGCGGCGGATGCGAACAGCGATGCGGCCGGGTATCGCGCGCTTGCCGACCAGACGCTGGCGGAGGCGAAGCGGCTCTATCCTGCCGGCCACCCCGAGATCGCCGCGCGCGCGCTGTATGTCGCCCAGGCGTCCGCCGCAGCGGGCGAGATGGACAAGGCGCAGGCCGAGGTGGACTGGATCGTGCCCCAGCTCGAGGGCGCGCAGGGCTATCGCGCCGACTGGCGCAACGCGCTCAGCCTGCGCGCCTATATTCTCAACTTCAAGGCAGACCATGAAGGTGCGCTGGCGATCAACGAACAGCTTGCCGCCGAATATGCCAGCGATCCTGCCGCCCAGGGGATTCGTGACCATGCCGTGACGCTGTCCAACCTGGCCGCCTCCTATCTGGAACATGGCCGGCTCGAGGATGCGCTGGCGCGCAATGCCGAGGCGATCCGCATTGGCCTTGCGCTCGATCCGGTGCCACAGGACGTCGCCATCTGGAGCGCCAACCGGGTGGTCTATCTGTACACCGCAGGCCGCACCGAGGACGCGGTGATCACGGCGCAGGAGGGCATCGCGCGGGCAGGCGCGGCGCTGGGTACCGATCACCCGGCGATGGCCAATCTCTACGCCAATCTCGGCGCCATCCTGATGCGCCTCAACCGGCCGCACGATGCGATGGCGCCGATCCGCCAGGGCTTCGAGCTGATCGAACAGGCCAATGGCGGGCCCAACCAGAACAGCGCGACCATGCGGACGCAGTTTGCCCAGGCGCTGGTGCGCGCCGGGCGGAATGCAGATGCCATCGCCTTTCTCGATCATGCGACACCGATCATCGACGCGCAGCTCGGCGCGCAGAGCGACCGGTCGCTGAGCGCGCGCGACACCCGGCTGGCCGCGCTGATTGCGCTGGGGCGGGGGGCGGAGGCCGAGATTCTGGCGCAGGAGCTGCTCGCGGTGCGCGATGCCCGGTTGCCCGAAGGCCATAGGGACCGCGCCAATGCGCGCGACAATCTCGCCAAGGCGGCGTTCACCCAGGGCAACTGGGCTATTGCGCGCGATGCCGCGCAGCAGGCCGTGGCGTTGCGCAGCCGGATGTATGCGCCCGATCATCCCGACCTGTTGCTGTCGCGTGCGTTCCTTTTGCGGGTGGAAGATCGCGGTGATCTGCGAACCGCGCCAGCGCTGGTGGCAGAGGCGCGCGCGGTGTTCGAGGCGCTGACGCTCAATGCCAAGCTTGTCCGGGGGTCGGCGCAGGCCGAACGCCAGCGTCCGGCATATGGCTGGCTGGCCGAGATCTTCGCGCGGCGCGGCGCGGCGGATGATGCTTTCCAGGCGCAGCAATGGGCCGCGCGTACCGGGCTCGACGATGTGCTGGCCATCGCGGCGACCGAGCGGGCGGCCGGGTCGGACCCGGCGTTCGCCGCACTACTGGCGCAAAGGCGCGAACTGATGTCGGCGCGGCAGGGGCTGGAAGCCCGGATCGATGCCAATGGCGCCAAGCCCGATCCCGCCTTCGATCTGTCGGGAGTGTCCGCAGAGCTGGCCCGCAACCGGAAGGCCATCGCCGCGCTCGACGCCGGCCTGACCCCCGATCAGCGCACCAGCCTGATTTTCGCGCCGGCTGCGCTTGCCGATATTCAGAAGACTGCGGCCAGCGGCGATGTCAGCGTGATGGTCACCGATATCGGCATGGACTGGCTTGTCACCGCGATCGGTTCCGGCGCCGTGCAGCAGGCGCTGATCGGCCCCGATGTGCCGGTCGATGAGCTTGTCCGCAGGTTGCGCGCGGTCTCGGACGCAGGTGGGGAGGGTGCCCTCGACAGACAGGCCGCGTCACGGCTGTTCACAGCCCTGTTTCCCGACGATATCGGAGCGCTGGTGCGATCGGCGCGGCAGATTTTCGTGACCGCCAACGGCACGCTCACATCACTGCCGTTCGGACTGCTTTCGCCGGATCGCAAGGGCAGCGGGCTGTTGCTCGAGAAGGCGACGATCGTCAGGCGCGTCGGGGTTCCGCACGGACGCAAGGGCGCGTCGGGGCCGATGACCAGCACATTGATCGCGTTCGGCGGCGTGCCGGGCGCGCCTGCGCGCACGCTGATGGCGATGCGCTCGGCCACCACCGCCAGGTCCATCGCCGATCTGCCCGATCTGCCCGATTCCCGCAAAGAGCTAGCCGCGCTCGGTGACGCCATCGGCGCGGGATCGGCCCGATTGCTGGTGGGGAGCGAGGCCACCGAAGAAGCGCTGCGCACCGCCGTCGTCCCATCGGGCGCGGTGCTGGCATTTGCCACGCACGGTCTGCTTTCAGGCGAACTCGATGGCTTGAGCGAGCCCGCGCTGCTGCTTTCGCCGGCAGGAAGCGACGACGGCCTGCTCAAGCCCAGCGAGATCGGCGCGATGAACCTGCCGGCGGGGCTGGTGATCCTCTCGGCGTGCAACACCGCCACGACCAGCGCCACCGACCGCCCCCAGCTTGCCGGGCTGGTGCAGGGGTTCTTCTTTGCAGGCGCCGAGCGTGTGCTGGCCAGCCACTGGCCGGTGCGCGACGATGTCTCGAGGCGCCTGTCGGTCGGCACCGTGCTGGGGATGAACGATGGTCTGGCGCCCGCAGAGGCGCTGCGCAAGGCCATCGCCAAGGTGCGCAGCGGCAGCGATGGCGAACCCGCGCTCGACACGCCGGGGCTTTGGGCCATGTTCGAGCTGTTCGAGGCCAATTGAGCGGAACGGCGGCTGCGGGCCAGCCGGGAGCGGGTGAGCCCTAGCTCAGCTCTTCCTTGCGCCCGACAAGATTGCCCAGGCCATGCCGGTGCAGCTTGGAATACAGGCTCTGGCGGCTCAATCCCAGGATTTCGGCGGCTGAAGCGCGGTTGTCCGAGGTATAGGCCAAGGCCGCCTCTATACACATCCGCTCGATCAGATCGGTCGATTCGCGAACGATTTCGCGCAGCGGCATCCGCCCGACCAGTTCGGTGAGCTGGTCGACCGAGCGCGGCAGATCGCGGTCGGCGGGCGGCAGGTCGCGCATCCGGCGGCTGACCGTGCGAATGGCAAAGCCGTAATGGCCGCCCTGGCTGTCGGTCTTGACGCCCGAAACCTCGATCGCCTCTTCGATGGCGTCGTCGGCATGGACGATGGTGGTGGCGTTGCGCACCTGGCCATGGGTATCGAGCTGCTTGCGCATCAGATCGACATCGATTCCGGGGCGGCCGATGAAGCGGCCCAGCGGCTGGCCGGTGATCGCTTCCTTCGAGCTGCCATGCACCAGATCGACAAAGGCCGAGTTGGCAGTGATGATCTGCATCGCATCGTCCGTCAGCACGAAGGCATCGGGCATGCGCTCGATCAGCTCCTGCCAGGGCCGCTGGGTACCCTGGGGAGCTTCGACAGCGCTGGTGCGTGTCAGGCGGATCATGAACTGGCGGCCGCTGTCCTGGCGGAAAGGCATAGCGGTGAGCAGCATCGGCGGCTCGCCCTCGGTAATGGCGACCTCCATTTCGCAGCGCTCGCCGGTCGCGGTCGCGCCGCCAAGGCTGGCGATCAGGTCGTCACGCGAGACACCACCGATGACATTGGCCAGGTCGCGGCTTTCCAGTGCGCCGGATTTGGCGCCGAACAGGCGGTAGCTGGCGGGGTTGGCGGCGGTGATCCGCCGGTTGGTGGCATCGATCACCAGCACCGGATCAGTGATCATGTCGAACAGCAGGCGATAGCGCGCCTCTGTCTGGCGCAGCTTGAGGTAATCGCGCTCCAGCGACTGCTGGGTCTGCAGCAACCGCTGCTGCAGGTTGGCCCAGGCGCGAACATCGCGGCCGATCGCCATGCGGGGATTGCCTTCACCCAGATCGACCAGGCGGTAATGGATCGGCAGGTTCCCATCGGGACCGGGGTGGTTGACCTGGCGCCAGCGATCGGGGGTTTCCGACGGCGAGCTGGCCAGCATCTCGTTGATCTTGGGCTTGCTGTCGAGCGCAACCGTATCCTCCCAGCGCCTGCCAATCCAGGCGCTCAGATCGGGCATGTCTTCGGCACTGACGGAAACATCGCTGATGACGCCATCGGAATCGAGCGCCAGGGCGATATCGCCTGCGGCCAACACCAACGCGAGTGCTGCGCCAATTTCAAGTGTGCCGACGACGCCTTTGAGGTCGCGAAAAGGCATAGGGATCGCGGAGGGCTCGTCCTTTATCATTGCCGCGCCGGGAGCGGACTTCAAAGCGAATGAGCGGTGCGCTCAACCCCGGCATAAACGAGTTCGTCGGCCATCTTGAGCGCGGCCTCGGCATCGGGAGCGGTTCCATCTGCTCCCAATTCGCGCGCACGTCCAGGGTCATAGCCAAGGGCCGGACCGCCGATCATGATTGCCAGATTAGGATTGCAGGACACACTTCTCATCGCCGTAAGCAGCTTGGGAACCGCCGCGATAGAAAAGTCGGTGGTCACTGTCAATCCAACCAGATCATAAGATGTTGCGCTCAGCGCCTGCAAAATGTCAGATTGTTCCGGCTCGATGAGCGTTTCCACATCCCACCCTGCCCGCTGGAAGCATTCAGATACGATCAGCGCTCCCAGGCTGTGCTGATCTTTCGGCATGGTCGTGAACAGCGCCTTGTTGGTCCTCAGGTTCCAGCCTGGCGAGGGTGGCGCCCAGACGGCGATGGTGCGCAGCAGCGACTGAAGCCGCCACAGACCCATCGTCACGTCGACAAAGTCGCACTCGTCCCGGCTCCATTTTTCGCCCAGTTCGCGCGCGGTCGGCGCGATCAGCTGGATGAAAAGCACTTCGGGCGCGACGTTCTGGTCGAGATAGCCGTTGACGATCTCGGACAGCGCCTCGACTTCGTGGACCAGCACCTGCGAGGCGAAATCCCGAATAGTGGCTTCGTCGAACATCGCCGGCTGCGGTGCCGATCGTGCGGAGGGTAGGGCGTAGGGCGTATCGAGTTCCTGAATGTTATCGTTGGACTGGGTGCCGGATGTATCCCGGAACCCGTTGTCGTCAAGGCCGAAGCCATGGTCCGACATCGCGCCTGGGCTCATCGTCTCTGGCGTATCGGCAGGGAAGTGACTCATGCGAGGATCATCCTGGTGCACCATCAGCAGCCGCGGGATGATTTCATCTTCGACCAGACGACCGACGTCGTCACAGGCACGATGCTTGGCATACCGGGCGTAACCCGTCTGCTCGCCATCCCAGGGCGACCCCCTCTTACGCGAACGCGCGTTGCGGAACAGTCCTGTCGTCGATTTGATCAAATCGATGCCAAAAACTGAGGCCATTCAGACTCTCCTGTCGTGTCGACGCAGTGCGCATCGGCCTCGAGGCTGGAGACTTCTTTGACCGTTCCCTCGCCAGGCCTCAACCCTACGCCTGTCCAGTGGGCCTGACAACACCCTTTTTGTCAAGCGAACTATACGTCAATTTAACTTGACACTTTTGCGGAGCGCGGCGTAGGTTTCAGTTCTTGAGACGGGAGACGCAACGGCGCTTATGCGACTGGAAAACCAGCCTAGACCTGCGGAAAAGCGCGACTTTACAGGCGACCATTCAGGTCGTCCGTCGATGCCCACAGCCGTTTCCCTTTACACTGCCGACGAACGCCAACGGCGTGATTCGACGGTGTGGACGCTGGTTCAGGGGGTGCTTGCACCTGTGCAGTTCATCATATTCCTGGTCAGCCTGGCCCTGGTGTTGCGCTATCTCGCGACAGGCAATGGCGCCTTTGCTGCCGATGTCTCGATCATCGTCAAGACACTGACCCTTTATACCATCATGGTCACCGGCTCGATCTGGGAGAAGGTGGTGTTCGGCAAATGGCTGTTTGCCCCCGCATTCTTCTGGGAAGACGTATTCTCGATGCTCGTGCTGGCGCTGCACACCCTTTATCTGGTGATGCTGCTGGGCGGCATCGGCAGCGTCGAGGCCCGGATGGGCGTCGCGCTGGCGGGCTATGGCGCCTATGTCATCAACGCGGGCCAGTTCCTGTGGAAGCTCAGGGTCGCCCGGCTGCAGGGTGCCGGCCATCAGGCCGAGTCGCATGGCTCGCTGGCGGTGGCATCATGATCGCGACCGCACCCACCCCCGCAATCGCCGATGCCGGTTGCACCACCGCCCCGGTGCTGCGCGAACGCGGCCAGCGTGAAGTGTTCTGCGGTCTCACCGGCATCGTCTGGCTGCACCGCAAGATGCCCGATGCGTTCTTCCTCGTGGTCGGCTCGCGCACCTGCGCGCACCTGCTGCAATCGGCGGCGGGCGTGATGATCTTTGCAGAACCCCGCTTTGCCACCGCGATCATCGAGGAACGCGATCTGGCGGGTCTGGCCGATGCCAATGAAGAGCTCGACCGCGTCGTGCGCCGCCTGCTCGCCCGCCGGCCCGAGATCCGCACGCTGTTCCTGGTGGGCAGCTGCCCGTCGGAAGTGATCAAGCTCGATCTCGCCCGCGCCGCGCAGCGGCTGGCCAGCGCGTTCCTCCCCGATGTGCGGATCGTCAATTATTCGGGCAGCGGCATCGAAACCACCTTCACGCAGGGCGAGGATGCATGCCTTGCCTCGCTGGTCCCGTTCATGCCGCAACTGCCTGCAGGTTCGGCCCAGCAGCTGCTGATCGTCGGCGCGCTTCCCGATATCGTCGAGGACCAATTGCTCCGGCTGGTGCGCGAGATGGGAATCACCAACGTCGCCTGCCTGCCCGCGCGCTCATCGCGCGATCTGCCCGCCGTGGGCCCCGACACCCGTTTCCTGCTCGCGCAACCCTTCCTCGGCGATACCGCGCAGGCGCTCGAAGATCGCGGCGCGTTGCATCTGCCTGCAGCCTTCCCGTTCGGCGCGGAAGGCACCACCGACTGGCTGCACGCAGCAGCGACCGCATTCGGGATCGACGAAATGCATTTCCGCAGTGTCGTCGCACCGGGCCGCGAACGCGCCAAGCGTGCGCTGGAGCACAGCCGGTCGCGGCTCGAGGGCAAGACCATCTTCTTCCTCCCCGATTCGCAGCTCGAACTGCCGCTCGCGCGCTTCCTGCATGTCGAGCTCGGCATGGTCCCGGTCGAGGTCGGCACGCCCTATCTGCACCGCCAGCATATGGCGGCAGAACTGGCCCAGCTTCCCATCGGCACCGTGATCAGCGAAGGCCAGGACGTCGACAAGCAGCTCGACCGCGTGCGCGCATCGAAGCCCGACATCACCGTGTGCGGTCTGGGCCTTGCCAATCCGCTCGAGGCCGAAGGCTTCACCACCAAATGGGCGATCGAACTGGTGTTCTCGCCGATCCACGGTTTCGATCAGGCGGGCGATCTCGCCGAATTGTTCGCGCGGCCGATCCGCCGCCGCGACGTGTTGAGGGTATAGGGCGATGCAGCTGTCGGTCTGGACCTATGAAGGGCCCCCGCATGTAGGGGCAATGCGGGTCGCGACCGGCATGACCGACGTGCACTATCTGCTGCATGCGCCGCAGGGCGACACCTATGCCGACCTTCTGTTCACGATGATCGAGCGCCGCGGCAAGCGTCCTCCGGTGACCTACACCACCTTCCAGGCGCGCGATCTTGGCAAGGACACCGCCGAACTGTTCCAGTCCGCCGCGCGCGATGCGGTCGCCCGCTACAATCCCGCCGCCTTGCTGGTCGGATCGTCGTGCACCGCCGAACTGATCCAGGACGACCCCGCCGGCATGGCCCAGGCGATGCGGCTGTCGATTCCGGTCATTCCACTCGAACTGCCCAGCTACTCCCGCAAGGAGAACTGGGGGGCTTCGGAAACTTTCTACCAGATTGTCAGGACTCTCGCGGTCGGGGATTCCTCCCGCCCCGCACCGTGCCAGGCAGGTTCTCCGCGTCCCAAAGCGAACCTGCTTGGGCCGAGCGCACTGGGTTTTCGCCACCGCGACGATATCGTCGAGATGGCGAAGATTCTGGCTGCGCTCGGCATAGAGATCAACGTCACCGCGCCGATGGGGGCAAGCGCGGCCGACATCGCCCGGATCGCAGACGCTGATTTCAACATCGTCATGTATCCGGAAATCGCCGATACCGCCGCGCGCTGGCTGGAGAAGACCTTCAAGCAGCCCTTCACCAGGACGATCCCCATCGGCCATGGCGCGACGCTCGACTTCATCCGTGAGGTCGCAAGCCTGGCCAAGGTCGATCCCGCGCCTGCGCTGAATCTGGCCGAAGCGCGGATGCCATGGTGGAGCCGCTCGGTCGATTCGACCTACCTCACCGGCAAGCGAGTCTTCATCTTCGGCGATGCGACCCATGCCATCGCCGCCGCCCGCGTCGCGCGCGACGAGCTGGGCTTCGTGGTCTGCGGCCTGGGCTGCTACAACCGCGAATTCGCCCGCGACCTGCGCGCGGCTGCCGCCGAGCACAATGTCGAGCCGCTGATCAGCGACGATCATCTCGAGGTCGAAGAGGCCATCGCGGCCGCGCACCCCGAACTGGTGCTGGGCACGCAGATGGAACGGCACATCGCCAAGCGGCTGTCGATCCCCTGCGCGGTGATCTCGGCGCCGGTGCATGTCCAGGATTTCCCCGCGCGGCACAGCCCGCAAATGGGCTTCGAAGGCGCCAACGTACTGTTCGACAGCTGGGTGCATCCTTTGGTGATGGGGCTGGAAGAGCATCTGCTCACCATGTTCCGCGATGATCCGGAGTTTCATGATGGCGCAGGCGCGAGCCATCTCCACGCCTCTCCCCTCCCGCATGCGGGAGGGGTCGCTCAGCGGCTTCAGCCGATGGGCGGGGGCGGGCCTGTGGCGGACGTTGCGCTCGATTCAGGCCCACCCCGCCCTGCGGGCACCCCTCCCGCAGGCGGGAGGGGAGATGGCGATCTCCTCGAACTGACCCGCTGGACCGCCGAAGCGGAGACCGAACTCAAGAAAATTCCGTTCTTTGTGCGTGGCAAGGCGCGACGCAACACTGAGGCTTATGCTGCTGAGCGTGGGCTGGCCTCCATCACGATCGACACGCTGTACGATGCAAAGGCGCATTATGCCCGGTAAAGCCATCACGTCAGCGGCAAAAGGCCGCTCCGCCGCGATCCGCGTGGTGTTCATCACGCTCGACAACCATCTTTCGGGCGCCGTCGACCGTGCCGAAGCGGTTCTGGTCAAGGACCTTCCCGGCCTGTCGATCGGCTTCCACGCCGCCGCCGACTGGGACCGCGATCCCGGCGCGCTCGATGCCGCGCGCGCTGACATCGCCCGCGCCGACATCGTCATCGCAACGATGCTGTTCCTCGAGGACCATGTCCGCGCGATCCAACCCGCGCTCGAAGCCCGGCGCGAGCAGTGCGATGCGATGCTGGGGCTGATGTCCGCTGGCGATATCGTCACGCTGACCCGGATGGGCGGCTATCGGATGGACGCGCCCGCACGCGGCCCGCTGGCGCTGCTCAAGAAGCTGCGCGGCTCCTCGAAGCCGGGCGCGAGCTCGGGCGCAGGGCAGATGAAGATGCTGCGCCGCCTGCCCAAGATCTTGAAGTTCATCCCCGGCACCGCGCAGGACGTGCGGCATTATTTCCTGACGCTGCAATACTGGCTGGCGGGCAGCGACGACAACGTCGTCTCGATGATCCGCGGCCTGATCGATCGCTATGCCGCAGGCGAGCGCGCCGCGCTCAAGGGCACCACGCCCGCCGAAGCGCCGCGCGAATATCCCGAACTTGGCCTGTATCACCCTACGCTGCCGCAGCGCATGACCGAGGATGCAGCCGAACTGCCGCGCGCTGCCGATGCGACCGGCACCGTGGGTCTGGTGCTGCTTCGCTCGTATCTGCTGGGCAAGGACGCGGCGCATTATGATGGCGTGATTTCAGCACTCGAAGCGCGCGGGCTCAATGTCGTTCCGGTGTTCGCCAGCGGGCTCGACGCGCGCCCGGCGATGGACAGGTTCCTCGTCCGCGATGGCCAGCCGGTGGTCGATGCGGTGATCAATCTCACCGGCTTCTCGCTGGTCGGCGGCCCTGCCTATAACGATGCTGCCGCGGCCGAAGAGGTGCTGGCCGGCATGGACCTGCCATATATCGCCGCGCACCCGATCGAGTTCCAGACCCTCGAGCAATGGGGCAACCGCCACCAGGGGCTGCTGCCGCTCGAAGCGACGATGATGGTCGCGATCCCCGAACTCGACGGCGCGATCATGCCGCATGTCTTCGGCGGCCGTTCCGATGGTGCAGGCGAGCCCTGCGAGGGTTGCGCGCGCCATTGCCTGTTCACTGCCGCTGATGCGATGCGCGCGATGCAGAGCTGCCCTGAACGCGCCGAGATGCTCGCCGCCAAGGTCGAGAAGCTCGTGGCGCTGCGCCGCTCCGAGCGGGCCAAGCGCAAGCTGGCGATCATCCTGTTCAACTTCCCGCCCAATGCCGGTGCCACCGGCAGCGCGGCGCACCTGGCCGTGTTCGAATCGCTGCACGCCACGCTGCATCGGCTGGCGGCCGAGGGCTACGACTGCAAGCCGCCCGCCACCGTCGATGGCCTGCGCGATGCGATCCTCAAGGGCAATTCGGAACGGTTCGGATCGGACGCCAATGTCGCGGTTCGGATCTCGACCGACGATCATGTCACCAACGAGCCGCACCTGCGCGCAATCGAAAAGCAATGGGGCCCCGCGCCCGGCAAGCTGCAGAGCGACGGCTGGTCGATCCATGTGCTGGGCAAGCAGTTCGGCAACGTGTTCGTCGGCGTCCAGCCCAGCTTCGGCTACGAGGGTGATCCGATGCGGCTGCTGTTCGACGGCGATTTCGCACCCACGCACGCCTTCGCCGCGTTCTATCGCTGGATCCGCGAAGAGTTCCGGGCCGACGCGATGCTGCACTTCGGCACCCATGGCGCGCTCGAATTCATGCCGGGCAAGCAGGCAGGCCTGTCTGGCGATTGCTGGCCCGATCGGCTGCTGGGCACCATCCCCAATTTCTATCTCTATGCCGCCAACAATCCGTCGGAAGGCATCATTGCCAAGCGCCGTTCGGGTGCGACCCTGGTGTCGTATCTGACGCCGCCGCTGGCCGAAGCCGGCCTCTACAAGGGCTTTGCCGATCTGAAAGCCCTGGTCGAGCGCTGGCGTTCGCTGGCAGGCGAGGGCGTCGAACGCGCCGCGCTCGAGATCATGATCCGCGATGCGGCGACCGCGCTCGATATCGACGGTTCGGATATCGCTGCGCTTGCAGGCAATCTGTATGAGCTCGAACGCGCATTGATCCCCTTCGGCCTGCACGTGCTGGGCAGTGCGCTCGAAGGCGAAGAGCGCGAGGCGTTCCTCGATGCGCTGTCGGCTGCCGACAATGGCGCCACCCGCGCCGAGCTCGATGCCAAGCTGTCGGCCAATGATGAACTCGGCGCGCTGGTCCATGCGCTCGACGGCGGCTATGTCCGTCCGGCGCCGGGCGGCGATATCCTCCACAACCCTGAAGTGCTGCCCACCGGGCGCAACACCCACGGCTTCGATCCCTTCCGCATCCCCAGCGCCTTTGCCTGCGCCACCGGCACGGTTCAGGCCGAAGCGCTGCTGGCGCGGCATGTCGAAGCAGGCGATCCGTTGCCCGAAAGCATCGCGATGGTGCTGTGGGGCACCGACAACCTCAAGACCGAAGGCACGCAGGTTGCCCAGGTGCTGTGCCTGATGGGCGCGCGCCCGCGCTTCGACACTTATGGCCGTCTGGCAGGCGCAGAACTGATCCCGCTGGCCGAACTGGGCCGTCCCCGCATCGATGTGATAGCCACGCTGTCCGGCGTCTTCCGCGATCTTTTGCCCCTTCAGACGCGGATGATCGCCGAGGCAGCGTGGTTGGCCTCCACCGCCGACGAGCCCGAAGAGCTCAACTTCGTGCGCAAGCACACGCTGGCCCACGCCGACCGGATCGGCTGCGACCTCGAGACCGCCAGCTTGCGCGTCTTCTCCAATGCCGAAGGGGCGTACGGCGCGCAGGTCAACATGATGATCGACGGCGGCGCCTGGGCCGATCCCGACGAGCTCGCCGAAGCGTTCGAGACCCACAAGGGCTATGCCTATGGCCGCTCGGGCGCGCCGGTAAAGCACCGCGAACTGCTCGAAAGCGCGCTGTCCTCGGTCGAGTTCACCTACCAGAACCTCGACTCGGTCGAACTGGGCGTCACCGATATCGACCAGTATGTCGATGCCTTGGGCGGTGTCAGCCGCTCGGTCACCCGCGCCCGCGGGGGCAAGGCTGCGCCGGTGTACATCGTCGATGCGACCGAAGGCCCTGCCAAGGTGCGCACTTTGTCCGAACAGATCGACCGCGAAACCCGCACCCGGATGCTCAACCCCAAATGGTACGAGGGCATGCTCAAGCACGGCTTCGAGGGAGTCCGCCAGATCGAGGGCCATGTCACCACGACAATGGGCTGGTCGGCCACCACCGGCCAGGTCGCACCCTGGGTCTATCAGCAGATCAGCGAAACCTATGTGCTCGACGATGCGATGCGCGCGCGTCTCGCCAGCCTCAATCCCAAGGCCTCGGCGCGCGTTGCCGAACGCCTTCTGGAAGCATGCGACCGCCGGCTGTGGGAACCGGATGCCGCAACCCTGGCAGCGCTGCGCGCCGCCGCGGACGATATCGAAGACAGGCTCGAAGGCCTGATCGCAGCAGAATGACGGGAGAGTATTGATATGAGCCTTTTGGACCACGGAAGCGCGCCGCCCAGTTTCGGGGAAGGCAGCACCCAGGTCGCGCTCGACCCGCGCGACGAGATCACCGGTGCCAAGGTGTTTGCCGTTTACGGCAAGGGCGGCATCGGCAAGTCGACCACGTCCTCCAACCTCTCGGCCGCGCTCTCGCTGCTCGGCAAGCGGGTGCTGCAGATCGGCTGCGATCCCAAGCATGACAGCACCTTCACCCTCACCAAGAAGCTGATGCCGACGGTGATCGACGTGCTCGAAAGTGTCGATTTCCATTCCGAAGAGCTGCGGCCCGAAGATTACATGTTCGAAGGCTTCAACGGCGTGATGTGCGTCGAGGCGGGCGGACCGCCTGCGGGCACCGGTTGTGGCGGCTATGTCGTCGGCCAGACGGTCAAGCTGCTCAAGCAGCACCATCTGCTCGAGGACACCGATGTGGTGATCTTCGACGTTCTGGGCGATGTGGTGTGCGGCGGCTTTGCCGCCCCGCTCCAGCATGCCGAACGCGCGGTGGTGGTTGCCGCCAACGATTTCGACAGCATCTTCGCGATGAACCGCATCGTCGCTGCCATCAAGGCCAAGTCGAAGAACTATGACGTGCGGATGGCGGGTGTCATCGCCAACCGCTCGGCCGCGACCGACGAGATCGACCGGTTCAACGAAGCCACCGGCCTCAAGACACTCGCGCATTTCCCCGATCTCGACGCGATCCGGCGCAGCCGCCTGAAGAAATGCACCATCTTCGAGATGGATTCGACCCCCGAGATCGAGGCGGTGAAGACCGAGTATCTGCGGCTCGCAGCGACACTCTGGGCCGGAACAGACCCGCTCGACGCGATGCCGATGAAGGACCGCGACATCTTCGACTTCTTAGGGTTTGAATGATGGCCAGCCACGCGCCCCGCTCGACCTACGACAGCTATCGCGGCAAGCTCGAGACCTATTTCGACCGCACCGCGCGGCAGAACTGGGTCGACCTGACCTCGGACGCCAAGGTCAGCGGTATCCGCGCCACGGTGCGTGCAGGCCGTGACCGGATGCGTGCGATGCTGCTCGACTGGTTGCCCGACGATCTCACCGGCATGCGCATCCTCGATGCCGGCTGCGGCACCGGATCGCTGGCGGTTGCGGCTGCGCAACTGGGCGCGCATGTCACCGCGATCGACATTTCGGGCGGGCTGGTCGAGGTCGCGCGCGAACGCGCGCCACAGGGCCTGGATATCGACTGGCGGGTGGGCGACATGCTCGATCCGGCGCTGGGCGAATTCGACCATGTCGTCGCGATGGATTCGCTGATCCATTATCAGACCAGCGATATCGTCGACGTGCTCGCCTCGCTGGCCCAGCGCTCGCCCAATATCGCTTTCACCTTTGCACCGCGGACACCCTTGCTCGCGGCGATGCATGCCACCGGGAAACTCTTTCCCAAATCGGATCGCGCACCCGCGATTGTTCCGGTGGCCGAAGCGAGGCTGACCAGACTGCTTGCCCAGCGTCTGCCCGGCCATGGCATCGCCGCGAGCGAACGCATTGTCAGCGGCTTCTACACCAGCCACGCGATGATGGTGTCGCACAGATGAGCCTCGCCGGCGTCTCGACCCGGTTCTTCGCCGGCCTGGGAACGCAGTTCCTGCCGTTCGCCGATGCGGCGAGCGCGGAGCTGCCGATGGGCCGGTTGCTGCGGCTGTCACTGTTCCAGGTGACGGTCGGAATCGCCACGGTGCTGCTCAACGGCACGCTCAACCGGGTGATGATCGTCGAATTGGGCACGCCTGCCTGGCTGGTCGCGCTGATGATCGCAATTCCCTTGCTGGTCGCCCCCTTCCGCGCGCTGATCGGCCACCGGTCGGACAACCACAAGTCGATGCTCGGCTGGCGCAGGGTGCCGTATATCTGGTTCGGTTCGCTGCTGCAGTTCGGTGGCCTCGCGATCATGCCGTTTGCGCTGTTGCTGTTGTCGCGCGGCGACACCTTTACGGTCGGGCTTGTCGCCGGCGCGCTCGCGTTTCTGCTCACCGGCCTTGGCATGCACACCACGCAGACCGCAGGCCTTGCGCTCGCCACCGATCTGGCCCCCGAAGAGACACGCCCCCGCGTCGTCGCGCTCATGTTCGTGATGCTGCTGGTCGGCATGATGCTGGCAGCGTTCGTGATGGGATCATTGCTTGCCGATTTCTCGGCGACCCGGCTCGTCGCGATCGTCCAGGGCGCGGCGATGTTCACCATGGCGCTCAACATCATCGCGCTGTGGAAGCAGGAGGCGCGCGCGCCTTCCACCACCCGGCCCGATCGTCCGACGCCCAAGTTCTCGGTGGTCTGGCGCGAGTTCACCGCAGAGGCGCGCAATGCGCGGCTGCTGGTCGCGATCGGCTGCGGTACCGCGGCATTCGCGATGCAGGACGTGCTGCTCGAGCCGTTCGGCGGCGAGATTCTCGGCATGTCGGTGGGTGCGACCACGACTCTCACCGGGCTGTGGGCGTTCGGCATGCTGCTGAGCTTCGCCTTTGCCGCACGCCGTCTGGGCGCGGGCGCCGATCCGCTGCGGCTGGCAGGCTTTGGCGCGGTTGTCGGCATGCTCGCCTTTGCGATGCTGCTGTTTGCCGCGCCTCTCGACGCAAGCGGTCTGGTGTTCGCCGGCGCGCTTGCGATCGGAATGGGCTCGGGACTGTTCTCGGTCGGCACGCTCAGCGCGATCATGGGAATTGCAGGCAGCGGTCAGCACAAGGGCTCGGGTCTGGCGCTGGGCGCCTGGGGCGCGGTGCAGGCGAGCGCGGGCGGTCTTGCCATCGCGGCGGGCGGCCTGATCCGCGACGGCGTCTCGGCTCTGGCGCTCGCAGACCAGATCGGTGCGACGCTGGCCTATCGCGCCACCGGCTATGGCACCGTGTATCTCATCGAGATCATCCTGCTGCTTGTGACCATGATCGTGCTCGGTCCGCTTGTCGGGGGCCAGCAGGTCGACACCGCCGCCCCGCAGACGCGGTTCGGCCTCACAGAGTTTCCGACATGAAGGTTTTGACGAAGAGAGGTAAGCGCCATGTTTAACGGCAATATCGTGGGCAATATCGATGTCGCATCGATCGCTTTCTGGGCGTTCGTGCTCTTTTTCATCGGTCTGATCTATTATCTTCGGCGAGAGGACCGGCGAGAGGGCTTTCCGCTCGAAGACGACCTGACCGGGCGTTCGCTGAACATGGGCGGTCCGCTGCTGCATGCCAGCCCCAAGACCTTCAAGCTGCCCTTCGGCCGCGGCACGGTGAGCACGCCGACCATCGGCAAGGAGCCGTTCGAGATCGCCGGCCGCCGGATGAGCCCGTTCCCCGGCGCACCCTATGTGCCCACCGGCAATCCGCTCACCGACTGCATCGGCCCTGCGGCCTATGCCCAGCGCAGCCGGCTTCCCGATATCGATGCCTTCGGCAACAACCGCATCGTGCCGATGGCGCTCGAGCCCAGCTTCTCGATCGCGCGCGGCGACGCTGATCCGCGCGGCATGACCGTGATCGGCGCCGATGGCGCGGTGGCAGGCACGGTGGCGGAAATCTGGGTCGACCGTTCGGAGCATCAGGTGCGCTACCTCGAAGTTGTCACCGCCGAGGGCGTCCACGCGCTCGCGCCGATGCCGATGGCCAAGATCCGCAAGTCCGCGCGCCAGATCGTGGTGGATGCGATCAACGCCGCGCAGTTCGCCGGTTGCCCGCAGGTCGAGGTTCCCGGACAGATCAGCCGCTTCGAGGAGGACAAGATCTCCGGCTACTTCGGCGGCGGCTATCTCTATGCCAACCGTGCCCGTCAGGAGCCGCTGATATGATCCTTTCCGAATATGACGACGAGCCCATCCGGGGCTTGCCAGGAGACCTGCCGCAGGGCGAGACGCTGATCTGGCAGGGATCGCCCGAATGGCGACTGCTGGCCCGCAGCGCGTTCTTCACCCGTGTCGTGGGGCTGTACTTCGTCGCTCTGGTTGCGTTGGCGATCTATAACGGCAGCACCGGCGGGGTGATCGCCACCCTGATCGCCGGCGCGGTCGGCATCGGCCTGCTGATGCTCTATGCCTGGGCGGTGGCGCGCACCACGGTCTACACGCTGACCAGCAGGCGGGTGGTGCTGCGCATCGGCGTCGCGCTCAACATGTGCATCAACCTGCCTCTGGCCAAGATCGGCGGTGCCAACCTGCGTGCCCTGGGGCCGGTCGAAGGCGATCTGGCGCTGCAGCTCATCGGTCCGCACCGGCTCGGCTATCTGGTGCTGTGGCCGCATGCGCGTCCGTGGAAGCTGGGTAATCCCCAGCCGATGCTGCGCGCGCTGCCCGATGCGGCCGTGGTCGGCGAACGGCTGGCCCGCGCCGTCGCTGCGATCGCGCCGGTCGACCGCGCGCAGGAGCAGGCCGCCGCACCGCAGAGCGAGCCGATGCCCGCAGGCCTTCAGGGAGCCGTCGCATGACCACCGCCCATCCCATTCACAATTCCGGCCACAATCCCGGCCCCAGCCATGGCGGCCATGGCCACAGCCACGAAAACACCGTGCCCAAAGGCGCGCTGGTGATGGCGTGCGGCGTGGTGCTGGTCACCCTGGCGCTCACCGGGGCAACCCAGCTCGGCTGGATTGCACCGTCACCGTCTGCCAGCGATGTCCGCGCCTCACAGGCGGCAAGCGCGATCGCCTCAAGGGTCTTGCGCTTTGCCGACGGCCCCGGCGGTACCGTGGTGGTCACCGATGCGACCAACAATGCCACCGTGCATGTCTATGGCGAGGAAGGCAGCGGCTTCATCCGCGGCGTCCTGCGCGGCATGGGCCGCGACCGGCACAGGCGCTCGATCGCGATGGACGCGCCCTATGAGCTCAACCACTGGAGCGACGGATCGCTGTCGCTGACCGACACCGCGACCAACCGCATCGTCGAGCTGGGCGCGTTCGGGCATACCAATCGCGGCACCTTCGAGGCGTTATTGAAATGATCGGTCTGCTGCGCCAGCCTTCGTTCGACACCCCCTGCCGGATCGCGGTGGAGCAGAGCGAGGCGCATTTCCATGCGCATGTCGAGCTCGATGGCGATGTCGCGATCCAGCCGGGCGACAAGGTGCGGGTGCATGGCGACCCGATTATTGTCGGATTTGGGCAATCAATTTTGATCCAGCGCATGGCGACGGTGCATCCGGCAGGTCCATTGCTGCGCGCATGGACCAAGCTGACCGCGATGGGCGAGCTCAAGGAACTCTACGAAGTAAGCTTCACCACCAGCCGGTGGTGAGCGCTGTTCAGAAGATGACGGGAGTGGTGTGATGAACATGCAGACGAAGATCAAGCCGGCAGCGGCCAAGGTGCCGACGCTGGCGGATGTTCCTGATACCATGGAGCTGGCGACGCAGGAGACCGTGCTGTCCCCGCGTTTCTACACCACCGATTTCGATGCGCTCGACAGCATCGATGTCAGCCGCGTGCGCGCCGAATGGGACGTGCTGATGGCCGACATGGAAGGCGACCCCAACAAGGCGCATTTCCGCCGCAGCGAATCGTTCGACGGGGTCATCGAATCGCTCGAGCCTGCGCTGCGCCGCGAATTCATCGATTTTCTGGTCAGCTCGCTGACCTCGGAATTTTCCGGCTGCATCCTCTATGCAGAGATCGCGCGGCGGACCAAGAACCCGGACGTCAAGAAGCTGTTCAAGCTGCTGGCGCGCGATGAAAGCCGCCATGCCGGTTTCATCAACGAGGTGCTCAAGGACGCCGGCATCGGCATCGACCTGAGCTTCCTCACCAAGACCAAGAAATACACCTTCTTCAAGCCCAAGTTCATCTTCTACGCGGTCTATCTGTCGGAGAAGATCGGCTATGCGCGCTATATCGCGATCTTCCGGCATCTGGCCAAGCACCCGGAATACCGTTTCCACCCGATCTTCAACTGGTTCGAGCAATGGTGCAACGACGAGTTCCGCCATGGTGAGGCGTTTGCGATGTTGCTCCACGCCGATCCGAAACTGCTCACGGGGCTCAACCGTTACTGGATCAAGTTCTTCATCCTGTCGGTCTATGCCACGATGTACGTGCGCGATCACAGCCGTCCGGTGTTCCATGCCGCGCTTGGCATGAAGCCGACCGATTATGATTACGAGGTGTTCCGCATCTGCACCGCGATCAGCCGCCAGGTGTTCCCGGTGGAGATCGATACCGACAGCCCGGCGCTGCGCGCGCAGATGGAAAAGCTGCGCCTCGCCTCTGACCGCATCGCCGCGGGCAAGGCGAAGGGCGGCCTTGGCGGTCTGGCCCAGCGCGCCTCCGGCATGATCGGTGCGGGCACGGCGTTCGCACGGATGTATTTCATGCCCGGCAAGCCTAATGCGCTGCCTGCCACCATCCGCCTGCAGCCGGCCTGGTAAGCGCATGAGCCTGTACGGCCATATCCTGCCCGCTCTGGTGGTCCTGCTTGCCTGGTTCGGCAGCACGGGCGTCGTCGCCTGGCTGGCCAATCGCGGCAAGGACACCTTTGCGCGCAGCATTTCCTGGGCGGGGTTCGCCGCCGGGATATGCCTGTGCGTGATCGTCTATGTCGGCCATGGCCATGGCGCGTCTGGCCCCGACCGGACCGATGCCTATATCAGCTTCGCAGCCGCGCTGGTGATCTGGGGCTGGCTGGAACTGACCTTCCTGACCGGCATCGTCGCAGGGCCCCGCCGCATCGTCAGCGATCCGCTGGCGCGCGGCTGGCGGCGGTTTTCGGAGGCCGCTGCGACGCTGATCTATCACGAGCTGGCAATCGCCGCAGTGATGGTCATCCTGGTGTCGCTGACCTGGGACAGCGCCAACCCCACCGGCACGGTGATCTTCAGCCTGCTGTTCGCGCTGCGCCTGTCGGCCAAGCTCAACCTGTTTGTCGGCGTGCCGAACATGAGCGACGAGATCATGCCGGGGCATCTGGAGTATCTGAAGACCTATTTCGGCCCGCGCCGCCTGCATGGCGCGCTGGCATTCAGCCTGGTGGCCTTGCTGGCTCTGTCTGTGTATCTGGGGATGCGCGCGCTGGCCGCCCCGGCGGACAGCTTCGCTGCGGTCAGTGCCACCTTGGTGTTCACGCTCGCGGCGCTGGGTTCGCTCGAGCATCTGTTTCTCGCGTTGCCGTTCAGGGACGGCGCGTTGTGGCGCTGGGCAATTCCGGCAACCGACAAGGATAAGAAGAAGGAGAGTGGTTATGGATTATGAGGGCTTTTTCCAGAGCGAGATCGATACGATCCGCGACGAGGGGCGCTATCGCATCTTCGCCGAACTGGAACGCCATCGCGGCCGCTTTCCGCACGCCACGCGTTATACCGAAGAAGGCACCGACGAGGTTACCGTGTGGTGCTCGAACGACTATCTTGGAATGGGCCAGCACCCCAATGTGCTCAAGGCGATGCACGACACGCTCGACCAGTGCGGCGCGGGTGCGGGCGGAACGCGCAACATTTCGGGCACCAATCACCATCATGTCGTGCTGGAGGCAGAGCTTGCCGATCTGCATGGCAAGGAAGCCGCATTGCTGTTCACCTCGGGCTATGTCTCGAACTGGGCTGCCCTTGGCACGCTGGCAGCCAAGCTTCCCAATTGCGTGGTGCTGTCGGACGCGGGCAACCATGCCTCGATGATCGAGGGCATCCGCCACAGCCGCGCCGAGTGCCTCAAGTTCAAGCACAACGATCCTGAAGACCTCGACCGGCTGCTCGCCGGCATCGCGCCGGGCCGTCCCAAGCTGGTGGCCTTCGAGAGCGTCTATTCGATGGACGGCGACATCGCTCCGATCGCGGAGATCCTCGACGTTTGCGAAAAGCACGGTGCGATGAGCTATATCGACGAAGTCCATGCGGTCGGCCTCTATGGTCCGCGCGGCGGCGGCATTGCCGAGCGCGAAGGCCTGATGGACCGAATCACGGTGATCGAAGGCACGCTGGGCAAGGCGTTCGGCGTGATGGGCGGCTATATCGCCGCGTCCGCAGCTTTGTGCGATTTCGTCCGCAGCTTCGCCAGCGGCTTCATCTTCACCACCGCCCTGCCGCCCGCGCTCGCTGCCGGCGCCACCGCCAGCATCCGCCACCTCAAGACCAGCCAGATGGAGCGCGCGCGCCATCAGGAGCGAGTCGCGCGTGTGCGCAAGCGGCTCGACCTGATGGGCATTCCGCATCTCGACAATCCCAGCCACATCATCCCGGTGATGGTCGGCGATCCGCACAAGTGCAAAAGGATCAGCGACTGGCTGTTGGAGAACCACGGTATCTATGTCCAGCCGATCAACTATCCCACCGTACCCAAGGGCACCGAGCGGCTGCGCATCACGCCCTCGCCGGTGCACAGCGATGGCGATTGCGAAAAGCTGCTCAACGCGCTGAGCGACATCTGGTCGCAATGCGAGCTGGCGCGGCGGGCAGTCGCCGCCTGATAACGATCACCCGTTCTCCGGCGTCCGCCGGAAAACGGGCGAGGAAAATGGGATCTGACAAAAAAAGGCCGCCCCGCAAGGGACGGCCTTTTGTGTTTCGGCAGACGCCGTCGATCGGATCGATCAGGGCTGCTGCAGATAGGCGATCAGGTCCGCGCGCTTCTGCGCATCGGGAATGCCTGCGAACACCATCTTGGTGCCGGGAACGACGCGGGCCGGCTTTTCCAGATACTGGAACAACTTTTCCGGAGTCCAGGTGATACCGCTGTTCTTGTTGGCGGGCGAGTAGTTGAAGCCTTCGACGGTTCCGGCTGCACGACCGACGATGCCGGCGAGCGAGGGACCGACGCGGTTCTGACCGGCTTCCTTGACGTGGCAGGTCTTGCACTGGATGAAGACCTTCTCGCCTTCAGCAGCGTTGCCCGTCATGTCGGCAAATTTCGTGCCGTCGAGCGTGTCGGTGTTGTCCGCAGCCGGTGCTTCGGCAGCGGCCGGTGTAGGCGTTGCGGCGGGAGCATCGGCGGCCGGAGTGGCGGCCTGGTCTTCAGCCTGGGGGGTATCGCTGCCGCCCGAGCAGGCGGCCAGCAGCGCGAGACCGGCAAACGCGCCGGAATAGCGCAGTGCATTCAATCTTGACATGAACTCTCCTTTTGCTCGGCGACTTTCGCCCTGTAGCGTCCAACAATATAGACACACTGCACGGGTTGAAAAGTGGGCAAGCCAGAATCTGAACGCCAGATGAAAGATTTAGTTCACGCAGAGGCGTCGGGGCAACGCATTTGTGTCGTTTGGGCTCGCACGTTGGTCGGCACGATAGCGGCAGCCGATCAGCCATAGCCTGCGGCAGGGGTCAGACCCAAAAACCGCGCCTGAACCATTTGGTGACGATATACTTGGTTCCGGCTGTCACCGGATTGCCGCTGTGCAGCAGGTTCAGATTGGGCCTGCCATCCAGCCCCATATTGTTCCAGATCAACAACATACCCGTGCGCGGAATCATCTTGAAGCTGAGTTGGGGGAACTCGGTCTCGCCGCCGCCTTTGGGTTCGTTGAGGAACACCATCGCCGTCCAGCTGCGCTGGCCGCCCGACTTGCGTTCCTTTTGCCAGTAGGGCTGGCTGGTGTGGAAAAAGTCGTGGTGCGGCTTGAACTGCTGGCCCTTGGCATAACGCTGGCCCTGCAGCGTCTCGCCCCGCCTGGAATCAATTCCGGTGAGTCCGCAGATGCGGTCATCGATGCGCAGCACATCGGGGTGCCAGCGATCGAGATTGCAGCTGTAGCTGGTGCGGAAATCGCTCTCGTCCTGCTGGCCCGATCGATAGAGCTCGGATGGAATGGCGTCGGCATCGATCATCCGTATCAGGTCGCGGCATTCGGCGCGGGTCATGAAGTCCTGATAGCAATAGACCTGCATCGGAACGCTCACATCGTCGAAGGTGATCCGCTGCACGCGCGGGTGCAGATCAAGCCGCTCGCCCACCTCGCGCCCGATCCGCGCCAGTTGCCTGCGATGAAAATAGTCGGCGATCATGGTCGACCGTTGTGCGCAGCGAAGGGTTCAAGTCAAGCGCCCGGTGCGCTGCACACGTGACGGCCCGCCGGATCGCTCCGGCGGGCCGTTTGTCGCAGCCGTAACGAAAGTGGGCCTTACCAGAAGAAGTCGGGAATCACGTCCACGACCTGCCCGGTAAAGGTATCGACCAGCAGCACGTCGCCAAAATAGCGGACCCAGCGAAGCTGGCCATAGGCTGGCGGCAGGCGATAGGCCCAGGGGTCGTTGATCCAGAAGCTGCTGGCGAAGAACGGCGCGCCGAGCGTAAAGCCGATGCCCAGCCGGCGATATCCCCAGCCGCGCACCGGCGGGTAATAACGTCCGGCGCGGAAGAAATTGCGGTTCTGGTTGCGGTAGCCGAGCCAGTCATAGCGGCGGTCGTTGCGCCAGCCGCGATCCCAGTTGCCGCCGCGCCCGCCGCGGTTGTCCCAGCCCCGGCGGTTGTCCCAGCCGCGGTTGGCGTAGCCACCCCGGTTGTCCCATCCGCGCTGGTCATCCCGGAAGTTGCGGTTGTCGACACGGCGTTCCTGACGGAAATCGCGGCGATCATTGCGCCGGTCTACCTGGAAATCCCGGCGATCGTCGCGGCGTTCTGCCCTAAACTCTGGCCGCGTGACATTGCCCTGACGAAGGTCGCGGCGGTCACCCCGGCGATCCTGGCGGAAGTCCTGCCGGTCGGCCCGGCGTTCCTGGCGAAAATCCTGTCGGTCGCCGCGACGTTCCTGGCGGAACTGCTGGCGGTTCTCGATCCGTGCGGTGCCGATATTGTTGCGGTTCTGGCCGCGCAGTTCCCGCCCGCTGCCGCCGCCGCCGCCGCGCATCTCGCGGCCGCCGCCACCGCGATTGCCGCGGAACTCGCCGCCGCCGCCACGGCGTCCGTCACGCTGCTGCGCGGCAGGCTGCAGCCCGGCCTGCGCGGCGATGCTTTCGCCCTGCGACACAGGTTCGACCACCGCTGCCTCGGCCTGGGATAGCGGCAGCAACAGGCCGGCGAGTGCCAGACCTGCCAGCATCAACGGCATGCGATGGAGTTTTCCGGAAAGGCGCAAGGCCAGCGAAGGCGTCTGTGCGCCGGGGGGGTGGGTGGTTGGATAATTTGACATGACCATAGTCGACCTTTTTCGAAAATGGCCTGGGCAATCGTGTCGGCAACCACGCGGCACAGGACGGTTGTGATTGCCCTTTGTCTATCAGGCGCATGCTGACCCGCAGCTTAACCGGATTATGACATTTATGTTCAGGGTCGTAAAACCTTGTCTGTCCATCAAGTTGAATAAGATTGCACCGTCTTCCCGCGCGGTTTAGCCTCTGTCGCGCATGAGTTCGCACGCGGTCCGCATCCTGGCGCTGCTCACCGGCACGCCCCGTCCCTTTCGTGAAGATGGCACGAAGAGCGCCATCGCGCGCCAGTCGGTCACCGGGCCGGTGATGCTGGGCGAGCTGGGGTTCAAGGGCGACCAGGTCGCCGATACCGTCCACCATGGCGGACCCGACATGGCGGTCCACCATTATCCGTTCGATCATTACAGCTATTGGCAGCAGCGGCTCGATGCGCACAAGCTGCTGCAAAAGCCCGGGGCCTTTGGCGAGAACATCTCGACGCGCGGGCTGGTCGAAACCGACATGCGCATCGGCGACAAATTCCGGCTGGGAGAGGCGTTGGTCGAGCTGACCAAGGGTCGCCAGCCTTGCTGGAAGCTCGATCATCGCTTTGGTGTCTCGGGCAAGCAATCGGTGATGGCTGAGATCGTCCGCACCGCGCGCTGCGGCTTTTATTACCGGGTGCTGGAGCCGGGGCGCGTGCAGTCGGGCGACGTCATGCGGCTGGTCGAGCCCGGCCCTGCGGCCTGGACGGTGGACCGGGTGTTCAAGCTGCTGGTCGGCGGGCAATACAAGGCGGAGCCTGAAGCGGTGCGCGCGCTGGCCGAACTGCCGCAACTCGCAGCCGACTGGCGCAAGCGCGCCCAGGGACTGATGGACTAAAGGGAGATACGGGTTTGCGACATTTGATTTCGGGCGCGCTGGTGCTGGTTCTGGGCGCTGCTCCCGCGCTGGCGCAGACGGCCTCCGCCCCATCAAGTGATGCTGCTGCAGTGCATGAGCGCATCCTGACGCTCGACACGCATCTTGACAGCCCCGCCAATCTCGACCGTCCCGGCTGGGCGATCACCGAGCGGCACGATGTGGAGCATGACACCACCCAGGTCGATCTGCCGCGCATGATCGAGGGCGGGCTCGATGGCGGCTTTTGGGTGATCTATACCGGCCAGGGGCCGACCGATGCGCAAGGCTATGCCCGCGCGCTCGCCCATGCGCTCAAGCGGCTGCACCAGATCCACGACTTTGTCGCGGCGACGCCTCAGAGCTTCGCCTTGGCGAC
The DNA here is from genome assembly GCA_046291395.1 of Blastomonas sp. Classification (GTDB taxonomy): domain Bacteria; phylum Pseudomonadota; class Alphaproteobacteria; order Sphingomonadales; family Sphingomonadaceae; genus Blastomonas. Next base: position 84,017 of record JBKBTF010000003.1, on the reverse strand, counting down.
CACCGCTGCCGATGCCGCGCGGATCGCCGCCAGCGGCCGGCGCATCGTCTATATCTCGATGGAAAACGGCTATCCGCTGGGCACGGACCTGGCCAATCTGGAAGCGTTCCATCAGCTTGGCCTGCGCATGGCGGGGCCGGTGCACAATGGCAGCAATCAGCTTGCCGACTCGACCAATGGCGAGGCCGTGCATGGCGGCCTCAGCGATCTGGGCAAGGCCTGGGTGAAGGAGGCCAACCGGCTGGGGATCATCATCGATGCCAGCCACGCCTCGGACGCGTCGTTCGACCAGATGCTGGCGCTGTCCAAGGCGCCGATCATCCTGTCGCATTCGGGCCCCAAGGCGCTCAACGATCATCCGCGTAACCTCGACGATGCGCGGCTCAGGGCGCTGGCGGCGAAGGGCGGGGTGATTCAGATCAACAGCCTGTTCCTCTCGCCCGATCTTCCGCGCCCGCGCGTCGATGCGATGCGCGCGCGGATGGCCGGCGCAGACACGCTGCCGCCCGACGAGCGCGCCGCGCTGATGAAGGAGTGGGCACTGGTCAATGCCGCAGAACCGCGCTCCGCTGCGGACTTCGATCGCTATATGGAGGCGGTGTTCCATTGCATCGATCTGATGGGGGTCGACCGTGTCGGCATCGGCGCGGACTGGGATGGCGGCGGAGGCGTGCCGGGGCTCAACCAGATCAGCAACATCCCCAGGATCACCCGGGCGCTGCTCGCGCGCGGCCTTACCGAGCAGGATGTCGAGAAAATCTGGAGCGGCAACGTGCTGCGGGTGATGGCGCAGGTGGAGAAGGCCGCGGGCCGCTGACTCAGCGCCCGGCCATTTCCTTGACCCGCGCCAGATAGGTGCGGCCGACGCGCAGCTCGCTGCCATCGGCCAGGCACGCGAACCACACCCCGCCGCCATTGTGGCGCAGCGAGGTGATGTAATCGTTGCGCACGATGTGCGAGCGGTGAAGGCGGACGAAGCGCGACGGGTCGAGCCGCTCTTCCAGCGTCTTGATCGTCTCGTGCATCAGATAGCTGCGCGTTCCGACATGCAGCCGCATGTAATCGCGCTCGGCATCGATCCGCTCGATCAGCTCGGCATCGATCCGCTTGAGTTCGGAGCGGTGCGGCACCCAGAACTCGCGCACCCACGACTGGCTGGCAGGCGTGGCATCGGGCGCGGGGTTGGCGAGCACGAAGTTGCGCCGCTCCATCACGCGGGCGACGGCGCGCTCCAGACGGTCTGTGGCGACAGGCTTGAGCAGATAGTCGATCGCGGCCAGATCGAACGCCTCGACCGCGAACGCCTGATAGGCGGTGACGAAGATGATCGCCGGCGTCTGGTCCATCTTGCCAAGTGCACGGGCAACGCCCATGCCGTCGAGGCGGGGCATGTTGATATCGAGGAACACCAGCTCGGGACGCAATTGTTCGGCCAGTCGCAGCGCCGATTCGCCGTCGCTTGCGGTCCCCACCAGGCTGATCCCGGAGAGCCGCGCGCACAGCAGTTGCAGCCGCTCCACCGCCAGCGGCTCGTCGTCGACGATCATCGTGCGCAGCGGCGCACCTTCGGGCATCGTGCGCAGAGGCGCACCTTCGGGCATCGTGCGCAGAGGCGCACCTTCGGGCTCAGAACTCATGGCGCACCGCCGGCAGTGTCAGGTCCACCACAAAGCCTCCTTCAAAAGGGGAATGCCATTCGATCCGGGCGGCGCTGCCATAGCGCGCGTCGAGCCGGTCGCGGACGTTTGCCAGCCCGATGCCGCTGCCCTTGTCCTCGTCCGAGGGGATGACATCGCCGTCGTCGCTGACGGTGATGTGCAGCACCCCATCCGCCTCACGTGCGCCGATCCGGATCGTCACCGGCCGGGTTGCGCGGGCGACGCCGTATTTGATCGCGTTTTCGACCAGCGGCTGCAGGATCAGGCCGGGCACGCAGCAGCTCATCAAAGTGTCGGGGACATCGATCTCGATCTTCAGCCGATCAGGGAACCGCACCGCCTCGATCGCGAGGTAAAGCTGCTGCAGCTGCACCTCGTCAGCCAGCGGCACATCGTCGAGCGGGTCGCCGGTCAGGCTGGTGCGGTAGAAGGTCGACAGATTCATGATCATCGATTCGGCTTCCTCCGGGCGGTTGCGCAGCACCAGCGTAGACAGCGAGTTCAAGGTGTTGAACAGGAAATGCGGGTTCACCTGATAGCGCAGGGACCGCAGTTCCGCCTGCTGCGCAGCCTGGGCGAAGCGCGCGGCGCGGCGTTCGGCTGCGCGCACCTCGCTGGCATAGCTCAGCGCCAGATAAAGCATCGCCCACGACATCAGGAAATAATAGCTCGAGATCGCGAACTCGAGCACGATCGCCAGCGGGTCGATCTCGGCGATCTTCTCGCGCAGTTCGCTGTCCTCGAACACGCTGATCGGATCGTAGATGTTGAAGGCGAAATAGTTGAACGACGAGATCGCCAGCGCCGCAGGGATTGCGCCGATGCACGCGGCGATGATGCGCGGGGTCAGCGGTTTGTCCTCGAACCAGCGCAGGCCCAGATACAGGGCCATGTTGGTGACGATGCCGAACACCGTCACCGCCACCCGGCGGATGACGAGCTCCTCCTGCGCGGGGAAATCCAGCACCGCCGCGCGCAGCGTGACGATGATCATGTAGAACAGCCAGAATCCCAGGATCGAAAGCAGGGCGACCTGCTGGTCCACCCTGGGCCGGGCATGGCGCGTGGCAAACGTTTTCATCGGCCCCAGTCTTAACCGCAGATGACGCCCGTGTCTTTACCGCTGCCATATGCTGGTCGAACAGGGGTGCGGGTTGGTCGAAACCGCGCTTGGCTCTGCTTACTCGGCGAGTGCGACGCCCGGGCTGCGCGGATCGGCAAAACCGGTCCACCGGCCACCCGTCGCCTGCACGGCGTTGAGCTTCGATCCCAGATCGCTGACCACCACCGGCTGGCCGAGCGCGGCGAGCGCCTCGCTCATATCTCCAAGGGCAGTGCCCTTTTCGACGACCAGCGATCCGTTGCCGAAATAGATGTTGGGCAGCGCCAGCGCCTCGCCTGCGGGCAGGCCGAAATCGATCACCCCGATCAGCGCCTTGGTGACATGCATGATGATGCGCTTGCCGCCTGCAGAGCCCACCGCCAGCACCGGGCGATCGGCGGCGTCATAAACGATGTGCGGCGACATCGACGACAAAGGCCTCTTGCCGGGCTGCACCCGGTTGGCGACCGGCGCGCCGTTCCTTTCGGGCGCGAAGGTGAAGTCGGTCATCTCGTTGTTGAGGAAAAAGCCATTGGCGATGAGCTGGCTGCCGAAGGGTCCTTCCACCGTCGAGGTCATGCTGACGACATTGCCAGCGCCATCGACCGCGACGAAATGGGTGGTGCCCGCAACCTCGCTCGACACGGCAGCAGTGCGCGGCTCGGCACCGGGCGGGGTGCCGGCCTCATAGCGACCCAGTGCCTTGCCCGGATCGATCAGCGCGGCGCGGCTGGCGACATAGCCCGGATCGAGCAGGCCGTTGACCGGCACGGCGACGAAGTCGGCATCGGCAAGATACTGTTCGCGGTCGGCATAAGCCAGCTGCATCGCCTCGCCGATCAGATGCCAGGTCTTCGGGTCATCCTTGCCCAGCGCGCCGATATCGTGCGGCTGGAGCATCCCGAGGATCTGCTGCACCGTGGTCGCGCCCGACGAGGGCGGGCCCATGCCGCACACCTTGTAGCCGCGATAGCGCGAGCATACCGGCGGGCGCGCCTTGGCCTCGTAGGCGGCAAGGTCCGCCATCGTCATCGGCGCGGGATTGACGCTTGCCTTGCTCACCGCGTCGACCAGCGCCTGGCCGTGCTTGCCAGTGTAGAAGGCGTCGGGACCGTTTTTGGCCACCGCGCGCAGCAGTTCGGCGAGCGCAGGGTTGGTCACCCGCTCGCCTGCCGCCTTGGGGCCGGTGGCGTTCCAGTAGATCGCGCGGGCATCGGGGAAGCGCGCCCAGATCGGCGCGAGGCGCTTCAAGGTGCTGGCGAGCACGTTGCTGACCTCGAAACCTTCATCCGCCAGGCGGATAGCCGGCGCAAACAGGTCCGCCCAGGGCAGTTTGCCCCATTTGGCGTGGGTCATCGCCATCAGCCGGATGTTGCCGGGAACGCCCACGGCGCGGCCACCCTGAAACGCATCGATAAACGGCAGCGGCTTGCCATCCTTGCCCAGCAACCACTGGTCGGTCGCCGCAGATGGCGCCATTTCGCGGCCGTCGATGGTGGAAAGCTCGCCCGTTGCGGCGTCATGGTGCAGCAATAGCCCGCCGCCACCGATGCCTGAGCTTTGCGGCTCGACCACGGTCAGCGCCAGCATCATCGCCATCGCGGCATCGGCGGCAGACCCGCCCTTGCGCAGGATTTCCTGGCCCGCCGCGCTCGCGCGCGGATCGGCGGACGAGACGACGCCCTTGCCGACTTCGGCAGTGGCAGAGGTATCGCGCGGGGTGGGGGCCTGTGCGTGACAGGCAACCGACAGCGAGGACAGGGCGAAGGCGGCTGCGGCGAGCAGCGTGCGGGGAAATGCGATCATCGCAGCGTTATAGCGCCGGGGCAGGGTGCGGCAAGGCTGGTACGCACGTCTGCCCACCTTCCTTGTTCCCCTGCCTGCGCAGGGGACCGGAGAGGGGAGGGTCAGTCCGTCCCCACGGCCTCTGCCAGCGTCGCAAAGCCATCGCGCTTGAGCAGCGCCTTCAGCCCCCGGTTGATCTGTGCCGCCAGCCCGGGCCCCTGATAGACCAAAGCCGAATAGACCTGCACCAGCGATGCGCCTGCACGGATGCGGGCATAGGCGTCCTCGGCCGAGGCGATGCCGCCGACGCCGATCAGCGGGATCGCCCCGCCGCTCGCCACCCGGAAATCCCTGAGCCGCTGCTGCGCCAGATCGCGCAACGGTGCGCCCGACAGGCCGCCTGATTCGCCCGCGTGGCGCGAGCGCAATGTCGGGCGGGTAACGGTGGTGTTCGAGACGATCAGAGCGTCGAGCCTTTTGTCCATCGCGATGCGGGTAATGTCGTCGATGTCGGCGGCTTCCAGATCGGGCGCGAGCTTGAGGAACACCGGGCAGCGGTTGCTCCCCCGCGCCTCGAGCACCGCGTCGAGCAATGCTGCCAGCGCGCTTGCATCCTGCAATGCGCGCAGGCCGGGCGTGTTGGGCGAGGATATGTTGACGGTGAGGTACCGCGCCAGCGGTGCCATGATCCGCGTCATCGTCGCGTAATCGGCGATGCGGTCGACAGAATCCTTGTTCGCGCCGATGTTGACGCCGATGATCCCGGCTTTGGCACGGCCAGCCTGCAGCCGCGCGACCACCGCCCCGGCGCCGTCGTTGTTGAACCCCATGCGGTTGATCACGGCCTTGTCCTCGACCAGCCGGAACAGCCGGGGCCGCGGATTGCCGACCTGGGGCAGCGGGGTCACGGTGCCGATCTCGACGAAGCCGAAGCCGAAGCCGAACATCGCGTGCGGCACTTCGGCGTTCTTGTCGAAGCCCGGGGCCAGACCCACCGGCGCGGGAAAATCGATCCCCGCCACGCGCATCGCCAGCACCGGATCGGGCGCGGGCGGGTCCGAGGCGGGCACCAGCCGCAGCGCCGCCAGCGTCAGCCGGTGCGCGGTTTCTCCATCGAGCAGGAATATGGCGGGCCGGGCGAGCGAAAACAGCATGATCGGCCTATGGCTTTGCGACGGGCCGATGGTCAAGCCGCGCCGGGGCGGTTTACCCTGCCGAACAGACTGTATACGGTTTGCGCCAACGCTCATCAGAACAACAGAAAGTCGCTTATGTCCCTGCGTATCTTCGCCGCTGCCCTGCTGATTGCCGCCAGCCCGCTGGCGCTTGCCCACCCCGTGGCCGCGCAAACCGCGCCAGCTGCCCAGCCTGTCAGTGCTGAATTGGCCGCGTTCTTCGAGCAGGTCGATGCCGAAAACCTGGCCGCCTCGCCGCAGGGCAAGGCCTATCGGGGCATCCGCGATGAAGACTATGGCAAGTGGAACGACCCTTCCGATGCCGCCGAGGTCGCCAATTTCCAGCGCGGCCAGAGGGCGCTGGCAACGATGAAGGCACGGTTCGATCCGGCGAACCTCAGCGCAGAGGACGCGTTGAGCTACCGATTGTTCGAATATCAGGCCGAACGGTCGGCCAAGGCGCACCCCTTCCGCCGCAACGACTATGTCTTCGATCAGATGAATGGCGCGCAGAGCCAGATGCCCGCCTTTCTGATCAATATCCACCGGGTCGCGAACAAGAGCGACGCCGAGGCCTATGTCTCGCGGCTGCAAGGCATCGGGCCGCGTCTCGACGGACTGATCGCCGAATCGGGCGCACGCGCACAGCAGGGGATCATGCCGCCCCGATGGGTCTATCCCTATGTCATCGACGACGCGCGCAACGTGCTCAAGGGCGCGCCGTTCGATGCCGGGGCACCCTCGACGCTGCTCGCCGATCTGACCAAGAAGGTCGAGGCGCTCAACATCGCCGCATCCGAAAAGGCGGCGCTGATCGAGGCCGGCCGGCAGGCGCTGCTCACCAGCGTGCGTCCATCCTATCAGAGGCTGATCGCCGAGATGGAAAGGCAGCAGGCGATCGCGCCTGTCGAAGACGGCGTGTGGCGGTTCAAGGATGGCGCAGCCTATTATGCCGAGCGGCTGGCAAGCTACACCACGACCGATCTGACCGCCGATGAGGTGCACCAGATCGGGCTGGACAATGTCGCGCGCATTCACGGCGAAATGCGCGAGATCATGAAGACGGTGGGCTTCACCGGAACCTTGCAGGAATTCTTCGCCTTCGTCCGCACCGACGATCGCTTCTATTTCGCCACGCGCGAGGAGTATCTGGCGACGGTCGATACCAAGCTCAAGGCGATGGAGGCCAAGCTTCCCGAATATTTCGATACCCTGCCCAAGGCGCCCCTGACGGTGAAGGCGGTGGAAGCGTTCCGCGAGAAATCGGCAGGCAAGGCGTTCTACCAGAGCCCCGCGCCCGACGGGTCACGCCCCGGCACCTATTATGTGAACCTCTATAACCTCAAGGACATGGCCTCGACCGAGCTTGAGGCGCTGGCCTATCATGAAGGCCTGCCGGGCCATCATTTGCAGCGCGCGGTACAGACCGAGCTGGGTGACCTGCCGCCGTTCCGCCGTTTTGGCGGGGTCACAGCCTATACCGAAGGCTGGGGCCTGTATTCGGAAGAGCTGGGCAAGGACATGGGCTTCTACGAGGATCCTTATTCGGACTTCGGACGGCTGGGCATGGAATTGTGGCGCGCCTGCCGCCTGGTGGTCGATACCGGCATTCATCACAAGCGCTGGAGCCGCGAGCAGGCGATCCAGTATCTCACCGACAACACCCCCAATCCGGATGGGGATATCTCCAAGGCGATTGAGCGCTACGTCGTTTATCCCGGCCAGGCCAACGCCTATATGATCGGCAAGCGCCAGATCATGGAATTGCGCGATCGGGCGCAAAAGGCACTGGGACCGAAGTTCCAATATGGCCGCTTCCATGATGCGATTTTAAAAAGCGGACCTGTGCCGCTGACCGTGCTGGAAGAGCGGATCGACGCCTGGGTGGCCAAGGGTGGCTGATTCCCGCCATTTTTAACCCGTTCTTGCCTAGCGGACAGATTTTGCACGATTTTTCATCGTGTCGAATCTGTCCAATCAACCCTGTCCGTGATGGCATATAGCCCCCTTGCGACCCGAAGGGCTCAAGGCAGCGATGCCAAGAGTTCTTTTCCTAACAGGCGATCCTGCCCTTGTGGCGGGATCGCCTTTTTTTTGTGCGCCAATCGGTCTATAGCTCTGTGCGGGTCGACTAAAACATAACACCGGCACGGGAAAGGCGGGCAATCCGCGACCTGTTGCGCCGGGAATGGGGCCGCGCATGCCGAATCTTCAATATGCCCTTCCGGGCGAATCGCTTCGCGAATTTGTGTCCGTCTATTATCTCTTCGACAGCCCTGATCCCTATGTCATGGACGGCGAACGCGCCGCGATCGCGCAGCTGCGGCTGGCGACCCGCGGGCGGGTGACCATGCATTTCCCCGACGGCACCAAGACGCAATGCAGCGGCGCGGTGCTGCTGGGGCCGACGACGGCGGCGGTGAAGTTCGAGATCGAGGGGCCTTTCCACATGTTCGGGCTGGGGATCACGGCGGCGGGCTGGGGTGCACTCACCCATCAGAGCGCGGCGGATTATCTCGACCGGATCGAGCCTGCGGTGAAGGTGTTTCCCAATATCGAACAGCGGTTGGAAGAGGTCCGCATGCTCGATTCGCTGCCCGCCATGTGCGCTGCGGCGGATGCCATATTGGGTCCGATCATGGAGCAGGCCAATCCCGAGATGGTGGCCTTTACCCGCATGGTCGATCAGTGGCTGGCGTCCAGTGTGTCGCCGATGGTCACCGAATTGCACGCCATGAGCAACCTGTCCGAGCGGCAGCTCACCCGGCGGGTGAAGCAGCTTTACGGCATGCCACCCAAATATCTGTCGCGTAAATACCGCGCGTTGCGCGCGGCGCGCGCGCTGATCGATGCCCAGCCCGACGAGGCGGACTTTCTGCGCGATGCGTTCTACGACCAGTCGCACATGATTCGCGAGCTCAAGCTGTTTGCCGGGACCACGCCGACCCGGCTGCGCACCGGCGAGGGCGAGCTGGCAAGGCTGATCGACCAGCGCGGCCAGCTCAAGGGCCGGATCAACCCGCTGGTGGCCGACACCTGACCGGTCAGTCGCGCAGCTTCAGCTCCAGCCGGTTAACCCCGTCCTCGCTGCGATAATCGACGATCTCGGCCCAGGCGCGGATCAGCGCCAGCCCCGCTCCGCCGCCGCGCTCGAGATCGGGCAGGCGGTCTTCGTCGGCCGAGCGCGGGTCGAAGGCCTGGCCCGAGTCGCACAAGCATATGCGCACCCCGTCGCTATCGCCCGCAAGGGCCAGCGATCCGGCAAAACCCGGCTGGACATCAGCATGATCGTAAACATTGGTCACAGCCTCTTCGACCAGGATCGCAAGCTTGGCACCTTGTTCCGGCGTCAAGGCACTGGCAGCACTGAATTCATGGACCAGCGCGACGGCACGGTGTATCGAAACGGGACCGTTTTCATCCAGGTCGCACGAATGCGGTTTAAAATTGCGCCCGATCATGCGCATGGTTATGCCACCTTAGCGGGCAAGAGGGGATGCATATTATGAAATGCGGACTGCTTGTGACATTTTCACTGCTGGCTATGGCGGCTCAGCCCGCCTTTGCCAATATAGGGCGAGTCAAACAGACAGCCGGAACCGCTTCGATCGAGCGCAAGGGCGCGCGGGTCGATCCGGTCGTTGGTACCAGCCTGTTGCCGGGCGATGTGCTGGTCACCGGCAAGGGCGGCCAGATCGCGGTGACCTTTGCAGACAACACCCGGTTTTCAGTCGGGCCCAACAGCCGGGTCGCCGTGGACACCTTCACCTTCGACCGGACGACACGCTCGGGCGCGTTCGAAACCCGGGTCGAAAAGGGCTCGCTGGGCGTGGTTTCGGGCCAGATCGCCAAGTCGCGGCGTGATGCGATGAAGGTGCGAACGCCGACATCCCTGCTCGGGGTGCGCGGCACCCGCTTCATTGTGAACGTGCCTGATTGATGCGCCGCGCTGCTCTGGGGGCGGCGCTGGCCGCAACGGTTGTGGCAGGGTGTGCTGGGCCTTCGCTCGTGCTGCTCGATAACGAGGACGGATCGTCCGAGGGCGCGTTGGCGGTGATCGACGAACGTTGCGCCAATCCGGACGGTGCGACGATCGCCGGGTCTTATACCCGCACGCGGCTTTCGGGGTGCAAGCCCCGGCCCAAGGGCGTCGGAGCCGATGGCCTGAAGCCCGACGAACGCGCGCTGATCAACGATCTGCCGCCGCCGCCCGCACGCTTCATCATGTATTTCGTGCCCGACACCACCGATCTGGCGCCGGGGTCGGAGGGCATGATCGAGGCGCTCGACAGGCATTTCAAGGCCCGGCCGGGAGCTGAGATAGAGATCATCGGCTACACCGACACGGTGGGCCGACCGGACTACAACCTCGTGCTCTCGCAAAAACGCGCGGATGAGATCAAGGGCAGGCTGATCCAGCTTGGTTTCCCCACCGAAGCGATCACGACCACCGGGCGCGGCGAGACCGAATTGCGCTTTGCCACCCCCGACGAAACCGAGAACGGCGGCAACCGCCGGGTGGAGATCATCGTCCGCTGAAGGTCTGCGCTTGCCACGGCGCGAACGGGCTTTACGAACCGTGTTCGTACGCTTGTCATGCAGAGGCTTCATGCTCACCGATATCCAGATTTCCCGCACCGCCAAGCTCCAGCCCATTGCCGCCATTGCCCGCAAGCTCGACCTCCAAGCCGACTCGGTCGAACCTTATGGCCATTACAAGGCCAAGATCGATCTGGCCTCCGCCGGTCTTGGCGAAGCGCGGGGCAAGCTGATCCTGGTCACCGCGATCAACCCCACGCCTGCGGGGGAGGGCAAGACCACGACCTCGGTAGGCCTGGCCGATGCGCTGAACCGGATCGGCCACAAGACGGTGCTGGCGCTGCGTGAACCCTCGCTGGGCCCGTGCTTCGGCACCAAGGGCGGGGCAACCGGAGGCGGCTTTGCCCAGGTCGGGCCGATGGAGGACATCAACCTCCACTTCACCGGCGATTTCCACGCGATTACCGCGGCGCACAACTTGCTTGCGGCGATGATCGACAACCATATCCATTGGGGCAACAGCCTCGACATCGACGTGCGCCGTATCGTCTGGCGGCGGGTGCTCGACGTCAACGACCGCGCGCTGCGGCAGGTCGTGCAGTCGGTGGGCGGGGTCGGCAACGGCTTCCCGCGCGAGAGCGGGTTCGACATTACCGTGGCGTCCGAGGTCATGGCAATCCTGTGCCTGGCGCGCGATATGGCCGATCTGGAGCAACGGCTGGGGCGCATCGTCATCGGCTATACCCGCGATCGCCAGCCCGTTACCGCGAGCGACATCAAGGCGGCAGGCGCGATGGCGGTGCTGCTGGCGCAGGCGATCAAGCCCAATCTGGTGCAGACCCTGGAGGGCACCCCCGCGCTGCTCCACGGCGGGCCGTTTGCCAACATCGCGCATGGCTGCAATTCGGTGATCGCGACCCGCACCGCGCTGGCGCTGGGCGATTTCGTGGTGACCGAGGCGGGCTTCGGCGCCGATCTGGGGGCGGAGAAGTTCTTCGACATCAAGTGCCGCCAGGCAGGGCTGAGCCCGGCTGCAGCGGTGATCGTCGCGACGGTGCGCGCGCTCAAGATGAATGGCGGCGTCGCCAAGGCCGATCTTGGCGCCGAGGATGTCGAAGCGGTGCGGCGCGGCAGCGTCAACCTGATCCGGCACATCGAGAATGTGCGCCAGTTCGGCGTGCCGGTGGTGGTGGCGATCAACCATTTCACCGGCGATACCGATGCCGAGACAGCCGTGCTGCGCGAGGCGGCCGCATCGCAGGGGGCACAGGCGCATATCTGTCGCCACTGGGCCGAGGGCGGTGCAGGTGCCGAGGATCTGGCGCACGCGGTCGCGGCGCTGGTCGCCGATAATGGCGCGCGCTTTCAACCGCTCTATCCCGACAAGCTGCCGCCGATCGACAAGATCACTGCGGTCGCCACTCGCATCTACAGGGCCGATTCGGTGGCAGCGTCGCCTGCGATCCTGACGCAGCTCCGGCGCTGGGAAGAGGCGGGCTATGGCGATCTGCCGGTGTGCATGGCCAAGACCCAGTACAGCTTTTCGGCGGATCCGACGCTGCTCGGCGCGCCCACCGGGCATGTGTTGCCCGTGCGCGAGGTGAAATTGAGCGCTGGTGCGGGGTTCGTGGTTGCGATCTGCGGCGAGATCATGACCATGCCGGGATTGCCGCGGGTGCCGGCGGCGGAGAGCATCCGGCTGGACGCGAACGGCGAGATCGAGGGGCTGTTCTGAGCTAACGCTCGATTTCTCGCATGCGAGGCTGGCCTGCCTCTCCCCTCCCGCTTGCGGGAGGGATGGCTGAGCCGCAGGCGAAGACGGGGTGGGCCTGAGCGGGCGTAAACTTCAGGCCCACCCCGGTTCAGCAAGATGAACCTGCCCCTCCCGCAAGCGGGAGGGGAGAGACTGGTATCAACCGTTCACATCGGCCTGGGTCACCGGCACGATCCGGATTTCGACGCGGCGGTTCTGGGCACGGCCTTCTTCTGTGGTGTTCGAGGCGACCGGCTGCGATTCGCCAAAGCCGCGCGTCGCAAGACGTGCAGGCTGCACACCGCGGCTCGACAGATAGCTGGAGACCGACTGGGCGCGGCGTTCCGACAATGTCTGGTTATAGGCATCGCTGCCGGTCGAGTCGGTATGGCCGTACACGTCGATATAGGTGCTTTCATATTGCACCAGCGTCGAGGCAACGTCGTTCAGCGTGTTGCGGAACTGGGGCTTCACCGCCGAGCTGTCGACGTCGAAGGTCACCTCGCTCGGCATGTTGAGCAACAGGCTGTCGCCGTCGCGCGTCACATCGATGCCGGTGCCCGCGGTCTTGCGGCGCAGTTCGCGCTCCTGCTGCTCGAGATAATAGCCGATGCCTGCGCCTGCGACCGCGCCGATGCCGGCACCGACGATCTTTTCGGTGCGATCACGGCGTCCGCCGACGATGTCTCCCAGCAGATAGCCGCCGACTGCGCCACCCAGACCACCGATCGCGGCGCGGTTGATGCGCTGCTGGCCGGTTTCGGGGTCGGTGACGCAGGCCGTCAGTGCAAGGCTGGAAAGGCCGGCGATGGCCGCGAGGCGGATGGTCTTGCTGTTCATTTAACTGCTCCCAGGACTTTTGAAGGATTCTGTCGCTTGTACGTCTCGTAACGTCTCACCGCTTTATTCGATCCTGCGGATGAATGATTCCGGAACCGAATTATAACATGGTGTAACATCTGGGGCGCATGGTTGCCTTGCCGGGCCGGGCGGAATGCCGAAAGCGCGTGACAGGCCACAATGCGGCGATATAGGATAGCGCTTGCACTTTGCATAAGGCCCGATGGACCCTCTCCTTCCTTTTCCGTGGCTCGACGTCGTCATCATCATGGCGTTGATCATTTTGAACGGCGTGTTCGCTATGTCCGAACTCGCCATCGTTTCTGCGCGCACCGCGCGGCTGGAGGCGATGGCCAAGGAAGGCAGCAAGTCGGCACGCACCGCAATCCGGCTGGGCGCGGACCCCGGCAAGTTCCTTTCGACGGTTCAGATCGGCATCACGCTGATCGGCATCCTGGCGGGCGCCTATTCCGGCGCCAGCCTGGGCGGGCCGGTGGGTGACCGGCTGGCGCTGGTCGGGGTGCCCGCAGATATTTCGGACACGGTCGGTTTCGCGCTGGTGATCGGCGTCACCACCTATTTGTCGCTGGTCATCGGCGAGCTTGTCCCCAAGCAGTTCGCGCTGCGCAAGGCGGAAGAGCTGGCGGTGATCATGGCGATTCCGATGGACCTGATGGCCCGCGGCGCCGCGCCCGTGGTGTGGCTGCTGGACAGTTCGAGCGCGCTGATCTTCCGCCTGCTGGGCCTCAACCGCGAATCACAGAGCATCGTGACCGCCGAAGAGCTGCAGATGATCTTTGCCGAGGCGACCAAATCGGGCGTGATCGAGGAAAGCGAACGCGCAATCATGTCGGGCGTGGTCCGGCTGGCCGGGCGTCCGGTGCGCGAGGTGATGACGCCGCGCACCGAGGTCGACTGGCTGCCGGTCGAGGCGGGGCTCGATGACCTGCGCCGGATCATGGCCAACTCTCCGCACAGCCGCCTGCCGGTCGCCGATGGCTCGGTCGACGCGATCATCGGCATCGTGACCGTGCGCGACCTGCTCTCTGCAATCATCGAGGGCGCGCCGCTCGATCTGGCAGCCCTGGTACGACCTGCGCCCATTGTGCCCGATCAGGTCGATGCGATGGATGCGCTCAAAGCGCTGCAGAAGGGCGAGGTGCCGATGGCGCTGGTCCATGACGAATACGGCCATTTCGAGGGGCTGGTGACACCTGCCGACCTGTTGCAGGCGCTGGTCGGCGATTTCGCGTCCGATCAGGGCGAGGGCGATTCGCCGATGGTGGTGGAGCGTGCCGATGGCAGCCTGCTGATATCCGGTGCGATGCCCGCCGATGCGATGGCCGAGCGACTGGGAATCGATCTGCCCGACGACCGGGACTATGCCACTGCGGCGGGGCACGTGCTGCACTGCCTGCGCCACCTGCCCAAGGAGGGCGAGGTGTTCACCGATCAGGGATGGCAGTTCGAGATTGTCGACATGGACAACCGCAAGGTGGACAAACTGCTGGTCACCCGCATTGCAGGCGCGACCTATTAAGCCTCTGCGCGAGTGTTATTGGGGCGGACCGCCGCCGCCGGCGCCCGGAGCGCCCACTGCGCCGATATTGCCGAACAGATCCTGGAAGAAGGTGCGGTCGCGGCCCAGGGTGGGGGTCTTCTTGCCTTCCGGGTTGATCCTGGCGACCTGTTCCAGGCCGGTATAATCCACCGCCTCGACATTGCCTGCGGTGTCAAAACGCACGCGCATCACCTGCTGTGCGGTGGGGCGGGGATTGGCGAAGGCGAGCTGCCGCGTGTCGCGCGCGAAGTAATACCACTCGTTATCGGCAAACTGGCCGGTAAAGGTCGGGCGGCCCAATGTCCGCTCGACCGACTGGCGGTTATCGACGCCTGGCAGGATCTGTCCGGCCAGTGCCTGATCGTAGATGAACCCTTGATGCCCGCGCAACTGGCCGCAGCCGGTCAGCAACGGAAGAGCGGCCAGGCCGATCAGCAGGGCTGCGCGGGTGGTGCGGCGAAGCGGCGCGCGGTGGGTTGGAGCTTTGCTGATCATCATCTTTCCTTGGCGGTGTCCGCCTGACTGCCGGGTTGCCTTGCGATCCGCCACGACCTTGCAGCCCTACGCATCTCTTGCAACTTGCCGTTGACGCCTCAATATGCACTTAGGCCCTGCATCACAAGTGGCCAATGAATTGTGGCTTAACGTCGCACCTTCCCGTCTGGAAAAGCTGAACCATGTCCGTTTTCTCGCGCATCTTCGCCCGCAAGGACCCCCGCGAACAGGCTCGCGACGCCTATGACCGCGTCGTGGCACTGGGGCGCGACCCCTATTGGTATCTCGATGGCGGTGTGCCGGACAGCGTCGATGGCCGGTTCGAGGCGGTGATGACGGTGCTGTGCGCAGTGCTGCTGAGGCTGGAAGAAGACGATGCCGACAATACGGTGCGGCATTTTTCGGTCTATCTGGCCGAGCTGTTCGTCGACGACATGGACGGTCAGCTTCGCCAGAACGGTGTGGGCGACCTGATCGTAGGCAAGCATATCGGCAAGATGATGAGCGCGCTGGGAGGCCGGCTGGGCGCCTATCGCGGTGCTCTGGCGACCGGCGACAGTCCGCAACTGGCAGACGCACTGCGCCGCAATCTTTATGGCGATACCCCGGTGGACGATGCCGCCGTGGCAGCGGCGGCCCAGCATCTGGCCGCGCTCTATGCCCGGCTCAAGGCGCTGCCGGTGAGCGCGGTCATGCAGGGCGATTTCTGATGCAGCCGCCGGTCGAATTTTCCCGCCCGGTCGATCTGCGCGCGCTGCCGCGCCAGCAGGTCGATCTGGTTGCCAACAAGGCCGAGCGCGCGGCGCTCGCCCGCCGGTTCGATATCGTCGCGATCGATGCGCTCAAGGCCACCGCCACGCTCCAGGAAACCCCGGACGGGGTGGATGTCACCGGCACGATCACCGCCATCCTGGTGCAGAGCTGCGCGATTTCCGTGGAGGACTTCCCGGTGCGGGTCGCATCGAATTATCGGCTGCGGTTCGTTCCCGAGGCCGATTACGAAGCGGCGATGCAGGCAGCCGGCGATGAAGTTGAGCTGGCGGCCGACGATCTCGACACGATCCCCTATACCGGCAGCACGCTCGATCTGGGGGAAGCGATCGCGCAGACCCTGGCGCTCGAGATCGATCCGTTCGCCGAAGGCCCCAATGCCGATGCGGCGCGCGAACAATACGGCCTGTCCACGCCTGAAGAGAGCGGGCCGTTCGCTGCGCTCAAGGCGCTGAAGGACAAAATGGGCTGACCCGCGCGGCCTAAGGCACGCCGGCATTGCTCAGCAGCCTGTCGATCGTCCGCACCGCAGCGGTGTATTCGGGTGAGGTGACATTGGAGTAGTCCCGCTCGAATGCTGCCTGATCCAGTCCCTCGGGCTTGGCGAGCAGCTCATCTGGCAGCATCTGCGCCTCGGTTATCGCGCCCAGCCGGATACGCACCGCGCGCGCCAGCTTTGGATCCACCGCAGCGATGGCAAAACGTTCGCCCGACCGATCGGCGGCAAGATCGACGAAGGAAAATCCGGTGCCGTCGCCGGTGCTGTCGGCCAGTTCCTTCCACGTCCCCATCGACCGGGCGACCTGCCCGCCCAAGGTGGCGGCGAGCGCAGCGGACAGCGCCCAGTGCTTGGCCAGATCAGGGCGGCCCATCAGCGTCAGCGGCGCTTCGCTTGCGGTGCAGCCTGAGACCTGTGGCAGCGCCGCCCCGGCCAGTTTGTCGCGATATTCGGGCACCGCGCGCATCGCGATCGCGGCGAGCAGCACCCGGTTGTGGTCGGGCAGGCTGGCGCCGCCCTGCAGCTTCAGCGCGGCGGCGCGCCGCACCAGCACCGCAAGATCGGTCTCGCCGGTATCGGCGATCGCGCAATAGGCTGCCGCCAGCGCGGCGGGATCGGCGGTGGCGCCGCCCGCGCGCGCGAGACCTGCCAGCGCTGCACCGCGGCCAGGATTGATCAATGTCAGATCGACCCGATTATCGGTAATCGAAAAGTGCCGCACCGTCCGCGCCAGCGGCAACGGCCTGGCCACTTCGCCCTGAAGCTCCAGCCATAACCGGTCCAGCGCCCAGCGGGTGAGCGCTTGCGGCACAGGCAGCCGGCCCAGCGACAGCGCGACATCGGGAACGCTGTCGCCGGAATCTGGCTTTTCTGAAGTGTCTCTCGGGCGAACCAGGGCGTGGGCGTTGACCCAAAGGCCCCAGCCCAGCGCGCGGCTCATCTCGACGACGAGCTCGGCTTCGGGACGGGAGCGCACGCCGCGCCCCGTCTGCGTCACGGCGGGCTGCAGCCGGGCGCGCACGCGCAGTGGTGCCAGCGCCTCGCTGGACAGCGCGCCCAGCCCCTCCAGTTCGCGACGGCCCAGGGTAATGTGCACCCGTTCGCCGCGCGCGGTCTGCGCGCCGGTGATCTGCTCGGTCACCTTGTGCGCCGCCGCCGCAGTGGGGGCGTCCGGTGGCGGCGATTCGGGGATATTCGGACCCAGGCTCAGGATCGATGCTGCCAGCGCCACAAGCAAGGCCAGCAGTCCCGCCGCCAGCCATCGCCAACGGCGGCGCCGGGCAGGCATCTGTGCCTTTTGCTGGGGCAGGCTGGGGGCAGACGATGTCATGAAACAGGCCCAGGGCGAAGATGCGCCGGGATGACGCAAGACAACAGCAGCGGTAGCGCGGAAGACAGGCACAAAAAAGCGCCGGAGCTCGAATGACCCCGGCGCTTCGTTGTGATTTGCGGTGAGCGCTGGCGCTTACGCGGCGGGCAGAGCTGCCTGTGCCTGCTTGACCAGGGTCTTGAAGACCTCGGCTTCATGCATGGCGAGATCGGCCAGGACCTTGCGGTCGAGTTCGACGCCTGCCAGCTTCAGCCCGTGCATGAACTGGCCATAGGTGAGGCCTTCCATGCGGGTTGCAGCGTTGATACGCACGATCCACAGAGCGCGGAAATTGCGCTTCTTGGCCTTGCGGTCGCGATACGCATACTGGCCTGCCTTTTCGACGGCCTGACGTGCGATGCGGATGGTATTCTTGCGACGGCCATAATAGCCCTTCGCCTGTACGAGAATGCGCTTGTGCTTGGCGCGGGTGGTAACACCCCGTTTGACGCGTGCCATGAACTATATCCTTTGATTTTCGAGATTTGGGAACCGCCGGGGATCAACCCAGGCCGTAGGGCGCCCATTTCTTGATGGTGCGGGCATCGGCATCGGAGATGACGGTGGTGCCGCGATTCTGGCGGATATACTTCGCGTTGTGGCTCATCAAACGGTGACGCTTGCCAGCGACGCCGTGCTTGATCTTGCCGGTGGCGGTGAGCTTGAAGCGTTTCTTCACACCGCTCTTGGTCTTCAGCTTGGGCATTTTGGTCTCCTTCGTTGGAAGTCCGTATACAAGCGAACGTGGCAGCCCATAACCAGCCAGCCCGCTTAGTCGGAAGCGTGCGCGCCTAGCGGGATTCGCGGGCGAATGCAAGGCGGCAGTTGGCGCGGCATGTGCAGAGGCGACCATGCGCCGCCTCTGCACAGCAGATCACAGTCGGTGCATCGCGCAGACCTTGTTGCCGGCCGGATCGCGCAGATAGGCAAGATACAGCTTCATGCCGGCGCCTTCGCGCACCCCTGGCGGATCCTCGATCGCGGTGCCGCCATGCGCCAGGCCCGCTGCGTGCCACGCATCGGCCTGTTCGGGCGAGCTTGCGGCAAAGCCGATGGTGCTGCCGTTGCCGCAGCTTGCAGGCTGGCCGTCGATCGGTTTGGTGAGCAGGAACAGGCCGCCATTATTCATGTAGATGACGCGGCCCTTGGGGTCGACCATTCCGGGCTTGCCGCCCAGCGCACCGATCGTCGCGTCGTAAAACGCCTTGGACGCGTCGATATCGTCCGCGCCCAGCATGACGTGTGAAAACATGTATCTCTCCTGTTCTTAACCGGCCAACTCTTAACCGGATAATTAAATCACCATGGACAAGCCCTGTGGCCCCCGTCAATATCCGACGGCGCAAAGACAGCCATTGGCCGCAAAAGGTCAAGGCAAAAGGAGAGGGACGGGCATGGCATCGAGGCTGACACGGCTGATGGGGGCAGCGCTGGCGTTGCTGGTTGCAGCATGTTCGGGGGGTGACGCGCAATCGGACGGCAAAGGCACCACCGGGATCGACGGCGCACGGATCATCCAGGCCGACGGCGCGGAATGGCTGAGCTATGGCCGCACCTATGACGAGCAGCGTTTCAGCCCGCTCGACCAGATCAACCCCGGAAACATCGGCGAGCTCGGGCTTGCCTGGTATGCCGATATGGACACCACGCGCGGCCAGGAAGCCACGCCGCTGGTGATTGACGGCAAGATCTACGTCACCACCGCCTGGTCCAAGGTCAAGGCGTTCGATGCCGCCAACGGCAAGCCGTTATGGGATTACGACCCCAAGGTGCCTGGCGAAACCGGGGTCAAGGCCTGCTGCGACGTGGTCAACCGGGGGCTGGCGGCGTGGGGCAACATGCTGTTTCTGGGCACGCTCGATGGCCGGCTGATCGCGCTCGATCGCGGCACTGGGCGCGAGATCTGGAGCACGGTGACGGTCGATCAGGGCAAGTCCTATACCATTACCGGCGCGCCGCGCGTGATCGACGGCATGGTGATCATCGGCAATGGCGGCGCCGAATTCGGCGTGCGCGGCTTTGTCGCGGCCTATGATGCGGCGACCGGCAAGCAATTGTGGAAGTTCTACACCGTCCCCGACCGCCCCGGAGCGAACGAGGCCGAGTACCTCAAGACAGCTGAATCGACCTGGAACGGCGAATACTGGAATATCGGCGGCGGCGGCACGGTGTGGGACGCGATGGCCTATGATCCGCAGCTTGGCCTGCTCTATGTCGGCGTCGGCAACGGAAGCCCATGGAACCAGGCCTATCGCTCGCCGGGCGGTGGCGACAATCTGTACCTGTCCTCGATCGTCGCGATCCGGGTGAAGACCGGCGAATATGCCTGGCACTACCAGACCACGCCGGGCGAGACCTGGGACTATACCGCGACCCAGCACATCATGCTGGCGGACCTCGAGATCGGCGGCAAGACGCGCAAGGTGCTGATGCAGGCGCCGAAGAACGGTTTCTTCTACGTCATCGACCGCGCCACCGGCGAATTCATCTCCGCCAATAATTTCGTGCCGGTGAACTGGGCCACCGGGGTCGACCCGAAGACCGGACGCCCGATCGAGAACCCCGAGGCGCGGGTGGACAAGACCGGCAAGCCCTATATCGTCTCGCCTGGCCCGCTCGGCGCGCACAACTGGCACCCCATGGCCTATGACGCCAAGCAGAAACTGGTGTTCATCCCCGCACAGATCACCGCCTATCCCTATATCCCCGCAGCCGGCTGGAAACCCTCGAGGCTCGGCTTCAACGTCGGCATGGACACTGCGAACAACGCGATGCCCGCCGACAATGCAGTGCGCGAGGAAGCGCGCAAGGCGACCAAGGGCATTCTCATCGCCTGGGATCCGGTCGCCCAGAAGGAGCGCTGGCGGGTGACGCTGGGCGGCCCCTGGAATGGCGGCGTGCTGGCGACCGCGGGCGGGCTGGTGTTCCAGGGCAATGCGATGGGCAATTTTGTCGCCTATGATTCGCGCCAGGGAAAGCAGTTGTGGAGCTTCCCCGCGCAGACCGGCGTGGTGGCGGCGCCGATGACCTACAGCATCGATGGCCAGCAATATGTCGCGGTGCTCGCCGGATGGGGCGGCGCCTGGGCGATCACCGCAGGCGTGCTCAGCGACATGTCCGGCCCGGTCCGCAACATCTCGCGGCTGCTGGTGTTCAAGCTTGGCGGCAAGGTGACGCTGCCCGCGATGCCGGCGGCGGACGAACTGCCGCTCGACCCGCCCGCGCTGACAGCCGCAGCCGACGTGGTGGCAGCGGGCGCGGTGCAATACGGCCGCTACTGCACCGTGTGCCATGGCGATGCCGCGATCCAGGCCTCGGGGCGCGGCGGCATCATCCCGGACCTGCGCTATTCGGGCACGCTCGCCAGCGCCGACAACTGGCAGATGATCGTGCATGACGGGGCGTTGAAGGACAATGGCATGGTCGCCTTCGCCTCGGTGCTCGGCAAAGGCGAGATCGACAGCATCCGCCATTATGTCATCGCACGCGCCAATGAGGACAAGGCGTTGATGGCGCAACAGGGCGCAGCGAAATAGGTTGCAAGGCTATCTGCCGGCGTGCCCGCCGCTTGCTGCGGCGTTGGCAGGCTGGCTGGTGGAGCCGAGGGGAATCGAACCCCTGACCTCGTCATTGCGAACGACGCGCTCTCCCAACTGAGCTACGGCCCCTGGCGTTTTTGCGCGAAATCCGCCGGTGCAGGCGATATACCGTCTCGCCCGCTGCCTATCCAGACCCAATTTTAGGCGCTCGCCCGGCGTGGATCAGCCGCCGCTGGACGGAAAGACCGTGGGCAGCACCGGCGGGTTGGAGGCGGTTGCAGGCGCGTTCTCCGACGTGCTGGTGGACTGCACCATGCTGCTGGTGGTTGTGGCCTGCGCGGCGCGCATTTCGGGGCTGCCATACAGCGCAATCCACCGCTGCAGTTCGCTCTGATAGCTCTCGTAGCTGGCATAGAAGCGATCAAATACACCTTCCAGTGTCGGCAAGGCGCGGGCAGCAAAGTCGACCAGTTCGGTCGATGGCAGCGCCGCCGCTTCCTGGCCCAGCACCAGCGCCGCGTCACAGAAGTCGTTCTTGGTCGGCGGGAAAGCGAAGAAGTTGTAGACTTGGGTATTCTCGGTGTCGCGGATTCGGTCAGATCCGCTGCCGTGCCGCTTGCGGTAACTGGCCTCGACGACCTTGTTGACCCGGTCAAGCTCGCGCTTGTGCGTTATGAGAAAGGCATTGTAGTCATCGGCAATGCGATAATGCTGCGGGTTCTGGCAGTTCAGGGCTGCAACGTTGAACGCCGAGCGGAAATACCACAACTTCTCGTTGTCATCGATGTCGCGCATCGGCGTGTCACGCAGGCCATCGGCGCGCAGCGCGGGAACCGTCATCGCCAGCATGGCGTTGGAAGGCGGAGCGGGCATGCGCGGCGCAGCGACCACGACCGGCGGCGGCGGCGGAGCCACTGCGACCGGCGCAGGCGTGGCGGCCCCACAGGCTGCGACGAGGGTGGTCATGCTGACCGCAACGGCCAGAATTGCTGCACGGTTGAGGCCCATACGTGCCATTTGCTGTTCTCCCGGTGACGCAGGCGGAGGCGTGTCGCCTCGCCACGTTCTCATGAGCATGAGTCTATGCCCGCCAATCGCCGATCTCAACACCAAAACGGTGAGCCGTTAAATGGGAGACTTGCAAGGAAGCCAGTCTGCGCGACGAGGCGAGTCTCTCAAGCGGCAGACCGATCGCCCGCCCGGACCGCGCGCACAAAAAACCCGGCGGATTTCTCCGCCGGGTTGTTAGTATCCCAGTGCCTTTCAGGGCAGATCAGTCGCGACTGCCCATGATGCTTAGCAGCGCCTGGAACATATTGATGAAGTTGAGATAGAGGCTCAGCGCACCCATGATGACCACCTTGCCCATCATGTCGGTTCCGGCGACATGGACATAGGTGCTCTTGAGGCGCTGCGTGTCATAGGCGGTGAGGCCGGCAAAGATCAGCACCGCTGCATAGCTGATCACCAGACCCATGACCGACGACTGCAGGAAGATGTTGAGGATGCTTGCCACGATCAGGCCGACGACGCCCATGATCAGGAAGCTGCCCCAGCCGGTCAGGTCCTTCTGGGTGGTATAGCCGAACAGGCTGAGTCCCGCGAAGGCCGCTGCGGTCGAGAAGAAGGCGAGCGCAATGCTCTCCCCGGTATAGACCAGGAAGACGGTCGACATGCTCAGACCCATCAGCAGCGCGAAGCCCCAGAACATCGCCTGGAGGGCAGGGGTCGAGAACTTCTGCATGCCGAAGCTCATCGCGAACACGATCGCGAGCGGCGAGAAGATGATCAGATACTTCATCATGCCCGGGCCGAACATGATCTGCGCGGCCATGCCCGACTGGGCGAACAGCAGCGCGACAATGCCGGTCAGCAGGATGCCGCTGGTCATGTAGTTGTAAATGGACAGCATGTAGGAGCGCAGACCAGCATCAGTCGCAGCATTGCCTACCGACCCAGCCTGGCCATTGATCGAACCGGCACGAAGTCGCTCCGTCGTGCGAGGATCAAAACGGTCAGCCATCGAAAAAATCTCCTTTGAGCGGCATTGTTGCCGCATGGCCACAATATCACCCCTTAGCTCGCGAATTTCAAGCGAAACCGGTGTTCTGTTCGTCGTGCTTTGCTAAACTCCCCATCAAACCATGCGCTTATTCCTTGCTCTCGTCCCGCCGCCCGCCATCCGCCTAGCCCTGCTGGAGCGCATGCATGGGCTGGCGCATGCCCGCTGGCAGGGGGATGCGCAGCTTCACGTGACGTTGCGCTTCATCGGTGATGTCGACCGGCACGGCGCCGAGGCGCTGGCGCTGGCGCTAAGGCGAGAGCGCTTTGCCAGCATGCAGGTGCGGCTCGACGGCTTCGGGCAGTTCGATCGGCGCGGACGGATCGACCAGCTCTGGGCGGGCCTCGCCCCGCGCGATCCGCTGGCGGCACTGCACGCCCGGCTGGACAGGCTGTGTGTCGCCTGCGGGTTCGAGCCGGAGGGGCGCAAGTTTGTGCCGCATGTCACGCTCGCCCGGTTTGCTCGGACGACCGCCCCTTCGGCTGCAGAACTCGCAGCCTGGCTGAGCGCGCAGCCAATGCTGCCGCAGGACAGGTTCACCTTCGACCGGCTGGCGCTGATGGGAAGCCACATGGGGCGCGACGGCAGCGTGTATGAGCCGGTGTTCGAGATGGAGATGGGGTGATCAAAAATCCTCCCCTGCAAGGGAAGGGGGGCCATCCGCAGACTGGTGGAGGGGAAGCGCAATCGTGCTTCCCTCGAAACGTTTCTCCCGGACGCTTTCCCTCCGTCATCGCTGCGCGCTGCCACCTCCCCGTTCCGGGAGAGGATTTGTGGGTCTCAGGCGATCTCCACCACCATGCCCGGTTTCAGCATCGGCAGCAGCGCGTCCATATCGCTGCGGGCAATCGCCACGCAGCCTTCGGTGGTGCGTTCAGCAGACGGCTTTGCCTCGTTCCACAGGTGGAAGAAGATCGCGCTGCCCGCCCCCGGCAGCGGGGGCGCGTCGTTGTGGCCGAGCACCAGCACCACATCGTAAAGCATGTCGTCGCGCTGCAGCGTCTCGGCGCTGAAGCCATGGGGCAGGCGGACCGGGCGGTTGTACGCGGGATCGGCAGGATCGTCGGACCAGCCGTCACCCCGCGAGGTCCAGCGCCAGGGCAGCGCGAAGCCCGGCGGCGGATCGGCCCTGCCCGGACGGAACAGCGCAGCGCGCACCGGCCAGCGACCGATGGGCGTGCAGCCATCGCCCTCGCGCTTGGCATCGGCAGGGCAGGCGCCGCTGCGCCCGATGGTGCAGGGCATCTGCCAGTCGCCCAGGGTTACCGTCAGCGCCTGAACGTCGACGCGGATCGTGTCGCTCACAGCTGGTGGCCGGTGCGGTCGCGCTTGGTGACCAGATAATGCTCGTTGTGCGGATTGGCGGGTATCAGCAGCGGCAGCCGCTCGGCAATCTCGACGCCCAGGCTTGCCAGCACCGCCTGCTTGTCGGGATTGTTGGTCATCAGCCGAATCGCGGGCACGTGCAGCGCCTTGAGCATCTGCGCTGCCACCGCGAAATCGCGCGCATCGGTGGGGAAGCCGAGGCGATTGTTGGCATCGACCGTGTCGAAACCCTGGTCTTGCAGTTGATAGGCGCGCAGCTTGTTGATCAGGCCGATGCCGCGCCCTTCCTGGCGCAGATACAGCAATATGCCCCATTGCGCGTGTGCCATCGCGTGCAGCGCGCCATGCAGTTGCGGCCCGCAATCGCACTTCAGGCTGCCCAGCACGTCACCGGTCAGGCATTCGGAGTGCAGGCGGACCACCGGCAGGCTGTTGTCGCGGGTGCCGACGATCAGCGCGACATGCTCGTGGAAATCCGCGTCGGAGCGGAAAGCGACGATCTCGGCCGAATCGCTTGCGCTGACCGGAAGCCGCGCGCGTGCCGCGATCCGCAGTGTCGTCGGGTCTGCATAGGCCGCGACATCGGCCGGAGTCACGACGGGCGCGTCGGCTTCCGCTGCGGCCAGCAGATGAAAGGCGGGCAGCAGTCCGGCCAGCCGCGCCAGCTGCATCGCGGTCTCGGCGGCCTGCGGGGCTGGCAGCGGCAACGCGGCGAACGGCCCTTTCATCGGCCGCGCCAGATCGAGCGAGGGATCGGCAATCGCGATGGCCAGCGCCGAATCGACTGCGCCGGGCACCGCGATGCACACCGGGGCATCGGGGCGCGCGGCCTCCTTCTGGTTGG
Organism: Blastomonas sp.; assembly: GCA_046291395.1. Lineage (GTDB taxonomy): Bacteria > Pseudomonadota > Alphaproteobacteria > Sphingomonadales > Sphingomonadaceae > Blastomonas. The sequence continues at coordinate 58,699 of JBKBTF010000003.1, read as the reverse complement.
CGAGCTTCAGCGTGGTCGCACGCGCGGCCGAAATCAGCAGCCGCGGTTGGCCGGTCTCGGGCGCCGCGCCGGTTTCCACCGGGCGCAGCATCAGCCTGCCATCGGGCGAAACGATGACGATATCCCAGCCCCGGGCCAGCGCGTCGAGCGCCCGGGCCGCAGCGCGCGCGTTCATGAGGCGGCAGGCTCCATCAGAACAGGAACTCGCTGATCAGCGGGGCGTGATCGGACGGCTGGGGCCAGCCGCGGCACGGCTCGACCACGCGGTGGCTCTTGACCGTCTCGACGATGTCGGGCGACACCCAGATATGGTCGAGCCTGCGGCCGCGATCGGATACCGACCAGTCGCGCGCGCGATAGCTCCACCAGGTGAACAGCCGCTCGGGCGCGGGATAGAATTTGCGGCCGATATCGACCCAGCCATGCGCATCCTGCATCGCCTTCAACCGCTCGATCTCGATGGGCGTGTGGCTGACGGTATTGATGAGCTGCTTGTGGCTCCACACATCGTCTTCCAGTGGCGCGATGTTGAAATCGCCCAGGATGATGGTGCGCCCGGTCAGGCCGCTCGACCACTGCGTCATCCGTTCCAGAAAATCGAGCTTCTGGCCGAATTTCGGGCTGACATCGCGGTTCGGGATTTCGCCGCCCGCCGGGACATAGACGTTCTCCAGCCGCACGGTGCCGCCCAGCGGGCCCGTGACGTGCACGCCGATATGGCGCGCCTCGCCATTGGCCTGCCAGTCGAGCCGGACATCGTCGCTCAGCCGCACCTTGGCGATGATCGCCACGCCATGGTGCATCGGCTGGCCGTTCAGCTTCTGGAAGTTGTAGCCCAGCTGGCGGAACGGACCTTCAGGAAAGTCATTGTTGATGACCTTGGTTTCCTGCAGGCACAGAATGTCGGGCTGTTCTTCAGCCAGGAACCGGAGCACCGAATCCAGCCGGAAACGGACGGAATTGATATTCCATGAAGCGATTTTAAGGGGAGAAGCCATGGCAAGGCTCTAGCCAGCCACTGGGCCAAACCCAAGCCCTAAAACTTGGCCTGGGTTACAAAAGGGCGCAAAAAACCCTCGTCCCGGGGGCATTGGAACGAGGGTTCTTTTTTGCGTTCGTCACGCTTGGGTGAAGCCGGTGGTTCGACCAGGTAACAGGGGGAAACCTCGTCGCCGTCTTCGAAAACCGTTCTAGTCATCCAAGCCTGTCTGCCATGTGAACAGATTTGCGAGGCTTTCGCATTTCGTCGACGGGCAAAGGCGGTTCGTCACCGCCTGCCCATTTTGCCAGGCCTGTCAGCGGCGCGGACCCTTTGTCCGCGGATCGGTCCAGGCAAAGGCGCTGTCTGCAACCGCGACATTGTACTGCTGGCCCGACAGCCGGATGGTGGTGCGCTTGTTCTGCGAATCGAGCGCGACCCAGCCGACCAGCGACAGTCCGCCGGGTGCCGATGCGCTGCGCGTAAAGATCAGCGTGATCACACCATATTCGGGCCGCTTGGGGTCGCGCACCTCGACGCTGACGACATCGGGATCGGTCGTCGCCAGCAATTTGCCATATTGGGTTAGGTCGCGGTTGGGATCGAGCAGCGCGCCCAGCGGCGAGTTGCGGATCGGCCAGCGCTGCACCTGCTTGACCTGATAATCGATCATGGTCAGCGCACGGCCGTCGCTGACGACCAGAAGCTGCGCGTCCTTCTGGTATTCGAAGCGAATCTTGCCCGGCTGTTTCAGCGTGAGCGTGCCGCTGAGAGTCTGGCCGGTGCGGTCGGTCTGGGTGAAGCCGGCGCGCAGCGACTGCATCGCCTTCAGGTGCCGCGAGACCTGCGCCAGATCGCCGCTAGGGCTCGCCTGCTGGGCGACAGCAGCACCGGACATGGCCAGAGGCGCTGCGACCATCGAGGTCGCAAGCAGCGCGGCGGCAATGGTCTTGAAGCGGAATGTCAACATCGGGGTCGGGCTTTCATGGCTGAAGGAACCCTGATCCCTTGGGCGCCAGCGATTGAACCGGCGCTGAATTGCCGGTTCATGCTGCGCCACCCCAAGATTACTTGATCTTGGCTTCCTTGAACTCGACGTGCTTGCGCGCGACGGGATCGTACTTGCGGAAGCTCATCTTCTCGGTGGTGTTGCGCGGGTTCTTCTTGGTGACATAGAAGAAGCCGGTGCCTTCGGTGCTGACCAGGCGGATTTTCACAGTGGCTGGCTTGGCCATGACCTGTTCCTTTGGGTTTAAATGACATTGCGGTGGTGCACGGCATTGGCCGGGCCCGCTGAACAATTTGGCGAATCAAAAACACAAAGAGCGGCACAAATGGCCGCCCTGCACATGCGAGCGCCGCCATTGCCGCAACGGCCCCGCCTTGTCAAGCATCGGACCGGTGCGCGCGCGGCACCTTCGCCGGATACAGGCTTGCCCGAAAATTAACTTCATCGTGCCATGATGCCTCATCATCGGCAGTGGCAGGAGCCTGTATGCGAGACGCGACGACATCGGACAGCAGCCAGGACCGGCTGAAGCTGGCACGCCAGCAACTGAGGATGCAGGCAGGGCATGTCCGCGCGATCGCCTATCGGGTATCGCGCGCAGAGCTTGCCACACAGCTCGACCGGATGCGCCGCATCGCCGACAGCAACGCCATGCCCTGCGTCAGCGATCTCGCGCATGGGCTGGAGCATCTGCTCGCCACCGGCTGGAGTCGCAACATGGCGCGGCATTATCTCGATGCGATGGATGAGGCGATAGCCAGCGATTGCGGCAATGCCGACATGCGCGCAGCGGTGCTGGCATCGATCGCGGTGCGCGGAGCGCGCTGACTTGCGCTATCGCGTGCGCTGATGGAAGCCTTTGTCACCACCTTGCTGCTCACCGCGATCGTCCAGACGGGCGATCGCAGCCAGCTTCTGTGCGCGGCGCTGGCGATCCGCTTCCAGCGGCCAGCCGTGATCATCGCGGCAACGGCAGGGGCGAGTGCATTGGGCGCCGGCGTCGCGGCGCTGGGCGGCGTGCTGGTCGGCGACTGGATCAGCCGTGATGCGCTCTCGCTGTTCTATGCGGTGTCGCTGCTGTTTGCCGGCCTCGGCATGCTCGCCTGGCGACGCCCGGTCGATCTGCTGGGTAAATGGCGAATCGGGCCATTCTGGACCGCATTGCTCGGCGTGATGATCCTGCAGTTCGGAGACAAGGGCCAGTTCATCATCGCCGCCACTGCCGCGCGCAGCCATGATGCGCTCTGGCCGCTGCTGGGCGGGGCCGTCGGCACCGGGCTGGGCCTGCTTCCCGCGATCATCTGGCAGGACGAGCTCGCGCGCTGGCCACTGCGCGCGATCCGGATCGGCGCGGGGGTGGTGATCGCCGCTCTGGGTATCTTTCTCGCGCTCGGCGCCTTCGGACTGGTCTAATTCGCGCTGCAGCGGCGGGCGATCACAGTGATGCAATAAATTGTCATGCCATTCGGCCCATCACAACCTATGTTAACATGGACAAGATCACAGCGACAGGAGACACGATATGGGAAACAAAAAGGGCGATAATGCCGGCAAGGCGCTTGCCGACGCGATGAACGGCCTGCTGGCTGACAGCTTTGCGCTGTACCTCAAGACCAAGAATTTCCACTGGCATGTCGCAGGCCCGCACTTTCGCGAATATCATCTGCTGCTCGACGATCATGCCGCGCAGATCCTCGCGATCACCGATGCGATTGCCGAACGCGTTCGCAAGAACGGCCACCGCACCCTGACGTCGATCGGCGATATCGCGCGGCGCCAGTCGGTCGCCGATAACGACAAATCAGGCGTGGCGGCAGAATCGATGCTCAAGGAATTGCGCGACGACAACCTTGCCTTCGTCGCCAAGCTGCGCGCGGTAAAGGAACTGGCCGGGGATGCCGGGGACAATGCCACCGATGGACTGGTCGATGACTGGACCGACCAGGCGCAGGAACGTGCATGGTTCCTGACCGAGACATTGGGCAAGTAAACTTACCCAATTCTGTGTCGGCAAGCAGGCCGCAACTACATATCCAGCCGCTGTCACCCCCCTGGTTTTGGGGGTGGCGGCGGTCCCAAGGTTAACGCCAGCGCCGCAAGAAGCGCTTTCGCGCAAGAATATGTGTCCGCACGGCAACACTGTCATACAAACTTAACACCCCGAGCTGGGTCACGTTGCGTTTAATATCGCGCAAGCTAATTTCCTGACCAACGCACAGTTTTTCAGGGGATGATCATGACTACAAAGAACGCACGTTTGCAAAAGGCTATTGGCGGCGGTGTTGCAGCGACGGCACTCGCCGTTGCGCTTGCAGCAACTCCGGCATCGGCCATCGTGCCCAACAACAACCAGACCCCGACTCAGATCATCGACAATGCCGGTGGCGTGAACGGCGTGGGCATGTTCTTCCGCAATGACGGCTTTGTCTGCACCGGTACGCTGATCAATCCGCGCACCGTGCTGTTTGCCGCGCACTGCGTCAACGATCGCCTGGCGACAGATTACAGCAGCATCGACGGCACAGTCCCCGCAGCCTTTTCGTTCAACGTCGACGCCCGTCCCGGCTTCCAGAATTGGGCCGCCAACGCTTTCCGCAGCAATTCCGCGCTGAACGTCTTCAACATCAGCCAGATCCAGTACGATCCGCGCTCGCTGCTCAACCCGCAGGCGCTGGGTTTCCTTGAGGCTGATATTGCGCTCGCCACGCTGGACACCCCCGCAGCCCGCATCCCGACCTGGGCGCTGCTGTTCTCGCCATTGCCTACCCCGACTTCGATCGATCCGGTGCGCGGCACTGGCTATCACGTCAACATCACCGGCTATGGCCGCTCGGGCAACGGCACCGCCGGAGCAACGCAGGGCGTGGACTTCCGTCGGCGTGCGGCAGAAAACATGCTCGGCGCGCTCGCCTCGCTCGACGACCGCAACGAATTCCTGTTCGGTCCCGCCGCGCCCGGCACGCCGCCACTCGGCCAGAACGTGTACCAGCTCGACTTCGACGATCCGCGCCGCGGTCAGGCAGGTGCCAATGCGTTCGACATCAACATCCACCGCGATGACGCGCTGGTGCGCGAAGGCACCACCGCAGGCGGCGACTCGGGCGGTCCGCTGATCCTCGACGCGGCGAACAATACGCTGTCGACCAAGAACCTGCAGATCGGTGTCCTGTCCGGCGGCAGCCGCTTCTTCGGCCCGCAGGCGTTCAGCAGCTATGGCACCACCAGCTTCTATCAGCCGCTGTATCTGTTCTGGGACTATATCGCGGCAACCAACCCCTATCGCTATGTCACCGCTACGGCGGGCAGCGGTAACTGGGAAGACGCCAGCCGGTGGCGCACGACGATCGATCCCAATTACAACATCATCAACGCTGCCGGGCAGGTGGTGAACGGTGTTCCTACCGGTCTCGGCCTGGGCATAGATGGCGGTGACCCCGATTTCGGCCAGGTCTGCATCCAGGGTCTGGGCCTGAACGAGTGCCGTGATCTCAGCACCAAGCAGGATTTCACCCCAGCTCCGCGCACCGACGGGGTTGAACTGACCTCAGGCATCGGCCGTGCTGATCTCGACGGCCAGCTCGCCGGCGGCGCCGAACAGGTTTCGCTGTCGGGTACCGTGAGCAGCAGCATCGGTTCCGCCGAAGTCGCGGCGGCAGCAGCACCCGTTGCAGCGGCCACCAGCCTGACCCGCGGCGACATGATCAATTCGCTGAGCACCGGCGACAATGCCGTCGGCAGCATCACCAGCCATCTCGCCACCGCTGATCTGGGCACCGAGCTCAGCCCGGCTGCGACTGCCGAAAGCCTCGCTGCGCTGCAGAAGTTGGCCGAAGAGGCCCAGCGCAACGGCAGCGGTGTGTTCCGCACCGGCCCGCTGCCCGCTCCCACGCTCGCCAACGGCCTGCCGGGTGCGTCGGGCTTCGTGCCCAACAACATCAACCCCAACAACCGCACGGGCACGTCCGGTCGATACTTCGACGTGACGCTGAGCGCTGCAGGCACCACCACGCTGTCCAGCACGGTCACCATCGATCGTCTGACCGTGGCCAACACCGCCGGTCTCACCATTGCCGGCGCAGGCAACCTCACCAGCCTGATCGATGTCACCCAGACCGGCGGCACGATGAGCGTCAACGGTCGCCTGACCACGGTCGGTGACTATACGCTGGCTGCAGGGCTGCTCACCGGCACCGGAACCATCCAGACTCCGTTCCTTACCAGCATCATGGGCACGATCGCTCCGGGCGGCATCGGTACGATCGGGACGCTGAACGTGAACGGCAGCGTGGTCCTTGCCTCGGCCAGCCAGTTCCTGGTCGATGTCGGCGCGGGTGTATCGGATCGCCTGGCGATTACCGGAAATGCCAGCCTGGGTGGCCGCGTCATCGTCTCGCCTGTCAGCGGCTACACGATCAAGAATGGCGATACCTATCGCATCGTCACCACAGGCGGCACGATCTCGGCTGCGTTCAACTCGGCCGCACCGATCAGCGCCATCCTGACGCCGGTGCTGACCACCAGCGCAAACGCCGTCGACATGCGGATCACCGCGGGCCAGTACCGCAACGTGATCAACAGCAGCTCGCTGGTGCAGCGGTCCTATGCAGGTATTCTGGACAGCAACCGCGCAGCCGAACGCAACTATGCGGATGTCTTCCTGCGCACCGACCTTATGTCGGCCGAACAGATCCAGGCAACGTTCGAATCGCTGGCGCCGTTCACCGAATCGGCACGCCTCAGCTTGGGCGAAGCGGTGCTGTCGAGCACTTCGCGCTTCCACCGCACCCGTCTGCAATCTTCGCTGTCGGGCAATGCCGGCGGCACGATCGCGATGATCGGGCAACCGCTGAACCTTGCGGCCACCGCAACCAGTGGCGTGGCCCTTCCCGGCGCGCTGGCGGCTGCCTCGGCGGGTCAGGACACGCAGGAAACCGTGATGGATGCCAATTCGCTCGACAGCGATTTCGCGATCTATCTCGGCGGTGGCTATCTGAACGGCAAATCCTCGCCGATGCCCACGGCGCTCACCCCCAACCGCGACGATTTCTTCAACGGCTTCTTCGTGGTCGGCGGATTTGAATATCTGCCGCGCGACGGCGTGGTGCTCGGCATCTCGGCAGGATATTCGGATGTCGATGCCAATGTCGTGCGTGGCCAGCGCGTCGCGGGCCGGCTGATCGAAGGCAGCGTCTATGGCGCGGTGACCACGCCGGGTGGCCTGGTGTTCGATGGCCGCGTCAGCGCGGGCAGCTTCCAGGTCGATACCCTGCGCAATGTCGCGATCGCCGGTGCCCCGTTCGCGCTGCGCACCGATGACGACAGCCTGGCGATCACCGCGGAAGTCGGCATTTCGGCGCCGATCGAAACCGAATCGGTCGTGGTCACGCCGCGGGTTGCTGCCCAGTATCAGTATATCGGCTTCGACGACGTGCGTGAAACCGGCGGCGGTCCGGCTCTGGATATCGATCGCAACAAGTTCGACAGCCTGCAGATCCGCACCGGCCTTTCGGCCAGTGCCAAGAAGACGGCGGTGTTCCGGCCCTATATCTACGGCGACTTCGTCTATGACGTGATGGAAGGCGATGCGTTCTTCGGTGCCAACTTCGCAGGCAGCACCACCGGCCGCTTCCCCTTCGCTTACCGGTCGGACGACCGCAGCTGGGCGGAAATGGGCGTTGGCCTGACCATCGCGCAGCCGACCTTCGAGTTCACCGCGTCGATCGACACCACCGTGGGTCGTCAGGACTTCCAGGCGCAGCAATATTCGCTGTCGGCGCTGGTGCGGTTCTAAGCCTCAATTCGGGCGCAAGCCTTGATGAAAAGCCCGTCAGCCGCAAGGCTGGCGGGCTTTTTAGTGGAAGGCGGAAGCTCCAATGGTTGGAAGGACGCCAACGCTGGATTGGCACATGTCTGTAGCTTTCCGTCTGGTATGGCCGCCCTCAGTGCGTTTTGGCTGCGTTGGGGCGACCGAAATTGGGGTGGATTGCAACCGTGAGGTCAATTCGACGAGCTATCATCGATAGGAAGACCTAAGCTCTCCAGAAAGCTGTCCTTTTCCTCGATCGGCCGCTGAATTGCCCGCTCGTAAAGGCTTTTTAGTTCCGCCTCGTATTCTGGCCTATCCTTCCAGTTCTCTTTCTCCGAGCGTATCAGGTTTGATAGCACATCGCCCGGAAAGTGGCCCCCTTCGAAAAGCGGATCGCATCGTAGCTTTGTCCAAGCGACGTCAAGGATGTAGGGAATGCCATACCGCTGCCTGATGAGCCGACCAATTTCTTCATCCGTAAGGCTGGCTAAAGGCTTCTGCCAAGACCGCCTGATCCACCCGACAAGCGGCGTAGGCGCATCATCAGGATCACCTTCGATAGATCCAGTCAGGTCTTCGAGTGATCTGTCAAAATCGATGAGTTTTCGCGTCATCGCGGACAATCACCCTACTGAAAACTCGCGCGCAACCCGTCGATCACGAACTGCGCCGCCAGCGCTGCGAGCAGCACGCCCAGCAGCCGGGTGATCACCGCTTCGGCCTTGGCGCCGAGCAGCTTCATCAGCGGCCCGGCGCTGAGCAACGCGGCCAATGTGAGCAGCAGCACCGCGACCAGCGCGCCGAGGATCGTCAGCGCGCGGTCGAGCCCGGTGTTCTGCGAGACCAGCAGCATGACCGAAGCGATCGAGCCGGGGCCGGCGATCATCGGCATTGCCATCGGGAAGATCGAGACATCCTCGATCTCGGGGTCGTCGATGACATCCTGCGCGCGCTGTTCGCGCCGCTCGGTGCGCTTTTCGAACACCATGTCGAGCGCGATCAGGAACAGCATGATGCCGCCGGCAATCCGGAAGCTGTCGAGTTCTATATGCAGCGCCGAGAGCAGCACTTCGCCGAAAAGCGCGAACACCAGCAGGATACCGCCTGCTACCACCACCGCGCGGATCGCCATGCTGCGTCGCTGCTGCGCGTTGGCATCCGTGGTCATGCTGGCATAGATCGGCGCGCAGCCCGGGGGATCGATCACCACGAACAACGTGATGAAGGCGGAGACGAACAGTTCGATCATGATGCGCCGCCTGCCACTTCGTCGCGGACAACGGTTTCGAACGCACTGCCGTTCCAAAGCTCGATCGTAACCGTGCGGCTGCCATCGCCGCGCGAATCCCAGCGCCACACCATCGTTCCGTCAGCCGACGCGCGCGCGCCGCTGTTGGTGGGAGCGGCGATCGGCTCGCCCTTGGGTGGCGGGCCAAAGGGTATGTTGCCAAGCATCGCCTTGGGGTTGCCGGTGCACACCGCGGTACGCGAGGATATCATCTCGTCTCCCGCGCGCGCTTGTGGCAGCGTGGTGCCGTGGTCGAGCACCCAGCGCCATTTGGGCTTCTTGGCGCGCGGCTTTTCCAGGTTCTGCCACACGGTGGTGTAATAGCCCGTCACGCCGCCCGGATATTGCGAGGCTCCGGTCGATGCGCCGGTGCTGCCATCGCACGCCATGAACAGCTTTTGCGCCTGCCAGGTCACGGCCGCGGGCGGATCGGCGCGGCCCTTCAGCCAGTTTTGCGCCAGAACCGGCTGATCCACGAACATCACTGCATCGTCGGCAGCGGTCTGGCGGAACGCGGTCCACTGGCCCTTTTCCTGCGCCAGTCGCGCGAACGCGATCTCGGCGACCAGAATGGCGCTGGAATTGGCGTAGGACTGCCCCGGTGGCCGCGGCGGTGGTTCGCGCCGGTCGCCGCGCGGCGGCGGACCCTGCTGGGCGGAGGCGGCGAGCGGGGTGGCGAGGGTAGCGGCGAGGAGGACGCAGCTCACCAATCGCTTCAAATCCTTCCCGAAACGGGGAGGGGGACCGCGATGCGCAGCATCGGGGTGGAGGGGAAGCGTCCGGGTGCCAGGGATCAAGGCAAGGCGCGATCCCGCTGCCCCTCCACCATTCGCTGCGCGAACGGTCCCCCTGCCCTTGAAGGGGAGGAATCTGGAAAGGTGCAAGGTGCTGGCCATCACAGTCCTTCCGGCGCGGTCAGCCCTGCGCGGCGATGGGCAGCAACCAGCGTGTTGCGCAGCAGGCAGGCGATGGTCATCGGGCCGACCCCGCCCGGCACCGGGGTGATCGCACCTGCAACGGCGGCGCATTCTTCATAGGCGCAATCGCCGACCAGCTTCGTCTTGCCCGGTTCGCTGCCCGGCACGCGGTTGATACCGACGTCGATGACGCATGCCCCCGGCTTGATCCAGTCGCCGCGCACCATTTCAGGCCGACCCACGGCGGCAACGACGATATCGGCCAGCCGCACGATCGCGGGCAGATCCTTGGTCCGGCTGTGCGCGATGGTGACGGTGCAGCTCTGCTGGAGCAGAAGTTGCGCCATCGGCTTACCGACGATGTTCGAGCGGCCGATCACCACCGCATGCTGGCCGGACAAGTCGCCCAGGGTGTCCTGCAGCAGCATCAGCGACCCCAGAGGCGTGCAGGGGACCAAAGCCTCTTCGCCCACCGCAAGCTTGCCGGCATTGACGACATGGAAGCCATCGACATCCTTGGCGGGGTCGATGCTTGCGAGCACCGCCTTGTCGTCGATATCATCGGGAAGCGGCAACTGCACCAGGATGCCGTCGACCGCTTCGTCCGCATTGAGCCTGGCCACCAGATCGAGCAGCGTCTGCTGGCTGGTGCCGGCGGGCAGGCGGTGCTCGAAGCTGAGCATGCCGGCCTCGACCGTCGCCTTGTGCTTGGAGCGGACATAGACCTGGCTCGCCGGGTCCTCGCCGACCAGCACCACGGCCAGCCCGGGCGCGCGGCCGGTGTGGCGCACAAAATCGGGAACAAGCCCCGCAAGGCGCGCGCGCAAACCGGCCGCGAAGGCCTTGCCGTCGATGGTTTTGGCTATGATACGGGCTGTCATGCCCGCCGCTCTACCGTCAAATGCGGATCATTGCCACAGCCGAGCGCGTGACAAGGCTGATCAGGCGAACTGCACCCACAGGCGCGGGATGATCGAGTTCTTGATGATCATGATCGCCAGCAGGACCACCATCGGCGCCAGATCGATCATGCCGAGATCGGGCATGATCTTGCGCACCGGGCGGTACAAAGGCTCGGTGATCCGGTGCAGCGATTCGACCATCTGGCGCACCAGATCATTCTGCGTGCTGATCACATTGAACGCGATCAGCCACGACAGCACGATCTGGATGATGATGAACCACGTCACCACGGTCAGAACGATATCCAGAATTTCGAGCAGGATCTGCATGGGTCTCTCACAATCGGTTCGCCCGATATCTAGAACCGGACAAGGTGTATTACAAGACTAAAACGCTTCGGGGGCCGCAGCCACCCGTGTTCAGACGCGGATAAGCGTTCCGGCGCCGCGCGAGGTGAAGATTTCGAGCAACATGGCATGCGGGACCCGTCCATCCAGAACAACGGCCGCATCGACCCCCTGTTCGACCGCATGGACGCAGGTCTCCAGCTTGGGAATCATGCCTCCGCTGATCGTGCCATCGGCGCGCAAGGCGGCGACATCTGCGGGCGTGAGATCGGACAGCAGCCTCTTCGCCTTGTCGAGCACGCCTGCGACATCGGTGAGCAGGAACAGCCGCGATGCGCCCAGCGCCGCCGCCACAGCGCCAGCCATGGTGTCGGCGTTGATGTTGTAGGTCTGCCCGTCGGCGCCGACGCCGATCGGCGAGACCACCGGGATCATCCCGGCATCGGAAATGGTCTTGAGCACGGTGCAGTCGATCACTTCGGGTTCGCCGACAAAGCCAAGGTCGATCGCGCGTTCGATGTTGCTGTCGGGGTCGCGCACGGTGCGCTCCACCTTGCTCGCGCGGACAAAGTTCGCGTCCTTGCCGCTGATGCCGATCGCCTTGCCGCCGGCGGCCGCGATCCAGGTGACCAGCTCCTTGTTGATCGCACCCAGCACCATCTCGGCGATGTTGGCGGTTTCCTGGTCGGTGACGCGCAGGCCGTCGACGAACTGCGACTGCACGCCGACGCGCTTGAGCATCGCGCCGATCTGCGGGCCGCCGCCGTGCACGACGACAGGGTTGATCCCCACCGCCTTCAACAGCACGATGTCCTCGGCAAAGTCGCGCGCCAGCTCGGGGTCGCCCATCGCGTGGCCGCCATATTTGACCACGAAGCTCTTGCCGGCATAGCGCTGCATGAAGGGCAATGCTTCGGTGAGGGTCTCCGCCTTGGCGAGCAAGGCGGGATCGTGGATGTGGTCGAGGCCGGGGGTCTGGTGATCGCTCATGCGTCGAGCCTTTTGCCCAGCCGGACGAAGAACACAATCAGGAACGGCACCAGCGCCACAGACAGCGCCACCTTGGCGACCATCTGACCGACCAGCAGCTGGCCGATCGGGAACACGCCGTAAAAGGCTATGGTGACGAAGATCAGCGTATCGACGATCTGCGACAGGGCCGATGCGATCACCCCGCGCACCGCCAGCCAGCGGCCCGGCATATTCTGCAGCCGGGAGAAGATATAGACGTTGAGGAACTGCGAGACGCCATAGGCGCACACGCCCGCCGCCCAGATGCGCCCCGTGGCACCGAGGATAAGCTGGATCGCAGCGGCATTTTCGGGCGCCATTTCGGACGAGGCGGGCAAGGCGTAGACGATCCACGACAGCGCCATGGCGAACAGCAGCGGCACGAAGCCGAACTTGACCAGGCTGTTGGCGGTATCGCGGCCGTGCAGCTCGGCGATTGCGCTCGACACCACGACCAGCAGCAGAAACGCGAAGATGCCGGCTTCAACCGCCAGCGGGCCGATCGACACCTGCTTGTTGCCCAGCACACCTGCCAGGCACACCATGCCGCCATAAAAGACGGAGAGCACATAAAGTGAGCGGGGAATGCCGGGGTTCGCGGCAGCAGGAGCAGATGTCATGCGATCTTCCGGTAAAGGCTTTTGTGGAGCGGGGGAAGGGGGCACGCACTTGCGCGGCAGCGCATCATCGCCCACACTGCCGCCATGGAATTCAGCAATGCCCTCAGCGACAAACACATGGCCTTCATCAGCCGCCAGCCGGTCTACTTCGTGGCAACCGCTGCGGACGAGGCGCGCATCAACCTCAGTCCCAAGGGCTATGACTCGTTTCGGGCGTTTTCGCCCTCGCGCGTCGGCTATCTCGATCTGGCCGGATCGGGCAACGAGACCCACGCGCATCTCGTTGCCGATGGCCGCATCACCATCATGTTCTGCGCGTTCGAGAACCCGGCGCTGTTCCTGCGCATCTATGGCCGGGGGCGCCCGGTGCTGCCGCAGGATGCCGAGTGGGAGCAGCTCGCCCGGCATTTCACGATCCTTCCCGGCACCCGCCAGATCTTCGACATCGCGGTCGACAGCGTGCAGACCAGTTGCGGCTGGGGCGTCCCGGTGATGCAGTTCGACCGCGAACGCCAGACGCTGAAAAAGGCGCACCGCCAGAGCGAGCCCCAGGCCTGGCTTGCCGAAGTTGCCAGCAGCACCCGCTCGATCGATGGTTTGCCTGTCACGCCCACCACGCGCTATTTCACCGATGTGGACGGCTGAACGGGAATGAGCCTTAAAGCCATTGCCGAATATGCCGACCGTATCGAGGCGGAGATGGCCCGGCTGACGCTGGGCGCGCAGGGCATAGAGGCGCATATCTTCGATGGCGGCATGGCGGGGCTGGGCCTGGGGTTCATGACCCCGGCGCGGTTGATGGTGCTCCCTGAAGATGCCGCGCGCGCCCGTGCTCTGCTGGAGCATACCAACGAGGCCTGAGCGCCTCGGTCCTTCCCGCCCCATTTTTGTGCAGATGCAGCAATCCGCCTGCCTAAAATTTGAACACCTGTTCGCAGGTGCACAAATTTTAGACTGATTACCCCTGCGCGATGTTAGCGATTCATTAGGATTCCCCGAACTGCCGCACTTGGCACGCCGCTTGCGTAGCTTTCGGGTGGTGACGAGGCACAGCTTCGCAACAAAATTACAAAAGGGGGCGTAATGAAATTCATCATTGCCATAATCAAACCGTTCCGGCTGGACGAGGTGCGCGAAGCCCTCACCACGCTCGGGATCGCGGGCATGACCGTGACCGAGGTCAAGGGTTTCGGCCGTCAGAAGGGCCAGACCGAAATCTATCGCGGCGCGGAATACACCACCAACATGGTGCCCAAGCTCAAGATTGAGATCGCAGCCAGCGACGACATCGCAGCGCAGGTGGTGGAAACCATCCAGGCGGCCGCAAACACGGATTCCATCGGTGACGGCAAGATCTTCGTTCTCGACCTCGCGGCGGCCACGCGCATCCGCACCGGCGAGACCGGCGACACGGCACTGTAAGGGGGATAGGGGAATGATGAAACCTTTGCACAAGATTGGCGCCGCTCTCGGGACGGGCGCGCTTTCACTGATCGTATCGGCCCAGGCATGGGCGCAGGAAGTTGCCGAAGAGGTTGCCGAGGCAGCGACTCCGGTCGCCGAGGCCGCTGCTGAAGTCGCGGCCGTCGTCGACAAGGGCGATACCGCCTGGATGATGATGGCGACGGTGCTGGTGATGGCGATGATCGTTCCCGGCCTCGCGCTGTTTTATGGCGGTCTGGTCCGCACCAAGAACATGCTTTCGGTGCTGACGCAGATCCTCGCGGTGGCCAGCCTCGCGATGATCATCTGGGTGATCTACGGCTATTCGACCGCATTCGGACCGGAAGGCAATGCGTTCGTGAGCTGGGGCAACCTGTTCCTCGCCAACACCAACGCCGACTCGACCGCCGCGACCTTCTCGGACGGCTTCTTGATCCCCGAATATGTGTTCATCGCCTTCCAGATGACCTTTGCCGCGATCACCGTGGCGCTGGTGGTGGGCGGCCTTGTCGAGCGCATGAAATTCTCGGCGCTGATGATCTTTGCCGCGGTCTGGCTCACCATCGGCTATTTCCCGATCGCGCATATGGTCTGGGCAACCGGCGGCCTGATCTTCGAAATGGGCGCTCTCGATTTTGCTGGCGGCACCGTGGTGCACATCAATGCCGGTGTCTCGGCTCTGATCGGTGCGATGATCATCGGTCCGCGCCTCGGCTACAAGAAGGACACCATGGCGCCGCACTCGCTGACCATGACCCTGATCGGCACCGGTTTGCTGTGGGTGGGCTGGTTCGGCTTCAACGCGGGCTCCGCGCTCGAAGCCAATGGCTCGGCGGGCCTTGCGCTGATCAACACCTTCGTCGCCACCGCTGCCGGCGTGCTGTTCTGGATGCTGACCGAGCGGGTCATGGGCCACAAGGGTTCGCTGCTCGGCGCGTGTTCGGGAGCCATTGCAGGTCTGGTCGCGGTGACCCCGGCAGCCGGCAACAGCGGCCCGTTCGGTGCCATCCTGCTGGGTGCCATCGCGGCGATCGTCTGTGCCTGGTTCGTGGTCTCGATCAAGCCCAAGCTCGCACTTGACGACTCGCTCGACGCGTTCGGCATTCACGGCATCGGCGGCATCATCGGATCGATCGGCACCGCCGTCACCATGCTGCCCGCTCTGGGTGGCCCCGGCGCGGACGATTACGATCTGGGCGGCCAGCTGGTCATCCAGATCCAGGCCGTCGGCATCGCCGTGGTCTGGGCCGCTGTCGCTGCCGCCATCGCCTTCTATGTCGCCAAGTTGCTGACCGGACTGCGGGTCTCCGAAGAAGTGGAGCGCGAAGGCCTCGACCTCGGCGAGCATGGCGAACGGGCTTATAATTACTGAGTTTTCAAAGTTTGGTCTGTGACGGGAGCCGCTAGCCGCGCCACAGACCTCCAGAGGTTCCTCCTGCGAACTGACAACTCAAGGCCGGGATGGCAACATCCCGGCCATTTTTTTGTGCGCGGCGTTTGCAGATCGCCGCACCGCAGGGTCCGCCAGTCGCCCCGGTTCCGGATGCAGTTCGAAACTGTATTGACAAAACTGTCAGTAAGGTGAGACTTTACCCACAGACCGCCGACAGGTGGCACCCCCGGGAGAAACGCATCCCGGACGTTTTGCGTCACGCAAGGAGAGAGCCATGGCCACCGTTTTGAAAGACCCCGGCGCCGACCTGACCTATGACATGAGCGATGCCGCTTATTATGTCGAGGACCGCTGGCAGGAGCCCTTCGCGCGGTTGCGCGCCCACGATCCGATCCACTGGACCCAGGGCGGTGCGTTCGGCGATTTCTGGAACGTCTGCAGTCACAAGGCGATCCAGCATGTCGAGGCGTTGCCCGAGATATTCTCGTCATCCTACGAATATGGCGGCATCACGCTGGCAGACCGGATCGAGGACGGCACCGATCTGGTGATGCCTATGTTCATCGCGATGGACCGGCCCAAGCACACCGGCCAGCGACGCACCGTGGCGCCCGCCTTTACCCCAACCGAGATCAAGCGCATGGCGGACGATATCCGCGCGCGCACCTCCGAATTGCTCGACACTCTGCCCTGGGACCAGCCGTTTGACTGGGTCGACAAGGTGTCGATCGAGCTGACCACGCAGATGCTCGCCATCCTGTTCGATTTTCCATGGGAAGACCGGCGCAAGCTGACCGAATGGTCCGACTGGGCCGGAGACATCGAGCTCGCGCATGACGAGGAATCGCGTCAGGAGCGGCTCAAGCACCTTTATGAGATGGGCGCCTATTTCAAGAACCTGTGGGACGCCAAGATCGACAAGGAGCCGACGCCGGACCTGATCTCGATGATGATCCATTCCGACGCGATGCGCGAGATGGACGAGTTCGAGTTCATGGGGAACCTCATCCTGCTGATCGTCGGCGGCAACGACACCACGCGCAACTCTATGTCGGGTCTGGCTTATGGTCTGCACCAGTTCCCCGAGCAGCGCGAAAAGCTCGAGCAGAACCCCGCTCTGATCCCCAATGCGGTGCAGGAGATCATCCGCTGGCAGACGCCGCTGGCGCATATGCGCCGTACCGCGACGGCCGATTACGATCTGTTCGGCAAGCAGATCAAGAAGGGCGACAAGCTGGCGCTGTGGTATATCTCGGGCAACCGCGACGAGAGCGTGTTCGAGGATGCCGACAGCATCATCGTTGATCGCGAGAATGCGCGGCGGCACCTGGCGTTCGGCTATGGCATCCACCGCTGTGTCGGGGCCAGGCTCGCCGAGCTGCAGATCGCGATCCTGCTCGAGGAAATGGCCAAGCGCCGGATGCGGGTCAACGTTCTGGCCGAGCCCGAAAGGGTGCGCGCGTGCTTCGTTCACGGCTATCGCTCGATGCAGGTGCAGTTGAGCAAATATTGAAGCTGCGCGCGGCGTCCCCACGTAACTGGAAGCGTATCCCGCCCGAACCGGCCGGGACACGGGTTGCGGGATGATGATATGGACAGGCGCACATTCTTCGAACGCGGGCTGATCGGCGCGGCAGGCCTCGGGCTGTTCGGGCTGGGATCGTTCTCGCTGGGTGGGGCGAGCGCGCGGCCGAAGGGCAAGTTCGAGATCACCAGGACCGACGCCGAATGGAAGCGTACGCTCAGCGCAGACCAATATTACGTGCTGCGTAATGAAGGCACCGAACGGCCGTTCTCGAGCCCGCTCGACAAGGAAAAGCGCGCCGGAACCTTCATCTGCGCAGGCTGCAGGCTGCCCTTGTTTTCATCCAGGACCAAGTTCGACAGCGGCACCGGCTGGCCCAGCTTCTATGCGCCGCTGCCCAACGCGGTGGGCACCAGCACCGACCGGCTGCTCGGCTATGCACGGGTCGAAGTGCACTGCCGGCGGTGCGGCGGGCATCTGGGCCATGTCTTCGATGACGGTCCCAGGCCCACCGGCAAGCGCTATTGCATGAACGGCGATGCGATGCTGTTCCGGGCAAGCGGGGCGTAAGCATAAAAAAACCTCCCCGAGCTTGTCTCGGGGAGGGTTTCAGGGCCTGATCCGATCAGCCAATCCGCTTGACGCTGTCCTTGTGCGCGCCGACGCCGCCGACACGGGCACCGCCGCCGCCACCGCCACCGGGACGACCACCGCCACCCGAACGGCCACCGCCGCCACCGGGACGGCCGCCGCCGCCAGCGCGACGACGATCGCCGTCACGCTTGGGGCCGTAGTTGCGGCCACCGGGGGCGCCACTGCCGCGTTCGCCACCACGACCGCCGCCGCCCGAATTGACGGGCGCCTTGGCCGGGGGTGGAAGCTGCGCTGCGGCTTCGCTGAAGCCCTTGGGCAAGGGCATCGGAACCGGCTTCACCTTGGTGAGGCGCTCGATGTCCTTGAGCAGGCCGCGCTCGTCACCGCTGACGAAGGCGATGGCGATACCGTCCGCGCCGTTACGCGCGGTGCGGCCGATGCGGTGGACATACTGCTCTGCCACATTGGGCAGGTCATAGTTGAACACATGGCTGACACCGGTGATGTCGATGCCGCGCGCCGCGATGTCGGTCGCGATCAGCACCTTGATCTCGTTATCCTTGAACGCTTTCAGCGCCGCGGTGCGCTGGCCCTGGCTCTTGTTGCCATGGATCGCGGCGGAGCGGATTCCGGCACCTGCCAGCGCGCGCACCACCTTGTCCGCACCGTGCTTGGTGCGGGTGAAGACGAGCGTGCGCTCAGGCTTGATTTCCTGGATCTTGAGCGTGAGCAGCGCCTGCTTCTCGCTCTGGCTGACGAAGGTGACATACTGCTCGACCCGTTCGGCCGTCGTCGCCTGCGGGGCGACTTCGACGCGCACGGGGTTGTTCAGGAACCGGGCACCCAGCTCGGCAATCGCCTTGGGCATGGTGGCGGAGAAGAACAGGCTCTGGCGGTTCTTGGGCAGCATCGATGCGATGCGCTTCAAGGGAACGATAAAGCCCAGATCCATCATCTGGTCGGCTTCGTCGAGCACGAAGATCTCGACATTCTCGAGCGTCACCGCGCGCTGCTCGATCAGGTCGAGCAGACGGCCCGGCGTTGCGACGAGAACATCGGTGCCCGGAGCCAGTTTCTTCTTCTGCTGGAAGATCGGCACGCCGCCGAAGATGCAGTTGACCGACAGGTTGAGGAAGCGCGCATATTCGCGGATGTTCTCGGCAATCTGTGCGGCCAGTTCGCGGGTCGGCGAAAGGACCAGCATGCGCACGCCCTTGTGGGTGCGGCCCTTGGTTTCCTTGGCGAGATGATGCAGCGAAGGCAGCGAGAAGGCTGCGGTCTTGCCGGTTCCGGTCTGCGCGATGCCGAGCAGATCGCGGCCCTGCAACAATGCGGGGATGGCGTCCTTCTGGATTGGCGTCGGGGTATCGTAACCCTTGGCGTCGAGCGCGCGGAGGATCGGGTCGGCAAGGCCAAGTTCATGGAAAAAAGACATAAGTGTACTCTATACAGAGCAAGGCGCTGGCCGCGCCTCAAACGGGCGGCGCGCGCATTGCGGGGTTCAGAAGCGCCTGGAGGTCCAGGAACTTCAGGAAAACGCCCCGCGTGAATTGGGATGTTTGGATCAAGCAGCGGGGTTTCATGACCCGGCCATTCGGACCTGTGTCTGATCCCAGGACGGGATCGCGACAGATCGACGTTCACGCTGCCGGTTCGTAAGGGGCGCCGGGAAGGATTCCCGTGCCTAGGCGCGCTGCTTGGTGGGCCATATGGCGGCAAGTGCGCCCGATAGCAAGGAAATTCGCGTGAAGCCGACGGTCAGGCGGCTTCCTGCACGTCCGCAGGGCCGCCGATCAGCACGAAACGCCGGTCGCAATAGCCGCATTCGACATAGCCCTTCTCGTCGATCTGCAGCCACACGCGCGGGTGGCCAAGGGCTGCACCGCCGCGAATCTCGCTCGCGCCATCGCAGGCGACGCGGGGGGTGTTGGTACGGACGGTTTCAGGGGGCTTGATCATGGCTCTGCCGATTATCAAAGTTGCCGCACTGGTGCAATCGGGCTTTCGCTGCCGGTGAGCATCACGCCTTGTAGAGGCTGTCGAGCCGGTCCTGATAGCGACCGCGGATGACGTGGCGGCGGATTTTCATCGAGGGGGTCATCTCGCCATTCTCGATCGAGAAGGGTTCGTCAGCAAAGGCGAACTGGCGCACCTTCTCTATCACCGACAAGTCGGCATTGACCCGGTCGAGCGCCGCGCGCACCGCGGCCTTGAACGCCGGATTGGCCTGCAGCGCGGCGAAATCGACCTTCTCGTCGTGGCTGGAGGCCCATTCCATCGCCCATTCGGGGTCCGGCACCACCAGCCCGACCAGATAGGGCCGGCGGTCGCCCATCACCATCGCCTGATGGATTTCCGGCTGAAGCGTCAGCATGCCCTCGACCTTTTGCGGGGAAACGTTGTCGCCCTTGTCGTTGACGATCAGGTCCTTCTTGCGGTCGGTGATCGCGATGCGGCCTGCCTCGTCGATATGGCCGATATCGCCGGTGTGCAGCCAGCCGTCCTTGAGCACGCGTGACGTCTCTTCGGGGTTCTGCCAGTATCCATGCATCACCAGTTCGCCGCGCACCAGAATCTCGCCATCCTCGGCGATGCGCACTTCGGTATCGGCGAGCGGCGGGCCCACCGTGTCCATCTTGAGCCCGGTCCTGGGCCGATTGCAGGCGATGATCGGCGCGGCCTCGGTTTGCCCATAGCCCTGCAGCAAAGTAAGGCCGAGCGCGTGGAAGAACACGCCGATCTCGGGATTGAGCGGCGCTCCGCCCGAAACCATCGCCTTGATTCGCCCGCCGAAGCGCGCCTGGATCTTGGGGCGCAGGCTTTTCGACAGGATGAAGTCCATCGGCTTGTCGATCACCCCACTTCTGCCGTCGAGCTGCTTCTGGCCCAGGTTCATCGCGCGGTCGAACAGGAAGTTGGCGACCTTGCCCTGCTTCTGTATCTGCTTGAGGATGCGCGCGCGCAGCACCTCGAACAGGCGCGGTACCACGACCATGATCGTCGGGCGCACTTCCTCGATGTTGCTGGCTAGTTTCTCCAGCCCTTCGGAATAATAGATCTGCGCGCCAAGGCCGATCGGAAAGAACTGCCCGGCGCTGTGTTCATAGGCGTGGGACAGCGGCAGGAACGAGAGGAACACCTCGTCGTCCCATCCGAAATCCTCGGCAATCACGCGGGTGGGGCCGGCGACATTGTGCAGGATCGCGCCATGGTGCTGCATCACCCCGCGCGGGGCGCCGCCAGTGCCGCTGGTGTAGATCAGGCAGGCGGTATCGTTGCGGGTCAGCCGCGCGGCATCCGCGCGCACCTCCACCATCAGCGCAGCCTGGCGCACGGCGTCGCCTGTGACCAGATCGGCCCAACTGTGCGTGCGGAAGCGGCTGGCCTGGCCGACCTTCATCGGCTCCATCCCGATCACGTGCCAGGCATTGCCAGCGCGCAGAACCGCAGGAAGCAGCGTTCGCGCCAGCTTGGCGTTTGAGACAATCACCGCGCGCGCGCCCGAATTGTCGAGGATATGCTGGTGGTCGCGCTCGGTATTGGTGGTGTAGGTCGGCACGGTGACGCATCCCGCCGCCATGATCGCAAGATCGGCGATGCACCATTCGGGCCGGTTCTCGCTGACCAGCATCACCCGGTCGCCCCGCGCCAGCCCCATGTCCTTGAGCGCATGCGCGAGCTCGGCGACCTGGCCCGCTGTCTCCCGCCAGCTGATCGAGGTCCATATCCCGCCACGCTTGGCCCAAAGGAACGGCCGTTCGCCCAGTTCGTCGGCACGGGCAAAGAACATGGCGACCAGATTGTCGAACTGTGCGAACTGGTCCATGGACGTGTTGGCGATCACCGGTATCAGGCTCCTCAAGTGCCGCGCTTTGGCGAGCGGTCTGGTGTGGACGGGTCTAGCGGGCTTTGGTTGCAGGAGCAATCAGTGCTGATGGCGCGAAAGCTGTGCCGTTCAAATCCGCAAGGTGTGCCGCGCCTTGCCCAGCGCCGCCTTGTCTTCCGCGTCCAGCCCCAGCTTCAGCCCCAGCCATACGAGAGGCAGGAACATCGCGAACTGCACCCCGGCGCGCGCGGCGATCGGGATGTCGTGCAGCGCGATGCCCACCAGCCACAGCGCCCCCAAGCCTGCGATGCCGGAGGCGAGCGCCCGCAGAAAATGGCTGTCGAACGGGCCCAGCCGGTCGCTCCACCACAATTCGGCCACCGCTGCCCAGCTCGATACGATCACGCCCGCACTCACCGCCAGCGCCATGCCGGTTGCGCCCCAAGCCGGCACCGCCAGCCAGCCGACAAGCGCGGCGATGCCGATCCCCGCCAGCGAATTGGCCAGCGGCAACATGCGATGGCCGGTCATTTCGACGATCGGGGTCGCCGCGCCCAGGATCGTCTCGCCCGCCCGGCCGACCAGCAGCACCACTAGCACCGGCAGCGCCGCGGCAGCTTCTGGTGAAAACAATAGCAGCAGCGCATCACCGCCTGCGATCATCACTCCGGTCAGGGGCAACACGATGATCGCCGCCAGCCGGTTGGCAAAGCGGTACAGAGGCGCGATCTCGGCCGGGTCTGCAGCCCCTTGCGCGGCGCTCAGCGGGGCGAGGACATAAAGGAAGGTCTGGCGCACGATCAGCGGGACCGAGGCGATCTTGCGCGCGATGCCGAACAGCCCTGCCGCCACCGCGCCGCCGGTGCCGCTGAGCGCAAGGCCCAGCAGCACCGGGGGCAGATCGTTAAAGGCACGGCGGGCCAGGTTGGGCGGCATTGTCGCCAGTCCGCTCTTGAGCGTATCGCGGCGCAAGAGTTTGGGCATCGGTGCGCGCCACAGCAAGCCGAGGTCGTAATAGCGGCCGAGCAGCCGCAGCGACAGCCAGGCGGTGATCGCCAGCGACGCGATATGCGCGATGAACAGGCCGAACAGCCGCACGCCCAGCGCATACAGCGCGACCGCGACGATCAGCCGCGCGATCTGCTCCCAGAAGATGCGCAACCGGATTTCGGGGCCGAAGGCGCGCTTGGCGCGCGCGGCAGCGGTTGCGATCTCCAGCGCTACGGTCAGCGGCAGTGTCCAGATGAACAAGGCGATCAGCTGCGGCAGCACCGTCCGCACCGCTGGTTCGGCGGCGAAGGCTGGCGCGATCCATGGTGCGGCAAGAGAGACCGCCAGCGCCAGCAGGGCTGAGGGGATCACCGTCACCAGCAGCGCATAGCGCACTGCGCCATGTTCCGCCTCGCGGCTCGCTGCCGCCGGAACCGATCGTTGCAGCCCCTGCGCCAGCGACAGGGTGGTCAGAGTGGCCAGCAGGTTCACTGCGGCCCACAGCACGATATAGGTGCCATAGGTCGCGAGCCCGAACATCCACACAAAGGCGGGCTGGGTAATGATTTCGATCACCGCGCCCATCCGCGCAAGCCCGGTCAGCGCGGCGCCGCTGGCAACATCGGCACGGCTGACTGCCGGAACGATTGCGGGCGGTTCGCTCGGGCTGGCGATCGGGGCGGCGGGGGGCTGGGCAGGGTCCGCAGGATGTGGGGCCACGATTGCGGCCTATTCCTCGGTGCGGATCAGCACGGTTTCCCCGACCAGCAGGAACAGCAGGAACGGCGACCATGCGGCGAGGAACGGCGGGTAGGCACCCAGATTGCCCATCGCCAGCGCGAAATTATCGGCGACGAAATAGGTAAATCCCAGACCCATGCCGATCACCGCGCGCACAAACAACTGACCCGAGCGGGCAAGGCCGAACGCGGCCACCGCGCCCAGCAGCGGCATCAGCAGCGCCGAGAGCGGGCCGGAAAGCTTGTGCCACAGGTTCGATTCGAGCGAGGCGGTGGGGCGCCCCGCTTCCTTCAGTTCCTTGATCGCCGACCGCAACTGCAGGAACGACAGCCCCTCGGGATTGACCTTGCTCAAGGTGAACTGGTCGGGCCGCACGCCGCCTGCGGTGGTGATGTTGCCCAGCGTCTGCCTCTGGCCGGTGCCGACATCGAACTGGCTGGCGTCGGTCAACTGCCAGCCGCTGCCGGTATACACGCCCTGGGTTGCAGTGACGATGCGAGCCAGGCCACCTTGCTTGTCGCGGGCATAGACGGTGATCCCGGTCAGCCTTGTCGCAGCGCCGGTGCCCTCGACCGTATCGGCCTGGATGATGTTGTCGCCATCGCGCACCCAGATGTTAGCCTTGACGTTGGAATCGCGCGGGATCGGACCGAACTCGGCCTGTTCCCAGGCGCTCAGCGTCGCGGTTGCGCGGCTGAGGATTCGTTCGGAAAACACGAAGGTGATCGCCGATACGCCCAGCGCCGCGATCAGCAGCGGGGCGAGCACCTGATGCGCCGAAAGCCCCGACGCCTTCATCGCCACCACTTCGCTGTTCTGGTTGAGCGTCGCCAGCGTGATGATCGTCGCCAGCAGCACCGAGAACGGCAGCACCAGATCGATGATCTGCGGTGCGCGCAAGCTGATATAGGTCAGAAGCTGTGCCTGTCCGTTGCCGGGATAAGCGAGAATCTTGCCGCTTTCCCCAAGCAGATCGAGCGATTGCAGCACCAGGAACAGCAAAGCCGCCACCGCCAGGATGCTGGTGAGGAACTTGCGCGCCATATAGACGGCCACGGTCCGCGAGGGGAAGAATTCCATCTGCATGACCCGGCTCTATTCCTGGAAGGGCCGCTTGCGGCCGAAGCTGAACAGCCCGCGGATTGCTGTGCCCGATTTGGCGAACAGCTTTTCCAGCGTGCCGATCGGCTGACCGCCCGGAACGAAGGCGACCTGATAATACATCCATCCGATCAGCGCGGCAAACAGCGAGAAGGGCAGCCACAGGGCGATGATCGGATCGACCAGCCCCAGCGCGCCCACATCTTCGCCATATTCGTTGATCTTGTGATAGGTCACGATCATCACGATCGACAGGAACACGCCCAGCGCCGATGTCGAGCGCTTGGGCGGGATCGCCAGCGCCAGCGCCAGCAGCGGCATCAGCATCATCATCACCACCTCGACCATGCGGAAGTGGAAATTGGCGCGGGTCTGGTTGCGCTGCTGCTTGGGAATGCTGGCATCGCCGCCGATGCGGACCAGCTCTGGAATCGTGTATTCGCGGTCCTTGCCGCCGCCGCGACCGCGGAAGGACTCGATCTTGGGCAGGTCGATCGGCAAGTCGTGGTTGGAGAAGGTGAGCACGCGCGGCGTCTCGTAATCGGGCGAATCGTGAATCAGCGTGCCATTGGTCAGCCGCAGGATGATGGTGTTGGGATCGTCTGTTGCCAGGAACTTGCCCTGCTCGGCGCTCACCGCCAGCGAGGTGCCCGACCGGGCCTCGGCGCGCACGAAAATGCCGTAGAGTTCGCGCCCGGTGTCGCGGCTCTGCTCGATCCGCATCGTCATGCGATCGCCCAGCTGGGTGAATTCGCCGACCTTGATCGATGCGCCCAGCGCGCCCGAGCGCAGTTCGAAGCCCAGTTCCTCATAGGCATAGCGCGCCTGGGGCTGGATATATCCGACCAGCGCCAGGTTGATCAGCATCAGCGCGACGGCGAATATGTAAGGCACGCGCAGCAGCCGGGTATAGCTCAGCCCCACCGCGCGAAACACGTCGAGCTCCGACGACAGGGCGAGCTTGCGGAAGGCGAGCAATATGCCCAGCAGCAGCCCGATAGGGATGCCGAGCGAGAGATATTCAGGAATGAGGTTGGCCAGCATCCGCCAAACGACGCTGACCGGGCCACCCTGCGCCGCGACAAAATCGAACAGCCGCAGCATCTTGTCGAGCACCAGCAGCATGGCGGCGATGACCAGAGTGCCGACCAGCGGAAAGAACACAAGGCGACCGATGTAAACGTCTGTGGCGGTTATAAATTTCAACTTATTGTCGCCCTGTCACCATGATTTGGCCGCAAACGCTTCCCATAAGCAGGCGGGTAAAGGGGGCTCATCAGCCAAACCGCGCCATCCGGAGCGGACCGGCTATAGCTTCTGGGATTGATTACGTCATGTTCAAAATTGCGGCAAAATCATTGACCTTCGTGGCTGCAGGCGGCATCGCCTTTGCAGCGTCCGTGCCTGTGGCCAGCGCGCAGCGGCAGGAAATTTCGAACGACATGCGCAAATGTGGCGCCGGTGCGACCGGCCCTGCGGTGCATGTCGAAGTGAGCGGGTTCAAGGCCGATACCGGCCGGGTGCGGGTGCAGGCCTATCCTGCCACCAAGGGCAGCTGGCTGGAAAAGGGCGCTTGGATCAACCGCATCGACGCGCCCGTGTCGCCCCGCGGCGGCAAGATGACCTTCTGCGTCCCGCTTCCCCAAGCGGGTGCCTATGGCATCGCGGTGCGCCACGACGTCGATGGCAGCGGCAAGTCCGGCTGGAACGACGGCGGCGGTTTCTCGAACAACCCCACGCTTTCGCTGCTCAGCCTCAAGCCCTCTGCAGACAAGACCGCTATCCGGGTCGGTTCCGGCGTAACGCGTATCCAGGTGGTGTTGAACTATCGCCAGGGCATGACGATCAAGCCGATAGGATAAACCTAGATGACCCTTGTTGCGCTCATTTCCAATCCGCGTTCCACCGGCAACAAGGCGCTGTTGCCGGCGGTGCGCGATTACTGCGCGCGCAACCCGGACATTTTCCATTACGAGGTCGAAGAGGTCCACCAGATCGCCGATGCCTTGCGTGCCATCGCCTTGGTCAAGCCCAAGGTGCTGGTGATCAACGGCGGCGACGGGACGGTGCAGGCGACGCTGACCGAGCTGTATCATGGCAGTCCTTTCGGCAAGAACCCGCCACCGGTCGCGGTGCTGCCCAACGGCAAGACCAACCTGATCGCGCTCGATCTGGGAGCCAGCGGCAAGCCTATCGCGACGCTCGACCGCATCGTCGAGATCGCGCGCAACGATCTGGAAAGCCATATCGTGGTGCGCCAGCTGATCGCGCTGACCGATGGCGAGGATGGCCGTCCGGTGCTGGGCATGTTCATGGGCGGCGCTGGCCTTGCCGAGATCATCCTGTACTGCCGCCAGAAGATCTATCCTCTGGGCCTGCCCAATTCGGTGAGCCATTTCATCGCGGCGATCGCCGGGCTGTTCACCATGCTGTTCGGCCTCACCGCCAAGTTCCTTCCGATCACGCGCTCTGCGCTGCGCATCTCGTATTTCCAGAAGGGCGAGCTCAACGGCAGCTTCATCGTGGTGATGGTGACGACGCTGGAGAAACTGTTGCTGGGCAGCAAGGCGGAGAGCAGCAGTTCTCCGACCGGGCATCTCAAGTTCATCGCGGTGGAACACAACCGCGCAGGCCTTACCACGATGCTGATCGACACGCTGATGGGCCGGTTCGGCACAAGGCGCGGGCGCGGCGTGCATCTGGCGCGCGAAGACATGATCCGCATCGATTCCGATCGCAGCCGCAGCCGCGTCGTGCTCGACGGCGAGATCTTCGAGGCCAGCGCCGGCAAGCCGATCATCCTGCGCTCGACCGACCCGGTGCCGTTCCTGCGGCTGGCGGCTTGACCAAGACTCTCCCCTCCCGCAGGCGGGAGGGGCAGGGCTGGCGCAGCCAGACCGGGGTGGGCCTCACCAGCGTATAAGGACAGCCGGTTTGGACATGCCTGCATTGGCCAATGTAGCTATGCGCAATTGCAATGATGACAGCCTCACAGTTCCCCGGTCCGGGGGCCCCCCCCCCCCCCCCGGGTGTGGGGGGGGGGGCCCCCCCCCCCCCCCGGGGGGGGGGGGGATTGTTTTTT